>JAEUHG010000065.1 GCA_016795425.1 Verrucomicrobiales bacterium
GGGGTGGACCTCGAAGACGCAGTGCAGCGTCTTGGACTTCCTCGGGAGTCGATTGAGGGAATGCTGATGCAGTTCGCCAAGGGACAGCGTCGCACACTCAAAGAGTTGCGCGCCGCGGTGGAAGAGGAGGACGGAGACGAGTCGCGCCGGTTAGCGCATTCGATCGCCGGGGCCGCCGGCAATCTCTCCATGCACGAACTGCGCCGTCTGGCGAAGACCGTGGAGTTGGCCTTGAAATTTCAACAAGGCGACTTGCGGGGAATGCTGGATGAATTGGAGCGTGAGGCCGCTCGGGTTCTCGAGGGTATCGATCTGCTCGCCGAATTGCGAAAGCCCTCGGCGCCGCCCCCGAATGCCGCGCCCGTGATGGCGCCATCCGAGCCGTCCCCGGGCGATGCCACTGTGATGTCCGCCGCCGAAAGGGTGGCGCTGGAGAATCTGGTGAAAGCTCTCGAAGACGGAGAGCTCGATGCCATTCAACGCGTCATGGAGTCGTTGCGCGGCCTGTCCCTCACCTCCGGGTCGGTCGCGGCACTGCCTGGCATTGAGGGCAGCATTGAGGCATTCGATCATGCCGAGGCAGCGAGAATGGCGCGCCGTTTGTTGGGCGGCGGGTGAAGGGGAATGCCGTTCTCCGGGCGGGCGTCATGGACCGACAAGGCGGTAGAATCGGGTGGCCGCGCCCACTTCGAGGCTCACGGTGATGACGCCGTCGGAATTGCGGTCGAACGGGACCGGAACCCAATCCCGCAGATTGTCCGAGACCTCGAGAGTCACCGGGCCGGTGGCGAATCCGTCGGACATGAACTGGAGTTTTCCCTCCGCTCGTCGCACTTCCCTGATGCGCGGGGATGGAGGAAGAGTCGAAGCGACGGTGAGCTGGGTTCCCTGGTACGTCGCGGGCAACTCGATGGCTCGAGCCTCCACCACTTGGCGTTTCACGGGGAAATCGAGGAATTCGACAGCATTGGTCCAACTTCCGGGCACCGCCGTGGCCTTAACCCGGACGGTGACCAGCGACCGGCGGCCCGCTTCGAGTTGGGCGTCCGCGGGAAGGGCAACGAGGACGCCGAGTTGGCCGCTGCCCAAGTGGTTCGGGTTGAGCACGAGGGTGCCCGACCGCATGTCGTGAGCGAGGGAGGCTCCAAGAAATTCCACCAGTCCCGGGTCGAGAGTGAGGCTGAACGCGACGGCATTCTCCCCTCCGGAGGCCTGGATATCGACCGTGAATTCGCCGGATGCCCCCGGGCTGAGTTGGAGCGGTGTGGCCAGGATCTGCCGTGTGACGGGCGCGGCGGCGGAGTGCCGGCTGGGGGACGAGGCGTTCACAAGGGTCGCGGCGGGACTCGGGGTTTGCCCCGGGCCGCCTTGGGGTCGGATGGGATCCAATCCGGCCGCAAGTCTGCCCACTTGGATCCAGTCGGCGATGCCGATCGCGCCGTCCCCGCCGAGGAACACATCGTTGATCACGTAGGGTGAACAATCGGCTCGGATGGTCTCGTCGCCGGGAACAGGGACATCGAGTTTCGCGGCGAAACGGCCCGCCTTGATCCAATCGGTCAGAGTGACTTGGTTGTCACCGCCGGGCGGCATGATGTCCCCTTCGTAACCGCGGATAATGCTCACCGTGCCTGGAAAAAAGTCGGAACTCAGTGGCTGTCCTTTCGTGTTGTCGATCTCCCGCAGGAGGAGGTCATCGCCGAACTCCACGATGGCGGAAGTCGCCTTGGTTCCCGGCAGGATCGTGGCTCGCACGGTCAGAATCCGTTGGGCGCCGGCGGGGATCGCCACTCCCGCATCGGTGGCGGCGGTGACTCCCAGCCGACCTTCTGAGATGCGGGACGGGTTCACGAGCAATTGGGTCAGGCTCGACGGATGAATCCCGTCGCCATTGAGGACGGTCACGTTGGTGAGTGTGGTCGGGTCGAATCTCAAGGTGAACGCGAGGGCGTTTTCGTCGCCTTGGGCGTTCAGGATGACCGGCAGATCCACCGTGCTGCCGAGCACGCCCTCGACAGGGCTGGCCTCGACCAGGCGCGGATTGAACACGGAGGCTGAGTTGGCGAGGAAAAGGTCCTCGGCGGTGGCGACTACGGATTGCTGGTCGAAGGCCACCGTGCCACGGCACATCCCGGCCCAAGCCCAGTTCTGGTCGCCTTCGATGGCGATGCTGTAGCCAAAGTCCTCCGCGATGCCACCGACCTGCTTGGCCCACATCACCTCGCCCGAATTACCGTCGAGCTTGAGCAGAAAGGCGTCCGTGTTTCCCCGGCTGGTCATCGCGAAGGCGCCGAAGGCGATCGAGGCCCGGAATTCGCCCGTGACATAACAGTTGCCGTCGCGGTCGACGGCGATGCCTTCGGCCTGGTCGTCGTTGGTGGTGCTGCCGAAGACCTTGGCCCAAACGCATTTTCCGGCGGGACTGAATTTGGCGACGAAGACATCATACCCACCGAATGTCGTGATGGGGATGCCGCCGAAATCGGTGGCGAACCTTACGATGCCGGTGACGAAGCAGTTGCCGCTGGCATCAAGAGCGACGCCATAGGCGTTGTCGGTGTTTGAACCGCCGGCCTTGCTGACCCAAAGGGCTTGGCCGGTGGCGTCGTATTTGGCGAGGAACACGTCGTGGCCGCCGTAACCGTTCACATCCAGGGTGCCGAAGGTGGCGTAGGCGGAGAAGAATCCGGTGAGGAACAGATTGCCGGTGGGATCGGTGGCGATGCCGAAGCCGCGATCATCCTGCGTCCCCCCGGCTTGTTTCACCCACACTGGCGAACCCGACGGCGAGTACTTGGCGAGGAAGATGTCCCAACTCCCTCGGGAGGTCAGGGAGGTGGACTCAAACTCGGCGGTTTGGGAGAAGGCGCCGGTGACAAAGCAGTTGCCTCCTGGATCCACGCGCAAGTCGCCGAGGTAATCGTCGCCCGGACCTCCGGCCTGCCGGACCCATTGCAGCGTCCCGTCATTGCCATACTTGGCGAGGAACACATCGCTGGAGCCTTTGCTCACCAGGCTGATGCCACCGAAGGTCGCGGTTCCGTCGAACTCACCCGCCACATAGCAACTGCCGCCTCGGTCCACCGCCACGCAGCGGGCGGTGTCGAAGTCCTTTCCTCCAAACGGACGAACCCATTGAAAATTTCCCGTCTTGTCATACTTCGCGAGATAACCATCCGTCGACGCCTGAACACTCTTCTGCGGGTTGCCGGAGAAACTCGGGTCGCCGCGGAACCAGCCGGCGACATAGCGGTTTCCCGCCGCATCCACGGCCACCGATTCAGCCGAGGCATGAGCGATGGCGCCGCCGGCGTTGCGCACCCAATCGATGATGGGAGTCGCCGAGACACGGGCGATGAATACCACCGGATTGCCGTCCGTGTTGATGGTGAAGGATCCCAGACCGAGCGTGCCGGATCCGTGGCCGCCGACGAGCAGGCTGCCATCCGGCAAGGGCGTGACGGCTCTCACCGTGGCGCCCCGCGTGGGCAGGGACCAGACTTCGTTCCCGGAGATCGGATCCAGCTTGGCCAGTCGACCGTCGCCGTCCTCAATGGGCGAGTAGATGTAGAAATTGCCCGCGTCGTCCGAGGTCACCGAATGGTTACGATCCATGTTGCGGGCGAAGGTGATTTCACCCGTGAGCATGGAACGTCCGAAAATGGCGTCCTGACCCATGAACCACCAGGAGGACGCGTCGGTTTCGAGATGAACGGGGCCGATGGAGATTTTTCCGCCGAACGCGACGGTGCCTATCGCGGCGATGCTGCGTTGTTCGTAACTTATGAGGGCGTGTTCCGAATCTGCGGCACCGGAGATGGGAACAAAGGAGACGGCAGGCTTCAGTCCTTTGTCGTCGAAGGGCACCAGGACACTCTTGGCGCCCTGTTCACCGATGATCGTGCGGTTGTTCGTGCCGCGCAGAAAATTGAGCAGAGTGCTTTCGCCGCCGGGAACCGTCTGGACCCAGACCAACGATCCTGACAGGTCGTATTTGGCGAGGAACCCAGTATTGACCACCGAGGGCAGGGTCACCATCGGGCCTCCCCCCAGTCCGCCGCCAAAGATGGCGATGCTGGGGATGGGATCCATCGAGAGGCTCGGATTCATCCCGATCCAGCCGGTCAGATAGAGATCGTGATTGTTGTCGGTCAGCAATGCCGATCCGACGTCGAGGACGTTGCCGCCTGCCTGCCGGGCCCAGGCGACATTGCCCATGGGATCATATCGGACGAGAAAGATGTCGCCGGCCCCGCGCGAATTGAGCACGGACAAATCGAATGCCACCCGGCTTTCGAAATACCCGGTCAAAATAAGACCGCCGTTGGCGTCGACAACCACGTCCTGGACGCTGAAGTCGTCGTTGGGAACGACTTTGCGAACCCAGAGGATCTGGCCGTCCGAACTGGTTTTGGTGATGAACACGTTCGGGAGATCACCGACGCTATCGAGGGTCATCGAGGCGGCGGAAAAATGACCTCGAAATGTTCCGACGGCATAGCGATTGCCGTCACCGTCGACCTTGAGGAAATCGAGGCGTGTGGTCGCGGTGCCGCCGAGTGTCTGGACCCAGCGGAAGGACGACGTCTGGGCGGTGCCGGTCTGCGGCAAGAACGAGAGCCCGAGCACGACGAGGAGCGTGAACGTGCGGATCATGGATTTCTCCTTTCGGGATAAGCCCATGGCTACTCCCACCCCCCCGAAAGCCGCCAGAGAACTGGGGTGAAACGGTGAGCCGTCGATCACCCCAAAACACTATCCCGCATTTTGGGAGTGATTCAGTTTGGAATCCATGTCGTCCGGTCGCTGTCTCTGGATTCTGTCTGCTGTTCTTGGATGTTCGGTGCTGGGCGCGTCCGCCTCCGATGGGTTGGACACTTGGACTCAGCGAAGTCCGCTTCCCTATTTGTGGGGCGTGGCGGCGAGTGCGGACCGCGTGGTGGCGGTCGGACGGAATGGAACGATCCTGTCGTCGCCGGATGGCGAGATCTGGGAATCGGAGGCCTCGGGGATTCCAAGCGATCTGGTCGATGTTGGTTATTCGGAGGTGGGATTTTTGGCGGTCGGCGCTTCAGGGCGGATCCTGCGTTCGGAGGACGGTCATTCCTGGGTCTCGGTGAACAGCAACGTGACCAATGCGCTGACCAGTGTTTCGTGGGCTTCGGGACAGGGACTCATCTGCGGGGCTCGGGGAACTTTGCTGATCTCTTCGAATGGAACCGAATGGGGCTCTTTGAATAGCGGAGTTTTGAATGATCTCTACTCGGTGGCTCAAGGCGGTGGCTTGTCGGTCGCGGTGGGGACCTCCGGTTCCATCATCTATTCAGAGGCCGGCGGGCCATGGAAAGTGGCGGAATCGGGCACCCGCCAAAACCTTCTTGGAGTCCGATTCCTTGACGGCCACTTCATTGCTCTGGGTCGCGAGAATACGATCCTGGTGTCCACAAACGGTTCCCTGTGGCGGCAGACAGCAACAGCGGGCTACAACGAGTATTATGACGCTGCCAAAATCGAAGAACGCTATGTCGTCGCTGGCAGTCCGGGCCGGAATGTCCTCTCCTACGGTCAAGTGGCCACCTCGACCAGCCCTGGCGACTGGGTTGACATCCGGCCGCCGGTGAACCCAATTCACGCCATTGCTTTGTTTCAAGGTAGGTTGGTTGCGGTTGGCGCTGGCGGGTTCATTGGCAGTTCGCCGGACGGATTAGCCTGGACCACTCATCGATGCAGTCCGGTGGATACGTTGTGGCGGGTTTGCCTTGATGGCAGCGAAGAATGGGTGGCCGGGTATTATGATGGAGGTTTTGTTTCGACGAGTGCCCAGCTTCACGAGCCGACCGTGACTGGAATCTATCGGGCGTCGCACCAGACCCAATGGGAGCCGCTGTGGACGACCAACGGCTTTGCGCCCATCAGCGTGGCACGGGTCAATGGCAGGTCGGTCGCCGTAAGCACCAAAGGTCGCCTTTGGACCCGAGCCTCAACCAATGACTGGGAGGAACTGCCTCGACTAACTGCGGCGACATTCACCGAGGTCGCCGCCAGCACGAATGGCTTCGTGGCCGTGGGATTCGACTACGTGGGCTGGGACCAACGCGGAGTCATTGTCGTTTCAACCAATGGTGTGGCGTGGGAACGAGCAGCCTTGGACGTCAATGGGCCGGCACTTAACCGGGTGGAATTCGGGAACGGCGTGTTTGTTGCGGCAGGACAGGCCGCTCTGTTGAGTTCAGTCGATGGTCGAACCTGGGGCACGCGGGCCTTACCGAGGTTGGGCGGGGGAAGCCGGAAGGGTCTTACGGGTCTGACTTTTGGGGCGGGCAAGTTTATCGGTGTCAAGGACGATGCGCTCGTGGTCAGCGCCGATGGGGTTGACTGGGAGATGCAACGTCTTACTGGGGCAGGTGCTTTTAAGCCCGCCAGCATCGGCTATGGGAAAGGAGTGTTTGTCGTCGCCGGCGAAAACGGAGGGATTGCGACCTCCATCGATCTGCTGAACTGGACCACTCGCACCAATCTGGGAACGAATTGGCTTCGGGAGGTCGCCTTCCTGGGAACTGGCTTTGTCGCGACAGGGGACAACGGCACGGTCATCGAATCCGGGCCCATCGCGGACCTGCCTCCCCGATGGGCCGTTGCTCCGGAAGGGCTCACCGTCGGAAGCGACACACCCGTCCAACTGGGTGGGTGGACGGCTTCCTCCGAGGCGGTTCAATACCAGTGGCTCAAGGATGGACAGCCGATTCCGGGAGCAGATCGAACTCCGCTCACGCTTGAGCATCCCACCTCGGCGATGTCCGGCCTTTATCGTTTGGTGGCGAGCAACGCGCTCGGTGTCGTTTCGAGTGCCGATGTCCAGGTGACGATCCTTGATCCGGCACCGGTGGATTTCTGGCAGGTCGTCCGTTATCCCGGAACCTCTCTCGTCATCGATCGATTGGCGCACGGCCCCGGCGGATTTGTGGCGACGACACCCAATGGTACTTTGGCGTGGTCGACGAATGGGACTCATTTCACTCCGATCCAGATCCCGAACCAACATCGGTTCCTTGGGGTTCGAGATGTCGGGGCGAAGTTTTTCGCCTTGGGCGAAGCGGGAACGGTGTATGTGTCAGAAGGCGGTGGGGAGTGGAGCGCGGTGTCAGTTCCCACGAACGAGGATGTTCATGATATTGCGGCGCTCGACGGGACTTGGGTCATCGTCGGAAAACACGGCACGATTCTCACGTCCCATGATTCGATGTCCTGGAGTCGCGTGCCGTCTCCGACGGAAGCGGATCTCCACGGCGTTTGCGGCTCTGATCTCGGCCTCATTGCTGTTGGATCGGGCGGAACCATTCTGTCTTCCTTTGATGGAGATCTTTGGTTCGAAGATGACTCGCCTACGAGTGCTGATCTTTGGGGAGTGGCGAGCAATGGGGAAACCGCGTTGGCTTGCGGCGATGGCGGAACGGTGGTGACCGCCTCGTGGGGTTGGAGTCTGTATGACGCGACGGCGGGACCGGGTCGCAATTTCAGCCAGGTCGCGGTGGTTGGCACCACCTACTATTTCGCCGGGCCGGGCTGGAGCGGGTTTTTGATATTGACCGTGGGGTCACAAGGACTTGTGCAGAGCACCGGTTCATATGGACCTCTTTACTCCAAATCTGCTTTTACCGGGTTGGCGCCATCGACGAATGGCTATTTCGCCGCGGTCGGTACCGCCGTTCGCTCTTACACCACGAATTCCGGCTGGCGACCGCTCGGAGGGCCGGCCAATGAGGCACTCTACTCCATCGGCGATGTGGGAGGCACACTGGTTGCGGTCGGGGATCGGGGAACCATTGTGTCTTCGCCGGATGGGACCTCCTGGACGTTGGAACCTTCGCCAACCACCAACCCTCTTGCTTCGATTGCCAGTGGGCCGACGAGGGGTGTGATCGTCGGATCCGGGGGCACGATCCTGCATTCCGAGGACGGGCACACCTGGTTTCCCGCGGAGGCAGTGACGATGAGCTCGATTGTGGATGTCTGCTATGGTGATGGAATGTTTTTGGCTGCCACTGAGCGCGGACCGTTTCTGATGTCGAATGACGGGCGCAATTGGCGAAGTCAGAGTGTCGGAGGCGGTTTTCTCTTCTTGTCGGTTGAATATCTTAAGTCTCGGTTTTGGGCGCTGACGAGGAGTCACCTTTTCCAATCGTCAGATGCCAATAGTTGGACTTCGAACCGGATTTCTAACGGCGTCTACCTCAACGAGCTCGCCGAGGACCATGGGACTCTTGTGTTGCTTGATTCCGGGGCCATTCGTACCTCAGAGGACGGTGTGACGTGGAGTCCTCGACCGACCACGCCGAGAGCATCCGTCGAGCGGATGGCGATGCTCGGGACCACCGTGGTCGCCGCGGTCGGGTCGGAAGACATGTGGTTGTCGGCGAACTATTCGAATTGGTATCGACGAGTTTCGGGGCAGCCTTTCCCGCTTCGCGGAATCAATACCCTTCGGGGCTCGATTTACGCCGTGGGAGAATATGGTGTTATCCTTCGATCCGCTCCCAACGCGCGCCTTGAAGTGAGTCGCGACGAGAAGCCGACGCTGCGGCTGCGCGACGCGGATGGCCGTTCGTTTCGGGTTGAGTACTCGGAGAACTTGGGTGGTCAGGGGAATTGGCAATCACCCAGTGGCGCCCGCCTGACTCCTGAGAGTCCCGTGTGGTCGGACTCGTCGGCCAATACCCATCGGTCGCGATTCTACCGAGCGGTTTTGGAATAGCGGACGAATGGCTGGTATTTGACCACGGAGGCACAGAGGCACGGAGTGAAGTGGGCGCGAGAAGGCTGTGAGGCGGAAGGTTGTTGCCACGGAGATCACTGACCACAGAGGCAGGTGGCGGACAACGGCAGCTTAAGAAATCTCTCCGTGATCTCAGTGCGCTCCGTGGCAACACACCCTGTTTTCGTTCTTCCCTGCTTGGTGGTGAGCGGTCGATCTCCGCCATCGCCGTCCGCTACTCGGTGATCCGATAAAACGCCAGTTGCCCGACCCGTGCGACGGGTCGATGGCCGCGGGTCCAATGGGCCCGGGTACCCACGCGCTCGAAATGCGTTGCGCCGCGTGAATGGCCAGGCAGCGAGGCCGGATGGTTATAGAGTCGACGGGCGATGCGCAGGGCCTTTTGAAAATCGGGCTCGCCTTGAAAGCGGCGGATCAGGTCTTCCGGACTGCAACGATTGAGGCAGGTGAATTGCTTGGGTTGAACCACCACGGCCAGCGGACTGATGCCTTTGAGATCGGCCCGACGTCGGATGACCTCGGCGACCGCGGTCATGGCGTCCACTCCTTCGCCCCAGGCTTCGCCCATCAGCACCGCCGCCACCACTTGTTGTCCATAGGGAGGTGGCGAGGGTTGAGACGCCGCCTTGAGGTCCCCGCCGCGCAGGCAGCAGACGACCGCGGGCAGCACAGTGAGCCATCGGGTAAACGACATGGTGAAACAATCCAACTCGCCTGAATTCAGGCATTTGAAGCCAAACCGGGTATCGGTCTGCGGCATCCCTCCTGGTGGGGGAAAGCCCCCGTTCCGGCCGCCAAAGGCGCGGTAAAGTGCTTTCTGAATCGCAATTCGCAAGTTCTTTTTTCGGGAGCCGTGCGTTCCTCGGCGATTCCCGGGTCGACTGCGGCGGTACAAAACTGGTTTCAGAACGGTCCCGTCTTTTGGCACAGTCGACCTTATGCAAGGTATTCGCGCTGCCGTGGGTTGCGGCTTGAGAATGTTGGGGTTGGCGGTGGTATTGGGGAGGGCCAGTCTTCAAGCGTGGGCGGTGGACGCTTACGAACTGGGGCCTGAATCGTTGGGCCGAGCCGACAACGTTCCCACCGGGCGACTGGAATCGTTCGAATTCAATGAATCGAAGATCTTCGAAGGCACCACGCGCGCCTGCTGGGTCTATGTGCCCGCCCAGTACGACGGTTCGAAACCGGCGGCGCTCATGGTTTTCCAGGACGGCCACTCCTACATCGCCACCAACGGTTCGCTGCGCGCGCCGGTGGTGATGGACAATCTCATCGCCAAAGGGGCCATGCCGGTGACGATCGGCATTTTTGTGAATCCCGGCCACAAGGGCACCAACGGGCCGCCGTCGGGAGGTTGGGGCAATCGCAACAATCGCAGTCTCGAGTACGACGGCTTGGGGGATGCCTATGCTCGGTTTCTAATCGAGGAACTGATTCCCTATGTAGCGCGACGTTGGAGCCTCAAGCTCAGCGACGACCCCGGGATGACGGCGTTGTGTGGGCAGAGCAGCGGCGGCATCTGCGCGTGGACGGCGGCCTGGGAACGTCCGGAACGGTTTGGCCGCGTGCTCAGTCACATCGGCAGCTTCGTCAACATCCGGGGAGGCCACGTTTACCCGGCATTGTTACGGAAGACTCCGCGCAAGGCGATCCGGGTGTTCCTGCAGGACGGCGCCAACGATCTCAACAACGAACACGGCAACTGGCCGCTGGCAAATCAGGAGATGGCGTCCTCGCTGGCGTTCGCCGGTTACGATTTCCGATTTGAGTTCGGCGATGGCGCGCACAACGCCAAACACGGCGGCGCCATACTTCCCGACTCCCTGCGTTGGCTCTGGCGGACGGCAATGGAACCGGCGACGCCGACTGTTACCGAGGGACTCCCGGAGATGGCCGCTGCTGGGAATTGGGAGTTGGTGGGGGAAGGCTACGCGTTCACCGACGGCGCCTGCGCCGATGCGGAAGGGAATTTCTACTTCTCGGACCTTCCCAAGGGCGTCATCTACCGCGCGCCTGCCCGTGGCGGGGCGCCGGTGGAGTGGCTGAAGGAAGGACCCAAAGTGAGCGGGATGAAAATGGGGCCGGACGGTCGGGTTTACGCCTGCGTTCAGGGCACGGGAACCAACAATGTGAAGCAGATCATCAGCCTGGATCCTGCGAGCCGCGCCATTGAAGTGGTGGCCACCGACGTTCGACCCAACGATTTGGCGGTGTCGCGATCCGGGTTCGTCTATTTCACCCAGACCGAAGACGGCCAGGTGGTTCGCGTACCCATTTCCGCGAGGCGCATGTCGCGTCCGCCCCCTGTCGCGGGCGGGATCAACAAGCCCAACGGCATCGCGTTGAGTCCCGACCAACGGTCTTTGTGGGTCAGTGAGTACGGGGGTACGCAGGTCTGGCAATTCAGCTTGGCGGAGGACGGATCGGTGCGCGGGGGTGAGCGACTGGCGACCTTGCGCGTGCCGCCCGGTAAAACCGACAGTGGCGGCGACGGATCGGCCACCGATGACGCTGGGCGCGTCTATGTGACGTCGCACCTGGGATTGCAGGTTTTGGATTCCACGGGCCGTTCGTTGGGATCGATCGCTCGGCCTCAGGAGAAGTCGACCGTGAGCTGCGCGTTTGCCGGTGAAGGGCACGCCTGGCTCTACGTTTGCAGCGCTGACCGAGTGTATCGCCGAAAGACGGCCACCAGCGGCGCGGTTGCCGTCAGGCGCTAAGGAGACTCTGGGAACGAACGCTCCCGTCCCGGGCGATTGGGCATCCAATCCGGGGTGGAACGCGTAGATGACAAGGAAGACTGACGATCATGAACCGGTTGACTCGCATGGGAAGCCCGCTGCGGCTTGGGTTGGTTTGTCCGACGATCAGCGGGCATTTGAATCCGGCGCTCGCTTTGGCGAGCGCTCTGCGTGATCGCGGACACGAAGTGGCGTTCTTTGGATTGGCGGACGGCGGGGAACGGGTGACGGCCGCGGGATTCGAGTTCCGTCCCATCGCGCCCGACCGATTTCCTGTCGGGACCGTTCCCGCCTGGATGAAGCGGCAGGGAGAATTAACCGGCCGCGCCGCGATGCGCTGGATCCTTCGCTGCCTGAGGGAGGAGGGCCTGGCCATGATGGATCATTTGGGGCCTGAGTTGGAGCAATGGGGAGCCGAGGGTGCCCTGATCGACCAAGTATCCCATGGCGCGGTTTCGGTGGCCCAACGCCAACGACTCGCCTACCTCACCCTGTGCCATGCGATGCCGGTTCACGCCGACGTGAGCGTGCCGCCCTTTTCGACCTCCCTGCCGCATTGGCCGGGACCTTGGGGGCGGGTGAGAAACGCGCTCTGCCTTTCCACCTTCGCCCCCATGATCGCGGCCTATTTTCGGCCGTTCAATCTTGTCCGTCGCCAATGGGGACTGCATCTCCTGACACCATGGTCGGGATCCGATTCGTCGCTCGCCGTGCTGTCTCAGGTGCCGGCCGCGTTCGAGTTTCCCGGGCGCCGTCTGCCATCGCATTTCCATCTGACTGGACCCTGGATTCGCCCATCGACGCGCGAGCGCCAGTCGTTCCCCTACGATCGCCTCGATGGACGTCCCTTGATCTATGCGTCGATGGGGACATTGCAGAATCGATTGACCTGGGTGTTCCGGACGATGGCGGAGGCCTGTGTGGGGTTAGAGGCGCAATTGGTGATCGCACTCGGGTCAGCGGACGCCGAGACCGCGGCGGACTGGCCGGGGAACCCGATTGTGGTGCCGTATGCGCCGCAGACGGAACTGATTCCCCGCAGTTCCCTGGTGATGACGCATGCGGGGTTGAACACCGCGTTGGAAGCCTTGAGTTGTGGCGTGCCGATGGTGGCGCTTCCGGTGACCAACGATCAGCCCGGCGTGGCGGCGCGCATTCGACATCATGGTGTCGGGGAATGGATGTCCCTGCGGTCCCTGAACGCGCAGCGTCTGCGGAAGGTGGTTCAGCGGGTATTGGAGGAGCCGCGCTACCGGGAGTCGGCGCGACGGATGCAGCGCGCCATCCAGGCCAGCTCAGGTCTGAACCGCGCGGCGGACTTGGTGGAGAATACGCTGCAAGGGCGCTTCGAACCCTGTGTCGCCTAGAAGTGGGCGCCCACGGCGGAACAGCGGTCCTTGCTTCCGGCCCCGGCATTTTGGTTAATCCCGCCCGTGCACTGGCGGAAAGCGGCAATTCTAGGCGTTGGACTCCTGGGAGGATCCCTTGGCATGGCATTGCGCCACCGGCGATTAGCCGGGGCGGTGCACGGCTATGTGCGGCGCCCGGAAACCCTGGAGGCCGTCCAGAAAGCCGGTGCGGTAGACGAGGTCAGTCTGGATCTCGCCGAGGTGCTGCGCGGCGCGGAGCTGGTAGTGTTATGCACCCCTCTATCCCAAATGGCGCCATTGGTGGCGCGGTTCCCGGGAGCACTGGCGCGCGGGGCTGTGGTAACCGATGTGGGTTCGGTGAAAACCAGCGTCGTGGCGAGCCTGGAAGGGCCGGTGGCCGCCGCCGGAGGTAGCTTCGTGGGAAGCCATCCCATGGCGGGTTCGGAACGATCGGGCGTCGAGGCAGCGCGCGCGGATTTGTTCGAAGGCGCCGTCTCGGTGGTCACGCCGACCTTTGCCGGCGACGCTGGGGCGGGTATCCAGGTGGTTCAATTGTGGGAGGCCCTGGGATCCCGCGTGGTGACGCTGGCGCCGGAATTGCACGACGAATTGGTCAGCCGCAGCAGTCATCTGCCGCATTTGGTGGCGGCGACGCTTGCCCGCTTCATTCTGTCGCCTTCTCACCCTTTGGAGCAGCGCCAACTCTGCGCGGCGGGCTTTCGCGACACGACCCGGGTGGCATCGGGCTCTCCCGGAATGTGGCGCGACATCGCCTTGGCCAATCGGGAAGCCATCCTGGCCGCCCTGGATGGATTTCAGCATGGCCTCGGGGAGTTGCGCGCCGAACTGGAGAAGTGCGACGGCGAGGCTATCGAAGCGTTCCTTGGCGTGGCCAAGGAACGTCGGGACGGTTGGATCGGCGAGGGCGGAAAGTCGGACACCGAGTAGTTCCAAGCGTTCCGCATCTATCGACCTCTTCCCATCCAAAGACCTCCATCGAGACCGCACGTTCCCCTCTCGTGTCGCTTCCCTCCTTGATTGAGATCCAACCGGTGGCCGGACCGTTGTCGGCCCCGGTGACCGTGACCGTGCCTGGTTCGAAGAGCCTCACCAATCGGGCCCTGGTTCTGGCAGCCTTGGGCGACGGCGTCATGACATTGCGCGGGGCCTTGTGGAGCGAGGACACCCAGGTCATGGCGGATTGCCTGAGTCGGCTGGGATTCGAAGTGGCGGTGGGGCACGACCCGGAGGAGGCGGCCAATCGGTCGATAACGGTGCGTGGACTGGGAGGACGGATTCCTGGGGGTGGCAGCGCGGAAGCGCCTTTGGAACTCCACGTGGGCAATGCGGGGACGGCGGCCCGCTTTCTCGCGGCGATGGTCTGCCTGGGCCAAGGCGTCTATCGATTGTCGGGGGTTCCCCGCATGCACGAACGACCGCAGGCGGAACTGTTCGGAGCCCTTCGCGCCATGGGCTATCGCATCGAATCCTCGAACGACCGATTGCCGGCGACGATTTATGGGACGGGTCCACGGTCTGCCCGTGGTTGGGTCAGCGCGGATGCCAGTTCGCAGTTTGCATCGGCTCTGTTGTTGTCGGCGCGCGCGGGGGGGTGGGACATCGAGGTCCAGGGGGGAAACGAAGAGGAACTGCCGTACGTCCAGATGACCCGGCGATTGGTGGAGGTGTTCCCGCCCAACGGGGGCGAATTCGACATCGAAGCCGATGCCTCGAGCGGGAGCTATTTTTGGGCGGCGGGACATTTGCTGTCCGCGGGGGCGGCGTCCGGGCCGGTCGTGCAGGTGCGTCGCTGGCCATCGACCGGTTGGCAGGTTGACGAAGCGTTTCCGAGGTACCTCGGGCCTCGCGCCCAGATTTCCCGTCAAACGGATCTGGGAGACAGCATCATGACCGCGATTGTGCTGGCGCCGTTTGGCAGAGCGCCGTGCCGGTTCACCGACCTGGGCCGACTGCGTGTGCAGGAATGCGAGCGTGTGGAAGCCTTGCGCACGGAGTTGACCCGATGCGGCGCGCGGGTGGAGGAGTCGGGGGACACGCTGACGGTGTGGCCCTCCCCATTGAGGGGCGCGGAAATCGAGACCTATGGAGACCACCGCATGGCAATGTGTTTTGCCGTGGTGGCCTTGAAAGTGCCGGGCATTCGCCTGAAGGACCCCGGTTGTGTAAGGAAGACTTTTCCAAATTTCTTTGCCAAACTGGCGTTGCCGGCGCCGGCGGGTGTGGGGGTGCGGATCCTTCAGCCCGGGAGCAGGGAGGTGTTGAGCGGCGCGCAGCTTTTGGCGGACCCAACATGAAAGACGCGATCGTCATTGCCATCGACGGCCCGAGTGCCAGCGGGAAGGGAACCTGCGGTCGCTACCTGGCGGGCAAGCTGGGTTTTCGCCATGTGGACACGGGGGCGATGTACCGGACCTTTACCTGGCATTGCCTTCAGGCCGGGATCGATATTGGGCAGGCGCCGCAGGTGGTGGAGTTCCTGCGCCGTTGGCCGGCGGAATTAGTCACAACCTCGGACGAAGTGCGGTTGGAGGTGGGAGGCAAGTCAGCGGCGGGGGAGATTCGGTCCGACGAAGTCTCGAACACCGTCGCCAGGATCTCGCCGATCGCCGCGGTGCGTATCTGGATGGTGCGCACGCAACGCGAGTGCCTGCGTTTCGGGAGTGTGGTGATGGATGGACGCGACATTGGCACCCACGTGTTTCCCGAGACCCCGTTCAAATTCTTTCTCACGGCCAGCGACGAAGTGCGTGCCAAGCGGCGGAAAGCGGAGGGTTCCGGTGAGAACACCGCGGAGCGGGACCGTCGCGACAGCACCCGGAAGGTGGCTCCCCTGGAGCCGGCGCGGGATGCTGTGGTCATAGACAACTCGCACGAGAGTCCGGCGGTCACCGCCGAGTTTATGCTGGCCCATGTTGAGGCCAAGCGCCGGCAATTGGGCCTGTGAATTCTTGATCCCGAGGGGCGGCAGATGATCATCGCCATTGACGGTCCTGGGGCATCGGGCAAGAGCACCGTGGCGCGCGGCGTGGCGCGGGCCCTGGGATTCCTTTATGTCGACACCGGCGGTATGTATCGGACGCTGGCCTGGCACTGCCTGCAATTGGGTGTCGAGATGGGCAATTCGAAAGCCGTCGCGGCCGCGTGCCGGCGTTGGAAGACGCGTCTGCATCGCCTCGAAGGTGACCCGGCTGAGGTGGTGTTGCTGGTGGAGGGATTCTATCCCGGCGACGCGTTACGCACGCGCGAGGTGGCCAAAGCCGCTTCGGATGTCGCGGTGGTGGCATCCGTGCGTCTCTGGATGAAGCGGCGGCAGCGTGAATGTGCCGAATTCGGCAATTTGGTCGTGGAAGGGCGTGACATCGGCACCAACGTCTTTCCCGAGACCGACTGGAAGTTCTGGCTGGATGCCGATGCCTCGGAACGGAATCGGCGCCGGTCGGCGCAGGGCGTCGAGGACAACCTTGCCTATCGCGACCGACAAGACAGCCAGCGTCGGGCGACGCCGCTGATGGCGGGGCTGGGTGCGGTTCGCATCGACACCACAGCGATGCCGGCCGCCAAGGTCGTCGAACGCATTGTGGGTTCCGTTCGGGTCGGCACGTGAACCGGATCCAGGAGGTGGGGAAGGGGTTCGACTTGGGGCTGGTTCGCGCCTAAGCTGGCACCTGCATGTCGTCGCTGGTTATCGCCGGTCGCACCTTTCGTTCGAGACTGATCGTGGGCACGGGGAAGTTCTCTTCTCCTGAAGCCATGCGCGATGCCCTGGCGGCGAGCGGATCGGAGATCGTGACGGTGGCGTTGAGGCGCGCGAATCTTTCGGGCGAACGGGATCCCTTCGCCAACATCCTCGAGTTCATCGACCCGGCGAAGTATTTGGTCCTGCCGAACACCAGCGGCGCGATGAACGCGTCCGAGGCGGTGCGCCTGGCACGTCTGGCGCGCGCGGCAGGGCTGCCGAACTGGGTGAAGCTCGAGATCCATCCCGATCCTCGCTACCTGCTTCCTGATCCGATCGAGACCCTGCTCGCGGCGGAGCAGTTGGTGAAGGATGGCTTTGTCGTGTTGCCCTATATCAATGCCGATCCGGTGCTCGCCAAGAGACTCCAGGAGGTCGGCACGGCCACGGTGATGCCCCTCGGATCACCCATCGGTTCCAATCGCGGCCTGCAAACCCGAGACCAGATCCGCATCATCCTCGAGCAGGCAACGGTGCCGGTGGTGGTGGACGCTGGCTTGGGAGTTCCCAGCCATGCGGCGGAAGCGATGGAGTTGGGAGCCGATGCCGTCCTGGTGAACACGGCCATTGCAGTGGCCTCGGACCCTAACGCCATGGCCCGGGCCTTTGCCATGGCGGTCGAGGCCGGCCGGATGGCGCATGAATTAGGAGTCGCCGAGAGCCGGCAGCAGGCCAGTCCGACCAGTCCGCTGACCGGATTTCTCGGGTGAGTTTGGTATGCCTATGAATCCCCCGTTCACTCTGCCTTTGTCCCGGGTTCGAGCCTTGCTGCGCGCTGGGTCGCGGCGGCGGGTGTTGGTGGTTGGCGATGTGCTGCTCGATCAATTCATCTGGGGCGACGTGCGTCGGATTTCACCCGAAGCGCCGGTGCCGGTGGTGGACTTCCAGCGCGAGAGTTTCATGGCGGGCGGTGCCGCCAATGTGGCCCGCAACCTCACGGCGCTGGGGTCGCAGGCGCAGTTATTCGGTGTGGTTGGGACCGATCAGGCCGCTGGGCATCTCGCGGAGATTCTGGCGCACGACGGGGTCGATTGTCGGGGGTTGTCCGCTGTGGAGGATCGGCCCACAGGCTTGAAGACCCGCGTGATCGCCCACCAACAGCACGTGGTGCGGATCGATCGCGAACGGCGGGCACCGCTGGCACCCCAGGCCGCGGAGCGCCTGATGACGCGCATCGTCAGGGCATTGTCGGGTGTCGATGCGGTCGTGGTGGGGGATTATGCCAAGGGGGTGGTGAACCAGGACCTTCTCGATCGCCTGAAGAAGGAGTGCCGGGCCCGCGCGGTGTGGCTCAGCGAGGATCCAAAACCCGCCAACGGGCTCGATCTGTCCGGCCTTTCCTTGATTACTCCGAATCGAAAAGAGGCGTTCGAACTCGCTGGCATGGACGAAGCGGGGCACGCCGAGAATCCGCTCGCGGATCGACCGTTGCTGGACGTCGCCGCGTCCCTTCTCGCCAAACTCAAGCCGGCGGTGCTGCTGATTACCCTCGGCTCTCAGGGCATGTTGTTGTGCCAGCGCGAGAAGAAGCCCTATTGGATCCCGACGGTTGCCCAGGAGGTCTTCGATGTGTCCGGTGCAGGTGACACCGTGATCGCCTCGTTTACCCTGGCGGTGGTGGCGGGAGCCTCGCCGATTGAGGCGGCGATCTTCTCCAACCACGCCGCCGGAGTGGTGGTCGGCAAGATGGGAACAGCGACGGTGACTCCGGATGAATTGCTGCGAAGCTTCGCTCCTACTGCGTCGTCGGCGAGGCGTCGTACCCGGCTTTGAGCGCCAGCCGGGCCGTGGCGGACGTGGCCTCCTCGATCCGGATTAGCGCTTCTTCGCGTCCAGGTTCTTGGTCATTTCCTCAGGCGTCACCGTGGAGGGGACGCCGCCGCTGGGCACCTCGGACTTGGCGATCCAGACCAAGGCATTCAGAACGAGACGGCGAAAATCGTCATTGGCCCAATTGCGATGGAAGTGGGCGCCGGTGAACCCAAATCCGCGTCCGCCGTCGGGTCGTTCGATGCACCACATCACGTGCTGAAGTTCGCCGCGTTCGACCGATGCACGCACGTGCGGATTGCCGCTGTGCGGCCCATCGGGGCGGCTCAAGGTTTCCTTGGGCGGCAACGCGGAAAGAATCGGGGTGACATGTTTCATGCCTTCGGGGAAGCGCATGTGATAGTACCATTCGTCCCGAATCTTGAATGGGTTCACACCACGGGTGATGGGATGGGTGGGAAATCGGGTGAACTCCGCGTCCCAGTGCGGGTTCACGCTCCAGAAGGTCTCGAAGTAGCCGCCCGTCCACTTCAGCCAAGCGTCGCCGGGGTCGCCTTTCGGCACCTCGACGCCATAGTGGCAGGTGCCGAGGCCGACGCCTTTGGCCATGAGATCTCCGAGTTTTTTCAAGCGTTCCGGACGAATGGCGGGGTGGCCATCACCGCCGTCGCAATAAATAAAGACGGCGGCCGCGTTGTCGAACGCGCTGTCGTCGACCGGCCAGCCATCACGGTGGACTTCGGCCTGGATGCCGGGCTGCTGATTCAGCTTGGAAGCCAGCAGTTGGCACCCGGCGTGGTGCTCATGTTCGCCGGGCCCGTGGCTGATCTTCCCAGCGATAAGCACGATCTTCTTCTGGGCCAGGGCGCCCGTGGTCAGCGTGGACCAAGCCACGAGCACAAGGAGGGAGAGCGGGAGTTTCACCGCGCGTAAGCATGCCTGTCCGTCGTTCGCGGCGCAACGGGCCTGAACGCGAGGCGGAAATCCGGAGGCTCCCGTGGCCGGCTATTGTATCAGCCGGTAGAAACGGGCCGACCCCGTGGGGTTGGACGCGGTATAGGGGCTAGAAGCTCCCGTGACATCCTGCCACGCGCCATCGAGTCGATCCGTGGATTGCAGACGTCCAGGACCGTCCCAGGTGATGCGTAATCCAGGTTCCGATCGGGTGATGGCGAGCGAGGCCAAATCCGAGGGCGGCACCGCCGTAAAGGTATGGATCACTGGCTCCGCGTCGGGCGCGACGTCGACGGTTTGGAAGCTGGTGTTCTCCGACTCGAGGTAGAAGGCGAACATTTCTCCGACGAAGACGGGCAGTCCATCGGAGGCGTAGGTGGCGCGGCGCGATAGGCGCACCTCGAACTCGCTGGCTACGCCTTCCGGGGCCATGAGCCAATCGAGCCCCTGGATGCCGCCTTCGTTGAAGCCGCCACCCTTCTGCTGATACCCGCCGCCCCCTTGAATCAGCATCTCCGACCCGATCGATCGAAACAGGAAACCGGTGGCGACATCGTTGTCGGCATCCAGGAATAGGTTGTTGTAGAAGATGCCGAGGTTGCTCGGCCGATGGAGACGGACGCGGAGATAAACGTGGTCGGCATCGTTGGCGATCCAAGCCGCCGCGTAATCCGTGGCGTTCTCAGCGTCCTCAGGATCGTCGACCACCTGGGGAACTCCGTCCCAGTCCTCGAAGGTGCCGTCGACGAGAATGGTGGAGACAAAGGCGCGGCGGGTTCCGTTGGGGATGATGTTCCCGAACAGGTCGCGGAGGTTGGAGACGGTGACTTGGTATCGGGTGCCGAGCGTCTGTTTGCCGGTGACCAGGGTGACCGTGGTGCGGTCGGCGGAAAGCGGGCGCACGGAAACCACCGGCACCCCGCCGCTGAGCGAGTAATTGGCCGCCACCGCCGCTGCCGTCTCCTCCACCGGCTCGGAGAAATGCAGGACGACAAGGTTGGGACTGCCTTCCACACGAGCGAGCGCCGGTGGGGTGTTGTCGCGGACGATCACCACCGACACGGCAGTGCTGCGGACGGAACTGGGCGCGGGGTTGCTGACCTCGACCTGATACTGTCCGGAGTCTTCAAGGCGTGTGCGCTCAACGAGGAAGGTGGCGTTGGTGGCCCCCGCGATCGGCTGGGAGTCCTTGAACCATTGGTAGGAGAGCGGGGCGGAGCCCGTGGCGACGACAGTCAGGGTGAGCGACAGGCCCTCGGCGACCTGCTGGGCTGCGGGTGCCTGGGAGATCGCGACCGGAGTGCTGAGAACCGTCAGAACCGCGGACCGGGAGGTCACGCCGGCGGGCGTTTGGGGATTGGAAATACGGACGGAATAGGCACCCGCGTCATCGGCGAGCACGGGTTCCAACGTCAACGTTGCATTCGTGGCATCCGGAATGGGGGCGCCGGCCTTCAACCATTGATAGGAAATCGGTTGAGACCCGAGATGCTCCACGGAAAATGTCGTCGATTGCCCGGCGACGACCGATCGGTCGATCGGTTGGTCGGGGTCCGGGATCACCACCGGATACTCCGTGGTCGCCGTCAGGCTCGCTCCAAAGACGAGGTCGGTCGGAAAGTCAGGGTTCGCATGGACTTCGATGGCCAGCAGGTTCTCTCCGACCACCAGAGCTCCGGACGGCAGGGCGAGTGGTTCGGCCTGTCCCAACACTCGCGGTGCGCCGGTCGCCCGCGTATTGGAAGTTAATGGGCCCGCAGGAAGGCGGACCCGCCGGACCTCCTCCCCGTTGAGATAGAACGCCGCGCCCCCACTCAGGTAGTTGGTCAGGATCAGGTCAACACCGATAGGGTCGAACGCCCAGTTGAACGTCCTTCTCAGGTAAATCGTTCTTGTATCCGTCGGCAGCGGCGTGGCGATGGCCAACGGATAACTCGCGGGTGTTCCCGTGTGCCCGAACAGTGGGGAACCGGTGGACCATCCGGCGGCGACATCGTCAAACTCGGGTGCCTGCCAAGCATCAGAAGGAGCCACGGGTGGTGTTGCGTACCGCCAGTTCTCCGAGAAGGAAAGCAGGACGCGGGTTCCGGTTGCCTGACCGGGCTTCTCCGCGAATTCGTAAATCAAACCCTCGCTGTCGGGCGCCGTCTCCTGCCGAGTGAAATTGGCGTCCTCCGCTTCCAGAAGCAGGGCGATCTGGGGGTTTAAAAAGACGGATGATCCATCCGCGGCGAATTTGGCTCGGCGCGAAATCCGGAACTCAAACTCAGTGCCGGGACCCGATGGCGCGCCTTGCCAATCGAGGCCGTCAATGCCGCCTTCATTAAACCCGCCGTTGCGCTCCTGATAGCCGGCGCCGCCTTGAACGAGCAGTTCGGAACCCACCAGGATGGCGAAGCCAGTGGATGGATCGTTGTCGGCATCGACGAAAAGGTTGTCATTGGCCGTGAAGGGATCCTGGGGACTCTCGAGGGTGAACCGCACGTAGAGATAGTCCTCATCGTTCGCAACCCAGATGCGACGGTAGTCCGATGCGGCGGGGGCGTCGGCCGGATCTTCGTGAGCCACCGGAACGCCGGCCCAGTCACTGAAGGTGCCGTCGACGGTGATGCGTTTGTAATGTCCCGCGTGGGCGTCGGCGGTTGCCGCGACGCAGCAGGCGGCGGCCAAAGAACAAAACCAACCCTGGTAGCGATGGACGGAGGAGCGCTTCATGGTGCGGCGAAAGACTTGGTCTGGGTGAGACTCGATGTCCGGAGTGGAATCGAACGACGGATCCTCCTAGCAGCCCGCCGACGGCTGCGCAATCATGCCGACGCCGAACTTGGTTCCGACTTTCCCATACCTGTCCCGGTTGCCGCGCCCATCGACGCCGCGTCGCCGTTCCCTCGTCTGGCTCCCGCTTCGGAGTCAGCCGCAGGCCGGCGGGTCGTTCCGACTTTTTATCCTGATTCTGTCGCTCGGACTTCTTCATGCACGGTGGCTATCGCCTGCCGTGGTCGAAGCGGCTACGGCGGGTTCGGTCTCGAACCGAGTGGAAGCCTTGTCGGTCGGCACCGGATCCATGGTCGGGTTCACGCGGGTGGATCCCGGGTTGGCCGGCGTGCCATTCACCAATGAGCTTTCCGGTGACATGGCGCTCACCAATGCCGTCGCTCATAATGGCTCCGGAGTGGCCGTTGGGGACATCGATGGCGATGGTTGGCCCGACCTTTACTTCTGCCGTCTTCAGGGGCCCAACCGGCTGTTTCTAAATCGAAGGAATTGGCGTTTCGAAGAGATGGATCCCGGTCCGGCACGATGTGCCGAGGATCTATCAACCGGGGCGGTCATGGTGGATGTCGACGGGGATCGCGACCTCGATCTGCTGGTGAACGGGATCGCCGCCGGGACCCGCTTGTTCGTCAATGACGGACGCGGGGGACTCACCGAGTCCACCCACAGCGGGCTGTCCCGGACCGCGTCGCCGATGTCCATGGCGCTTGCGGATATCGATGGCGACGGGGATCTCGACCTATACTGCACCCATTACATCGACGTGATGCATCTGGCGGATCCCACCACACGATTTGCGCTGGCTCGTCGCGGCGATCAGTGGGAGGTCGCCAAGGTCAACGGTGAATCGACACGAATGCCGCGGTGGAAGGATCGATTCGAAGCGACGGCGGACGGCAAGGTGCGCGAGTTGCCGGAGGTGCATGGCCTTTATCGCAACGAAGGGCAGGGACGATTCACCGCCATTCAGGATCTGCCAGGCACCTTTGTCGATGAGCAGGGTCGATCCCTCGCGCCGTTCCGGGATTGGGGGTTGTCGGTGATGTTTCGCGACCTCAACCGGGACGGCGCGCCGGACCTCTATGTGTGCAACGACAACGCGTCTCCCGACCGCGTTTGGATCAATACGGGGCGGGGAAGTTTCCGACCTTTGGAAGCCGGGATCCTGCGACATACCAGTCGATCTTCCATGGGGCTCGATTTTGCCGACATTGACCGGGACGGCCTCGACGACTTCTTGGTTTTGGACATGCTTGCGCACGAGCACGCGAAACGCATGACGCAGTTGGTGCGCGAACACCCGGATCGCGCAGAACGTGAGCGCTCCGACTCCCAGCCGCGCTTCGGTCGGAACACC
>JAEUHG010000094.1 GCA_016795425.1 Verrucomicrobiales bacterium
AGCCATTTAGGCCCAGCTTGGCCAGCAGTTCAAGCATGCTCTCCCACTGCTCGAAACTGCTCATTCACTCCTCGTTGGTGTCCGCTTTGGTGTCCACCATTCCTGCCCGGATTCAGCGCCACGTTGACGCACCTGATCCCACGCCGGACAGGACATCGCTGGACAGGGGCCAGACCGTCGACGATGCCGGGATTGAACCCAGCTCCACTTCGGAGTATTGAAGGTTCATGAACGTGGTCCTACCCCACCGCATCGAGGCCATGTTGAGTCCGAGCGAGGCGCGCCTCGACCTCGCGATCGGCATGTATTCGAGCGGGCGCGTGACCATGGGAACCGCCGCGGAGGTCGCCGACCTATCGACTCCGCAGTTCCAGCGTGAACTCGGGCGCCGGCGAATCCCCGTGAACTATTCCGCAGAGAATCTCGAGCAGGATCTTCAAGCCGCCGCCGAACTTGCTCGGCGATGATTGTTGTCAGTGATACCTCGTGCATTTCGAACCTCCTCAGCATCGGACTTGAGGATTTGTTGCCACGACTGTTCGGAGAGGTCCTGATTCCGCCAGCAGTTCGAAGCGAATTGCTTCGTTTCCACGTCCGTGTCCCTGATTTCGTGCGATGTGTCGCTCCGGCCGGAACGGGAGAGATGGCGAGGCTTTCGGAGGAACTCGACCTTGGCGAAGCGGAGGCCATCTGCCTCGCACTCGAACTCAAGGCCGATCGACTGTTGATCGACGAGGCTCTGGGCCGTGCCGCAGCACTGCGCGAAGGCATCCGGATCATCGGACTGGTGGGCGTGCTGGTTACGGCCAAGCGCGCGGGCCATTTGGGCTGCGTCTGCCCGGTCCTACGACAACTCGAGGTGGACGCAGGTTTCTACCTGAGTGCCGCGCTCAAAGAAGACGTGCTCCGTGCTGTCGACGAAGTGTAACGGTCAATCCCTCGCGCAGCGCCTCCGGCAGTTTTGAACCAAACTCTCCCTATTGTTGCAGATAACCTCCCCGAATGGGATTCGCGCGGCCACGAGGCGTTGAAGGACTGGCTGTCCAGCCAGCCGGTCTCCGTCCTTGTCGAGTTCCTGATGGAGTCCGCCAGGAACGATGAGGTGGTTCGCGTTGTCCTTCGCTGCCTCGCGGAACCGACGCTGTCGGGTCAGCAGAACGCGGACCGCCTGCGCAGGGCGATTCAATTCCTCACATCCGTGCCGAATCCAGAGGAATTTCCCCACCGACAATCCGACCAGATCCAGTACCGACTGAATTGGCTACTGTTTCTGCTCGGCGCCATTTGGAATCGTGGGCACCAGAATGCGAGTGAGTCGGTCGAGTTGGCTTTGGAGCGTTCGGAGATCCGCGCGGAAAAAGACATCGACAGCGAGTACGGGTCAGAATCGGTTCGCGGAGAGCTTCTGAAATTGCTTTGTCTTGGCTGCGCGCGTGCCCGACCCGCCCCGATGGCGCTCGCTTTGCGTTGGGCGCGGATGCGCCGATCTTCCAGGCTCGGTTGGTTTGACGACTTTACCGAGGCATACGCCGACGTTCTTGGGGCCGATGGTCTGGCAGCACATCAGCGCGCGCTGACGATGGCCGACGAAACCCTTTCAACCGACTAGTAGGCGAGCCGTGCCGGATAGTGACCGAGCACTGAAGGAATTGATTGAGCCCACCTTCGCCCTCCGGGCTATGGCGGACCGGCTGCCAGCCGTAGCTCGCGGGAGCGAGCGAAGGCTGGAGGCGAGCGTCGGAATCGGCTGATTAAGCCGCTAAATCCGAGTCATTTAGGCTCAACTTGGTGCACCGCTCAAGCATCCTCTGCTACTCCTCAGAATCGCTCTTCCACTCCTCGTTGGTGTCCGTTTTGGTGTCCGCTATTCCGGGCACCGGATTCACGCCGCACTGACGGGCAGGAGCCTGCCGGTCTCGGGATTGGCGACCGCATCGTGTCGCCGAACGCCGGAGTGGCGAGTCCGGGGTCGATCGAAGCCGGGGGCCGGTCCCCGTCTCCGGAAGCTGAGCGTGCCTGGAAGGTGGTGATGGCCGCCGCAACCGGGCAGCCCTCGATTGTGGCAGGAGCCTGTCCTGTGCTACGATTCCCACGTGGTTCCCGGGAATCTCGGGATGCGGATCATCGCCACACAAGGCAAGGCACCATGATCGATGTTACCATCCAGCTTCCGGACGACCTCGGTGCGTCGCTCGGCGAAACTCCCAGCCACCGCTCTCGGCGGGTCTTGGAGTACACGGCCATCGAGGAGTATCGCTCGGGCCGGATCACGCAGCGTCAGGTCGGTGAGCTGTTGGGTCTCGACTACTGGGAGACCGAGCAATTCCTCCGGGCCCGCCGGGTGCCCGTGGAATATGGCATGGCGGACTTGGAGGAGGACCGCGCAACCCTGGCCGCCATCTTTGGATCCTCGTGAGCGCGGTGGTCTCCGATACGTCGCCGCTGCACTACCTCGTTTTGTGTGGCGCGGTTGACGTCCTTCCGGCGCTGTTCGGCGAGGTGCTGATTCCGCCGAAGGTTGCTCAGGAACTTCGCCATTGCCGGACGCCGGCGGCCGTTCGCGACTGGCTGGCGACGGATCCAAACTGGCTCAAAGTGCAGGCCCCATCTCGAGTCGACCTTGCACTGCCGGTGGACGCCGGAGAGGGCGAAGCGATCTGCCTCGCCTTGGAGGTGGGCGCCCGCGCGCTACTCATTGATGATCGGAAGGGGAGGACAACGGCAAGCCGTCTCGGCCTGGCCGTGATTGGCACCCTGGGGATTCTCGACGCGGCCTCGAAGCGCGGTCTGGTGGACTTGGCCACCGTAATCGATCGACTGCGGCATTCCAACGCGAGACTGGACCCCGAGCTTCTCACCACTCTCCTACGGAAGATGTCGTGAGCTGGACTGTGCCAAGCTGATCACCTGCCTCCTGTCCACGCGGCAATCTTCGAAAACAAGGAATCAAACCTGCACCGCCATGGCCGAGGAACTTCTCGAATGGGATATGCGCCGGCACGAGGCACTGAAAGCTTGGCTATCCGGCCAGTCGGTCTCCGTACTCGTCGAGCTTCTCATGGAGACCGCCAGGAACGATGACACGGTTCGTGTCGTCCTTCGGTGCCTCACTGAACGAGATTCTGCGGGTCAGGCCAATGGGGACCCGCTGCGAGAAGCGACTCGCTTCCTCACCTGCCTTCCCGAGCCGGGGAAGGATCCTACCTGCCAGTCCGACCGGATTCAGCACCGACTCAACTGGCTGCTCTTTCTCCTCGGTGCGACACTGAACGGGAAGAATCCGGAGGGCTTGGTGGAGGCGGTCGAACTCGCACTGGAAGGTTCCGAGATCTTGGCGATGGCGGACCTCGACAGCGAGTACTGGTTCGACTCTGTTCGCGAAGAGCTGGTGCGATTGCATCGTCTCGCCTGTGAGCGTACCCAGCCCGACGCGGTGGCGCTCGCGGTGCGTTGGGCTCGGATCCGACGGGAGTCGAAACTCGGTTGGTACGAGGACTTCCCTGAGAAGTATGTCGATTTCCTTGGAGCTAAGGGTTTGGAGGCCCACGATCTCGCCTTGCGAAACCCTGTCTCCTGAGTCTTTCGGCGAGCTCAGCAACGCAGGCCGGAGGCGAGGGTCG
>JAEUHG010000103.1 GCA_016795425.1 Verrucomicrobiales bacterium
CCGCTTCAAGCTGATCGAGGCCGAGCAGCGCATCACGCCGCAGGAGCTGATCGACGTGGTCGCCAAGACCAATGTGCACGTGCGCGAAGCGCATCAGGCCAAGACCGAGATGGTCGAAGCCAATCTCCGGCTCGTGATTTCGATCGCCAAGAAGTACACCAACCGCGGCCTCTCCTTCCTCGACCTCATCCAGGAAGGCAACATGGGCCTCATGAAGGCGGTCGAGAAGTTCGAGTACCGCCGCGGCTACAAGTTCTCCACGTATGCCACCTGGTGGATCCGCCAGGCCATCACCCGTTCGATCGCCGATCAGGCGCGCACCATTCGTATCCCGGTGCACATGATCGAGACGATCAACAAGCTGATGCGGGTGCAGAAGCAGCTCGTTCAGGATTTCGGGCGCGAAGCGACCCCGGAGGAAATCGCCGACGAGATGCAGATGCCGGTCGATCGAGTGCGCGCCGTGCTCAAGATGGCGCAGCAGCCGATCTCTCTGCAGAGTCCGGTGGGCGACAGCGACGACACCAGTTTCGGTGATTTCATCGAGGACAAGTCGGCCGAAAATCCTTCCGAAATGACCAGTTACAGCTTGCTCAAGGACAAGCTGAACAATGTTCTGGATACGTTGACGGAACGGGAACGGAAAGTCCTCGAGCTCCGGTTTGGACTGGTGGACGGCTACAGCCGAACCCTTGAGGAGGTCGGCAAGCAGTTCAAGGTCACCCGCGAACGCATTCGCCAAATCGAAGCCAAGGCGTTGCGCAAGATGCGCCATCCGACCCGTATCCGGCAGTTGCAGGGTTTCCTCGAAGGCGAAGAGGTCGTGGCCTGAGAGGGAGTCGACCCCTTTTTGCGTCCTGTCCGTGTGGATGGGACCTCGCAGCGCCCGGGATTCTATGTCCCGGGCGTTCTGCCGTTCCGGCCCGGTACCGAAACAAAGAAGCGCCGCGGAGGCGCGGCGCTTTGAGTCAGGTTCGTGAATGTGGTGTGCGAAGGGGGCGTTCAGGCGGCCAGTGCGGGCTTCTCCATGAAGGCGTAGCACAGCATGTGGAGAATTCCCATTTGGGCATCTTCAACCCGGCCGTAGTGGGTGTCACCAATGACAACGGCGATGTGAGCCAGGTCCGCCATTCGCCCGCGCTTGGCGCCGACCAGCGCGATGTTCTTCAGGCCCTTCGCGCGGGCCCAGTCCATGGCTTTGACGCAATTGGGAGAGTTGCCGCTCACGCTGACGCCGATGAGCAGGTCGCCCGCGCGGCCGTAGTTTTCGAGCTGGCGCACGAACACGTCGTCATAGGCATAGTCGTTTCCGATGGCGGTCAGCCAGGCGACGTTGTCGTTGAGGGCCAGACATCGGAAGCGACGGCCGATGGCATCCGAAGAGCCTTTCCCAAGATCAGTGATGAAGTGCGAGGCATTGGCTGCGGAACCGCCGTTGCCCATGATGAAGATCTGCCGGTCTTCGCGTAGCGCGGTGCGCAACGCTTCGAGTACCGCAGCGACGCCGTCCAACGGGATGGAATCCAGTGTCGCTTTCTGACGTCCGACGTAGTCCTTGAGCCAGTCCTGCATAAGAGAGGGAAAGGGTATCGCGGGCCACGGCTTCGCTCCACCGCATTTTTTGCGGCGTCAGGTCGCCGGGGTGGCCGCCTCCGCGAGTCGCAGGGCGCCCACGGGTACCACGTCTTCTTTCAGGGCCGAGAGAAAAATCGGCGGTCCCGGTTGGAACACCTCCATCAGATAAGGCTTGAGTGCCTCCGCGACGGCAAGACGGAGGGGTTCGCCCAGCAAGGCAAGGCCGCCGCCCAGCACCAATCGCTCCGGATGCAACAGATGCACCACATGGGACAAGGCGAAGGCGAGGTTGTCGGCTGCTTCGCTCAAAATGGCGCTGGCGAGCGGATCCTCCTCATCCAAAGCCGATGCCAGAAACCTGGCCTGCCCGGTGGCCACACCCTCGGAGAGTCGGGCCAGTGGACCGGCCGGATGAAGGTCGTTGGCTTCGCGGATCCTGCGGTCGACGGCCCAACCTGAGCAGCGTTGCTCCACGATGGTCCCACCTTTCTCCAACCGGACATGACCAATCTCAGATTCGCCCGGGGTGGCCCCGTGGTAGATCCGGCCGTCGATGATGAATCCTCCACCGACGCCGCTTCCGAGCGTGGTGTAGAAGAGGGTGGCGGCGCCGCGGCCGATGCCCAGCGTCGCTTCACCCAGCGCGGCGACGTTGGCGTCGTTGTCGACAGCCACCGGGAGTCGGGTCAGGTCGCGAAGCCATTCGCCGATGGGAAACCCCGACCAGCCAGGAATTTGGTGGGAGCGGGCGATGCGACCGGTGCGCCAATCGACCGGGCCGCCGAAGCCGACGCCGATGGCGGCGATGGACGCTGAAGCCAGGGCTTCCGGGAGCCACTGGGCGATTCGTTGACGGATGCCGTCGGCACCTTGGGCGGGATCCACCGAGGCGCGCCAGCGGTGGAGAATGGTCCCGTCGGCGCGACCCGTTGCCAGCTGCAGTTTCGTGCCGCCGATTTCCACGGCGAGGTACGCCCGTTGCATGGGGGCATTCAGGCAGAGGGCTCGTTCGTTTCCAAGCCATGCCAGGACCCTCTGAAACCTCTCTCTGCCCCCATCCGTCATCAGAGGGGTATGCTGCCATCGATAACCAACCGTCGATGGAATGAAGGGACGGCGGCGCATCTCCTGAATCGCGCTGGATTTGGCGGGTCTCCGGCCGAGGTGGCGCGTCTGGTGGAACTCGGGCCGGAAGGCGCGGTGGAATCTCTGCTCGATGTCCCGGCGGCGCCGTCGGGGCGGCAACCGACTCTGCCTGCCGGCCTGGAAGCCGATCCAGGGCGGGTCGAGCGGTTGCGTCAGATGCGTGACGCCACACCCGATCAGCGTACCGCCCTGCGCCGGGCCGAGTTGATGGAACAACGGCGGCGCATTCAGGATCTTCGGCTTTGGTGGCTGGGGCGAATGATTTCCGGACGGCAGCCCCTCGAAGATAAGCTGGTGCTCTTCTGGCACGGCCATTTCGCCACCAGCGTGCGCAAGGTGCGGGACGCCGTGTCCATGGCACGGCAATGGGAGACGCTACGCCGTCACGCGTCCGGTTCGTGGAAACAGCTCCTGCTGGCGATGACGCGGGATCCGGCGATGCTGATCTGGCTCGACCAGGCCCAAAGCCGTCGCGAACATCCTAACGAGAACTTCGCTCGCGAGTTGCTGGAGTTGTTCAGCCTTGGAGAAGGGCACTACACCGAACGCGACGTCACCGAGGCCGCCCGTTCCCTGACGGGGCTTTCCTTGGATCGCGCACGTCACGAATTCGTCTGGCGTCCGGCGGTCCACGACGACGGGCCCAAGGAATTTCTTGGAGCCACCGGCCGATGGGGGCCGGAGGACATTATCGAGCGAATCGTTGCGCATCCGGAGTCGTCACCTTTCATCGTCGACAAGCTGTGGAGATTTTTCGCCGAGGAATCGCCCGAACCCGAGGTGCTGCAGGCTCTCACCACCGTCTTTCGGGAGTCAGGGCACGAGTTTCGTCCGATGTTGCGCGTGATGTTCCTGTCGGAAGCCTTCTATACGCCGCGCCGGATGCGGTCCCAGATCAAGAGCCCGGTTCAATGGCTGGTGATGGCGGTGCGCCAATTGGAGCGTCGGACACCGCAGTCGGAGGCTGTGCTGGCGGTGTTGCGCGATCTTGGCCAGGAACTCTTTGCGCCGCCGAACGTGAAAGGCTGGGACGGCGGTGTGGCCTGGATCAACACCGCCACCCTGGCTCGGCGCATGCAGTTATCGGCGGTCCTGGTGAAAGGGCGGGCCGGATTGCCGGAGATGGTCGGCGGAGCGCGTGGAGAACAAATGCGGATGCGCTGGCGACGTCGTTCCGGAACGGGAGGCGCGACAACTGGCTCGGTGGAGGTCGACCGATTGTTCGAGGCTGAGGATCGAAAGAGTCGTGAACGCCTGGTTGCGGCGCTGGCCGAACGCTTTTTGCAGTCCCCTTTTCGATCGGTTTTGGAGGAACGCGTTCGGGAGGCGCTGGGCGATGATGAGCCTCCGGCGCCGGGGGCCATTCTCAACGCCATCCAGACGATCCTTGCCTCGACCGATTACCAACTCGTCTGAGGTTGGCGCCAAGCTCGGCCATGTTCGTCCAACTCAAAACACCCGCATCCCGTCGAAGGAACGCATGAAGCCATTTGAACTCAGGACTCGGCGTGATTTTCTCAAACGATCGATCGTGGGTGGAGCATTGACCTGGACCGTTCCCACGTTTCTTGCACGGACCTTCCGGGTCCTGGGGGCGGAATCCGAGATGCAGGATGGCGCGCGGCCGCGCTTGGATGCGCCGGTGCTTGTGCTGCTCCAATTGGCGGGAGGCAACGATGGGTTGAATACGGTCGTTCCTTGGACCGACGACCATTATCGACGGGCGCGACCCAAACTGGGGCTCACCCGGGACCAGTTGCTGCCCATCGACGATCGCCTCGCGTTTCCGCTGGCGTTGAGCGGGTTTCGCGATCTGGTCGAAGAGGGTCATCTGGCCGTGGTCCACGGCGTCGGTTATCCCAATCCGAATCGCTCCCATTTTCGGTCGATGGAAATCTGGCAAACGGCGGTTGACGCGGATCGGGTGGAACGTCGCGGTTGGATCGGACGCTATTTCGACTGCTGTTGCCAGGGAGCGGATCCGACCGTGGGCGTGTCCGTGGGCCGCCAGATGCCTCAGGCATTTCAGGCCCGTCGGCCCATCGGAGTTTCGGTGGAGGAGTCGTTTCGTTCGTTCGGTCATCGTCCGGAAGCGCGCGGGGTGAATGCCTCGTTGACCATGGACGACGGGGAAATGGTATCCGGTGAATCGGTGGGTGACGTGGGTGGGGCTCACCCTTCGAGCGGGGAGGTGCTCGATTTCCTGGATCGCACCGCCTTGGACGCACGTCTCAGCGAGCATCGGATGCGGGAGATTGCCGGGAAGGTGAGCAACACGCTCCGATATCCGGAGACCGCATTGGGGCAATCCTTGAGCCGCATCGCCCAATGGATTGCGGGTCGCCTTCCCACACAGGTTTATTTTCTGTCACACGGGGGCTTTGATACGCATCGGGGCCAGGCACCGACCCATGAGCGATTGCTGAGGGAGCTTGGCGATGGGATGAAGTCCTTCGTGTCGGATCTTCGTGGGCTGGGGGTTTTGAACCGGGTCCTGGTGATGGCCTTCAGTGAGTTTGGGCGGCGGGTGGAAGAAAATGCCAGCGGTGGAACGGATCACGGGGCGGCGGGACCGGTGTTCTTCTTTGGTCCACGGTTCCGCAAACTTTGGGTGGGGCGACATCCGAGCTTGGCGCCGGACGACTTGGTGCGCGGCGATCTCCGGCACTCGATCGATTTCAGATCGGTCTACGCGGAGGCCCTCGAAGGCTGGCTGGGTGCCTCGAGTGAGAAGGTTTTGGGGCGACGATTTGAACGGATCGGACTGGTGTGAGGAGGGACGGGCAGGTGCGGACAGGAGAAATTGCCAGTTCCGGTGAGAACTTCACATCGGCTTTGAATCACGGCCTACCTGGATTGGAAATTGGATCCAGTCACATGGCCCTCGTCGCGCTGCGACGAGGGTTTAGGGTCCAACGGTTCATCGGTAGGAGCGTTTTCCAAAATTTGGACACTTATTGGGACCATGAACCGATCCGACTTCGGTATCGGCTTCGGGCCCGGCCAACGGCCGGGAATTCCTCAGCCCGGCCCGACGGGCCGGGTCAATAGGTTCCGATTGGATGGCCGGCCTGAAGGGACGGTATAGGCACCCTTCAGGCGCCATGAAAACCGAATGCCGAAAACCCAGGCCGATGGCCTGGGCTGAGGTATGCCGGCCCGGTGGGCCGGGAAGGAGATCACCTGAAAAGGAAATGGTCCGCCCTCGCTTGGTTCGGTGGTTCATGGGTAGGCGAGGGTGCGGGTGCAGACAAAAAAAGCGCCCGGAACACGGGCGCTTTGGAGAGTCGGGTGTCGGGGACGGGCGGATTACCGGCGTTCTTCGCCGAGTCCGGAGGGGAGACCGGTCTCCCAGTTGCGCGGCGCATTCCACGGCCGCTCGGAGAGATTCTCGTCGTTGGTCGCGCAGCCGGTGATCAACGGGGCGATCACGAGGATCGCGAAGAGGGCGGCGACGAAGCCTGGGCGAATGCTATTTCGCAAGTGCTTCATAGCTGGTCATCACGAGGTCGCCGGCCTGGACTTCGCCCTTCGCCCATTCCGGAAGAAGATTGGCGATCGCACTGCGCGAATCCACGCGGACGATCTGCACCTTGGCGACGAGGTTGTCACCGCGGGTGATGATCATCTTTCCGTTTTGCTTGATGCCGTTATCCGTGCCGATGTCGAGCATCACGAACTGGAATTTGCCATCGACGGAGGTGACCTTGCCGCGCACGTCGGGCATGAGCACTTCGGTGCTGGTGCCCTTGTAAACCGAGAGTTCGTCGGTAAGGCGCGCGATCTCGCGGCCCATGACCTTCTTTTCCTCGGCGTAGGCGTCACGCTGGCCCTGCAGCTTCTGGGCCTCGGTCTGCAGGCTGGCGATTTGGTCGGGGCTGATGTTCAACGCCTTCCACCGGGCGAGTTCCCGTTGGGCGACGTCGCGGGTCACCTTGGTTTCCTCGAGTTCGCTGGCGGTCTTGGCCAGCTTGCCCTGGGTTTCGTTGAGTTGAGTCGTCGCGGCGGTCAGCTCTTGCTTGGTGCCATCCAACTCATCCTTCGCCACTTTCTCGGCGTCCTTGGCTTTTTTCTCGGCCGCCTTGGCCTGAGTAGCTTCGTTGACAGCGTTATCCCGCTCATCGCGGAAACGCGTTCGTTCCTCGGACAAGGTGTGAACCTTGTCCTTGAGGACAAATGAGAAAGCGACACCTGCCAGCGCGACGGCCAGCGACAGGATCAGGAAAATGCGTAGCATGCGGCTTCGTCCTGTGTTTTGAGACGCCGCAGGCTAGAAGGCCGAAGCGATGGGTGTCAATGCCGACGGGGGACAAATGAAATCCAGCGGACCCGTCGGTCCGGAGAGGCGCCCTGTTCCGCCGCTGCCGAACGGCCTGTTTTCGCCTGTTTTCGGGCCCCAGGTCCGACCTTGAAATTCGGGTGCCGAAGCGCCGCGACGGTTGAATGCGAGGGGTTTCATGACGGTTCAGGGGTCGCGTGGCGTTCCACCAAGGCCGGGAAGGAGCACTGATCGCAGAGGGCATTGGAGTAGCCGCAAAAATCGCGAACGATCTGCAGCAGGCCTTGCTGGACGGCGGCTGTGCGTTTGCCGGGCAGCGGGTCCTCGCCAAAAAGACGGGATTTCACCAGTTTCAACACCGCGTTGTCCTCGCCTGGGGACCAATGACGATAAAGGTTCTCTACGCGTTGCCGGGCGGCGGGGTCGGCTCCGGCTTCGGTGCGGGCCCACAGCCAGGGCAGGACCACATTCACCGCCAGATCATTCAGGCGACCGCTGCCCAACAGGGGCAGAGCCCCGGGGAGTTCTCGAGCGGCAAGGGTGTAATGTCGCTTCCAGAACCCATGGGTGGTGGGTTTCATCGCGTCAGCCAGGCTGCGCTCGGCGTCGGCGGGTTGGGGGTCGGATTGAAACCACTGCTCAATGCGCTCGGTCCAGGCAGGGTCAGCGAGCCAAGTGCCCGCCAGCGCGAGGCGGCGTTGAGGATGGTTGGCGGGGCGCACGCCGTTGAGGCGCCACACCGGTTCGGGAAGGATGTTGGAACGTAAAGCATCGCGTTCCCGCCACCACAAATCCCATAGACGACGCCCGTAGGTGCCGGCCTTGGGTTCGGCGGGAAGCATGCCACTCAGGCCTAGCAAGCGGGCTTCCCACACTTCGCGCGCATCGGCCTTATTTTCGGGGAGACCGCGTAGGGTGGGCAGCAGCTCGGCGAGTCGCTGCATCGGCCACGTGTTGTGTTTGTAGCCGAGAGCCCGAAAGACGCCTTCCCACAGGGCCTGGTGCCATCCGGTCGCCCGTCCCCGCGCCCGAAACAGCAGGGCTTTGGTTTGCAGTCGGACCATGGCGGCCTGTCCGAGCAGTTCGACAACCGCCTCGGGGGGAAGTCGGCGGAGCGGAGCGGAGCATTGACCGGCGAGCCATTCCACGGGCATTTCGCCGGCGCCACCGACCCAGGACTCCAATTCATCGGAAGGGCCGTCCAACTGTTCCTTGAGGGCCAGCGTGGGCAGGAGCGGCGGGCCCTCTTTCGGTTCCCAAACGACATGGAGAATGACGTTGGCGTAGGCGGGATTCTGGGCGTGGCCGTGCGACTTCCATAAACTGGAGTGGAGGTCGATCTCGATGTCTCCTGACACCGGAGCATGGTCGTCGAACTGGACGATGGCGCGGGTGAAATCCGGTCCCGCCTCGTGGTTCCAGAACCCCGGATGGAGGATGACGACGCGGCGGTTCTCGGTGGTGCGAAGGGATTCGCGCTGGAGCCGCTGGTGGGCCCAGAGTTCCTGGAGCCAGCGTTCGGGTGGGGCGCCTTGACGGCGGGCATCGCGGAACGCCAGGGCGGCGCCGCTTTGCTGGCGCCAATCGCGGTAGAGATCGGGCGGAAACGTCACGCCCGCAAGCACCGCCGATGGCGGGGTCGAATGCAACCCTCAAGCGGTCGGGCTCCCGGGGTCTGACCCTCCTCAGGTCAGCTTGGCGTAGCGTGGGTCGGCCGCCAGTTTCTTCACTAGGTCGCGGATTTTCTGCGATTGGCTCTTGTGGGCCACCAAGGTGGCATCGTCGGTCTGGACGATGATCGAGTCGCGCAGGCCGACCACACAGATCGGCGTGCGATGGGCTTTGGTGCGCGCGTCATAGACCACGTTGCGGGCGGCATCGACATGGAGAAAATCGGCCTGGGCGCAATTGCCTTCGGGGTCGGCTTTCAGGTGCCGGGCCAGCGCGGGCCAGGCGCCCAGGTCGTCCCACTCGAAGGTGCCATCGGCGACGACGACGTTCTGCGCATGTTCCATCAGCGCGTAGTCGATGGAGATGCGTTTGATTTCCGGGTATTCCTTGGCCAGAACCCGGGCGAGTTTGGTGGGGCCGGCGGTCGCGGCGTTGAACCATCGCTGGCAGGCCGCATGCATTTCCGGTTGGTGCGCCTGCAGACCCTGGGTGACCGTGACAAACGACCAGATGAACATGCCGGCGTTCCACCGGTATTGCCCGCCCTGCAAATAGCCAAGGGCGGTCTCGTAATTCGGCTTTTCCTTGAACGCCTCGGCGCGGTGGAAGGTGGACTTGTAGGCTTTTACTCCCTGGGGCGGCGGCAGCGGATCGCCGACCTTGATGTACCCGTATCCGGTGGCGGGTTCGGTAGGGGGAATGCCGATGGTGACAATGACCTGGCCGCGGCTGGCGAGGTCCAGGCTGTCGCTCAGCACCTGCTGGAACTTCTTTTCCTCGGGAATGACGTGATCGGCGGGGAGCACCGCCATGACGGCGGTGGTCGACCGTGCCCCCACGAGGGCGGCCCCGAGGGTCACGGCGGCGCAGGTGTCGCGCCCGACCGGTTCGGCGATGACATTGTCCTTGGGCAGCTTGGGCAATTGCTTTCTGACCTCCGGCATTTGGGCGGCATTGGTGATGACCAGGATATTCTCGATCGGCACCAGCGGTAGGACTCGGTGAACCGCCTGTTGCAGGAACGAGGTGTCGCCCAGCAGCCGAAGCAGTTGCTTCGGGGCTTTCTCACGGCTCACCGGCCAGAAACGTTCCCCCCGGCCGCCGGCCATGATGATCACGTAACGATCCGAGGATTTGAGCTTTTTGGCTGCCTTGGTCTTCATGCGAAACTTCTTTAGGATTCAGGACCTCCGTGCGCCGGCGCAGCAAAAAACCTTCGACCCGACCGTCATTCTCGGGAGTGTGCGGCCGACGGAAACTGGTGATGCGACGTCAATCGCGCGGCCGATGCACCGCGGCGACCAAATCTTGAACGAACCGGGCCACTTCGCCGACGAGTTCCGGCGAGTCGCCATGCTGCGCGATACGCGACACGATCGCGCTCCCGACCACGACGCCATCCCCCGCCGCCGCCACGGTGCGGGCTTGGTCGGCATTGGAGACGCCGAAACCCACCGCGATGGGCAGCGTGGTATGCGCGCGAATGCGCGCCACCTTGGCGCCCATGGTGTCGGCGATGGTGGATTGCATGCCGGTGACACCTTCCCGGGAGACGTAATAGAGGAAGCCCGATCCGCGGGCGGCGATGCGGGCGATGCGATCCTCCGGGGTGGTGGGCGCAACCAGCCAGATGGCGCAGAGGCCGGCGTCCTTCATTAGCCGCTCATAGTCATCGGCCTCCTCCGGTGGAAGATCCAGGACCAGGAGGCCGTCGACTCCGGCTTTCGCTGCCTCGGCGATGAAATGGTCCACTCCCACCCGGTGAAGGAGATTGAAGTAGAGGTAGAGAACGATCGGAATCGACGATTCGCGGCGGATCCGGGCCACCGCTTCCAAAACACGGGCCGGCGTGGTGCCGCTGGCGAGGCCGCGTTGGGCGGCGAGTTGATTCACCAACCCGTCGGCGAGCGGATCGCTGAAGGGCACTCCAAGTTCGAGCACATCGACCCCGGCGGCGTCGAAGGCCAGGGCCAGGGCGCGTGTCACTTCGAGGTTTGGGTCTCCTGCCCCGATATAAGCGACAAAGGCTTTGGAGCCCGAAGCTCGAAGTGACTGGAAGCGCTCGATGATGCGATTCACGGCGCAACCCTGCCAGTGTGCCGGAGGCATCACAAGAATGGCGCGGCACCTGCAGGGCGGGGGGGCCGGAGTCGGTGGATCCCGATTGAGATGTGACCTGTGGATCGGTTTTCGATAGAACAAGCCCATGAATCTGCGGCGTTTGGCGGTGGCATTGGCGGTTTGGGGAGCGGTCCATGCCACCTGGGCCGAATTTCGAGCGGGCATCGCCGTGCGGGTGGTGACGCCTCAGCCTCTTTTGCCCGTGTCGGGCGGCATCGGGCCATCGGAACCTGTGACTCGGAAGGATGGCGATCTCACCGTGCGCGCGTTGGTTCTGGCGGATGGCGACACGCGCGTAGCCTTGGTCTCGGTCGATTTTCTGGGATTCCCCGCCGTGCTGGGCGACCGCGTTCGATCCCTGGTCCAGGGCATTCCCGCGGAGAACATCCTCATCGGTGCGACCCATACCCATAGTGCACCTGACCCTTACGGATTCCCTGATGAGACCGGCAAGACCGGTGCGGATCTGAATTATCTGAAGTTCGTGGTCGAGCAGGCCGGCGCGGCCGTGAACGACGCCTTGAACCGCCTGGCTCCCGCGTCGGTGAAGATCGCCACCGGCGAAGCTCGCGGGAAGATCGCCTACAACGCCTATGCCGAGGCCCTCTTCGATCCGCGTTGCGTCGTCGTGCAATGCCTCGACGCCGCCGGCAAACCGATGGCGACTTTGGTGAATTACGCGGTGCATCCGGAGGTCTTCGGGTCACGCGCAGGAACCTGCAGTCCCGATCTGGTGGGGCCGCTCTATGACCGATTGGCGGAACTCGGAGCGGGCACCGGGATTTTTCTGAACGGAGCCCAGGGGGGCATGGTCACCGCGGACAATCGCGGGCCGGACGGACGAGACGTTTCCTCATGGGCCGAATGTGTGCGCATCGGGAACCGCCTGGCGGAAGAGGCGGTTCGCATGGTGAGTGACGCTCCTGTGCAACGGGAGCCGGGGCTGGAATGCCGCGCGCGCACGATTCGGTTTCCGGTCGAATCGCAGGTCCTGCTGGCCGTGCTGCGTGGATCGCCGATGGGATATGCCACCGACACCGATGGACGGGTTTCGGCGCGCCTGAATCATGTGCGGCTCGGGGACGCCGAAATGCTGACGATTCCCGGCGAGGCGTTGCCGAACGTGGGCGCCTACCTCAAGCGAAAGATGCGTGGGAAACACCAGCTGCTGCTGGGCCTGACCAACGACGCGTATGGATACATCCTGGCCAAGGAGGACTGGGGGGCGTTTCGTCGCTACGAGTATATTTCCCGCACCTGCCTGGGGGAGCGAACCGGAGAGATCCTCGTCAACGAGGCGCTGGCCCTGATCGCCGAGGCTTCGAAATAGTCGGCAGCTGGTGGGCCAACCAGAGAAGTCGCAAGCCTTCGAGCGTGAGGTTGGGACGGACTTCGTGGATGTCGGTCACCCCTTGGGCGAGGAGGTGAGCGTAGCCGCCGGTGGCGATCACCGGCAATCGCCGCGTGCCCATCTCCTTGCGCAACTCACCGATGAGTTCCCGCACCAAACCGCGGTATCCGTGCACCGCACCGACCAACATGGCTTCCTCCGTGCTTCGACCAATGGCGGATTTCACCTCGCGAATGCGAATGCGTGGCAGGAGCGCCGTCTTCTCGTGAAGATAGTCCGTCATCGCCGCCAGCCCCGGCGCGATGATGCCGCCGATGTAGTTTCCGCCGCCATCCACGATATCGAAAGTCACCGCCGTGCCGAAATCCACCACCACGCACGGTGCGCCGTGATAGTGTCGCGCCGCAATGGCGTTGGCGAGGCGGTCGGGGCCGATGGTCTCCGGCCGCGGGTAATTCAGTCCGACGCCTCGGACCGTGGCATGGGTGAGTACCAGCGGATCGAGGCCCAGGCTGGATCTTACCCATCGTGCGGCATCGCGAGTCGCGGTGGGGACCACACTGCAAAGGGCGACCGCGGTGGGTTGGAGTCCGCCCAGGAACGCTCCGAGTTGGCGGGCCCCGCTTCCCGAGGCCAGGGCTTTGGTGGGCAGATCCGTGTGCCGCAGCAGACGGGTCGGTGTGGACAGGCCCACGTGGCAGTGCGTGTTCCCGATGTCGAGCAGGAGGAGTTTGGCGCGGTGGAAACCTGGTTTCATTCGATACGTCATTTGTCGAGGGTCACGTCCCCGCCGATGATGCGTTCCAGGTGGCCATGCTCGGTTCTCACCAGCAACGCGCCTTCCTCATCCAGGGATTCGGCGCGGCCGCTGATGCGGCGATTCCCAGCCAGGACCGAGACATTGCGGCCGAGAGTGGAGCACCGATCCGACCATTCGTCGGCGATCACGGCAAAATCGTCGTCCAGCACGCGGGCATAAACGGCATCCAACTCCCGCAGCAAGGCGGCCGCCAACGCCGGGCGATCGACGGTGCGGCCGAGTTCGATACGCAGGGAAGTTGCGGTTTGGCGCGTCGCGGGCGGGAGATCCTCGGGCAGCAGATTGACGTTCACCCCAATGCCGAGGCACACATGCCGGACGGAATCCAGTTCACCGCTGAGTTCCGTCAGGACGCCGGCGATCTTGCGTCCGTGGATCATCAGATCGTTCGGCCACTTGATGTCCGGTTTTAGTGGCGATTGGGACTGGATGGCGCGCGCCATGGCGACGGCAGCCGCGACGGTGATGCGGGTGACGGCGTTCGGCCGGAGTTTCGGGCGCAGCAGCACCGACAGCCAGAGCCCTTTGCCCGCCGGGGAGATCCATTCGCGACCCAGACGTCCGCGACCACGTGATTGGGTCTCGGCGAACACCACCATTCCCTCCCGCACACCGTCCCTCGCGAGTTTCTCCAGCACGTCGCTGGTCGAGGACGTTTGTTGAAACACGCGAATTTCCCGCCCCACCGCCCGGACCAGGCCGATCCGTGAGGCCAGGTCGTCGGCATGCAGACGGTCCGGACAGGCGAGGAGGCGGTAGCCGCGGTGCGGGCTGGCCTCGATTTGGTACCCCAGGCTCCGCAATTCCTCGATGCGAGCCCAGATCGCCGCCCGGGTGACACCCAGCCGTTGGGAAAGGTCTGATCCGGACGCCCATTCCGCCGCTCGCAAGGCACCCAGGATGGCCGCGTCGAGATTCATCAGGATTCGAAATCCAATCCGATGTCCACCCACGGCGCCGAGTGAGTGAGTCCACCTACGGAGATGAAGTCGACGCCGGTCTCCGCGACGGCGCGGACGTTCTCAAGGCGGATGCCGCCACTCGCCTCGGTGAGGGCTTGGCCTCGGCAGATCGCCACGGCCTGCCGAAGGTCGTCCGGTGACATGTTGTCGAGCAGCACGATATCGGCACCTGCGTCGATGGCTTGGCGCACTTGGTCAAGATGATCGGCTTCGACTTCGATCTTGAGATAAGGATGGCGCTGGCGCGCGCGCGCGATGGCGGCGGCCACGGGATTCGGGCTGGCTCCTCTGAGCGCGACGAGGTGGTTGTCCTTGATGAGGATGAGATCATCGAGTCGCTGCCGATGGTTGACCCCGCCGCCACAGGCAACGGCGTACTTGTCGAGGCGCCGCCAACCCGGCGTCGTCTTGCGCGTGTCGAGAATGCGCGCCTTTGTTCCTTTGACCCGATGGACGAAGGCCGCGGTCAAGGTGGCGATGCCGGAGAGACGCTGCAGGCAGTTCAGCGCGACGCGTTCGGCGGTCAACAGCGCCCGCGCCGGGCCTTCGACGGTCAATAGAACCGCTCCCAGTTCTGCGGAATCGCCGTCGCGAAGGCCGCCTTCCAGAACGACTTTGGGGGCAAGTTCGCGAAACGCCGCCGCGGCGAGTTCCAGTCCTGCGACGACCAGATCCTGACGGGCCTTGATATGGCCCCGGGCGCGGGTGGATTCGGGGATGGTGGAAGCCGTGGTGACATCGCCCGCGCCCAAATCCTCGGCCAGGGCCGCTCGCACCAAGGTCTGCACCTCGCCTGGAGATAGCGGAATCACGGACCTATTCCTGTCGGAAACCTGCACCCGGTTGAAACAAAATCCTCCGCTGTTGCGCGAAAGAACGAGGTGATGGTGCGGCTTGCAGGTGCATCTGGACTCGCGGCGTGGCTCCCGGCGACGTAGATATCGCCCGTGGATTCCTTCGGATTCTTGTTCAAACGGTTCGTTTTGCTGGGATGGATGGTGGCCGCCAGTGCCGGGGTACGGGCGGGAGTCGAAAAGTGGGAGCCGGACATCCAGGCCTTTGAAGCGGCAGATCGGGCGTCCACCCTCTCCACCGGCAAGGTCATGCTCTACGGGAGTTCCAGCTTCCGATTGTGGACCAACGTCGCCGCTGCCTTTCCCGGGGTCCCGATCGTCAATCGCGGTTTCGGTGGATCCCAACTCAGCGACCTCAATGCCTTCTACGACCGGGTGGTGGTGCCGCACGCGCCGCAGGTGCTGCTCGTCTACGGTGGCGACAACGACATTGCCGCTGGCAAATCCGCCGACCAGGTCGTGCAGGATTTTGTCGCGCTCGTTGAAAAAGTGCGCCGCGACCTGCCGCAGACTCGTATTGCCTTCGTGGCGATCAAGCCGAGTCCGTCCCGGCTCAAAAATCTCGAGGATCAGCGTCTCGCCAACGCCCGCCTGAGTCGGTTTGCCACCCAGAGGCGGCGGGTGGATTTCCTGGATGTGGCGACGCCGCTCCTCGATCGCCAGGGACGGCCGGATCCAAAGTATTTTCGGAGCGACCAACTCCACCTGAACGGGGACGGCTACGAACAGTGGCGACGGATTATAGGCCCGTACCTGAGCCGGTGGGTGCGGTCGAAGTGAAATCGTTGCGACAATCCCCCGCACGGGATCTAGCATGACGGCATGATTCCACGAATTCCGCGCGCGCGGGTGGCCGCCCTATGCGCCGCGTGCTGCCTTGGTTCGGGATTGGTCCTGCGAGGTGCGCCGGCTCCGGAACCCCGATTCCGAGCCACAACGGTCGACCCGGGAATTGCCATCGGGTACGGCTTGGCCATTGCCGATGTGGATGGCGATCGGCGCCTTGATCTCGTCCTTGCCGACAAGCAGGTGATTGCGTGGTACCGCAATCCCGACTGGACCAAGCACGTGATCGCAGAACGGCTGACGGAACTGGATCATGTCTGCATTGCTGCGGCCGACATCGATGGCGATGGGAAGGCGGAGGTGGCGGCGGGTGCGGGTTGGAATCCCGGAGACACCATCGGCAGCGGCGCTCTTTTTTATCTGTCTCCTCCAGCCGACCGAACCCAGCGGTGGGAGCCGATCCGATTGGCCCATGATCCGACGATTCATCGTATTCGCTGGGCGCGATGGCGGAATGATCGTTACGACCTGCTTTCGCTGCCGCTCCACGGCCGCGGCAACAAGAACGGCGAGGGCGATGGGGTGCGCTTTCTGGCTTATCACAAGCCCGCTGACGTGAAATCGGCGTGGACCACGACCCAGATTCAGGATCGCTGGCACGCGGCCCACAATTTTGATGTCTTTCGCGATCCCGGACAGACGGTCGACAGCGTTTTCACCGCGGCGCGGGAAGGCATCTATCGCGTCGATGGAGCGGGCGCCGGCCGTCCGGTGCGCGCCTTGGCGTCCAGCACGGGCACGCCGGAATTCGCCGGCGCGGGCGAGGTGCGCGCCGGCCGCGTGGGAGATCGCGTGGCGTTCGCGGCATCCATCGAACCCATGCATGGACCCCAGGTCGTGGTCTATCAGCCGCGGTCGGGAGACTCGGGGGACGGCTTGTGGGAACGACGAGTCATCGATGGCACGCTGGTGGATGGTCACGGCCTGGCCTGCGGGGATTTGCTTGGTTTGGGCCGCGACCAGATCGTGGCGGGATGGCGGGCCATGAATCGGCCGGGATCCAGGGTTGGAATCCGCCTCTACGTGCCGGAAGGCGATCGTGGGTGGGATCGATGGACGACGCATGTCATCGATGACAATGCCATGGCGTGTGAAGACCTTCAGTTGGCGGATCTCGACGGCGATGGAGATCTGGACTTGGCCGCAGCCGGCCGCGCGACACGTAACGTGGTGATCTATTGGAACGAGCGCCTGCCCTGACCGGCGGGCTGGAAGGCCCGCAAGACTCGACGACTCTATCCCGTCGACGACCCGGCACCGGGGATCGTTCGGGCGGAAGTGTGAAGAGGCATTCGCACCCAAACCCAGAGGCCGCACGCCAGCGCAATCGCCGCGCAGACCAGGTAGGGGAAGGCCGGGTGCCAATCAAAGGTCGCACTGGCGAACAGCGGGCCGGCAATTCGAGCCAGCGAACCGGCGCTCTGGGCGATCCCCAGCGTGAAGCCTTGTTCCTCTTCGCTGGACAGCATGGACAGCATGCCGAAGAGAGGGGGACGGGTCAGGCCGGAACCGATGGCCAGCAACGCCAGCGTCCCGAGCAGGCCAATCCATTGCGGACCGCCACCCACAAACAGAGTCTTGGTGAAGCCGACCACCGTGACGGATGGGTCCCTCCAATGGGCGATCAATGAGGCCGGCATTCGACCTTCGAAGAATGGCAGTGGAACCAGGCTCACGGCGGTCAAAATCAGGCTGAGGGCGATGACACGGGGTTCCCCCAAGGCCGAGACCAAACGGCCGATCAACCCTCCTTGCACCGCCGCTCCGATGAGCCCGCTGAAAGCGAAGAGAAAGGAAATGGCGATCTCGCCGTCCGTGCCCCGGGGTGGAAACGCAAAATTGCGCGCAATCACCAGTCCTAGCGTGGTTTCGAAACAGGTGAAAGCGAAGGTCGCGAAGAAGAAGATGATCACCAGCGGTCCGACTTGGGGACGCGACAGCACCTCACGCCAGTGGTCGAAACGTTTGCCCGCCGGACGGGCGGGCAGGGCGCCGGGCTTGCGGCTTTCACCCAGGAAAACCCAGGTGAGCCCGAGGTTCAGCAGGCAAATCGCCGCCGCAAACCAACCCGGTCCCGAAAGCCCGAGCCAGAGCAATGCCCCGACCGCCAGCATGGGGCCACTGATGAATCCGAGCCCGAAAGCCATGCCGATCAAACCCATTCGCCGCGATCGTTCGGCGGGCGTGGACAGGTCCGCAATGTAGGCCTGGGCCACGGTGATGTTGGCGCCACACACCCCGGAGAGGAGGCGCGAGAGCAATATCACGCTGAGCGCCAAGGTCGGTTCGCGAAGGCCGGATCCAATGGCAAAAAGGGTGTACGACGCGACGAATCCCGCCGTGCTTACCAAAAGAACGGGCCGACGCCCGATGCGATCCGACAATCGTCCCCAGGCGGGCGCGAACAAAAACTGCATCACCGAATACGACGCCACCACCAGGCCGAGAAACCATCCCGGCGCGCCAAAATCGCGGACGTATTTCGGCAGCAACGGCAACACCATGCCGAATCCGACCAAGTCCACGAACACGGTCAGGAAGATGACCAGCAAGGATGGTTTTTTCATGAGCCAACGATCGCGAGGGGCGTGCGCTCGTCGCGTCACGGACCATAAGAGGCGCCCTCATCATGCCGCAAGGATGGCGGACGTCGAACAGCGAACGCGGCCGTTGCTAGAGCGCGGGCCTGTTGGATCGCGCCGCGACGTAGAAACGCCCGATCCCGGTTGCAAAGGGTTCATGAACCAGGCCAAAGAGTCGGTTCGCCTCGTCGGGCTCACCAACGTTGTCCTCCTGGAGCATCCGCAATTGATCGCGCGACAGCGGCGCCGGGCTTCCCATCAGCGGGGGCCAGAACCATTCGAGCAGGCGCGCCTGCCCGCGCGCAACGGGAATGGGGACATGCAACAGCCAACGGCGAAGGCCGTTGGCGTGGAGAACTGCCCGCACGATCTCCTCGAGCGACAGACGTTCCGGCCCGGCGAGATCGAAGTGGCGCTGGACGGCTTCGGGGCGGGTCAGGGCTCCGGCAAAGGCCTCGGCAACTCGTTCAACGGCTATGGGCTGCAACAGGTTGTGACCGGAGCCAAGGATCGGTACGAAAGGCGACCAAGCCGCCAAACGGGCAAACAAATGGGTGAACTCATCTTCGGGACCATAAATCACCGAAGGCCGAAAAATGGTCCACGACGGTAGGCCCGAACGCACGCATTCCTCGGATTCCCATTTGGTTTGGTGATAGCGGGAAACAGCCGCCGGCCGGGTTCCGAGGGCGCTCATGTGGATCCAACGCTGGACCCCCGCCATGCGGGCGGCCTCGACCAGGATACGGGTCAGTCGGATGTGGATCGCTTCGAAAGTTTGATCCCCGCACTCGCCAATGATGCCGACCAGGTGAACGACGGCATCGACGCCGCGCATGGCGGCGGAAAGCGCTGCAGAATCCCAAGGATTGACGGGGGTTTTGACCACGCTTGGGTGGGTGGCCACGTCCGGTCGTCGAGTGCTTCGAGGGCGCCGGTCCGGTCGGATCAAGAGGCGAATTCGGTGTCCGTCAGCGACGAGTTTTTCGACCAGCACGCGTCCCACAAACCCGGTGCCACCTGTGAGGAAGATCTCCACTTGAGGCCGATTTTAGAGGCAATAGCGCCATTGGCCAATGGCTTCGGAAGCGGTTCGGGTCGGTGCATCCAAAAAAATCATAGAAATTTGTTGCGACCAAGAACCTCATCCGGCAGTTTGTTCGTCCCTTTCGCGCCCTGAGGCGCAAGGGGAGTCCCCAGTTAACGCGGGAAACGCGATGCCGACTATCAACCAACTTGTCCGTAAAGGGCGCCAGAAGCTGAATTACAAGTCCAAGGCGCCGGCGCTGCAGGGCGCGCCTTTCCGGCGCGGCGTCTGCCTGCAGGTCATGACCCGCACGCCGAAGAAGCCGAACTCCGCGATGCGGAAAGTGGCCAAGGTCCGTCTGACCAACGGGCACGAGGTCATCGCGTACATCCCGGATGAAGGGCACAACCTCCAGGAGCACTCGATGGTGCTCGTTCGAGGAGGCCGTGTGAAGGATCTTCCTGGCGTTCGCTATCATATCGTTCGTGGCACTCTGGATTGCCAGGGTGTTGAGAAGCGCCGGGTGAGCCGTTCGAAGTACGGCGTCAAGCGGCCTAAGGAAGCCAAGGCCGCCAAATAGTCAGTCCCAGTTCCGTCTTACCGTTCTTTCCTATGTCCCGCCGTCGTCGAGCCGAAAAGCGCAACCTCGTTCCGGATGCGAAGTACAACAGCCCTCTCGTCACGCGATTGGTCAACACCGTGATGGAGCGTGGCAAGAAGAGCCTTGCCCAGCGCCTGGTCTACGGCGCCTTCGACCGGATCATCGAGAAGAACCCCACGTCGAACCCCCTGGAGATCCTTCAGCGCGCGGTCGACAACGCCAAGCCGCGCTTGGAAGTGAAAGCACGCCGCGTGGGTGGTGCGACGTACCAGGTTCCCCTGGAAGTGGCCCCGGAGCGGCAGGCATCCCTGGCTGTCCGTTGGCTGGTCAATTTCGCCGATGCCCGCAAGGGCGTGCCGATGCAGGACGCCTTGGCCAGCGAGATCATGGACGCGTATCAGGGCCAAGGGAACGCCATCCGCAAGCGCGACGAAGTGCATAAAATGGCGCAGGCCAACAAGGCCTTCGCCCACTTCCGCTGGTAGTCAAACCGCCTGTCGTATCTCACGGACTCACCGTCTCTATCCCCAGGCAAGCGATGACCGCGGAAGCCAAAGACCCCAAGGCGCTCAACTCGCCGGACCGCCAGTACCCTCTGGAGCGTACTCGCAACATCGGCATTGCTGCGCACATCGATGCCGGCAAGACCACCACCACCGAGCGCATTCTCTTCTACACGGGCCTCATCCACAAAATGGGTGATGTGGATGATGGCAATACCGTGACCGACTGGATGGAGCAGGAGCGCGAGCGCGGCATCACCATCACCTCCGCGGCGACCACTTGTTACTGGACCCAGAAGGATGACGGTTGCGCCAAGTCCTACGCGGGCATGCCGCACCGCATCAACATCATCGACACTCCCGGCCATGTCGATTTCACGGCCGAAGTCGAGCGTTCGATGCGCGTGTTGGATGGCGCGGTCGCGGTGTTCTGCGGGGTGGCCGGCGTGCAACCGCAGTCCGAGACCGTCTGGCGGCAGGCGACGAAGTACCAGGTTCCCCGTATCGCCTTCGTCAACAAGATGGATCGCATCGGGGCCAATTTCGAGAACGCCGTGGCCGAGATGCGCAAGAAGCTCGGCGCCTATGCCTATCCGGTGGTTCTGCCGATCGGCAAAGAGGACGCGCTCAAGGGAGTGATCGACATCATCGGCCGCAAGGCGGTCGTGTACGACGATCGGGACGAGGTCGGTCTGAAGTATTCCGTGGTCGACATCCCGGAGGACCAGATCGAACGGACGAACGCCGCGTATGATGAGCTGCTGAACGCGGTGGCCAACAAGGACGACGAGATCGCGGAGTACATCCTGAATGAGAAGCCGGTTCCGGCGGCCGTTCTCAAGGCAGCCATTCGGCGACTCACCTGCAGGATCGAATTGGTCCCGGTCCTTTGCGGTTCCGCCTTCAAGAAGAAGGGTGTCCAACCGCTTGTGGACGCCGTCATCGATTATCTTCCGTCCCCGTTGGATACCTTCCCGACCGAGGGTGAAATCCCGGGCAGCAATGGCGAGAAGGTGCCGCTGGGTCCTGATGACAACGGCAAGTTCTGTTCGCTTGCTTTCAAGCTCTGGACCGATCCCTTCGTGGGCAAGCTGGTCTTCTTCCGCGTGTATCGCGGGAAGATGAGCAAGGGTGACACCATTTACAATCCGCGCACCCGCAAGCGCGAGCGCGTGTCCCGCGTCATGATGATCCAGGCTGATAAGCGCCTGGATGTCGAGACCGTCTACTCGGGTGACATCGCCGCCCTCGTGGGGCTGCGGAATATCACCACCGGCGACACTCTCTGCGACGAGGCCGAGGAGATCCTCCTCGAGCCGCCGACCTTTCCTGAGCCGGTCATCTCGATGGCCGTCGAGCCCAAGAGCAAGTCGGACCGGGACAAGATGTCGGCCGGACTGCAGCGTCTGGCGGAGGAAGATCCTACATTCCGATGCTTCACCAACGAGGAGACCGGGCAGCTTATCATTGCGGGAATGGGTGAGCTTCACCTCGAGATCATTCGCGACCGGCTGCTCCGCGAGTTCAAGGTGGAGGCCAGTGCCGGCGCGCCGCAGATCGCGTATCGCGAAACCATCAACAGCGCCGCTTCCGGCGAAGGCAAGTTCATCCGCCAGTCCGGCGGTCGCGGCCAGTACGGCCATGCTTGCGTCGAGATCACGCCCAATGAACGCGGCAAGGGCAACGAGATCGAGAACAAGATCGTCGGCGGCATCATTCCCAAGGAGTACATCCCGGCGGTCATTGACGGCGTGGAGGAGGCCATCAAGGGAGGCGTCGTCGCCGGCTACCCGATGGTCGACATCAAGGTCGCGATCACGTTCGGAAGTTTCCACGAAGTCGATTCGTCCGAACTCGCGTTCAAGATGGCGGGCATTTTCGCGCTGAAGGATGCGGTTCGAAAGGCGAACGGCATCATCCTCGAACCGATCATGAAGGTCGAGGTCACCACCCCGGACGAATACCAGGGTGACATTCTCGGCGACCTCAACCGCCGCCGCGGCAAGATCGTCGCTATCGAAAACAAGAGCGACGCCACCATTCTGCGCGCCGATGTGCCGCTGGCCGAAATGTTCGGTTACGCGACGGCGGTCCGCTCCCTCTCGAAGGGACGCGCGGCTTATTCGATGGAACCGTCGCACTTTGAACCCGTCCCCGCGAGCATCGCCGCCACCATCCTGGAATCGGCGAAAGCTAAACCCGCGGCCCGGAGCTGATACGGAGGCTTACCATGTCAGGACAACGAATTCGCATCCGCCTCAAGGCGTTCGACCACCGGATCATCGACCAGTCCGTCGCGGACATCGTCGAAACCGTGAAACGTTCGGGCGCCCGGGTTGCAGGACCCATCCCGCTGCCGACCAAGATCGAGCGGTACACCGTCGGTCGCTCGCCGCACGCCGACAAGAAGTCGCAGGAGACCTTCGAAATGCGCACGCATAAGAGGCTGCTCGACATTATCGGTCCCACCGCCAAGACCGTCGATGAGCTGAAGAAGCTCAACCTGCCCGCCGGCGTCGACATCACCATCAAGATCTAAGCGCGCCATGATCGGTCTCATTGGAAAAAAACTCGGGCAGACGCGCGTGTACGACGCGAAGGGAACTGCGGTTCCCGTCACGGTTGTTCATGCCGGGCCCAACTTCGTCGTTCAGCGCAAGACAGTCGAGTCGGATGGCTACAATGCCGTGCAGCTCGGCTTCGGCGATCAGAAGCAGCAACGCCTGACCAAGCCTGTCGCGGGCCATCTCGCGAAGGTGAAGGCTCCCGGGTTGCGTCGCCTGCGTGAGTTCCGCGATTACTCGCTGGACGTGAAACCCGGTGATCAGGTGGGTGTGACCATCTTCGCCGAGGGCGATTACATCGATGCCATCGGCATCACCAAGGGCAAAGGCTTCGAGGGTGTGGTGCGACGTCACGGCTTTCGTGGTGGTGATTCCACCCACGGCGCCAAAGGCTGGCACCGTCGGTCGGGCGCCATCGGTCAGCGCCTTTTCCCCGGCACGGTCATGCGGGGGATGAAGATGCCGGGTCACATGGGCCAGGTTCGCCGAACCATCCAGAATCTCCAGGTGGTGAAGGTGCTCGCCGAGGACCAGATTCTCCTGATCAAAGGTGCGATTCCTGGGGCGAACGGGGAGTTCATCCTGATCCGCGAATCCAAGAAACGGCCGAAGACCGCGGCCAAGAAGTAAACTCCCGGAGGCTTTCGCGTGAACATTCAAATTTCTGACCTTCAGGGTAACAAGGTGTCCGAACGCGCCGTAGCGTTCGAGATCATCGAAAATGCCCGGGGAACCCAGGCGGTGAAGGACACCGTCGTGGCTCATCTCGCGGCTCGTCGCCAGGGTACACGCCAGGCGAAGACCGCTGGCGAGGTGGCGGGCACCAACAAGAAGCCGTGGCGACAAAAGGGAACCGGCCGCGCCCGGCACGGATCCTTCCAATCCCCCATCTGGGTCGGTGGCGGTGTGGTTTTTGGCCCTCGACCGCATGACTTCAGCGTCAAGGTGAACACCAAGGTTCGCCGGCTGGCGCTGCGCAAGGCGGTGAGCGAGCGGCTGAAGAGCGGGGACATCATCGTCCTCAGCGATCTCAAGCTCGAGTCGCCCAAGACCAAGGACTTTGTCAAGGCGGTGGCCTCCTTGAAGGTGCTCGAAGGTTCGCTCCTGATCGTGGCGGACGCGGATCGGAATCTCCGTCTGGCGGCCCGCAATCTTCCGGATGTGAAGATGACCACCGGCGAAGACCTGAACGCGTACCTGACTTTGTGGCCGGACAAGATCGTTTTCACCGAAAACGCGTTCCGGAAGTTGGAGAATCGTCTGGGTGGAAAGGTGGCGGCATGACTCACTACGACGTCGTCAAAACCGTGCGGCTGACCGAGAAGGGCACCGCGCAATCGGCCAACGCAAATCAATACACCGTCGTTGCCAGCCCGCGGGCGAGCAAGGTGCAGATTCGCAAGGCCGTTGAAGCCCTCTTCAGCGTGAAGGTGCTCAAGGTCAACACGCTCAACGTTCGCGGCAAGGCCCGTCGCCAGATGACTGCCGCCGCGGGTCGCGACCCGAGTTGGAAGAAGGCGATTGTGACCCTCAAGGAAGGCGACAAGATCCAACTTACCTGATCCTATGCCGGTCAAGACTTACAGACCCCTTACGCCGTCCCGCCGGTTCTATACCGTCGCGTCGTTCGCCGAGGTGACGAAGAGCAAGCCTGAGAAGTCGCTCGTCGTCATCCGCAAGAAGTCGGGCGGCCGTAATGCCCATGGCCGGGTGACGGCCCGCGGCATCGGCGGCGGACACAAGCAGAAGATCCGCCTGGTGGATTTCAAGCGTCGCAAGACCGCCATGGATGCCACGGTGGTTGGCGTGGAATACGATCCCTGTCGTTCCGCCCGCATCGCCTTGGTCCAATACACCGACGGCGAAAAGCGATACATCCTCGCCCCGAACGGACTTCAGGTCGGGCAGAAGATTCGCAACGGTGCGGATGCCGCGCCCGAAATCGGAAACTGCCTACCCTTGCGGAATATTCCGGTCGGCATGGCTATCCACGGCATCGAACTGATTCCGGGGCGCGGAGCCCAGATCGTCCGGGCCGCGGGCGGTGCCGCGACGCTCATGTCTCGCGACGAAGGCTTCGCTCAGGTGCGACTGCCCTCGGGTGAGATACGGCGCATCAACGAGAACTGCATGGCCACCATCGGCCAGGTGGGGAATCTCGAGCACGAGAACATCCTCTTGGGCAAGGCGGGCCGTTCGCGATGGCTGGGCAAGCGCCCGATCACCCGCGGTATGGCGCGCAACCCCGTCGACCACCCGAACGGTGGCGGACAAGGCAAGTCCAAGGGCGGTGGCGGCTGGCAGCAGGTCACCTCGCCCTGGGGCATTCTAGCCAAGGGATTCAAGACTCGTAAGAAGTTCAAACCCTCCGATCGCTTCATTGTGCAGCGTCGTGATGGACGGCCGCCAAAGCTGAAGTAACCCTGTCATCCGCTAAAACGCCATGGGACGCTCGATCAAAAAGGGCCCGTTTGTCGACCTGCCGCTCCTGGACAAGGTGCGCAAGATGAACGCCTCCGGACAGAAGAAGCCGATCAAGACGTGGTCTCGACGCTCGATGATCACGCCGGAATTCGTCGGCCACACGGTGCAGGTGCACAACGGCAAGATTTTCAATGCGGTGTTCATCACCGAAAACATGGTGGGACACCGCCTCGGCGAATTCTCGCTGACGCGAACCTTTAAGAAGCACGGCGCTCACACCGCCAAGGCGGAGGCCAAGTAGCCATGGAAGTCCGAGCCATCACGCGGAACATACGCATGTCGGCGCAGAAAATGCGCGAAGTCACCCGGCAGATTCAGGGTCTCAACGCCGTCCAGGCGCAGGCCGTGCTCTCCGCGGTGCCGAGAAAATCGGCCTTCTGGGTTGCCAAGACGCTCAAGTCGGCCATGGCCAACGCGGAAAACAACAATCAGCTGAAGCCGGAAGTCCTCCGGGTCAAGGCCGCCCTCGCTGGAACCGGCCGCACGTTGAAGCGCTTCATTCCGAAAGCGCGCGGTTCGGCCGGGCCGATTCGCAAGCGCAGCTGCAACGTCACCATCGTTCTAAGCGACGAATAGAGACCGAACGCTATGGGTCAAAAGACCAATCCAATCGGCCTGCGGGTTGCCGTCAACAAGGACTGGCAATCCAAGTGGTTCGCCGGCAAGAAGGAATTCGGCAAGCTCCTGGTCGAGGACTCCGACATCCGGCGACTGCTCAAGAAGCGACTCGAAACCGCGTCGGTTCCACGCATCGCCATCGAGCGTGCGGCGAACCGCTGCCGGATCACCATCTTTACCGCGCGACCGGGCGTGGTCATCGGGCGGAAGGGGGCCGAGATCGACAAGATCAAGGAAGACCTCAGCAAGATGACCGGCAAGGAGGTCTACGTCGAGATTCAGGAGGTCAAGCAGCCTGAGATCGACGCACAATTGGTCGCCGAAAACGTCGCGCTGCAATTGGAACGGCGCATCTCCTTCCGTCGCGCCATGAAGAAGGCCATTCAACTGGCCATGGATATGGGCGCGGAGGGAATCAAGATTCGGTGTGCGGGACGCTTGGGCGGGGCCGAACTGGCGCGAGTGGAGACCTACCACCAGGGCCGAGTTCCGCTGCACACGCTGCGTGCGAACATCGAATACGGGTTTGCCGAGGCCAATACGGTTTATGGCAAACTGGGTGTGAAATGCTGGGTCTGCCGCGGTGAGCGGAAGCCCGAGAAACAGCAGAAACCCACCCCGGCCACCCCGATCGGGCCGGCCCCGACGTCGACCGTTGCGTCGGCATCCGGACGTAATTGAACCAACCCTTTTTCGACTCTAAGGAGATCACTGGCTTATGGCGTTGATGCCCGCACGGGTGAAGTACCGGAAGATGCAGCGCGGAAACCGCGCTGGCATGGCGACGCGCTGCAATTCGGTCGCGTTCGGCGAGTACGGCCTCCAGGCCATGGAGCGCTGCTGGCTGGATACCAAGCAGATTGAGGCGGCGCGCGTGGCGATCAGCCGCCACATGAAGCGCCGGGGCAAGATGTGGATCCGGATCTTTCCGGACAAATCATTTACCAAGAAGCCGCTCGAGGTTCGAATGGGTACCGGCAAGGGCGGCGTGGAATCGTGGGTTGCCGTGATCAAGCCGGCCACCATTCTGTTCGAAGTGGACGGCATTCCCGAGGCCATGGCCCGGGAATCCATGCGGTTGGCGGCGACCAAATTGCCGATCCGCACCCGCTTCGTGTCGCGCCATCACCTTTCCTGATCGAAGGCCACCATGAAGTTCGCCGAACTCAAAGATCTCACCGTGCCGGAGCTCAGCGCGCGGTCCAATGACTTGCGCCGCGAGTTGTTCAATCTGCAGCTCCAGAAGGCCAGCGCCCAGTTGGAGAAGACCGCGCGCCTCCGCGTGCTGCGGAAGGACATCGCCCGCGTCGAAACCGCCCTGACCCAGCGCCGCAAAACTCAGACTCCCGCAAAATGACGGAATCCAATCCAACCAGGCGACTGCAGAAGGAGCGCGTCGGCGAGGTGATCTCCGACAAGATGTCGAAAACCATTGTCGTGCGTGTCGAACGCCGGGTGGCGCATCCTCGCTTCAAGAAGATCATCACCCGCTACAGCAAGCACTACGCCCACGACGAGAAAGAGGTGGCGTCGGTCGGCGACACCGTGCGCATCCGCGAGATGCGGCCGTTGTCCCGCCTCAAGCGCTGGACTCTGGTCGAAGTGGTGCAGAAGTCCGTTCAACCTGCCGCGGTCGCGGCCTAACAACCAAACGCCATGTTCCAGGTCAGGTCCATTTTTGACGTTGCCGACAATACCGGCGCCCGACGCGCGGCCTGCATCGGCGTGCTCGGTCGTAATCAGCGCTACGCGGCTGTCGGTGATGTCGTCAAAGTGCACATCAAGGAGGCGGCTCCGGATGGCACGGTGAAGAAGAGCGAAGTCTGCAATGCGGTGATCGTACGGTCCCGCAAGGCGATCCGCCGGGCGGACGGTTCCTACCTCCGCTTTGATTCGAACGCGATCGTCATCATCGACAAGGAAAACAATCCGCGGGGAACCCGTATCTTCGGTCCCGTGGCGCGTGAGCTCCGTGACAAGAAGTTCATGAAGATCATTTCGCTCGCGCCGGAGGTCGTCTGATCCATGGCATCCAAATTTCACGTCAAGAAGGGCGACGAGGTGGTGGTCCTCGCCGGTTCCGAGAAGGGGAAGCGCGGAAAGGTGCTCCACGTGCTCGGTAAAAAGCAACGCGTCGTGGTCGAGGGAGTGCGCATCGTCAAGCGTCACACCCGAAAATCCCAGCAGCATCCTCAGGGCGCCATCGTCGAACGCGAAGGTTCCCTCCACCTGTCCCGGGTGATGCTCGCTTCCCGTTTCGATGATCGTGCAGCGCGGCGGAGCCAGGGCGCCAAGGCATAGGTATTCAGCATGAATTCCCGACTTTACCAGAAGTACGTGAACGAGGTGCGCACCGCGCTTCTCGGCAACGGCCGGTTCGGCAACGTCCATCAGGTCCCCAAGATGGAGAAGATCGTCATCAACATGGGCGTGCCCTCCACCTTGGAGAAGGTCGCCGTCGACGACGCCGCCAAGGACCTGACCTCGATCACCGGTCAGAAGCCGGTCATCAACAAGGCGAAGAAGAGCGTGGCCAATTTCAAGCTGCGCAAGGGGCAGCCGGTGGGCTGCCGCGTCACCCTCCGTCGTGACCGCATGTACGAATTCTTCGATCGCCTGGTGGCCACCGCGCTGCCGCGCATCCGCGATTTCCGCGGGTTGAATCCCCGTCATTTCGACGGGCGCGGCAATTACACACTGGGCATCAGCGACCAGACCATCTTTCCTGAGATCGAACTGGACAAGATCAAGCGGCACCAGGGCATGGACATCACCATCGTCACCTCGGCCGGGAACGACGATGATGCCCGGGATCTGCTGAAACTGATGGGGATGCCATTTGCCGAGCGCTAACCCCCGACACCGAATCACGCAATCGAGATCGTATGGCGAAGACAGCTTGGAAAGAGCGCGATAAGCGCAAGCGAGCCACGGTGGCGAAATATGCCGCTCGTCGGGCCGAGTTGAAGGCGAAGGGCGACTACGAGGGGTTGGCCAAGCTCCCTCGGGACGCCAGCCCAGTCCGGTTGATCAACCGGTGCCGTGTCAGCGGCCGCCGCCGTAGTTACCTGAGAAAATTCGGCGTCTCCCGGCTGACCTTCCGGGAAATGGCGCTGACGGGTCTGATTCCCGGAGTCACCAAGGCGAGTTGGTAAGCGTATGTTGAGCGATCCCATTTCCGATCTACTGTGCCGGCTGCGCAATGCGGCCCAGGCCCAGCTCACTGAGGTCCTCGTGCCTCACTCCCGACTCAAGTTGAACATCGCGGAGGTGCTCAAACAGGAGGGCTACCTCACCGATGTCGCCGTGGAGGGGGCAACGACCCGCAAGAACATCCGGCTCAAGCTGAAGTTTGCCGGACGCAAGAGCGTCATCGAGGGCCTACGCCGGCTGAGTTCTCCCGGCCGTCGGGTCTATGCCGGGTGCGATCAGATTCCCAAGGTCCGTGGCGGACTTGGCGTGGTGGTGCTGTCCACCTCGGCTGGAGTTCTCACCGACCGTGAAGCCCGGCGCCGGAAACTCGGGGGCGAACTCCTTTGCTCCGTTTGGTGACCCAGGAAGGAATTCGGAATTATGTCCAGAATTGGAAAGTTGCCGATCAGTGTTCCGCCCAAGGTGAAGGTGGAGGTTGCTTCGGGCCGGGTAAAGATCGAGGGGCCCAAGGGCCATCTCGAGTTTGCCTTGCCGGGTGGCACCACCGTTGCCGTGGACAAGGGCGCCATCGTCGTCGGTCGTCCGGATGACTCGGCCCAGTCCAAGGCCTTTCACGGCCTCACTCGCGCGATCCTCAACAACATGGTGCGCGGGGTGTCGGAGGGCTATACCAAGCAGCTCGAGATCCAGGGCGTCGGCTTCAAGGCCGCGGTCCAGGGCAAGGTGATCAACCTGAGCCTCGGGTACTCGCATCCCATCAATTATCCCATTCCGGATCAGATCAAGGTGACGGTCGAGGAAAACACCAAGATCCGGGTGGAAGGACCGGATCGGCAAATGGTCGGCCAGGTGGCCGCCGAACTCCGATCGTTCTATCCGCCCGAGCCCTACAAAGGCAAAGGCGTCCGGTACGTGGGCGAACAAGTCCGCCGCAAGGAGGGCAAGACCGTACAGTAACGCTGGACTGGCATCCGGCTCCGGGGCGCCCCAGGCGCTCCAATTGCACCCTGCTCATGAATATTCAGAAGAAACATCGCTTGGCGCATCTCCGGCGTTTGCGCGTGCGGAACAAGGTCTCGGGGACTCCCGACCGCCCGCGAATGAGCGTGAAGTTTACCGGACAGCACATCTACGTGCAGTTCATCGACGACCTGGCCGGCAAAACCGTCTCCGCGATCTCCACGGTGGCCAAGGAACTGAAGGCGCAAGGTGGCCTCAAGGCCAATGCGGAATCTGCGAAGAAGATCGGCACCATGGCGGCCCAAGCCGCTTTGGCCGTCGGACTGAAAAAGGTCGTCTTCGATCGCCGCGGGGCGAAGTATCACGGGAAAGTGAAAGCCTTGGCCGACGCTGCGCGCGAAGGCGGGCTGGAATTCTGAAATCCTCCATCTCGATATGTCAGATCCTCAACAGCCAGCATCTCCCGCCGCCAAGCCCGCGGATCAGCGTCAGGGTCCGGGTCAGGGCCGGGGACCCGACGGCCGCGGTGGCGGACGCCCGCAGCGGGCTCGTCGTCCTCGTCCCGCCGAGGCCAACCCCGAGGAGCGCGATGGAAACGAGCTCTCCGAAAAGGTGATCTACATCAATCGCTCGGCCAAGGTCGTCAAAGGCGGCCGCCGGTTCAGCTTTAGCGCGCTGGTCGTGGTCGGTGACCGCAAGGGCCGCGTCGGTTTGGGGCTGGGCAAGGCTGGCGAAGTCGCCGAGGCCATCAAGAAGGGTGGCGCCGTGGCCAAGCAATCCATGGTCCCGGTCGCATTGGCCACCACCACCATCCCCCACGAGGTGATGTCCGCGTTCGACGGCGCCCGCGTTTTGCTCCGGCCGGCCAGCGAAGGTACGGGATTGATCGCCGGCAAGACCGTCCGGGCCGTGCTCGACGCCGCCGGTGTGCGCAACGTGCTGAGCAAATCTCTCGGATCGAAGAATGCGGCCAACGTCGCCAAGGCGACCTTGTCGGCACTGGTCCGCCTGCGTTCCCGTGAGGAGATTCTGCGGGCGCGAGGCATCGAGGTGAGACGGCGGCAACCCGAAGTGGCCGCAAACTGATCGACGTATCCCATGCGACTTCACACTCTCAAGAACCGGCCTGGGGCCCGCTCGCGCTTCAAGCGCTTGGGTCACGGCGAATCCAGCGGCAAGGGCAAGACCTCCGGCCGCGGCGGAAAGGGCCAAACGGCTCGTGCCGGCGGCACCTTGCGAATTGGCTTTGAGGGCGGTCAGATGCCCCTCATCCGCCGTATTCCTAAGCGTGGCTTTAACAACGCGCGGCATCGCGTCGAGTACCTGGCAGTGAACCTCGAGGCTCTGAGCGGGTTCGCGGCTGATTCAGTGGTGGACCACGCGGCGTTGCGCTCCGCTGGCATTGCCCGTGGCAAGGCGGGACAGAAGATCAAGATTCTCGGAGATGGCGCGCTCGATCGACGGTTGGTGGTCCACGCGCACGCCTTCAGCGCCACCGCGCGCGGCAAGATCGAAGCCGCCGGGGGCGAATGCCATGTGATCGCGGCGAAGCCCGCCGCCAAGCAGGCTTAATCCCGGAAACCGGGCATGCTGTCCAAGATCCTATCCACCCTCGCGAACTGTCTCCGCGTTCCGGAGCTGAAATCGCGCCTTATTTTCACGCTGGCCCTGCTCGGGGTCTGCCGTCTCGTCGCCATCATTCCCCTTCCGGGTCTTGACGGTGCGGCGTTGACGGCGTTCATCCGCGAGACCCAGCACAACAACCCCGGGGATTCTCTGGTGGGCATGTACAGCCTGTTCACCGGCGGCGCGCTGGAACGTTGCGCCCTCGGTGCGCTGGGCATCATGCCCTACATCAGCGCCACCATTATCATCCAGCTGCTGGGTGCGGTGGTGCCGTCGCTCAGCAAGATGGCGCGGGAAGAGGGCGGGAGGATGAAGATCGTCCAGTACAGCCGGTACCTGACGATACTTTTGTGCCTGGGACAGGGCTTTGCGATGGCTTTGGGCTGGGAGAATCCGCAGAGCATCTTCTCCAGCTTCCAGGGTCGGCTGGTCATCATGGAGCCGATCTGGTGGTACCGCATCCAAACGGTACTCATGCTCACGGCGGGCACCATGTTGCTGGTCTGGCTGGGTGAACAGATTACCGAGCGAGGGATTGGCAATGGTGTTTCCCTGGTGATCACCATCGGCATTCTGGCCCGGCTTCCAGCCACGGCTCAGGGCGTCTATTACATGTTCTTCCCTCCGACCGGCCAGGGTGGCAAGACCATCTTCCACGCCATTGCCCTGGTGCTTCTGCTGGTGGCGGTGGTGGCGGCCGTTATTGCCGTGACCCAGGCCCAGCGCAAGATCCCGGTTCAATACGCTCAACGGTCGGTGGGACGAAAGGTGGTTCCCGGTGGAACCTCGTTCATGCCCCTGCGTGTCAATGCGGCCGGCGTGATGCCGATCATCTTCGCCCAGGCGATCCTGATGTTTCCCGAGAAACTGCTGATGACCTTGGGACAACGGTTCACCCAATTGGACTTCCTGCGGGTGCTCGGCACCACCATCTCGCACGGTCGCCCTGCCTACCTCCTCATGGAGGCGGCCATGATCATCTTCTTCTCGTACTTCTGGGTGGCGACGATCTTCAACGAGATCCAGATCGCCGACGATTTGAAGAAGTACGGTGGCTATATCCCGGGGGTGCGACCGGGCCAGGCAACGAGCGACTTCCTCCACTGGACGATGAGCCGCATCACTCTTGCTGGGGCGGTGTTCCTGGCGGCGATCGCCATTCTACCGGTGGTGCTGTACCGGGCCATGGAAGTGCCTTTTGAAGTGGCCAGCTTTTTTGGCGGCACGAGTATTTTGATCACGGTCGGTGTGCTCCTGGACACCCTCCGGCAACTGGAATCGTTCCTGTTGATGCGGCATTACGACGGCTTCCTCAAGAAGGGTCGTGTCCGCGGACGATTCTGAAGGTGGGTTTCGGTTCATTGAAAACGCCTGCAACGTTCCGCGGTGGCGCGACGGGCATGGCTTCGGCAGGTGCCGAGGGAAGGCCGCGTGGGGTTGATTAAGAATCCAGCGGAGATCGGTGCCATCCGCCAGGCGAGTCGGTTGGCGCAGCAGGTGCTCGAGGAGGTCGGACACCAGTTGCGTCCTGGCATGACGACGTTGGAGATCGACGAACTGGCGGCTGAAGCCATTCGGACTCGGGGTGCCAAGAGTGCGTTCCTGGGTTACCGGGGATTTCCGCGGCACACTTGCATCTCGGTCAACGAAGAGGTGGTGCACGGGGTGGCGGGGTCACGCCGGATTCAGTTCGGCGACATTGTGAGCGTGGATGTCGGGGTCGTGTACCGGGGATTCATCGGGGACACGGCGGCGACCTTCCCGGTGGGGGGATGCGATCCGGGGGCGCAGCGCCTGCTGGAAGTGACCCAGGATGCGCTGATGGCGGGAATCGCTCAGGCGCGCGCGGGTCACGCGGTGGAAGCGATTTCGAAGGCGGTGCAGGAAGTGGTGGAAAATGCAGGCTTCAGTGTCGTGCGCGAGTTTGTCGGCCATGGAGTGGGTCGCACCGTGCACGAGGAGCCGCAGGTGCCGAATTTTGTCGAACCGGGACGGAGGTCGCCCCGGTTACGGGCGGGAATGACGATTGCGATTGAGCCGATGGTGAATGCGGGGCGGCGGGACGTCAGAGTCTTGAATGACGGCTGGACGGTGGTGACGGCAGATGGCAAGCTCTCCGCCCATTTTGAGCATACGGTGTTGGTTACGGACGGAGAGCCGGAGATTCTGACGTGTCGAGAGAGGACGCCATAAGGGTGGAAGGGACGGTGGTGGAAGTGCTGCCGAATACGATGTTTCGGGTGGCATTGCCAAACGGGCACCGGATCCTGGCTCATATCTCGGGGAAGATGCGGTTGAATTTCATCCGCATTTTGCCCGGGGACAAAGTCGTGGTGGAGATGTCTCCCTACGATTTGTCGAAGGGATGTATTACATATCGACAGAAGTAATTTTGCCATGAAAGTCCGGGCTTCGGTTAAAAAATTGTGTGAGAACTGCAAAGTGGTCCGCCGAAAGGGCGTGATCCGCGTCATCTGTTCCAACCCGCGCCATAAACAGCGCCAAGGCTAATTCACTGCCATGCCACGCATCATAGGTGTCGAGATTCCCGGCGATAAGCGCATCGAGATCGCGCTCCGCTACGTCTATGGCATCGGTCCGAAGAACGCGCTCGACGTTCTGGAACGAGCCAACATTCCGCTGGGTCTCAGGGCCAAGGACCTGACCGAACAACAGCTATCCCAGATCGTGCACGCGATCCAGGATGCCAAGTACGTGATCGAGGGTGACCTCCGTCGCGAAATCGGTCTGAACCTGAAGCGCTTGCAGGCCATTAAGTGCTACCGCGGCGTGCGCCACCTCCGGAGCCTTCCGGTGCGCGGACAGCGGACGCAGACCAATGCGCGTACCCGCAAGGGGCCGCGGAAGACGGTCGGCGTGCAACGGAATCCCAACGCCAAGACCGGCATTCACTAGTTTCATCCCATGGCTGACGAGAAGACTCCATCCCCCGCCGCGAGCCCTGCTCCGGACGCGGCAAGTTCCAAGCCGGCAAAGTCCGGCGGCTCTGAAGGCAAAGCCCCCAAGGCGAAGAAAGCAGCTGCGGCACCCGCCGCTGCCGCCGCAACCGGCGACGGCGCCTCGACCGCTCCGGCTGCCGCCGCACCCGCAGCGGGCGCAGCTCCCGCTGCTGCGGGCGATGCCGCCCCTGCCGCGCCCGCGGGCCCGACCGCCGGCACGGCTCCCACCGCCGCGGAACTGCTGGGCGACGCCGCTGGTGCCAAGAAGATCATCAAGGCCAAGGGCTCGAAGAACGTCGTGGTGGGCGTGGCCCACATCTTGGCGACGTTCAACAACACCCAGGTTTCGATCACCGATATGCAGGGCAACGTGATCGGCTGGTCCTGCGCGGGACGGGTGGGCTTCAAGGGGTCCCGCAAGAGCACCGCGTTTGCGGCGCAGCAGGTCGCCCAGGACGCCGCCCGCCAGGCGATGTCGCATGGTCTGAAGGAAATCGAAGTCCGGGTCAAGGGGCCGGGATCGGGCCGTGAATCGGCGATCCGCGCGCTTCAGGGCATCGGTTTGGAGATCAGCGCCATTCGTGACGAAACGCCGGTTCCGCACAATGGCTGCCGCCCGCGCAAGAAGCGTCGCGTCTAAGGAAGAACCATTTTACTGCTCTGGAGAACCACGTTCATGGCACGATATACCGGACCCCGGGAGCGCATCAGCCGCCGATTGGGCGTTCCCATTTTTGGATATTCGAAATCCCTGGAGAAGCGGAATTACCCTCCGGGACAGCACGGTCCGAAGAGCCGCCGCAAGGTGACCGATTACGCTCTCGGATTGTTGGAGAAGCAGAAGCTGCGGTACTACTACGGACTGCAGGAGCGTCAGTTTCGCCGGGTGTACGAGGCGGCCTTGCGTCGCCGCGGTGTCACCGGCGAGCAGATGCTCCAGTTGTTGGAGACTCGCTTGGACAGCATCGTGTACTCGCTGGGATTGGCGAACACGCGTCCTGCCGCGCGCCAGATGATCGGGCACGGACACGTCAAGGTGAACGGGCGCAAGGTGGATGTTCCGTCCTTCGCGGTGAAGCCGAACGATGTGATTGAGATCCGTGGCAACGCGGTGTCTCGTCAGTTGGCGACGAAGGGTTTGGAGCTTTCGACGAGCCGGCCGGTTCCGGACTGGCTGTCGGTGAACAAGGAGGGGCTCAAGGGCACGGTGGTTCGGATGCCGACCCGTGAGGACTTGCAGCCCATCGCCAACGAACAAGCGGTCGTCGAATTCTACTCCCGATAACCAAAGCCTTGAGACGTGACGGCCGCAGGGCGGTCACGTGACGAATATACGGCGGGTCGCGGCAAAGGGAGTGTCGCGGTCGGCAGGTTAAATTCGTCAGGAGGAACACATGCCAGTCAGACTAGGTCGATTTGAAATGCCGAAGCGCTTGGTCAAAGACGAAGCGAGCGCGACGGACACATACGCTAAGTTCACCGCGGAACCCTTCGAGACGGGTTACGGGTACACCATCGGCAACAGCCTGCGCCGCGTCCTGCTGTCTTCGCTGGATGGCTCGGCCATCACCTCCTTCAAGGTGGAAGGCGCGATGCACGAGTTCACCACCATCGAAGGCGTGGTGGAGGACGTCACGGAAATCGTGCTCAACCTGAAGAAGGTCAAATTCAAGCACTTCACCCGCGACCCCCAGCTGCTGCGACTCTCCGTGAACAAGGAGGGTGCGGTGACGGCCGGCGACATCGACCCGACCGACAAGCTCGAGTTGGTGAATCCGAAGCAGTTGATCTGCACGCTCGACAAGAAGAAGAAGCTCGAGATGGAACTCGAGGTCAAGGTGGGGCGTGGTTTCTGCCCTGCGGACGAGAATAAGCGGGTGGATCAACCGATCGGCGTGATCGCCATCGATTCGATTTTTTCCCCGGTGCTCCGGGTTCGCTACAACGTCGAGGCGGCGCGCGTCGGTCAGCGCACCGACTACGACAAGTTGGTGCTGGAGATCTGGACGGACGGCCGCGTCACGCCGCAGGACGCGCTGGTCCAATCCAGCTCCATTCTCAAGAAGCACCTGGAATCCTTCTATAATTACGACGAGAACGCGGTGCAGTTCGAGGAGGAACGTGGCAAGGAGGACGAGGAGCGCGAGCGATTCAAGAAGCTCCTGCTCATGTCGGTCAATGAGATCGAACTCTCTGTCCGGGCCGCGAACTGCCTGAACAACGCCAACATCACGACGGTCGGCCAGTTGGCCATGAAGACCGAAAGCGAGATGCTCAAGTACCGCAATTTCGGCAAGAAATCGCTCAACGAGATCAAGGACAAGCTGGCGACCCTTGGCCTGTCGTTGGGCATGAACATCGACCCGTCCCTCCTGGAAGCCCCCAAGGAGGAACCTCCCACCGTCTGATCCATGCGCCATCTCAAGCGAACCGCCAAGCTGGGACGCAAGTCCGAGCATCGCAACATGCTGCTGGCCAATTTGGTCAACAGCTTGATCAAGCACCGCCGCATCACCACCACCCTGGCCAAGGCCAAGGCGGCCCAACGCGTCGCCGAGCGCATGGTGACACTCGGGAAACGCGGTCAGGCCGCCGTTGCGGCGGCCGGGTCCGTCTCCGACGACAAGGCGAAGAAGGAGAAACTGGCCGAGAACGTGCATTGCCGCCGTCTGGTGGCCGCGCGTCTCCACCAGCAGCCTCGCACTTTGTTCCCGAGCAAGGAAGCCCGGCTGAAATGGCACAAGAATGAGGACGTGGTCCACATCCTCTTCGACCAAATCGCTCCGGCATTCCAGAATCGAAGCGGGGGCTATACCCGCATCGTGAAGCTCGCCGCCGCCCGTCGCGGTGACGCCGGCCAGCAGGCGATCCTCGAATGGGTCGACCTTCCGGCATCGGCCGACGCGGCCGTCTCCACCCCTTCGGCCGAGGCCAAGCCCGCCGAAGGTTCCGAGTCCAAGTAAGGTCCGGAAATCATCCGTTCCTGCGAAAGGCCCGCCTCCGAAAGAAAGGCGGGCCTTCTTCGTCTTTTTTCAGTGGAACCGAATTCGGACTTGGTTTGGGTTGCGGATGCGCGTTAGTCAACGGCGATCGCATGACGTCCTCCGCAAATCCCGCCGATGGCCCATGGTGGCGCCAGCTGAATCGCTATCATTGGTTCGTCTTCTCCATGGCCAGTCTGGCTTGGCTTTTCGACTGCCTGGACCAGCAGTTGTTTATCCTGGCCCGGCCCGCCGCAATGAAGACGTTGTTGCCGCCGGGATTGGACGCGAATGAGTACGGGGGTTATGCCACGGCCATCTTCGTGGCGGGATGGGCAACCGGCGGACTGGTGTTCGGTGCGGTGGGGGATCGGATTGGTCGTGGACGCACGCTCACCCTGACGGTGCTTCTCTATTCGGTGTTCACCGGACTGTCGGCTCTGTCGACCGGTTGGCTCGATTTTGCCGCGTACCGTTTTATCACGGGACTGGGGGTAGGTGGCGTTTTTGGGTTGGCCGTAGCCCTGATTGCGGATGCGCTTCCTGATTCAGCACGAACCGGGGCTTTGGGATCGCTGCAAGCGTTGTCGGCGGTCGGAAACGTGACGGCGGGACTCATCAGTATGCTGGTGGGCCAGTTGGTGGCGACGAATCGCGTTTCCGCTGATTGGTCCTGGAAACTGATGTTTCTCTTGGGCGCTCTCCCGGCGTTCCTATGCGTCTTCCTGCAATGGCGGCTGAAGGAGCCGGAGAAGTGGGTGAAAGCCCGGGAGGAAGGACGTCGAACCGGGGCCGCCTTCGGTTCTTACGCCTCGTTGTTTGGGGAGGCGCGTTGGCGTAAGCCGGCGCTATTTGGCATGGCCCTGTGTGTGGCGGGAGTCATCGGGCTGTGGGGCATCGGCTTTTTTGCGCCGGAGCTCGTGGGTCCGGTGATCGAACGATCGCTGCGGGAACAAAACCTGCCCGCCGAGAAGATCGCTGGCGCACGCAGCATTTGGATCGGCATCAACTCGATCGTCTTCAATGTCGGGGCCTTCATCGGAATGATCCTGATGACGCGATTGTGTCAGAAGGCAGGGCGGCGCCCCGCGTTCGCGGTCGCCTTCGTGGCTGCCATGGTGGCCACGATCGGCTATTTCCAATTTTTCAACGGCAAGGGGGACATCTGGATGAGCGCCGTCATGGGTGCCTGCCAGTTGGCATTGTTCGCGGGCTTTGCCATCTACCTGCCGGAACTGTTTCCTCTGCGGCTGCGCAGCACGGGCACCAGTTTCTGTTATAACGTGGGACGTTTTCTCGCCGCCAGCGGGCCATTTACCCTGGGAAAACTGCAGGCCGCGTTGAAGGCCGGAGCCACGAACCCGGAGGCCAAGATCGATGCGTTTCGCAGCGCCGCCACCTGGATGAGCGGCATCTTCCTGGTCGGCTTGGTAGCGTTGTGGTTCCTCCCGGAAACCAAGGGCAAGCCGTTGCCGGAAGATTGAGATCAGGTCGGGGTGTCGGTCGGCGACTGAAGGGCGGAGCGGATGGCCCGCTTGTTGAGCTTGCCGACACTCGTCTTTGGCAGGCTTGGGACGATGTGGATCTCCGTGAGTATGCCTCGTTTGTGGATCGCCCCGCGATCGATGAACGCATGGAGAAATTTCATGAGATCACGGTCCGACGGCGGTTTTGGCGCATCCTCGCGCAGGACCACCTCGGCGTGCGGGCGCTCACCCCATTTGGCATCCGGGACTCCCACCACCGCCACTTCCCTAACCGCCGGGTGCTGGCTGAGGGCATTCTCCAGTTCGAGCGAGGAGATCCACTCTCCGCCGACCTTAATGACATCCTTGAGGCGGTCGGTAATCCGGAGGTAACCCTCGTTATCCTGGTAGGCGACATCGCCGGTATGCAACCAGCCGCCCTGCCACAGCTCGTTGGAGCGCGTTTCGTCACGATAATATCCGCCCGTGAGCCAGGGGGCCTTCAGTCCGAGTTCACCGACTTGATCCGCTCCCTGGGGCAGGGGTTGACCCTCGGTATCCAGGATGGCCGTGCGAACCAGCGGCAAAGGGAATCCGGTCCGTGTCAGGACGTCGAGACGGCGAGATTCAGGGGCGTCGAAATCCGCCGGTTTCAGTTCCGAGGTGGCGATGATCGGGCAGGTCTCGGACATTCCGTAGCCGCCCATGACGCGCAATCCGCGTTGAATGGCGGCCGCGGCCAGGCCTTTGGGCAGCGCCGCCCCGCCGATGATGATTTTGAGCGACGGCCAGTCGACGCCGAAGGTGTCGGGCTGGGCCAACAACATCTGCAGGATCGTGGGTACGCAATGCGAGAAGGTGACGCGGTGCCGCGCGATGTTCTGCAGCAACGCGGCCGGTTCGTAACGTCCGGGGTACACCTGCTTGAGACCCAGGAGGGTTGCCAAATAAGGGACGCCCCACCCGTGGACGTGGAACATCGGAGTCAGGGGCATGTAGACATCCGCTCCGTCGATCGAAACAGGCTCACGAAACGCCGATAAGGTGAGCCCGGCGGTCAGGGTGTGGAGAACGATTTGGCGGTGGGAAAAATAGACCCCCTTGGGTTCGCCGGTGGTGCCGGTGGTGTAGAACAGTGTGGCGATGGTGTTTTCGCCAAATTCCGGAAAATGGAAATGGGTGGCCGCACCTTCCACCAGTTCCTCGTAATCTCCGATGCAAGGCAGGCCATCGCCCACGGCCGGCTCGGCAACTCCCGGGTGGTCCGCCATCACCACGATCTTCTCCACATCCGGCAGTCGCGACTTCACCTGGCGGATCAAAGGCAGGAAATCAGGATGGACCAGCAGCAGACGGTCGCCCGCATGGCGGACGGTATAGGCAACCTGATCGGGAGAAAGCCGGCCGTTGATGGTGTGCAGGACGGCGCCCAACATGGGCACGGCGAAGAAACACTCCAGGTACCGGTGGCTGTCCCAGTCGAGAATGCCGACCCGGTCGCCGGGACGGACCCCCAGTTTGGTCAGGGTTGCGCCAAGACGATGGATGCGGTCGTTGAGTTGGAGATACGTGAATTCGCCAAGGTCGCGGTAAATGATCCTTTGTTGGGGAGCCCAAAGCAGAGGACGGTCCAGCAGGCGGTGGATGAGCAGATCGGTGGGAAAGCCGAAGTTAGGGTAGTCCGACGTGGGCTGCATGGGCTGCGTCGATGGTAGGAGTCCGGCCTGCTCAGGCCCAAGCCTGGATTCGCGCAGAAACGATCCTGGCTTTCGCTCACATGAATTCCTGGATCGGATGCTTTACGGCAGCGAATGCGGATGGTAATCGAAAGAAATGGGTATCCCCGTCACGCGGTCACCAGGGCGACGTCCAGGCTTTACGCTCATTGAACTCCTGGTGGTCATCGCCATCATTGCGATCCTGGCCAGCATGCTTCTGCCGGCCTTGGGTAAAGCGAAATTGCGTGCTCAGGGAATCAAGTGCCTTAGCAACATGAAGCAGTTGCAGCTGGCATTTCATCTCTACGCCGACGACCAGAACGGCAAGTACTTCGTGAACACATACGGCGGCGACGGTTGGGTGCGCGGCAGCGTCGATTTCACCGATTCCAATGCTTCCAACTGGGACCCCAATACGCTTCTCGACCCCAAAATGGCGGTGCTCGGTCCGTACACCAAGGACATCGGGATCTATCGATGTCCCGGGGATTGGACGACGGTGAAACGACCCAACTTGGGTCGGGTGCCGCGTATCCGATCGGTCGCGGCCAGTCAGGCCGTTGGGACGTGGTCGACGGGACGCCCCACGCTGGGCTATTGGCTGGATTCGGGACTCGAAGGAGGCTCGGAGACGAATCCCGGCGGCAAATGGCGCGTGTTTGCGTCGGATGCCGATGTGGTGAGGCCGTCGATGACCTGGGTTTTCATCGACGAACATCCGGCGAGCATCAATGACGGTGGCTTTGGTTTTCGCATGCCCGAGGATCCTTCGAAGACGGCCAACCGGGGTTGGATCGATTACCCGGCGGGATTCCATGGAAACTCCGGCGCTCTTTCTTTCATTGACGGTCACGCGGAGATTCACAAATGGGTGGAAGGCCCGCGCGCAGGGAGATCGGGTTTGGATGCGCGGGTGACGGACTATTCGAAACTGGACGACGGGCGACGCCCCAATCATCGCGACATTTGGTGGATGGCACAGCGCACCTCGTCGATGGATAGCGGTCAGGATCCCTGGTGACCCGGGGAGTTTGGTTCCAAGGGAGTGGGGAATCGCCGGGGCGGCGAGGTGCCACGGTGGGATTGCCAGACGGCCGGCGAACTGCTGCGCTCGGCGAGTACCATGAGCTTGACTGCATCTTTCGTCGTGGCGGTGAGTCTGGGTTGGGTCTTCCTGTTGTCGTCCGCGGCCGCCGATGGGCGGTGGGGGCGTGATCTCGCGGAGTTCGGCTTCTCGGCGACCAACGACGCGGTAGCCAATCGCGACGCGCTGCAACGCGCCATCGATTGGGCGTCTCCCCGGGGCGCCGCGCTGCATGTTCTACCGAGCGACGAACCCTACCCGGTCGCCGGGGGTGTGATCCTTCGCCAGAACGTTTCGCTCATCGGAGTTCACGGCCCCACCGGGCGCGGCACCAAACATCCCTCCAAACCGCAGCCGGTGGGCAGCGTGTTGGCGATCGAAGACGAGAAGGAACCATTCCTGACGGTCGAAGGGGCGACGCAGGTCCGTGGGATCCAGTTCTGGTACCCGAAGCAGACCTTGACCGACCCGAAGGCCGTGATCGCGTATCCGGCGACGGTTCGGTTGTCGCCCACCCATTCGGCGCAAGGGGTGACCCTGTCCTGTTTGACCTTCTACGGCGAGTACCTGGCCATGGATTTCAACGCCACGGCACAGCGTCCGTGCGAGCAGATTCTGATCGAGCATTGCTATGGGTATCCACTGGGCGGCGAGTTTATCCGCATCGATTATTGCTACGACATTCCTCGCGTGCTGCATTGCCATGTGAATCCAGCGAATCTGCGATATTTCCGCGGTGGTTACAGCCGCGAGGTCATTGATTCGGTGGTGGCCCGGGGAACCTTCACCTACGCCATCAACCACACCGACAACGCGGTCTTGATGGATATCTTCACGTTCGGTGCCTTCGGCGGCGTTTACCTGGGGCCGGCGACTTACGGGCAGTTGACCAGTTTCAACCTGGATTGCGTCGCCGTGGGCATCCACAAGACGGGCGACGGAACCTTCAATCGCAACTGGCAGATCTCCCAAGGCTCGATCATCGCCAACACCGGACCGCGCCTTGAGGACGTGCATCCCATTCTCATCGAGGGCCAGGGCCACACCGCCCTGAGCAATGTGGAAGCCTTTTCCGGTGGCAACGCCGCCCTTACGAACTTCAAACAATCGAAGGACTTCCTGCTGATCCGGGGTGATAAACGCCTCACCGTGTCGATGGTCGGTTGCCGCATGCGGAACTACGAATCGGCCGAGCCGATCACCCGCTTGAACCCCAAAGCCACGATTCAAGCAGTGGCTTGTCTGGACAAGCAGGAGCGTTGGTTCAGCGGCAGTTGGGGCGACTAGCGGGTCGGCGATTCGTCGCCGGGAACGCCGCGATTCAGCGGGTTCAGCGATGGGTACGAAGGCGCGTGGCTCGAATCAGCGATGCCACCTCGCGATCCGACAAGCTTCGAGTCCATACGCCGACCTCTTCGAGTTCGCCGTGGAACGCGCGGCTGGCTTTGCCGTTGACCACCTCGGCACCGATTCGCACCCACTCCGTCGCAAGGGAAAGGGACGGCTCGGTCCATCCGACGGTGGAGACCCGCGAGCCATCGAGGATCAGATGCAGCGTTTCTCCGTCCCAACGGACCACGAAGTCCGACCATCCGGCGGGAGGGTGAGCGGGCAGGGGAGCTTCAGCATGAACTCGGCGATCGCCTTGCCTCAGATCCAGCTGCAACGTTCCGGCGGTGGCAGACAGTCGCAGACCGGATGCGGCACCCGGCGGGAGGCCGTCGAAAATGACCCCGGACCAAAGGCCCTCCGGATGCCGGCTACGGACGTAGAGCGTGAATGCCCGGACGGGGTTCGGAAGAGGATTCTGAGCCTCGAAATAGCCTCCGCGAAGCAGGGCCACACGGGCATGAGGGAGGGCGCGCGGTCCATCGGCGCGGACATTGAATTCGACGTCGTCGAGGCTGCCCACATACCGGAGAGGGTTTCGGAGTTGGTGACCGCCCACGCCGAAATCCCAGTGAGCGGCGGCGTCTCGGAGAGTGGCGGATCGTCTTCGCTCCCTGGGAGGAGAAACCGTGGGGGTTGCGGGCTTGAGAATCTTGAGGCGGATGTTGCGAAACTGGACCTGTGTCGGCGGCCCGCTGTGGAGTTGCAGGGCGAGGGCGCCCTGGGGATCGGCCCGGCGAGGATCATGATCGGTCACGCGGGCGGCCAATCGGCCGTTGACGCGGAGTTCGATCCTGGGGCCGAGGCACGTCAGATGATACTCGTGCCACTCTTCGAGTTTAAACCAGGCGGGTCCGGATCCTTCGGCAAGGTCCTCGGTGATCGCCTTTCCGGCAGTGTCGAACACCGTCTGTTTTCCGCGCCATGCTAGGGTATGCCGGCCGAACTCGTCGTAAAGGCGGACCAGCCAGTCCGTTCGGAGATTGTTGTCCATCTGGTAGCCGGCGACGTCACCGTCCGGGAGGACCCGGCTGCGGAATTGGAACCCGTTGTTGATGCCGCCTTCACCGGTGAGTCGCGACTCGAGCTTCAATTCGAAGTCGGCCAGTTCACCTCCGGTCCACACGAGATATTGATTGGTGGTGCAGGGGCGATCCTTGGTGATCCGGCCGGTAATGGCGCCATCCTCGATGCTCCACCACGTCCGATCGGGGGCATTCCAGCCCTGAAGGGATATGCCGTCGAAGAGACTCTGAAAACCGGGGTCCTCGGAGGCGGGCGCCGCCGAAGGTGCGGCAGGTGTCAGGGGCGATAACCAGCCCAGCATCACGAACGCCCCCAGGGCAGGGAGGAAGCCCCGGGGAATGGCTCGCGAGGCAGGGGTGGACGAGGCGTTGCGTGGGCTGGGGATCACGGCAGGCGGAGGCGTTCGACCACTTCGCAGGTGGAGCGCGATTTGTTGAGGCAATAGAAATGGAGACCGGGCACCCCGCGATCCATCAGTTCGCGGCATTGTTGGGCGGCGTACTCGATGCCATAGGCGACCACGGCTTCGTCGTCGTCTCCCAATTCCGTAAGGCGCCGCATCATGGCGTCCGGAATGCGCGCGCCACACAGGGTGGTGAACTTCTTGACTTGGGATGCGGAGAGAATCGGGAGGATGCCGGGGATGACGGTGACCTGGGAACCGAGTCGGTTCCGGAGATGATCCCAGAACCCAAAAAAGTCCGAGTTGTCGAAGAACAACTGGGTGATCACGAAATCGGCGCCTTGATCCACCTTGTGTTTCAGTCGTTGCCAGTCGACCAGCTTGCCCTCCCCGCAGGCAATATGGCCTTCGGGAAAGCCGGCGACACCGATGCAGAACCCGCCCAATTCGCGGAGGAATCTGACCAATTCCCATGAGTACTCGAAGCCGCCGTCCACCTTGGTCCATTCCGCGGCGCCCGCCGGCGGGTCACCGCGTAGGGCGAGCAGATTGCGAATGCCACGCCGCCGCGCATCGGCCACCACGGCCTCCAGCATCTCTCGCGTGGAATTCACGCAGGTCAGATGAGCCATGGCGGTGAGTCCATGGTCCTTCTGGATACGTTCCACGATGCCCAGGGTTTTCTCCCGGGTGCTGCCCCCGGCCCCATAGGTTACCGAACAATAGTCCGGCTTCAGGCGAAGCAAGGCTGGCAGCGTGCGCTCGAACAGATTGCGGTCGCCTTCGTCGGTCTTGGGAGGGAAGAACTCGAAGGACAACGCCGGACGACCGTTGGACCTGGTGCGAGCGTGAATATCGCGGATGAACTCCATGGGCGGTCGAGTTTGTGCGACCCGACCGCGACCTGCAAGGGTGAGGGAGGCCTCCCTGGCGCTCCCGCGGTCCTGCGTCTATGATCGGCTCGTGAAACGAGGCGTTGTCTGGGCGACCGCAGCCTTGGTGCTGTTGAACGTAGTGGTCCTGTTGATTTACCTGTTTCGGCCCCCTGGATCCGCAAGATCAGCGGGACAGGAAGCGGTGGCGGAATCGTCCGCCGGCCAGGCCGGTACCTATTCGGTGACCGGCGTGGTCAAGGAATTGCGTGCCGATGGTTCCAACGTGGTGATTCGTCACGAGATCGTGCCCGGTTTGATGCCGGCGATGACGATGCCTTTCACCGCACGCGATCCCCGTGAGATTGCCAGCCTGAAGCCGGGTGATGCGGTGACCTTTCGCCTTCTCATGACGGCGGATGAAAGTTGGATCGACCAGGTGAACAAGGTCGGGGCCGCGGCCGAAGAGCCGGCTTTCGACTATTCCCAGAGCCGCATCGTGCGCGATGTGGAACCCCTCGAAATCGGCGATTTGGCTCCTGACTACGTCTTCACGAACCAGTTGGGGCAACCGGTGAAACTCAGCGATTGGCGAGGTCAGGTGGTGGCGCTGACGTTCATGTTCACGCGTTGCCCGCTTCCGGAGTTCTGTCCGCGCATGGCGAAGAATTTTGCCGCCGTGGCGGCGACGCTGAGCGAGGGGGCGGGAGGACCGACGAATTGGCACCTGGCGAGTCTGACCATCGATCCGCTGTTCGATTCGCCGGCCGTACTAAAGGCCTACTCGGGCGGTGTTAATACCGTTCCTGATCGATGGTCGTTTCTTACCGGAGCGTTGATCGACATCGATGCCATCGCGGAACAACTGGGCCTGCTCTATCGACGGCAATCCCCGACCGCGCTCCCCGATCACAATCTGCGAACGGCGGTCTTCGATCCAAAAGGCCGGCTCACCCAGCTGATCATCGGCAATACGTGGAAGCCTGAAGAATTGGTGGACGCCATCCGCAGCGCTGCGGTCCGCGGCGAGTGATGCGATCGGGACGTCGGCGAGGGGCGGGGCGATTATCCAAGAATGGCGCGCACAAAATTCTGAAAGGAATCCCACTGGGCCAGAAAACGTTCGATCTGGAAACCGCACCCGACCATCAGCGTCGCCGCGCAGGCGCCAAAAAACAAAAGACTCGCGGTCTCGACGGTTTCACCGGCACTGGCCTCCCGGGCACACGCGCGAGCGAGGTCCAGGGTGGGGGACGAAGTTTCGACCGGTGATTTCTGGTTGGTAACGCGCCGCTGCGGTGCGGACCGAAATCGGGAGGCCGGGGCGTGGATGGGCGGGAGCGACAAATTCATGACGAGCGTAGGAGTGTTCATCGGTGGGCGTCTCAATGAAGGCGATGCTGGGGCCAAACACACCGAGGTCTCGGTTGGGGTTGCAAATTTGTTCACGAGTCCCCGGTTTAGCAGCCCGGATGCCAGCCGCGAGACGCTGCCCATGCCGGGCCTCGGCAACTGAAAACCTCTGGGTGGCGGGGCGGTAACCGGCCGTCGGAGCCACCGCGCGTTTCGGAAATGTGAAGGGCAGTTCCGGTTGTGGGACGCGGACGCGGCTTGCTTGCAGGGGCGCGATCGGGCTAATTCGCCGCTCCAACCTTGGAAATCACCATGAGCTCGGTACCCGTCACCGTCACCGCCCGATTAAAGGCCCAGCCCGGAAAGCAGACCGCCTTGCGCGAGTTGCTCGCTGCCCTCGTCGTCCCCACGCGTCGCGAGGACGGATGCCTGAATTATGATCTCCACGTGGCATCCGACGATCCGTCCGTGCTGCTCTTCCACGAAAATTGGCGGAGCAAAGCCGATCTGGATCGCCACCTGGGCAGCCCGCACGTGACGGCGGTTCTGGCCCAGCTTCCGGCGCTTTTGGCCGAACCGCCGGAAATGACGCTGTGGTCAAAGATCGCCTGATCCTCTGCACCCCTATGGGCTCGCTCCGTTTCGCCATCGTCGGGTGCGGCGGTATCACGCTGCAGAATCACCTTCCCGGGCTCGCCCTCTGTCCGGAGGTTCGAGTCACCGCCGTGTGCGACGCCGATCCGGCGACGCTGGATCGGGCGCGGCGCGAGACCGGCGCTGGAACGGCGTCCGCGGATTTCCACCAGGTCGTCACGCGCGATGATGTGGATGCGGTGATTATCGCGACGCCGAACTTCACCCATCCCGCGATTGCCCTTGAGGCGATCGCCCACGGCAAACATGTCCTGTGCGAGAAGCCGCTGGCATTGAACCAGGAGGATGCGTGGCTCATGGCGAAGGCGGCGGATGCCGCTGGTGTGAGGAACATGACCGCGTTCACCTACCGGTTCGTGCCGGCGATGCGTTACCTCCATCATCTGGTCCAGCGCGGGGACCTCGGGCAGCCCTATCACTACCGCTCCTGCCGACTTCAAGACTGGGGCACGCGGAACCTGGGGTGGCGCCAACAAAAGGCCCTCGCCGGAACAGGGGAACTGGGCGACATGCTGAGCCACCGCATCGATTTTGCGCATCACCTGGTCGGACCGATGCGCCGGTTGGTGGCGAATCTCAAGAATCTGACCCCGGTGCGGGACGGGCGCCCGAACGACACCGACGATTGGGTGGCGATCCTGGCGGAATTCCAATCGGGCGCCACGGCCGTGATGGAGAGTTCCAAGCTGGCCAGCGGCCGCAATGAAAGTTGGCGCAGTCTGGATTACGTCGAGATCAACGGCAGCGAAGCCACGTTCGAATTCACCACCGGTCGGTGGGACAGTCTTCAGTCCGGAAGAAAGGGAGGCCCCGGTCTCACCGCGCTGCCGGTTCCACGGGAGTTCTGGGTCTGGCCGGGATCAACGCGGGATCCCTCGCAAGGCGATCCGCTGGTCGCCTTCCGTTATGACCAGGCCGTGGAGTTCGTGAATGCGATTCGCGAGCAGCGCGCGTGCGCGGTGACCTTCGCGGACGGCGCGCGCGCGCAGGCCGTGATGGACGCCGCCCTTGCATCGGCCAGCGCCGGGGGATGGGTGGACTTGCGCTAGGTTCCCGGGCGGGAGGGTGAGGGACTCAGACGAGTTGTTGTTTGCCGCCGTCGTGACCTTGACCGTCGAGGTCGATGAGAATCTCGCGCGGTTCGGCGCCGCGGGCAGGTCCAATGACACCGCGCTCCTCCAGAATGTCCATCATGCGGGCCGCGCGGCCGTAGCCAATCTTGAGGCGGCGCTGGAGCAGGGACGTGCTGGCCTTGCCTTCGCTGCGGATGACTTCGATGCAATCCTCCACCAGGGTTTCGTCCTCCTCGCTGCTCTCGCCGTCGAGTTCGCGCACGGGCTTTTGCAGCTGCTGGTGGATTTCGATCTCGTAGCTGGGCTTTCCCTGTTTGGCGATGAAATCGACGATCGACTGGATTTCCTGATCGGTGACCAGGGCGCCCTGGGCGCGGATGAGGCGACCCGACCCCGGTGGGAGATACAGCATGTCGCCTTTGCCGAGCAGTTTGTCGGCGCCCATCTGGTCAAGAATGGTCCGTGAATCCACCTTGCTCGCCACCTGGAAGGCGATGCGGGCGGGGATGTTGGCTTTGATGACGCCGGTAATGACGTCGACCGAGGGGCGCTGCGTGGCAACGATGCAGTGGATGCCGGCGGCGCGAGCCATCTGGGTGATGCGGGCGATGGCCATCTCGACATCCGCCGGGGCCACCAGCATGAGGTCGGCCAACTCGTCGATGATGACGACGATATAACTGAGCTTGTCGGGAATGACGATGTCCTCGTCCTGGGCTGTGACCATCTCCTCGTCGAGTTCGACGGCGAATCCTTCCTGGCTGGCTTCGATCTTCTCCTTGGTGGCGGACAGGGGCAGTTCCTGCTGGGGCGAAGGCGGGGGCGGGGTCTTGGGGCGTTCGTTGAACGCCTTGATATTGCGGACACCGACCTTGGCGAAGATCTGATACCGCTTCTCCATTTCATTCACCACCCAACGCAAGGCCAGCACCACTTTCTTGGGGTCCGTGACGACCGGGACCACCAGGTGCGGCAAAACATTGTACTGCTGGAGTTCGACCACTTTGGGGTCGATCATGACGAAACGGAGTTGGTCGGGTGCGAATCGGTAGAGGAGCGAGGCGATGATGCAGTTGATGCACACCGATTTTCCCGACCCGGTGCTGCCGGCGATCAGGAGGTGGGGCATGTCGGCGAGGTCCGCGATCATCGGATGCCCGTACACGTCCTTACCCAGAGCGAGCGGAATGCGGGCTTTGGTACGGGTCCATTCCTCGGACTCCAGCAGGTCGCGCATGATGACCTTGGTCTTCACCGAGTTGGGAACCTCGATGCCAACGGAGCTTTTTCCCGGGACGGGTGCCAGGATGTGGATGCGCTCCGCTTTGAGGGCCGCGGCAATGTTGTTGGTAAGGGCCGTGATACGTTCCAGCTTGATGCCGGGCGAGGGATGCAGTTCGTAGCGTGTGATCGTGGGGCCCTTGGTGATGTCTCCCAGGGCGACTTCGATGCCGAACTGCGCCAAGGTCTGCTGCATCAACCGCGCGTTGGCGATGAGTTCCTCCTTCGATTCGGTCGGCTGAATCGTGAGATCCGGAGACTGAAGCAGGGAGAGGGGCGGCAGTTGGTAATTGCCAATGGCCGGCGCGGACGCGACCGCGAGTTTTCTGCGGGGATTGACCATCCGGCCACGAAGCGGAACAGGAAGCGTCGGTTCGTCATCGTCGACCTCGTCCGATCCGGCCTTCGCATCTTCGCCTGTCTTCTTGGCGTCGGATTTCGCGCTCGCCGACGCGGGGGATGCGGCGGCGATTTCGTTGGCGGTGATGACTTCGCCCTCCAAATCCTCCGGCGGTTCGGGTGCGGGAGGTGCTTTGGAGGATTTGCCGCCCGGGCTGGCCGGCTTGACCTGGGGCACGCTGAGGTCGCGCACCGTCGGTTCGGGCACTGGTTTCAGGTCGGGGCCGACGCCCGGAGGCGGCGGCGGTGTCCGAAGTTCCTCGGCGGAAACCGATGTGACGCCGCTTCCTTTGGCGGGTTTCTCCGAGGCGGGACGCTCGCGGTCGACCATTTCCTGCAAGCGCCGCGCTTCCTTCTCCAGTTGCTGGGCCTTCTTTTGCAGTCGGAGTTCCTCGTCGAGGGCTGCTTCGGCCGCCTCCCGTCGGCGCTGCCACCAATCGCGGATCCAGTCGAACAATTGAAAGTCCGACATGCCCAGCAGACTGAGCAGGTAAAGCAGGAGGAAGGCGGCCATGGAGCCGGCGTAACCGATGAAACGAAACAGGTACTGATTGAGCAGGTTTCCCAGGAGTCCGCCCGCGAGGTCACCACCGAGCACCTGACCGATGAACCGCGCATTGAGGTCGAAGAATCCCGCGGTCACCACTACCAGCAGCACCAACCAGATCCAGCGTCGGCGCGCGAAAGCGAATGCCTCGGCGAGGCAGCCGAGGCCGTAAATCAGCACCCCGACCGGCAGCAAAAAGGCGCTGGCGCCGAAGAAGAAGAACGACAGGTCCCCCCACCAGGCGCCGATGGGCCCGATCCAGTTGTGCGCCGGATCGTTGGGGCGCGCGGTATTGGCGCGGAGGTCGAGCCGATCATAGGACAGCAGCGAGAGCAGCCAGACCATGGCGATCGCCACCAGGACCAGGCCGATCCAGTCACGTCGACCGCGATTGAGGGAAGATTCGTTGGCCACCTGCCTTGCCATGAGGGAAGCACGATAGCAGCCGGGACGGCGGCGGTCACGTTCGGATGCGCTGGGGAGTGGGAAGACTGGCTGGTCTTGGGCTGGGATTTCGGATAGGGCATGCCTGTGCTTCGCCAGTTGCAACAGACGGTTCGATCGATCCTCTTCGAGGAGGAACCCGGTGAGTTGGCGAGGTGGTCCCGCTTCAGCCGGGTGGCCCGTTTTTGGGTCATGGTGGGGCAGGCCTTCGCCCGGAACCGTTGCCCGGTGCGGGCGACCGCGTTGGCGTACTCGTCGCTTCTGGCGTTCGTGCCGTTGCTGGCCGTGGTGATCGGCATCTCGACCAGTCTGCTGAAAAAGGACGCGGACAAGATCGGGGTTTGGATCACGGACGCTGTGTTCCGCGTGGCGCCGCAGCTGAAGAACAGCGAGGAGTTCGGATTGAAGCTGGGCAATTTGACCTCGGAGATCAATGCGATGATCTCGAATGTGCACAGCGGGGCACTGGGGACGACCGGTGTGATCGCCTTGCTCACCATGATCCTCTTCATGCTGGCGAGGGTGGAGGAGACCCTGAACGATATCTGGGGAGTGATGCGGGGGCGGTCGTGGTATGCGCGGTTGGTGAACTACTGGGCGGCGATCAGCCTGGGACCGATCATCATGTTCACCGCCATCGGGTTCACCGCCACGTTGCGTCTTCCTCAAACCGAGGCCTGGCTGGGCAGCCAGGGAATCCTGGGGCCGTTCCTGGTGGGGTTGGTACAGGTGCCCGTGCTGGGCGCGGCTTGCGCTCTCTTCTACGGCCTCATGCCGAACACGAAGGTGCAATGGCAGGCGGCTGCGGTGGGCGGGTTGACCGCCGGATTCCTGTGGTATCTGAACAACACCCTGAGTTCGCAGTTCGTATCTCAAGTGACCCGCGACAAGGCGATCTATGGGCCGGTGGCGGTGATCCCGGTGTTCATGGTGGGGCTTTACTTCTTCTGGATGCTGCTGCTGTTCGGGGCTCAGACGGCGTATACGTTTCAAAACCGCAAGAGCTACCTCGCCATGCGGCAGGTGAATCGGGTGCACCAGGACGGGCGTGAGTTGGTGGCGGTGCGGATCATGGTGGCGGCTTCGGAGGCGTTCCTGGCAGGACGCCCCGCGCCGTCGATCGCGGCGCTCGCCGATCGGCTCGAGGTTCCCGGCCAATTGATCAGCCAGATCACCGGAACTCTTTTGAAGACGCAGCTGCTGGTGGAAGTGAGCCAGGCGGAGACCGGTTATTTTCCAACGCGTCCCCCCGAATCGATCAAGGTTTCCGATGTGCTGCGCGCGATGCGCCGGGGGGTTGGGAGTCGGATGCCGACGCGGCGGGACGCCGGGCGACAATCCGTGGAGCGGGAATTGTCAGCTGTGGCGGTGGCTGAGGAAGTCGCGGGCGCGCGTTCATTGGCGGAGTTGGTCCGGGAAGCTGGAGCGGAAAGCAAAACGATCTGAGGGTGAGGAATCCACCGGTCAGGCGTGGATATCACGCAATGCGCGTGAGACTCGCGCCGATTTCAGCGGGAAAGGGAAATCCCGAGGCGAAAACGGGGTGGCACCTGACCTGCTAGAATGGTTGACGGTAAAATCCGTTGACACCTCGATGGGTGTCTCCTACAAACGCCCGCACCGCTTAACCCACAACAGCACATGAAATCATTCAGTCAGCGCGCAAAGCGCGCCTTCACTCTGATCGAGCTCCTGGTCGTCATTGCCATTATCGCGATTTTGGCCAGCATGCTCCTGCCCGCGTTGGCGAAGGCCAAGGCCAAAGCGGTCCGCATCAAATGCGTCAACGGTCTGAAGCAGATCGGTGTCGCGTTCCGCGTGTTCGCCACGGACAACGGCGATCGTTACCCGATGAACGTGGCCACGAACGAAGGTGGCTCGGCCGATTTCGTTCCGACGACCGGCAATGCCGACGCGAATATCTGGCGGCACTTCTGGGTGATGTCGAACGAACTCACCACGCCCCGCATCCTGATCTGCGCCTCGGACAGCGGCCGCTACGAAGCGACCAACTGGAACGACATGGCGAATCAGACCGGCACCACCAAGGGCAAGAACGCCTCGATCAGCTACGGCATTGGCCTTGGCGCTGACGAGACCCGCCCGCAGATGTTGCTCGCCGCCGATCGTTCGATCACGGCGCCCGACGCCCCTGGCAAGTTCGAGTTCAACAAGAACACGGCCCAATACGGCAAGTTCGGCACCAACGTGACCCAGCTCAAGACCATGAAGTGGGATGAGAAGGGCCTCCACCAGAACGCCGGCAACGCCGCGTTGTCGGATGGTTCCGTTCAGCAGCTCACCGGCGCTCGCCTGCGTGAGACGCTCCAGAACTCGGGCGACAACGACAACCTGTACTCGCAGCCCGGCAAGAATAACAACTAACCTCGGTTAGTTTCATTCTCCTGATTTGGGCGCTCCGGTCTCCGGAGCGCCCCTTTTTTTTGTCCGATGATCCAACGCATTCGGGAGGTGGGAACCACGCATGGCATCGCTCCCGCCATCGGCATGTCGCGGCTCTTGCGGTGTGGATTTCCCGTGTCATGAGAAATGCAGCTTAGGCGACCCATGGGCCATCCTGCGTCTCACGACTCGTTCCCGTTGCCAGCATCGCCCGTCACGGCTTGGTTCCGCACCCGTTTTCGCACGCCGACACCCGCGCAACGGGAGGCATGGCCCCGTATCGAGTCGGGCCGCAATGTCCTGATCCTCTCCCCCACGGGCAGTGGCAAGACCTTGGCGGCGTTCCTCGCGATCCTGAACCGCTTGGCGGGCGAAGCTGGCGCGGGCCGGCTGCGCGACGGTATTCGCGCTATTTATGTCTCTCCGTTGCGGGCGCTCAGCTACGACTTGGAGAAGAACCTGAACGAGCCGTTGCGGGAGATTTATGGAGACGTCGTTCCCATCCGCGTGGCGTTGCGTACCGGCGACACGAGCTCCGCCGAACGCCAGAAGCAGGCAGCGCGTCCGCCACACCTGCTGCTCACTACGCCGGAGAGCCTGATGATCCTGCTCAGTCAGGAGCGCTGGTCGACCGCTTTGGCGCGGGTCGATTGGGTCGTGGTGGATGAGGTGCATGCCCTGGCAGAGAACAAGCGGGGAGCCCACCTGAGCCTCAGCCTGGAACGCCTCGAGGCCTTGCGCACCCGTCGTTGGGAGCCATCTGGGACGCCGTCGGAACGTCCCCAGACCCTTCAGCGCATCGGCCTCTCCGCCACCGTGGCACCCGCCGCTGAGGTGGTCCGTTTCCTGGTCGGCACCCACGGGATCGGGGACATCGTGGACACATCGGTCCAAAAACGGATCGAGTTGAAGGTCTATTCGCCGTTGGGCAGCGATCCCTATCCTCCTGCTGGGTTCACCGGGGCCCGAATGATTCGGGAGCTGGCGCGCGTGGTGCGGCGGCACCGGACGACGCTGGTATTCAGCAACACCCGGTCAGGCGCCGAAGCCGCGACGTTTTACCTGCGACGCGCGTTGCCCGATCTGGCCGACTCCATCGAATGCCACCATGCGTCTCTGGATCGCAGCGTGCGATGGGAAGTCGAGGATCGTCTGAAGCGTGGCGAATTGCGGGCGGTGATTTGCAGCACCAGTCTTGAGCTGGGAATCGACATCGGCTCGGTCGACCGGGTGGTGATGCTGGCAACTCCCAAAGGGGTGAGTCGGGCGCTGCAACGCACCGGCCGCGCCGGACATGACATCCACCGCACCAGCCGGGGCCTGCTGATGGCGACGAATCTCAATGACCTGGTGGAATGCTGTGCCACGGCCTTGCTGGCTCGACGCCGGCACCTCGACGAGGTCCGAATGCCGTCTGCTCCCCTGGATGTCCTGGCACAGCACCTGGTGAGCATGGGGTGTGTGGAACGGTGGACGCGGGAACAGGCGCTCCTCCTGGTCCGACGTGCCTACGTCTATCGGAACCTGAGCGACCGCGATTTCGAGGATGTCCTGGAGTTTCTCCTGGGGGGCGGCCAGGCCCTTCGAAGGCAGTACTCCCAGGTTTTCGGAAAGCTGGAATTCGACGGATCGGGCTATGTCACCCGGCGGGGAACCGTAACCCGCGATTTCCTCCAGAATGCCGGTGTGATTCCGGATGTGGGTTCCGTCCGTGTGCGTTGCCGAGCACGGACCTTGGGAACCGTGGAGGAAGGATTCATGCGCGGAATCCAGCCCGGCGACGTCTTCATGATCGCGGGCCGCTCCGTCCGGTTGCTGCGCATGGAACCCCTGGAGGCGGTGGTGGAGCCGGCGGACCATGTGGCGCCGACCGTGCCACGATGGAATGCCAACAAGATGCCATTGTCGAACCGGGTGGCCGCCGAGATCGCCACCTTTCGCACCGAGCTGCGCGCCCGACTGGAGTCGACGGAAGTTGATGTGGAGCGCGACGCACATTGGATCGCCACACGGTTGGAATGCGATGCCCGCAATGCGGCGATCATTTTGCGGATGCACCGTGTGCAACAGGCGGTCTCCGAGATTCCCACCGCCGACTTCCTGCTGGTGGAGGAGTATGTGCCACCGGTGGGGGCAGGCACGGACGAGCAAGGGGCACCGTTGGCGGTGTCGCATGCGAGTCGGCGGCGGCTGCGGGGAACGGTACGCCGACCGCGTGGCATAGAAGGGGCCGCGAGTCCGTCCGGAGTGCGGCATTACTTCGTTCATTCTCTCATCGGCCGCTCCGCCAACGACGCCTTATCGCGGATTGTTGCCAGCCGCTTGGGCAGATTGCGGGGAGGCAACGCGGTGGCTACGCCCGACGATTACGGGTTTGTCCTGACGGTTTCCGGGGAGCAGGTCATCCGGCCCGAAGACCTCTCCGGTTTGTTCGCGAAGGAGGGGTGGGAGGAAGACCTGCGGCTGGGTCTGCGGCGTTCGGAGCTGCTCAAGTACCATTTCCGTAATGCGGCGCAGACCGGGATGATGATCTACCGGAACTATTTCGGGGATCGGAAGCCGGTGCGCAAACTGCAGTGGTCGGCGGAAGTGATCTTCAACGTGCTGGTGGAACATGAACCCGATCATGTGCTGCTGCGCGAGGCCTGGCGGGAGGCGGAACACGCATTCCTGGATGTGGACGGCGCGCAACGATTCCTGGAGAAGGTGGCCACCTTGCCCATGCGGCTTCGGGTTGTTCCGTTGGTGGCGCCGCTCTCCTTCGGCATGTTCGTCAGCCGCATCCGCGAGGCATTGATGGTGGAGGATCCTCGGGAAACGATGGAGCGATTGTTCCACCTTTGGTGGCGGCGGGCCGCCGAGGCCGTTCCCGGAATAGCCATCGGTGGAACTGCGGAGATCGGTGACGACGCCGGGAATTTGGGGCAGCATCGGGACTGATGACGATCGAGCAGGCACGACGCCGGCATGCCGAGCTGGCGGAAGAGATCCGACGCCACGACCACTTGTATTATGTGGCGGCGCAACCGGAGATCTCCGACTACGCCTATGATCAGCTGACCAAGGAACTGCTGCAGCTGGAAGAGCAACACCCAGAGTTGGTGACGCCTGATTCTCCCAGTCAACGGGTCGGCGGTCGCCCACTCGAAGGATTCGTGTCGGTCACCCACGGCGTGCCGATGATGAGCCTCGACAACACCTATTCGCCCGACGAAGTGCGGGAGTTCGTCCAGCGTTTGGCCCGACTGTTGCCCGGAGAAGCACTCTCTTTTGTCGTCGAACCCAAGGTCGACGGCGTGGCGGTGAATCTGCGTTATGAGGAAGGTCTTCTGGTTTGTGGAGCGACCCGAGGAGACGGGGTAAAGGGGGACGATATTACGGCGAATCTGAAGACCATCCGTTCGATTCCATTGCGACTTCGCGGTGGTCCGGATGGCGTTTCGCGTCGGCTTGAGATTCGCGGGGAAGTGTACATGACGCGTGCCGGTTTCGAGAGGATGAACCGCGGCCGGGAGGAGGCGGGTGAGGAGCGGTTTGCCAATCCGCGGAATGCGACGGCGGGGACTCTGAAGCAGTTGGATTCGCGCCTGGTGGCGCAACGTCCGTTGGAGATGATCTGCTATGGGGTTGGATGGGTTGAGGGCGGGGCTCCGGTGCCGGAGACCCAGCAGGAGCTTCTCATTTGGCTGGCGAGTCTGGGCTGCCGGACGCCGGAACGGCACTGGCATTGCGGAACGGTGGAGGAGGTGCTCCAGGCCCTGGAGGAGTTGGATGCGATACGTGGCGGCTTCGCCTATGAGACCGATGGGGCGGTGATCAAGCTGGATCGGAGGGCGCTGCGGGAGCGCGCGGGCGCCACTTCGAAGGCGCCGCGCTGGGCGATCGCCTACAAATACGCCCCCGAACAGGCCGAGACCAAACTCGTGGCCATCTCCATTCAGGTTGGACGCACCGGCGCGCTGACCCCGGTTGCGGAGTTGACCCCGGTGTTGCTATCGGGAACCACCGTGACCCGCGCGACGTTGCACAACGAGGAGGACATGCGGCGCAAGGACATCCGGCTCGGTGACCTGGTGGTGATCGAGAAGGCGGGTGAGATCATTCCGGCCGTCGTGCGCGTTCGGACCGACCTTCGCACCGGCGCGGAACGGGCCTTCGCCTTTCCCACCGAATGTCCCGAGTGCGGTTCAAAGGTGGTTCGCGCCACGGCCGACGACAGCGAGCAGCAGGTGGTTTGGCGGTGCCCGAATCCCGATTGTCCGGCCCAGGTCCGCGGACGGATTCTGCATTGGTGTTCCCGCGGCGCGATGGACATCGAGGGAGGCGGCGAGGTGTTGGTCGGACAATTGGTCGCCAAGGGATTGGTCCAGGATGTCGCCGACCTGTACCGACTCAAACTCGAGGAGGTGATGGGCTTGGAACGGATGGGTGAGAAGTCCGCCCAGAACTTCCTGGCCGCCATCCAGGAAAGCCGGGGACGCGACCTGTGGCGGCTGCTGTTTGGGTTGGGCATCCTGCATGTCGGGGCGGGAGTGGCCAAGTCCCTGGCTCGGGCGTTCGCTACCCTGGAGGATTTGGCGGCGGCATCGATGGCCCAATGGACGCAAGTTGAGGACGTCGGCGAGGTCATTGCCCGGAGCTTGGAACGTTGGTTCGCCGACCCGCGCAACCGGAAGCTCATCGATCGATTGCGGCAGGCCGGCCTCAATTTCGCATCGGGAACGCACCAGGCCTCCCAGACTCCGGGAGTGCTGGCTGGACGAATTCTGGTTCTCACCGGGACCTTGCCGACTCTTTCCCGGGAAGCGGCGACGGCTCGCATCGAAGCGGCCGGTGGAAAGGTCTCGGGCAGCGTCAGTCGCAAGACCCACTATGTCGTGGCGGGTGACGACGCGGGTTCGAAGCTGGAGAAGGCGAAGACGCTGGGAGTTCCGGTCATTGACGAAGCGGAACTGCTTCGTCTGCTGAGCGGCCAACCTTGATTTGACTGGCCAGGCCCGCCTGAAGGAGGGCGTGGCGCAGCAGGAGAAACTCGCGTCGCACGCGAGGGAACCGGCGCTGGAGCGACTCGATGGCTTCATTGCGCGCGGCGTCTTCCAGTTCCGCCGCAGCGCGACTCAGGGCCGTCGCGCCGATGTTGGCGGCGGCGCCTTTGATAGAATGGGCTTCCCGGGCGGCTTCGGCGGCTTGTCCGCTCCGGATCAAGGTCTCCAGGTGCGCGAGTTGATCCGGCGCCGTCTGGAGGAAGGTTCGGCTGACGTCACGGGCAAATTCCCGGTCACCCATCGTCCGTTCGAGCAGATCCTCCGTATCGATGACGGGTGAGCCGTCGAGGGAGGAGGAGGCGGAGAACCTCCTGCCCGTCTGAGGCAACGCGATGGATGGTCTGTTGCCATCACCCGAGGCTGTGTCGGGGAGGAGGCTGGGACCTGCCGAGGAGCCTCCGTTGGGCCCGCGCCATCGTTCGATGACGATGGCCAGTTCGGCGGGTTTCACGGGTTTGGTGAGATAATCGTCCATGCCTGCCGCCTCGCACTTTTCCCGGTCGCCGCGCATGGCGCAGGCCGTCATGGCTATGACCGGAATCCGTGGATCCAGGACGCCCTCAGTGCCGCCGCGGATGTGTCGAGTCGCCTCGAACCCATCCATGACGGGCATTTGGCAGTCCATCAGGACGAGATCATATCGGATGCTGCGCAAGGCTTGAATCGCTTCGCTTCCGTTGGCCACTGCATCGACGCGATGGCCAAGCTTCAGAAGGATGGCAGTGGCCACCTCTTGGTTGGTGCGATTGTCTTCGACCAACAGAATCCGGCGGGAGCCTCTTTCTCGCCGCTGGGCGAATTCGGGCTCGGATGGAAGGTCCGCCGTCGCGTTGATCCTGGGACCAGTGAGTGCGGCACGAAGGACTTCGCGATGGATGGGCTTGCCGACCTGGGCATACCCATGGTGAGAGCTGGGTTGACGGGCGGGATCTCGAAGCCCGATGGGTACCAGGAGAACACGACGGAGCTTTGCGAAATCCGGGTTGACGGCAATTCGATCGAGGAGTTCAGCCCCGGTCATTTCGGGCATGCCGTGATCAGCGATGATGGTTGCGAACGGGTCGCGTCCGCGGATCGCGGCGGCCAGCATCAGCAGCGCGGTCTCTCCATCGCGGGCAGAGGCCACCCTGCCGCCCCAAGATTTCAGCATGCCGACAAGAACCGACCGCTGGGTGGCGTGGTCATCAACGACGAGAATGCGCGAGCGGCCCAGATCAAAGCCGTTCCTGGTTGCCGTCGCCGGGGTTTCCTCGGTGCTCCCCAGCAGCACGGAGAACCGGAACACGGATCCTTGCCGGTGCGTGCTTTCGACCCCGATATCGCCGCCCATCATTTCGACGAGTTGCTTGGAGATCGCCAAGCCGAGTCCGGTGCCGCCGTATTTGCGGGTCGTTGAACTGTCGACCTGGGTGAACGACTTGAAGAGAGCGCCAATTCGATCCGCCGGAATGCCGATGCCGGTATCACGGATGGCGAAGTGGACGCGCACGCCGACACCGGGGTGGTCTTCGAGATCGACCTTCAGATGGACCTCTCCCTGGTCGGTGAATTTGACGGCATTTCCGAACAGGTTGGCCAGGACCTGCCGGAGTCTTCCCGGGTCGCCCTGGACTGGGCAGTGGTGCTGATGGGGTAGTTCGCAGGTGAGTTCGAGACCTTTGCAATGCGCGCGAACCGCAAAGGTCTCGACGGTGTCTTCGATGACATCGAAGAGATCGAATTCGACCTGCTCCAGCTGCAGCTGTCCGGCCTCGATCTTCGAGAAGTCCAGAATGTCGTTGATGAGCGTAAGCAGGCTGTCGCCGCTGGAATGGATGATATCGGCGTAGCGGCGTTGTTCCGAGGAGAGCGGGGAATCCAGCAGGAGACCGGTCATCCCGATGATGCCGTTCAACGGAGTGCGGATCTCATGGCTCATGTTGGCGAGGAACTCGCTCTTGGCGCGATTCGCCTTGTCGGCTTGGGCGGCGAGGGACCGCGCATGGCGGGCGGTTTCGGCGAGCCGGGCATTGGTCGCCGCCAGTGCCGCCTGCGCCTGGTCCCGCCGCAAGGCCATGCCGAAGGCGACACCTCCCGCGTGCAGGAGTGAGAGGTCGGTGTCCGTCCACTCTCGGTCCTTGGAACAATCATCCCAACCGATGAAGCCGATGAGTGCCGACTCCACCCGGATGGGAACGATGAGCACGGATCGAATGGACTGAGCCTCCAGCATCGATCGGATGGGTTGGGACATGGTGGAGACCACGCCGAGAAACGGGCGGCCTTCATTGAAACGTTCGAGAAGCTCCATGCCCGCGACTTCGTACGGAATATTCTGGAGATCCGGATTACCAATCTCCGCGGTGATTCCTTCCCGGGTCCATTCGAACTGCTGGCTCATCAGAGGCTTCCCAGTCCCGGGTTCGGTATGATGGCGAAAGATGTAGCAACGATCGACTTCGGCGGCCTCCCCGAGTCGGCGGAGCGCGGCCTTGGCGGTCTGTGGAAAATCCGTTCCCGCCAGGAGCATGGCCGACATGTCGGCAAGTCCGTGAAGCAATCGGTCTCGGCGTCCCACAGCCTCTTCCGCCCGCCGGCGTTCGACCATGTCCATGGCCATGGACGCCAGTTGGATCAGGGTGTCTATGTCCTCCTGGTTGTAGTCGGTGGACTTGTTGCCGACACCGATGACGGCGCTGATGGATCCGCCCCGAATGACGGGGATGCTGAGCACCCTGGTCAGGTCGGCGTGACCCGGGGGAAGGCCACGGGCGCCGTCGGCGCGGGAGTAATCATTGATGATGACCGGCGCCTTTTTGCGAACACAGTCCGCCCAGATGCCGGCGGAACTCACCGGATAGTGCAGACCCGATCCGGTGGCTTTGCAGGCCGTTGCGATGGTGTGCGTCGACCAGGTTTGAAGCGTGAGCGATTCCTGGTCGGCATTGACGAAATGGAAGAAGCCAATGCGGCTTCGGGTGACAGTCTCCGCCGCGTCGAGGGCGTTGCGCAGAATGTCATCGATGGTGCCCGACTTGCCCGCATCGGAGATCTTCAGTCGGGCGTGGAGCAGCAGCTCCGTTCGTTTGCGCGCCGTAATGTCGAGGACGGTGAAGGAGATGCCGGCGCCGGGGTTGCCTGGCGACAGTGGCGCGGCGGAGATCAGAACATCAAGGATGGCCCCATCTTGTCGCACCCATTGGGTCTCCGTCGTTCCCGTGCCCGAGGGGAGCACCGCCTGTTGGATGACGGTGCCGACAAGGTCATACTCTTCCTGAGTCGGGTAGAGGAACCGGGTGTTTTTGCCCAACATCTCGTCCTGCGAGTAACCGACGATGCGGCATAACTGATCGTTCACTGCGCGCAGAACGCGGTCGATGGACAGGCCGCAACCGGTGGGGGCAGCGCGAAAGATGCTCTGGAGTTCCTCCTCGCTCCGCCGACGCGCTTCCTCCGCCGCGCGTCGCTCGGTGACGTCGGTCAGGAGCGTCAGCGTCGCTGGTCGATCCTGCCAATCGGTGAGCGCCGAATCCGATTCGACCCATCGGATCTCGGACTGGTTGGTTTGCACGCGGAAGGCGTGTCGTCCTGGAATATTCTCACCGCTCATTCGGCGCCGATGCCGGTTCACCACCAACTCCCGGTCGTCGGGGTGGATGAAGTCGGCGAAAGGCTTGGATTCGAGATCTGCGGGTTCGAGGCCGAGGAGCCCGAGGATCTTGGCATTGGCGAAGACGATGCGTTGATCCTGGATGACGATAATGCCTTGGTTGGCGGTCTCGACGAGGGTGCGGTACCGAAGCTCGTTGATCCGCAAGCTGTGGGTCCGTTCGCCAACGAGATCCTCCAGAAAATCGCGGCGCCGGCGAACCAGGGCAATAAGGCTGGTGAGCAACGCGGTCAGCGCGGCGGAGGAAAGCCCGACGGTCTTACCCACCCAAGGGTGGTTCGCCTTCTGAAACGCACTGCTTGGCGAGACCTCCAGAAGAGTGGCCCGACCGGCGATGGCGAGGGGGTAGGAGAACCGGAGGTTGGTGGGCACCATGGCGCCTTCGTTGGACGCGGAGTTACCGAGTGCGGTTTGAAGGCGCGGAAACGACGCCAGCGGTTCATGTCCCTTTGGAGTCTCGAGGTCGAGAAGGCGGATACTAAGCTGAGAGTTGAGGCCGCTCGCGCCCAGGATGCGTTGAAGAAGGGACGAAAGTTCTAGGGTGCAGCCCGCAATTCCGATGGGTGAACCGTCGGAGGTACCGGAGACGGCACGCAGCAACACCAGCGTGGCCGCGTCGCCGGCCTGACTGGGCAGCCACGGCGTGACGGCGGTGGACGGGAATCCCGTGTTCAGGGCTCGGTCGATGGCGGCATGGAGCGCCGCATCCGTCCGAAGATTGGATCCGATCCGAGACTCGTAGCCTTCCGCAGGTAGGACGTACTCCAAGGTCGCGGTCGTTGGGGTGGCACCGCCCGATAGGGACGCCCAGAACCATGCGTGCGCGGTGTCGTTGCGCCGGGTGGCGTGAACGAATCCTTCGAACTCACCGAGATCGACGTCCTGGCTGCTGGCGAAGAAGTCACCGAGGTGGTCAATCCCGAGTTGGACCCGGTGGATCGCATCGTTGACCGAGCGGGCGGCGGATTCCGAAAGGTGGTCGAACTGGCTCAGGATTCTCCGTTGTTCGGCGTCCGTCGCGGCGTCGTGCAAAACCAGACTGAGCACCAGACCGAAGAGTGCCGCCAGGGCAGCTTCGGTATGTCGGCTCCAACGGTGCTGTCGGTCCAATGGAATCAGGGCCCGGCGTTGGATGACACGGAAACCCAGAACTCCCAGGACCGTCAGCGCCGCGGTCAACATTCCGGCCTGCAGCCAGATACGGACATATTTCGGCACCAGATCCGAAACCCAATGGTCGACCGCCGCCACGAGCAGCACTTTCCCCGTGCGAGGCTCGATGACCGGGGCATATCCCGTGATAAAGGTATTGAACTCGTCGGTATAGGGCCCGACGGCCCCCGGCTCAGACAGGTCGAAGGCTCGACGAAATTCCAATGGGGCTTGTCGGTAGACCTCGCCGGGCGGGGACGATGGAATCTGGCTGGCGCTGGTGTCGTTCTCCGGACCAAAAACGAGTTGATCGTCACGAAGACCCAGCGTGTAAACGCTGGGCAGATCAAGGTGCTCGGCGTGGACGGTGATCTGATCACGCAGGGCGAGAAACGCGGCGTTGGTTTCGTCGGTCCGGTTGAACTGCAGGGCCTGGATGCGAGTGGGATCCAGCGTGGCGGCGAGACCAATGGCCTGTCGGGTGGCAAGGTCGCGCACATCCGCATCGAGGCTCGACCGCTTCCATGCCGCGGTCATCCACAGGAGCCCGACGGTCGTCATCCAGGCCGCCGCAAGGCAGAGCCGGGACAATCGATGGTCGCCGAAGGACGCCGGCGCGGTGTCCTGAACCCGGGATTGGTTGGAAGGAATCGACCTCATGGTGCGAATCGGCGCGCCACAGGAAGAGCCCTGGTTGCGCCGACAATCGTCCCAGGTATGAAACGGCTCAGCAGAGCTTGAGCCTTAGCTGTAAAGTAAGGGAATGCGGTTTAGCCGTCGTCGGTTTTGGGGTCGGATGGGGAAAACAGAACGGCCCGCGGAATTTCCGCGGGCCGTGGGTGGAGGGCGTGGGTCTTTGGGACGGCCAGGTGGGTGGTGCCAAGCCGGCCCCACCGCGCGTTATTCAGCCAGTTTGGCTTCGACGAGCTTCTTCGACTCGTTCAGGACGCCGGTGGAGAACCGGCCGTTGTGTACGCCATAGCTGCCGTCGTGCTCCACCATGTAGAGCAGGAAACGACTCTTCTTGATCTCGTCGGGGATCAACGTCTGTTCGGACGAAGTCGGTCCCGCGACGGTGGTGCCGTTGGTGGGGGTGCTCAATTGGCCAACAGAGGAGAATTCCCATGCCAATTTGCCGTACTTGGCGCGGAGCGGCTCCGGAGACTTGGTCTCGCCCCACTTGTCCAGCAGCGCTTTGACCGCGGCAATCGATTCCTTGGTGTTGCGTTGGCGGAAGGTGACAAAGGCCTCCGCCTCTTCAACCGTATGGCACGGCACGCAGTTTTCCGGCAGCGGCTTGAAGCTGTGGCCGGTGTAGACCGGATCTTCTTCCGAGGGATTCTCGGCCCCGTGTCCGTGGGTGTGGCAATGCGTGCATTGCTTGGTGATTTCGCGATGCGACGATTGGGGGAGCGCGCTCAGATCCACGCCGACGACCGCAGCGTTGCCGATGTTGCCGATCAACATGTTGTACTGCGGCGAATGATGGGGCGGACGTCCTGCGCTGCTCCAAGCGGCGCCGCGCTGATTATGGCACTGGGCGCAGATGTTGACATCGACCTGGTATTGCAAGGTGAAGTTGGTGTTGGTCGAAGTGGAGTAGGAGAAGAAGTTGGTGGAATACGGCGGATTGCGAAGCTGGGCGCCGTAGGGTGTCTTCTCGTGTGCAGTATGGCAGACCGTGCAGGTCATCGGCGTGTTCGCGGCCACATCACCGCTGGGCATCGCCGGGAGATCGACGGGCGGCGTGGCCTCGGCGCCGTTGAGCATGGCCAGGCGGACACCGCCAGAATGGCACGCGCCGCAAGCCCGCATGCGTGCCTGCCCGGCGACGATGTTGGTGTTCATGAAACCGGTGACCAACTCGGGGTGCACCCGGCTGTGTCCCGCTTCCAGCCACTCGTCATAGGTCGGATGATGGAAATCCGTGTGGCAACCGCCGCAGACCATGGAGGCCGCGCTGACTACCGGCCGCGCCGCGAGATCGCCGGGATCCGCGACATGGGCGCCTCCCGGGCCATGGCAGTTTTCGCATTGGACCCCGCCCAGAAGCGGCGTTGCCGCTTCGCTCACGAATCCACCGGGCAACCCGTACCCGACTGTGTGACAAGGCAGGCAACGCGCGTTACCGACCTGGCCGATCCGTTTCAGCGTGTCGAGTGCGTGGGCGTGAGCCGTGTCGGCAACACCGTTGTGCGCCTTCGGATGGCAGCCGCGGCAGGTGCTTTCGCTGAGATAGACCGGTGGCGGAGCTTGCACGCGGAAAAACGCGTTGCCGTCCGGGACCGAAAGAAGCAGGGATTGCTCGGTGGTTTGGTCGCCGACAGCGGTCCAGGGCGCCCCTTGCAGGTCGCTGCTCGACTGGACTTTATAAGGGCCGGTCAGGCCGCTCCAGCGCAGGAGCAGTTGATCACCGGTATCGGTCTTCGACTTGGTGATCGACGTGACCGTGGGGCGCGGATCGACACCTCCCGCCCAGGGGTGATGGACTTTGGAGTTGGCAGGGACGGGTTCCTTGTGCGGAGCGCCGGTCGAAGGGGCCTCCGAGGCTCGAACGACAAACGGGACCAGCGCGGCCAAGATCAACCACGTGCGCCTGAACGAGGGGCGAGCGACAGCGGGGTTTGGGGATCTCATAGGTCTGGATGGGGCTTTCACGCCACCGCCGTGGGCGGGCAATACCTGAAGGCGACTCGGAGTACGACGACCATGCTCGCTTCCGGGTCCGCTTTCGGGCCGGTGGCCACCATTAGAAAAACATATCCTCTAACGCTGTGGCGAGAAATTCTGCTGCACAATTCTTGGCCTCGGAGGACAAAAAACGGTGAGACATTCGGCTTAGGTAAGCCGGCGTTGGTTCGCGAATCAGCACCACGAACCGCGCGGAGCCCAAGCCCGGTCGGACCGCGACGTGGGATTCGGCGTCTGCCATTTCATGGGTAGCAAAGTTTTCCAAAGTCAGGACACGTATTGCGGCCATGAACCGATCCGACCTCGGTATCGGTTTCGGACCCGGCCAACGGCCGGGAATTCCTCGGCCCGGCACAACGGGCCGGGTCGATCGGTTCCCATTGGATGGCCGGCCTGAAGGGACGGTATAGGCACCCTTCAGGCGCCATGATAACTGAATGCCGAATACCCAGGCCGATGGCCTGGGCTAACGAATGCCGGCCCGTTGGGCCGGGAGGGAGATCACCTGACAAGACGATGGTCCGCCCTCCCTTGGATCTGTGGTTCATGGAGAGACGGGTTTCCGCCGGAAAGCAAAGGCCCGAATCCTCGCGGGATTCGGGCCTTTCCGTCGGAGCGATCGTGGGTGTCGGCTATTCCGCGACAAAAGCGCCGGTGTGACACTGATTGCAGGAGAGGTCGGTGTACTCGGCATCGATGTGGTAAAACGTGTGGCCTTCGGCGCTCAACTTGCTGAGTTCCTCCTTGGTGGAGCCTTGCGCGAGGATCATGTGGCACGAATTACATTCGCTGCCTCCGATGGCGCGTTTGCCGTCGGTCGTCTTGTGTTGGCCATCGTGGCACCGGAAACAGCCGGGCCATTCCTTGTGCCCCTTGTTATCTGGATAGGCCTTCCAGTTGGCCTTCATCTCCGGAAAGAAGCTTTCACCATAGATTTGCTGGGCGACCGCGACGATCGACTCCACCTTGGGTGAATCCTTGTAAGTGCCACGCAGTGAGTCGCCGATGCGTTGCATGGCTTCTTCGCGTGTGTTGTAGGGGGCGATCAGGGCCGCCACGACGTTGGATTTGACCCACGGCAGATCGCGGTCGAGGCGACCCGATTGCAGCGCCATGTCGACGGATTCATTGGGAGCGCGGAAGCGGTGGGCCGGGCGGTTGTGGCAGTCGAGGCAATCCATCCGACGGACTTCGTTGGCGGGAGGTTCGTCTTTGTAGTCGGGGGCGCGGTAGATCGTGGTGGTGCCATCCGAGTGGGTGACTCGCACCCAGGGAATGGTCTGTCGCTTGGGATCGGGCGCGTAGTATTCGACCTTGTTGGTCAGGTTGATATGCCAATGGATGCCATTGGCCATGGTGGGGTGGACATCGGAGGCGCCGACCATGAGCAGCATGCGCACTGTGAACGGGGTGTTCTTTTCGTCGGCAAGGAAGCGGTGATAGGTGCGCTCGAGATTGCCGGAGAGCTTTTCAGGCCAGTGGCATTGTTCGCAGGTATCCTGGGCCGGGCGCAGGTTTTTGACGGGGGTCGGGATGGGGCGTTGGTAGTTGTTTAACGCTGTGGAAATCAGTTGGTGAACGCCGTTGATCTTGGCTTTGACGTAGTACTCCGCGCCGGACCCGATGTGGCAATCGACGCACCCGACCCGGGCGTGGGGGGAGGTGAGGTAGGCGGTGTACTCCGGCGTCATCGGTTCGTGGCAGGTTTCGCCGCAGAAATGGGTGGACTCCGTATAATGATAGGTCTGGGTGACTCCAATGGCCGTGATGAGCAGAAAGGCCACGCCGCCGGCGACGAAGAACTGGAGGATGCGACGGTCGCGCGATCGCGAGAGGTCCATCACCAGCAGATGCGGTTTGCCGCTGCCGCTGGCCTCATGTTTGCGCTGGATCCGGAAGCCGATGAACAGCATGGCGGTGCCGCCGAAGAAGAAGGCGGGGGCCACGATGTAGCCGAGGATGCCGACGTACGGATTGCTTTGGCGGGCAAAGACGTCGATCGCGAAGAGGAGGAGGAACGCGAAGAACGCGGCGGTGGCGAGGATGGCGCCAGCGGCGCTCAGCCAATTGCGGAAGAGTTTCGATTTCTCGGAGAAGAACGGAATCATGGGAGTTGAGGGGCGATCAGGTCGGCGGGCGTTGGGTGGTGCGAGGGGCGGGCACGGGGGAGTCCCTAACGATGCGGGCCGGCCGCCCCGGACGGGTGGCCGGCCCGGTAAAACGGGCGAAGGAGCGGGAGGCGCCTTCGCTGAAGCAAACTACTTCTTGGCAAAACTCTTGGAGTATTCGATGAGGGCCTTCATTTCGTCCTCGGTGATCTTGCCCGTGAAGGGCTTCTTGATCTCCTTGCCATTCTTGTCCTTGACCCCTTCCTTGAGGTTCTTGAGGGCATGATCGTCCTTGATCTCGGCGACGACCTTGGGATCGGTGAAGTCCTTGGCGCCGATCTTCTTGCCCATGGTGGTATTGCCGGTTCCGTCCTTGCCGTGGCAGGAGGCGCAATGCTTGGTGTAATTGGCGATAACCGCGGCGTCAGCGGCTCGTGTCTGATAACTGACGAGAGCCAGAACGGCGGCGATGAGGATGCTGAGCTTCATAGTGGATAGTTTTGACACCGAACGTTCGACGCCCGGCGGGCGTCGGTCATTCAGATTCGTGGGTTAGGGGTTGAGGTATTGGGTTGTTTGCAGTTCCGGTCAGAAAAGGTATCGGGCCGATGCTGACAGGATGTGAGCGTCGTAATCGTTGTAGCCGCCCGCCATCTCGCTGTCGCTGGTGTAATAGCCGTACCGCAAGGTGACACGCAGCTTCGGAGTGATGCGGCGGACGATGGTGGCAAAGATCCCGTGTTCCTCCGTGCCGGCCCCGTACGGTTGAGTTGCGGCCGAAACGTCGTTGAAATTGTCGGCGAGGTAATAGGTGTACTGGGCCTGAAGATCGGTTTTTTCGTCGAGGACGAACCCCACCGTGCAATTCACGTTCAGGTAATCGTTCTGGGCCTCTTCCACGGCCGAGCCGGAAATGCCGAGCGCGGCGCTCGTCGCCGGGGATTCGGTGGAATCGAGGATGTAACTGACTCCGGGCTGGATGTAGAGCCGGCTCAACGGCGTCCAAGTAACGGTTTCACCGATGATATGGGTGGTGTGCTCGGCGCTTTGCACCTCGGCCAGTCCATCGCCCCGCATGTCGATGGTGGTGAGCTGCAGATCGTAACGCGTCACCAGCGTGAGTTTGTCGATCGGCCTCCAGGTGACGCGAAGATTCAGATCGTCGGTGTTGAAGCTGTGATCGCGCAGGAAGCCGGGATACTCGCCGTAGAGGTTGAGATAAGAGGCTTCGTCGACCGAATACTGATCGTCGCGGATCTTGCGGTAATACTGGGCGTGGAAGTTGACGCGGCGCAGGGGGTACCAATGGATGCCGGCGGTGTACTTCTGCGTGAACCGGTCGAAATCGGAATCGCGGTAGACTTCGCGGGTACTGGTGACCGGCGCGACCTGTGCCTCGAGCAGGTTTCCGTCGCCCTGGGTCCAATCGCCGCGGGCGTACAACACGATATTGGTGATGCCGGTGTAGCGAAGTTCGAGTTGCTCGGAGATGTCGAGCATGTCGCGGGAATTGGCCGCCTCGCGGGCGATGTCCGTGGCGCCGGTGTCCAGCCAGGCCGAATTGCCGTCCAGCGTTTGGTTCTCGATTCTCACCGCTGGAATCACCGCGAGATAGGGGAGGGGCGTCCAGAGGACGTTGACGTTCCAGACGTTCTGGTCCAGTTGAGAGCCGCCGACCAGGTTGAGGAATCCGGAGTCACGGCGGGCGTAGATGGGATCGTAGACGGGGTCGTACCCCGCGCCGAGGATGCGGCTTCCCCCGAGATCGGTGTCGAGCGCGGTGTAGAGGTACGAGGTGGTGAGTCGCACCTTTTCACCGAACGAGGTCTCGATGAAGGCACGCGCGCTGTAGACATCGCGTTCGACGGATTCCTTCTGGGTGACGTGGCGATCCGAGGTTTCGCCGGGCCGACGCCAGATGTTGCGCGAATTGTCGATGTCGTCGTGTTCGTAGGAGAACCCGGCGCCGAAGGTGGTTTTGCCGAGGGTATGGCGGATATCGATGGAGAACAGGTCGCTCGTTTCATCAATGAGCGAGTAGGTGGGGAGGAAGGCGCGCACGCCGTTGCCGCCGGTCAGCCCGCTATCGCCCCAGATGGTGGAATCCTTGGTGCCGTCGCGGTAATCATGCTGATAGCGGATGGTGATTTCCGGGTACTTGGGCAGCCGCAGGCCGGCCTCGAAGAAGGCCGAGCCGCGCAGGAGTTCGAAACGGTCGTCGTAAAGTTGGAACCACTGGTTGTTTGCCGGAAACCAGCCGCCGCTGCCGTCGTAGTATTCGCGGAACTGATTGAACCCACCGCGGACGAACCACTTGTCCGTCTCGGTCACGTCGAGGCGCAGGCCATAGTCCTCGTTGTCGAAGAGGCCGTGGCCGTCAATGCGCAACAGGCGGGTTTTGCTGAGGTCCGCCTCATAATGGAGGTCGCCGATCCCGCCGTAGGCGCTGGCGGGAAGGCCGAAGCGTCGTTGGGCGGCGGCGTCATTGCCATCGATGATCAGGCCGCCGACTGAGACATCGAACCAATTGCGGTATTCTCCCGGGGCGGCCTCGACGGGCTGTTCCTCGGGCGCGGCCGGGGCTTCGGATTTGGCGGGTTCTTCCTTCTTTTCGGCGGCGTCCTGGGCCAGGGCGGGAAGTCCCAGGGCAGCAAGTCCGCATAGGAGGGCCCGGAGGGAGCGGCCGGCCGCGGCGTGGGGGCGTGGGGTAGGGAAAAGGTTCATGGCGGCGACTGGGGGTTAGAATCGGAGGGAGGAGCTGACTTGCGAACCGTGGACGGCTTCATGACAGCCCGCGCTCCAACATGTGCCGCGGGACAGGAAGGAGGTGTGATCGATGGCGCCGATGACGACCCGGCCTGGTCCGGACTGTTGCTGGAAGTGGCACTTGAGGCAGAGGATGGCGTTGCGTTCGGTGAGCAGCTTCTGGTTCACGGACCCGTGCGGGTGGTGGCAGGTGACGCAGCCTTCACGCATGGCTTCGTGTTCGAAGATGTGGGGTCCGCGCTGCGCCTTATGGCATTCGATGCAGGCGTCATTCATCGACAGCAGGGCGGTGCCGCCCGCCTTCATGGCGTCGCCGCGATGGGACTCGTGGCAGTCGCTGCAGCGGAGTCGGCCTTCCATCACGGGGTGGCGGTTGGGGAGGGCGAACTGCGCGCGCAGGTGGGTATGGCACGCGAAACAGCTCGAGGGATCCCGGTTGGGGTTGACGATGGTGCGCGAGGCGCCGCCGCTCTCGACATGCACACTGGCGGGTCCGTGGCAGGATTCGCACCCCACATCGACGCTGCCGTTGGCTCCGCGCGCCATCAGTCGGGCGTGGGTGGCTGAGGCGAAGTGTTTGGTGACGGACTCGTGGCACTGCTCGCAGCTTTCCGAGCCCACGTAAGTCGCTCCCGGGATGGCCGGTGCGAGTACGAAGCCGCGATTGACGTTGGACGCGCAGGAGACGGCGACGCTGGCGACAATCGCGCCAAGAAATAGCAGAGCCAACTTTCCGGCGTGCCGACGCCACCACGAGGCGGTCGGGGCAGTGGACTCCGTGGGGCAGAAAGGAGCGCTCATGATGGCGAATAGAATATCTGCGCCGAGGTTGGGAGGGGGTTCTCCATGGACAAAAAAATGACGTGGTCAACCAACGTCTGTCGAGCGTTGACCCTCATCGATCCACCACTATCAACAAACATGATGCACCGCTTACCGTCCCATGATTGATGTCGGCAAGCAGGAAGTGGTGATCCACAGAACAGGACCGTTTCGGTCCTGTTCCCGCATCACGCCCAGGAGCGGTAATCGATCAGCGGGAAGAGATTGTCGATCGATTCGTAGGCGGCCAATTGGGCTTCATCGATGCGGGTCGCTGTCAGTTGATCGTGCAGTTCGATGAAGCGGAGAATGTGCGTGGTGACGCGTTGCCGCGCGTAATTGGGACTGGTACCGGTGCGCAGGATGAAGGGCCAGTCGCTGGACTGGGCGAGGGTGAGTTCGCGTGCGGCCTGATTCAGAGCACGCCGGGTGAGCGGATCAGGATTGGGATTTCGCGCCGCCAGTTGGTGCATGCGCTCCATCGCGACATCGAGGTGGGGCAGAATCCACTGATTGGAATCGTTGAGCCACACTCGGTAATAGCCTTCCTCGCCCCAGGTCGATTCCGCGGGGGCGGCGACCTGTTGCGTCGGGTTTTCACGGAGATACTCGAAGGGTGTGACCAGTTGGAATTCCTGTTGATCGCAGGTGGCCTTGCGCACGAAGAGGTCGAGGAATTCGGGGCCCTCATACCACCAATGGCCGAACAATTCGGCGTCATAGGGGCACAGCACCATGGGTGGCCGCCCTAGGATGTCGGCGAGATGTCGGACTTGATCCACGCGCGCGCCGAGAAAATGGGAGGCGTGCTGATCGGCAGCGGTTCTGGCGTCGTCACGGCGATAGACTTGTTTCTCGCCGGACGATTCGGTGGCGATGCGATGGTACTTGATACCCGTGAATCCGCGCAGGTCCGGCGATGGAAGCGCCGGTCGAACGTAGTCGAGCTCGAGGTCGAAACCGATGTCGCGGTAAAAATCGCGATAGCGCGGGTCGCCGGGGTATCCGGCTTCCCGGCTCCACACCTGTTTGGCGGAGTCGAGATCCCGGCCAAAGGCTGCCAGGCCATTGGAGGTGAGGACGGGAGCGTACACGCCGTACCGAGGGCGCGGAGTGCCATGAAGCAGTCCGTGGGTATCCACCGTGAACCACCGGAGGCCGGCCTCCTGAAGGACGGTTTCGACACCCGCGGCATAGGCGCATTCAGGCAGCCAGATGCCCTGAGGATCCCGTCCGAAGCAGCGCCGATAATCGTCGCGGGCGGTCAGGATTTGTCCTCGGATCGAGGACGGGTGGCTGGCGAGCAAGGGCAGGAGGGCGTGTGTTGCGGCAGTGGTGATGATCTCCAGCAAGCCGGCATTCTGAAGCTCGCGGAAGGCGCCGACGAGATCCCCACCCACGGAATGCCAGGTGTGGCGGAGGTCCAGGAAGCGTCGGTGGTAGAACTCGGCCAGTTCCCGGAGTCCGGGTTCCCAGTGGGTGCGATAGGTCTCGCGTTCGACGAGGCTGATCTGGGCTTCGAGGGTTCGTTCGTAGCGCCGGCACAGCAGGGGATCCTGCCACATGGCGCACAGGGTCGGGCTGAGGGTCAGCGCCAGGCGTCCCCGGATTCCATCATGCTGCCAGCCCCGCAGGACCTGGAGGAGTGGCAGGTAGCTCTCGGTGATGGCTTCATACAGCCAGGACTCCTCGAGGAACCGTTCGTGTTCCGGGTGGCGCACGAACGGCAAATGGGCGTGCAGGATGAGGGAGACGTATCCGCGCATCGGTCGTGGAGATTGGTCAGCCTGCGTCCCGGACGCGAGCCGGTTTCCGAGCGAGCCTGCCGCCCACGAATCAGTGGACGTGCTCGGGCCCGGGTGTTCGGAGTCGTTCGTCCTGTGGGTGGGTGCCGACCTCGCCGCGGTATTCGCTGGCGCGGCGGAAGGCGAGATCGGCGCATCGCGTCTCCACGCCGTCAGGCGAAGTCGCGCGGATGGGCAAGGCGTATTGTCCGTCGGGCAAGGAGAATCGATAACTGAAGGTGCCGTCGGGTCGGAGTTGGATGGTGCGGTCGCCGATGCGCACCGTTGCCTTGGGATCGGTGGCGCCGTAGACGATCAATTCGGCGTTGACGTTGAACCAGAACCCTCGCGCGCCCGGTTGCGATTCGCCGAAGGGACTCGAAAGGCTCGAGAGGGGACTGACCTCGGCCTGTCCGAGGCTGCTGATGGGAAGTTCTCCGGACGAAATGCCGCTCATGAGCTGGCGGCGCAGCAGTTCGGTGATCTCGAGCGACCCGATCCAGACCCGCCGGACCTCGTCCATGCTGATGAGTTTTGCCAGGGCCGCCTCCTGTTCGGGCGACCAAGCGGCGCCCATGGCCGCCGGTGTCGCGGACGGGATCCGAAGTTCCGGATGTCCATGAGCCTGTAGCTCCCGGATGGCATCGAGCAGGGGAAGATTGCCAGCGGCGGCTTCGCGGACGAGGCGTACCAGTGTGGCCATCGGAATGTCGAACGGGAGCGTCTCGAAGCGCACCCAGGTTTCGTTCGACAGGTCTTCCGCGGGCGTCACGGTCGCCGCTGAACGGGAGATCTGCATCCAGGCCTGTTGGGCATCGTAATAGCCAAGCTCCGCGACGTATCTGGTCGAGGCACTCGGAACGTGCAGGAACCAGTTGCGGCTCTCAGGATGCACCGCTTGTTCGACGACTGGCCGTCCCTCCAGTGCCTTGGCGTACACGCGAACCACCAGGTGACCATCGACCGACAACCGATTGTAGTCCTTCAGTTGGTCATCTGTAAGGTCCCAATAAGCAAAGAGCCAATGGGGATCCCGAGCCACCAGCAGCAATTTGCGAGTGCCGTACGCGGCGGGGAGTTCACCGGCAACCAACGACGGCACGGTGCTCGGAAGTTGGCTGGGACCCAACACGTATCGGTTTCCGGGACCTCCGACCGAAGGACCCTTTGAGGCATCGCCTTCCAGCAGAATGGCTGGAACCTCTGACGGGGGCAGCGTCTGGGAGGTCGGGACGGCGCCGCGGCGTGGGGTTTTGCCGGAGGAGCCGCTGGCGACGACGGCCTTCTTAGCCGTCGGCACGGCGGGTGCCGGCTTGGCGGGCGTGGCCGGTGCGGCCGAAGTAGCCGGGATCGCCTTGGGTGCCGGCGCTGGTGCCGGGGGTGGCACGGGCACGGCCGCTGGAGCGGGCGAAGGTGCCGGTCGGGCGCTGGCCGTGGCTTTGGGCGCTGGAGCGGGAGAACGAGAGGGAGAGGGAGCAGGAGACGCCGCCGGTTTGGCAGCGGGGGACGCCTTGGCGGCCGGCGATGGAGACGGGGACGGGGACGGAGATGGACGCGGTTGGGGAGGGGGTACGGGTGCGGTGGCAGAGCTTGCCGGCAGTTTTGCCGGGGTTATTGGCGCCGGAGTTGCGGGCGACGGGGATTTTCCTTTGGCGGCCGGTGCGGCCGGAACCGGGGGTGTTGGGGTAGGCCCCGCCGGAGGGGTCGGCACTTTTGGATTTGGGGGTGAAGGCGGCGTCGAGGGCTTCTCGGTCGTGTCACCTTGAGCGCGTCGGCTTTTGGCTCCGGAGGATTTTTGCTTGGCCATGGATTTGGGATTCGTGGTGACGGACGGGTTCGGGGTGGCCGCGGCTCGGGGCGTTGGCGGAGCCTCGGAGCGTGGCCGAAGTTCGGCTTGAGTGCGAGGAGCGGATGGCGTCGGGGATGGAATCGACGCTGGGGACGGTGTCGTTCGAGAGGGTTTGGCGACGGTGTCGCGGGCGAGGGGGACAGGAGTTGCCGGCGGGCGCGTCGAGCCCGGCTTGGCGGCGACGTTCGGAAGGGCAGCCGCCGCCTTGGGGGGCTCGGGGGGAGGGGGCGGCACCGTTTTCGTCGCGGATTTCGACGGCACACGGGTCACCGGCTTCGGTGGGTTCGCAGGAGGCGCCGTGACGGGCGGGGGTGGCGTGGGGGGCTGTGCCGGTGGCGACCCGGACTTCGCCGGTAACAACGGTGACGTCGCTGCGGCTTTGGGCTTGGACCGCGCCTTGGGTTGAGGCGCCGGTTTTGGTAGAGGCGCCGGATTCGGTGCCGCTTCCGGTGGCTTGACCGGCTTCGGTGCTGGGGCCTTTTTCGGCGCGGCCGTCCTCGCCGGTTGAGCCGCCGATTTAACTTTTGAACCGGACCGGATTGGCTGGGTCGCCGGTTTGGGCGCGACGGCACGCGCATCCGGTGATGATTTAGGGCGTGGCGGCGCGGGGACCGTTTTTTTGGCGGCGATGGAGGTCGCGGTCGGCTTGCGAGCCTTTGGGGCGGGCTTGCTTGCCGAACTTGGACGCTGAGATGAGGTGGTCCGCTTTTTCGGGACCTGATTTTTCTCCGGATTCATTACAACCGCCGGTACCGGATTCAACGCAAGGGGTAGGATGCGGAACCCGGTGGCCAGACACCGAAGCGTCGTTACGGCACCCTGCGTATCGCGGCAAGACGAAAGAGCCGCGAAGGGGCAACAACGGATGACGCGACTATGTCGAGAATTGGCGGGCTGGCGGTGGGGGCGAGGCAGCCGCGCGAACTATCCGCGGACTCGGCGTCGGCATTGGCGCGCGATGCCCAGTCCCAGGATCACGACGCCGAAGACTCCGGGGGCGAGGTGCCCGGCTTCCGGGACGATCGCATAGACGCCGACACGGGAGCCGACCTCGTAGCCGACAAACAGGAGCGGGACGCCCAGCGGCGAGTCTTGCGCCGACACGAACTCCAGGCCTTCCGGGCCGAGTTCGCCGGTGTTGAAGTAGTCGACGAAGGTGGGGGACGCCGGAGCCGAGACATCGAAGATGGCCACGCCGCCGACGCGTTCCAGGCCGATGAACGCCCAAAGACGGCCGTTGACCTCGCCGAGCGTCACGCCCTCCGGCTCGGGTCCCTTGTTGTCCGATCGCGTATCGAAACTGGAGTCCGTTCCGTCGGAGTTAAAGAGCAACGGTACTTCGTTGGCGGTGATTTCCTCGAGCAACGAACCGGAATCCCACACGCGCTTTCCGCTCCTCGCATCCCAAATGCTGAAGCTGCGGGTGCCGAACATGGTGGGCTCGGCGATCTCGCCGTCGGCGTCGAGTCCGTCCTGCAGCGAAACGGTGAGTCGCCCGAGCGCGGCGTTCGCGAGCGCATTGCCGCCGTATAGGCTGTCGAGGTGGGAACGTGTGGCCGGGTCGAGAGCCGGGCGTCCACCCGACCCGAGTTGGCTGAGGCGCGCGTCATCGGCGACCAGGGGATGGCCGCTGCGGACGTTATCGGGCGGGCGGGCGTCTCCTTCGTTTGCGGTGATGACGAAGTCGCTGCCACCGGCGGTGAAGGACGCGATGGCATCGGGCATCGGCATGCCCGCGATCCAATCGTTGATGGCGATGCCTCCGTCCCGATCCGATGCATCGATGCGTTGGGTGAGGGTTCCCAGCGACCGAACCGCGGTCCATTGGCGGGTGTCCAAGTCGAATTCACCGAGGGCGTTATTCTCCTGCAGCGACACATAGAGTTTGCCGTGGCGTTCGGTGATGTACTCCGGTTCGAGGTCGAGGTGGCGTTCGGCGCGGTTCGATGGATTGACGCGGATGCCATCCAAGGCGACGCCCGGGGCGAGGTTCGCCGGGGAAAAGTCATAGGTGGCGACCTGGGCCGAACCCAGAACGGCAACGTCCGTGTGCCGCGCGATGGAGGAGAGGTCAACGATGCTGACGGATCCCGGGCGGTCAAAATGCTGGAAGGGTGCGGCCGCGCCCTCGCTGACCGGCTCCCCTTCATTGGCGATTAACAGTCGGGTGCCGTCGGCCGAGAAGCGCACCATGTCGGGATGATAACCGACCTCGAGGGAGTGAAGCACGGTTCCCGCCTGGGGATCAAAGAACACGATGCGACCTGGATGGGAGCCACTCTGTTGCGGAATGAAGGTGGCCACGCCGAATCCGCGGCCGAGAGGGTCGGCGGCCACGCTGCTGACGGCTCCGACGGAAAGGCCGTCCAATGTGCTGAGATCGATGAGGCGGGCGCTCGTCAGGGACTTGGGGTTGGCCGCTTCGATGATCTGGACCCCGGCGTTGCCGGCGGATCCATACGTGTTGAAGAGGAGATCCGACGCACGATCAAAGGCCACGATTTCGGAGCTGCTGGGCGGGCCGGCGAAACTGTCGAGTTGACGGATCTCGACGGCGGAAGCTCCCAGGGAGGTAAGCGTGGATAGAACAGTCAGGGCGCGGGTGGGGACTTGCATGGGCATCAGGGACTCTGAGAGCCGCTATTCTCTCGAGCCGGGTCACACGGAGATGGTGTGACGGTGACAATTGGGAAACGAATCGCGTTCGTTCCCCTCCCCCGGTTGCCTCTCTTGGAGGCAGTCGTGCCGGCAAGCCCAGGACGACCGATGCCCGGGCGATGCATGCGGCCTGCTGCCGCTCAGGCCTTCGGCGCCAGGGCCTTTTCCCAGCGACGCAACTGGCGTCGCACTTCGGTGGACCCAGGCGCCCCGATCAGGTTGCGCCGTTGCATCGCCGCCTTGAGGTCGAAGACCTCCGCGACGTCCTTCTCAAAGCGATCCGAGGCCGAACGCATCTCCTCAAGGGAGAGCTGGTTCAACGGGCGACCGCTCAGCTCCGCCAGCGCCACCACCGCACCGACGGCGTGGTGCGCCAGGCGGAACGGAACGCCTTTGCGAACCAGGTAATCGGCGAGATCGGTGGCCAGCAAAGCGGGGTCGGCGGCGGCCCGCGCGCAGGTGGATGGCACGATCGTGGTGTGGCGCAACATGGCGGCCATGAGCCGAAGGCACGAGCGGACCGTGTCGCTGGTGTCGAACAGCCTTTCCTTGTCCTCCTGCAGGTCGCGATTGTAGGTCATCGGCAGACCCTTGAGCAGGACCAGAAGTGACATCAGGTTGCCCAGAACCCGACCGGATTTGCCACGGGTCAGTTCCGCGACGTCCGGGTTCTTCTTTTGCGGCATGAGGGACGAGCCGGTGGTGTAGGCGTCCGCGATGCGGATGAATCCAAACTCCGCGGTCGCCCAGAGCACCACATCCTCGGCAAGCCGACTGAGGTGAACAGCGGTCAGCGCGGCGGCGGCCGAAAACTCGACCACGAAATCCCGGTCGCTCACGCCGTCCATGGAGTTCTGCGTCACCTGCGGCCGACCGCGTTCGTCCACGAAACCCAGTTCGCGGGCGACGCCCTCACGGTCGAGAGGCAGTGTGCTGCCAGCCAGGGCACCGGAGCCCAGGGGACAGACATTGGCACGCCGCGCCGCATCCCGGAATCGCTGGCGGTCGCGTTCCAGCATCTCGACATACGCCAGCAGGTGGTGGGCGAAGGCGACGGGTTGGCCGCGCTGCAGGTGGGTGTAGCCCGGGATCAGGACCTCCGGCTCGCGGGCGCCCAGTTCCACGAGGCTGCGTTGGAGATCCCGCAGTTCTTCATCGACCGCCGAGATCTCGTCGCGCACCCACAAGCGCATGTCGAGGGCCACCTGGTCGTTGCGCGAGCGTGCCGTGTGAAGTTTGGCACCAGCGGGGGCGCGGCGGGTGAGTTCGGCTTCGATGTTCATGTGAACATCCTCCAACTCCGATTTCCAATCGAAGGATCCTCTTTCGATGTCGGACGCGATGGACTCGAGTCCATGGAGGATCTCGTCGCGTTCCTTGGCCGTGAGAATGCCGATGCGCGCGAGCATGCGGGCATGGGCCATGGAACCGCGGATGTCTTGTCGCCAAAGGCGCCAGTCGAAGCTGATGGATTCTGAAAACGCGGCCACGTCATGGGACGGGCCGGACGCAAAGCGACCGGAGCGCGAGACAGCCGCCGAGGCACCAGCCTTGCGGGAAGCGGAAGAGCGTTTCATGGCCATGTGGCGGGGTGATTCTGGGGAAGGCGGGGAATGGGGCCAAGCGGGGATTCGCGACCCCGATGCGGGATGGCCGGGCGTCGGGTGGGGGCGGCAGCCGGAGGATTGGCGACACCATTCCGCCCCTTGGAGATTGTAGGGGAGTGCCTGAATTCCTTTCCATCGACGCATGAAAACCCCGACTCGTCCCGGATCGTCCCGCCGTGAGTTTCTATCCCAGACCACCCGAGTGGCCGCAGCCTCGGCACTGGCCGGCGTGGTTCTGCCTCATGTGCACGCGGTAGACAGCCAGACCGTTCAAGTGGCCTTGGTCGGGTGCGGCGGGCGGGGCACGGGTGCGGCTGCGAACGCGCTTTCGACGCAACAGGGGCCGATCAAGCTGGTGGCGATGGCGGACGTGTTCGATCGCAAGCTCAAGAACAGTTACGAGGGTCTGAAGAAAGAGCATAGCGAGCGGGTGGAGGTGCCGGACGACCGCAAATTCATCGGGTTCGAGGGTTACAAGCAGGCCATCGATTGCCTGAAACCCGGCGACGTGGTGGTCCTCACGACGCCGCCGGCCTTTCGCTGGGTCCAATTCAAATACGCCATTGAGAAGGGCGTGAATGTCTTCATGGAGAAGCCCGTCACGGTGGACGGACCGTCGACGCGCAAGATGCTGGCCCTGGCGGACGAAGCGGACAAAAAGGGATTGAAGGTCGGGGTCGGATTGATGGTGCGCCATTGCCGCGGACGGCAGCAGTTGCACAAGCGGATCCAGGACGGCGAGATTGGCGAGCTATCCTATTTGCGGGCCTACCGCATGGGAGGCGCGGCGGGCAACGCAGGTCCCAAGCCGGCGGACATGACCGAGGTGATGTACCAGATCCAACGGTTCCACAGCTTCCTGTGGGCCAGCGGCGGTCTTTTCAGCGACTACAACATCCATCAAATCGACGAGTGCTGCTGGATGAAGAACGAATGGCCGGTGAAAGCCCATGCGGTGGGTGGACGGGTCTATCGCGGCAATGCGGTCGACCAGAACTTCGACAACTACTCGATCGAATACACGTTCCAAGACGGCATGAAGTTCTTCTTCGTGGGCCGGAGCATTCCCGGCTGTCATGACGAATTCTCCAGTTATGCCCATGGCACCACCGGGTGCGCCATCGTCTCCACCAACGTGCATACACCCGGAAAGGTGCGCACCTTCAAGGGCCAGGATTTCGCACGCGAGAAGATGATCTGGGCGTTCCCCCAACCCGAACCCAACCCTTACCAACTCGAGTGGGACGACCTGATGGAGGCCATCCGCAAGGACAAGCCTTACAACGAGGCGCGGCGCGGGGCCATCGCGAGTCTGGTGACGTCCATGGGCCGGATGGCGGCCCACACGGGCCAGGTCATCACCTACGAACAGATCCTGAATTCAGAGCATGAGTTCGCCCCTGACGTGGACAAACTCACGCCGACCGCGCCCGCGCCGGTCCAGGTCGACGCCAACGGTCGGTATCCGCAGCCGGAGCCCGGGATCAAGAAGGACCGGGAGTATTGAGTGGGTGCAGGGTCGATTCGCTGAGTCACGGCGACGCGAGCGGGTCCGCCGAGCCTGTCGGGTAGCGGATCCTGAAGAGACGCGGAAGGCTCACCGGGCTGACGGGAACCTCAACCTCGACGATGCCCGGCGAGGTTCGTGGTGCTGGCTCGACCTCGACGACCCAGCGGCCGAGGTCATTGGCGAGTGTGGATTCGAGGATCGCGGGAAGGTGGGGCCTGACCGGAAAACGGAATTGGAGACGGGCGACGACGCCTTCTTCCAAGGTCGCTTGAACGGTGACCCATCCGTTCCATTCCAGGGGATTCAGTTGCCTCCCGAATTCATCGAGCGCCGAAAGACCGTCGCCGTCGTCGTCGGCGTGGGCATTCTCCGGGCTTTTCGCATTCAGGCCGTAGCGCTGTTCCCAGTAGTCGGGCAGCCCGTCGCCATCGCCATCCACCGCCCGAGCCTCAAGTTGGACAACGCGGCTTGTTTGTGCACCAAGATCGTTGCGCAGGACGACGAAATAGCCGCCTTCGTCGGCAGGTGAGGTGAAGGGGAACTCGAGACGAGCCCGATCCTGTCCGATGATCGGACCGGCACCCACCTTGTGCCACTGGTACGTGAGCGGTTGACCGGCGGCTTCGACTTCAAAGGTGGCGGGTGCCGGCGCCGCCACGGTCTGCGATTGCGGCTCCGTCAGAATCCAAGGCTCGACGACCGAAAACTGTGAAATCAGCTCGAGGGCGAAGCTGAGGTCTGGGGCGTTCGGCTCGGCTTGATGGGTTTCGACCGCCAAAAGGTTGGTGCCTGGAAGCCAGTTGGAAACCTCCAGGGTATGCGCAACGAACGCGTTTTTGTTCGTCGATTTGACGGTCGCCAGGGTCTGTGGACCGATCCTTCCCGCGGTTAGGTTCGTGCGAAAAATCTCAGAGCCGTTCAAATAAACCAGGGCTCCGTCATTCTGCATCAGGCGCATGACGGCCTGATTGAACGGGCTCTCGGGGCGAGAGAAGGCATGCCGGAAATAGGTGGTCGCGGTTCTGGCGGGTGGAATCGGCGTCGCCTCGTCCCCTTCGCCGTACCCCAATTGAGCGCGTCCCTGGGACCAGGTCATGTCGTCGAACCCGGGTTGGTTCCATCCTGTCAGTTCGAGTGAGGGTGCGGGCGCAAAACGCCAGCGAGCATCGGCCGCCACCCAAGTGACGGAATGAATCCGTTTCGCCAGGACTCGAACGGGCGCGATAGCCGGTGGCACCATCACATTTCCAACCAGGAAGGCTCGGCATTGGATGAGGACCGGCCCGGGTTCGGTCGGTATCCATAGCTGTTCATAGGGTGGAGCGGTGACCGTTCCAATCGGGACCTGATCCGCCAGGAACTCGATGCGGGCGATGGGATACGTGGGGTGGATCACGGTTGCCCGGATGGCTAACGGTTCGCCCTGGATGATGGTCTTGCCGTTGCCGCCCAGAGTCACCGTGCAGGCAGTGTCGATGGCTTCGATGGTGGCGGGTGCCGAGTCCATCGCCTCTCCTGCCCCGTCCACGGCGCGTGCGATCAATCGGTGTGCTGCCAATGGGGCGTTGGTCCATAGAAGGACAAAGGGCGGCGCCGTGACGGTGCCGATGAGTTGGGTGCCGGCGTAGAACTCCACGAACCGCACGAAGTCGTCCGGATCCGTGGCTTCCGCGAACAGCAGGAGGTCTCCGGGAAGGGCCACGACCTGACCGTCGACCGGCGTCACGAGATGAACGGTTGGCGGGGTGTTGAACCAGTTTGACCCTCCGGGAGTCGGACGTGGCAGCGAAAGAATCCCCTGATCGAAGGGTTCCTTTCGGCCCTGTGAGATCTCCGGGTACTGCTGATCGAACGTGACCACATCGATCCTGGTGCCCAACGGATCGATAAGCGCCAGTGTGCCCGGATCGTACTCCAATTTGAAGGCGAGGTGATCCGCGCCGAGGTGGGGCGCGCCATCGGCATGAAAGGCTCGAAAGGTTTTCGGAGGCAGGAAGGTGTGGGCGGGAAAGACATGTCGGTCTGGCCAGCCCAAGGGTTGGTCGGTCAGAAATGCCCCGCCCAAGTCAATGGGCACGTCGAGGGGGTTGTAGAGTTCGACAAAGCTGCCGGCTTTGCCGATCGCCAGCCATTCGGTAATTCGCAATGTCGAGCGATCTCCCAGTGGGATCGGTTGGTTCGCCTGGCCCAGCGTCGGGCGGCACAGCGTCCACGCCCCCTCGCGGTCGCGACCCAGACTCTTGCCGGGGATTTGAAGTCCGAAATGAACGGCATCGATCAGGTGTCCACCGGCGTTCGGGGCGTCGTGAAGGAAAACAGCATCCCCCTCGGCATCGAAGGCGAAGCCGATGTGAAGGCCGGGAGTCAGGTCGGGATTGCCGGCGACCACGACCAGAAATCCGTTGGCGGGAATCGATGTGCCCGATGGGAAAATGAATTTATCCGGCTTCGTCAGGTCGTCACTGAGCCGCATGCCCGACAGATCGATCGCCGATGCGCCGCCGTTATGGAGTTCCAGAAGATCGGGAAATCCGCCGTGGTGCTCAACGGCGCCACCGTTGGAGGCCAGGACTTCGTGAAGTCGAAGCTGGCGCCGTTGGGTGTCAACGGTCCATGGGCGCGAGCAGGTGGCGGCCTGGGGGGCCTGCCAACTGCCCGCGGAATTGCGACCAATGACGCAGACTTCGTAGGTTCCCGAGGTCAGATTTGACAGGAGAAGGGGGGAATCGATGGGGACCTCCGCGGGCTGCCACGGGCCGCCATTCACGGAATAGCGGTAGTGTGTGAGGCCGGGGCCGGCGACCCTGAGGGCAGCGAAAGTGCTGGCGGTGGGTGTCGAAGCTTCGTTGAAAATAAGAGCGCCCGCGGGCACGTCCGGGCCCATGTCCGTTCCCCACGGGCCGCCTCGGATCGCCGGTGAATCGGAAAGCAAACGGAATCGATCGCTCGTCTCCGCAAGGTGGGGATCACCATGGCGATTGTCGCTCCCAGTCCACTCAAGCTCCGGGAGCAGGCAATGATGAACGGAACGAATGGAGCCTTGGTTGGGGGGTGGCGCGGTCGGTCCGAAGGAGGCGCCGTTGTTCCAAAATATATCAGCGGCAAAAGTGCTGCCTGCTTCGTCTAGCGGGCGCGCTGCGCCGTTGTTGGCGAAATGGACGGCGGATTCCAGGTGGGACAAGTACAGGTTATGAGCCGAGGTGAGTCGGGACGACCCGGAGAGCGTGATGGCGCGATCGCCATCGACAAAAATATTTCGAACGGCGACGAGGTCGGAATCCGAGTTGGCCGAAACCGCGGAGGTCGGCGTCATCACGTTTGGCGGACCACGGAAACCGCGGAAGTGATTTCCTTCAACATGCGCGTCGGCGCCAAATAGGACGATGCCGTCGCCGTCGCTCGGACCGAACTGGTTGTCCAGGATTTCTGCGATGGGGCCGGGGCGTTGGGCTCCGGTCAAGTGGATCAGTTCCGCGTTCTTCGATGTTCCCCCGAACCGATTTTCGCGAAAGATCAGGTGTCCGCCGGCGCGGATGCCGTGCCCGTCAATCATGGGAGAGTCGCGGCGGCCCGGAAATTGGGACTTGCTGACGGTCAATGAGGCATTGGTGAAGGACAGGCAGCGGACGTTCCCCCGGAATTCCACGCCTTCGGCGACGAGGACGGCGTCATCCATCCCTACGGCCAGATCCGCGATGTCTTCGAGAACGACAAACGACAGCTGGTTTTCCGAGGTCGATTTGACGAACCGCAGGCCTGCCCAGGAGGAGGTCGGGTTGGGATCACCCAGGAAGAAGATCGGGGCCGATGGGGTTCCCATGGCTCGCAGGCCACCGTGAACGACCAGGCGCGCCCCTGGCGCGAAGAAAAGGGTCGTTCCTGGATCGATGCCGAGGGTTTGACCTGCCGGCACGGTGAGGGTGCCTGCGATCCGGTAGGGGCTTTTTGCCGCGCTCCAAACTTGGCTTTCGGCAATGGTGCCGCTCGCGATGGCGGTGGGGGGCCCTGCGTCCCGCCAGACATCGGTGAAGGCTTCGTCCACCAACGTGCCTGCCTCATCGAAGGTTTGGACCAGGAGCCGATTGATCCCCGGTCGCAGCGCGATGGTGGCGTGGGACCATGACGCCTCCCAGGCGGACCACCTCGCTTCGGTCCCATTGATTCGCACGGAACGAGTGCGGAGAGCATTGGCGGATCCCCAGAGGGCAAGTGTCGATCGGGTCGTTTGCAGAAGATTTGAAGAGGGCATCGCGGCGGCCGAAGGAGGTGGGGGAAGACCCAGGTCGTGATGGATTGAGAGTCGTAGGGGAATCTGGGCCTCGATCTCCGCGGCCCTCCGGGAGGCATACCGTTTCATGTCGCCGAGCTGGCTGGTCTCAACCATTCCGCCCAGCCATTGGTCGGCGACGGCGCCAATCCGTGCTGGAGAAAGCAAAGTCGCCAGCAGGCGCTGAAGTTCGGCAAAATAGGATGGCGCAAATTTTGGATGGGACAGCAGACGCCGAAGGGATGGGATCTGAATGCCGTCGAAGAGTGACACCTCCGGCGCTAAGCCTTCTGGAGACCCGAGAATCCTGTGCCACTCGCAGGCGATCAGTTGGAATCGCGGCTCGCGTTGGTTTCGTAGCAGTCCGAAGTTGTCCTCCGGGCCGACGGCCTGTCCGAGAATGGCGTGAACTGCGGCAAATCGTATCCAGGCTGCGGCATCCAAATGGGTCTCGATTTCGGCGGCAAAACTCTCGTCCGACGATTGGCTCAAGACTTCGGTCAAGCGGATGAGATCGGCCCAATCATGGGATGGCCCCCGACTGACCCTCACGTAACCGGCTGTCGAGTAGAGCTCCGGATCGCTGCCGAGATAGGCGAGGCGCGCGGTCGGCGCGTGAGCGACATAGAGGCTGATCTCGGCGTCCCGGGGCCAATGGCGCTGGTGCCAGTAGGAATCCAACGATTCCGTCATCGCATAGGTTCCCGGGGTGTCGACGTCGGTTCCGTTCCGCCAGAGTGAGACGGGGCGGGATGGGACGGCGACCAAACCCGCTTGCCGCGCGAGAACGCTGCCCAGGATCTGACGAGGGGCGACGTCGTGGCTGCTAAGGTCAAAGGCCCGCAGGCCATGCCAGGGTTGGTCGGCAGGAAGTTCAACCTCCAGGCGTTGGACGGTTGAGCGGGAGTTTGTCGGACGGTGACGGCTCAGGCCCACCTGATGCCGAACCGCGGTTTCAACGCCGTCGTCGATGATGAAGGTGGCGTTGATTCTCGCCCCGCTCGAAGGATCCATGGCGTCGAAGGCGAGTCGCTCAGTCTCGGTCATCACCCAGTGGATGCGCGGATACCGGCCAGGTGTCGTGGGGTTCTCAACCTGGAGGTTGGCGTTGGCCTCCTGCACCCGAACTTGGGATGAGTTCAGCGCGGCCGCCGGCCAGGAGCGTTCTTCGCCGGAACCGTCCTGAGCGTGGACATAGTATTCGACGACCTGGGTGGCGTCCTGGGCCGGCATCTCGGCCGCATAAAGACCATCGGCCGCCCGGCCATCCCCGTGCTTGCCGTCATCGAACATCGGAACCGACTGGAAAGCAGTCGGCGGGATTCGGGAATGCGTTCGGTAGTAGAGTTTCACTTGGGCCGTGTCCGGATGCTCATCCGTAACGATCGCGGTCACCTGAATCGGCTGATTGGGGGTTGGGATGGACGGTTGATGGGTCACTTCGCGGATCAGCGGGGCGAGGTTTTTCCGTGCGGTGCCATTCGGAACTCCGGGGCTTCCTCCGGGAGTGAGGCTGGGCGCCCAATTCTGTCCACAGTCATTGGGGAGCCTAGGTTGTTGGAGTTCCAGCGAGTGCCCATTCCCTGCGTGTTCGGCAAACCACTCCCAGCCTCGAGAGCCGTGATCCAAAGGACCGGAGCGACGTCGGGCCCAGTCGCCCTGATCCGCGTAGGGAACAGAATCGATGACCCGCCCCGAGGCATCCTTGAGGGTGACCCCGGGACCGAGTTGGTCCAGCGCCCCCGACCATGGTCCGATCACTTGGGTAACGTCCGGGTGCGCTCGGCGAAACTCCGGGAGGTTCGCAGCGACGACGATCCGGCCGTCGGCGGCCAGAACCGTGGATGGCAACTCGAATTGAATGGCACCGGACAATCGGAATCCCGACAGATCAGCGGGAGTCGCACCGGCGTTGAGGAGTTCCAGAAACGCCTCGCGCCGGTCGCCGGACGCGGGGCGGTAGAGGATTTCGGAGATCACCACCGTGGGATCCCACGGCGCTCGCACCGGGTCGCTGGCCAACAGGTACTCGTCGTGGTTGCTCCGGTTGTCGCCGTCGGGATCGTCGTCGGCATCTTCGGCGTTGCGAGGATTGAGTCCGTATCGGATCTCCCAAGCGTCGGGCATGCCGTCGGCATCGGAGTCTGAGGGCAGCAGCGATAGAACGGCGACGACGCTGGCGACGGACCCGAGCGCATTGGAGACGGTCACGAAGTAGCCGCCTAAGGAGGCGGGCGAGGTGGTGGGGATGGTCAGGATCGGGCCATGCGCCCCGGGCACGGGCTCACCGTTCGAGCGGAACCACCGATAATTCAGCGGCTCTCCGGCGGCGCGCACGGCGAACTGTGCAGGGGTCCCTTCGTGGCGGGCCGTGTCGACCGGTTGCACAACCAGCCACGGTTCCGTCACCGTCCATGCTTCGCCCGACTCCGGGGTGGCCGGGGAGATGAGTTGGTCGAGGACACGAACGAGGCGTTCCGGCGAGCGGATAACCGAGCCGTTGGTGAGTTGGGCGACTGCCTGAAGTGCGATCGGGCCAGGTTTGTTCGGCACCCACTCCAACCGAGCCGGATGTTGCGTCGTGGTCCCTAGCTTCACGCCGTCCCCGTAGAACTCGACCCGCTGCCAGGCGGAATCTCCGGAGAGCAAGTCCGCACCTAAGCCGAGTGGGCTGCCCAACCTCGCCAGATCGCCGACCGTGCCGACGGTGAGCACGAGTTCGGCCGTTGCGTCGGAGGCGAAGGCGTTGGGGCGGCCGGGGGTGCTTCCGGAAGCACGCCACTGCGACGGCGTGTTGCCGAAGGTGGCCGGATCCACTCGCTGCAACGAATCGTGGCGGTGTCCCTCTCTCGGTGGCCACGGCGGCAACGAGGAGTATCGAACCTGATCCACGGGGATTTGTAGAATCTGCCCTGGTCCGGCGCTTTCCGGGCGTTCGAGCCGCAGGGTTTCGCCGTCCTTCGCCAGTGTTCCCGGCCAGGGGCCGAAGACTCGAACCTCCGGCGGTACATCGTAGCGGGTGCGAAAGGATTCCGGATTGGCCTCGGAGACGACGATGATTTCGCCCGGTCGAAGGACCACACCACGCGGGAATTGGAAATCGACGCCGGCAAGTTTCCACGTGCGCAAGGGATTCGTGGGATCCGACAGGTCGACCGATTGCTGGGTGACGTTGAGGATCTCGACAAACGCCAGATCGTCGGGTTCGGGATCGAACAGAAACTCGTGAATCACCAATGGGCCGATCAGCGGACCGGCGTTGGTGGATCCCGGTGTGGGGGTGGACAACAGTGCCACGTGGACCGTTCCTGAGGGGTCGGTCGTCCGTCCGACGGTGATTCCTCGAGGAGTGGCGGGGAACTCGAACAAGTCCCCGCCCCCGGTCAGCTGACCTTCGGTGTCCGCCTGGAAGATCATCCATCGCCCCCCTTGCGGCGCGAAGCCGAAGGGCGCGTTGGTCGATGGGGGTGCCCACCCGCTCGGATGTAACACCGCATATTCTCCGGGGCCGAGTCGGGTCCCGTCCGGAATGCGTGCCTTCTTCGGTTGGGCGGCGTCGTCTGAAAGGTACCAGCCTCCGATGGGGACGGTGTGGGTGGTAGGGTTGTGGATTTCCAGCCAGGGCTCCTCTCCAGGGAACGGACGAGAAAGGACTTCGTTGAGAATCACCTCGGTGCGCGGCGTGGTCCTGTCTTCGGCGCCGGGCGATCCCCCGGGGAAAGCGCTGGATCGCCAGTAGCGGGGGTCATCGGGCGAAACCATGACGGCGCCGGACGGCACGAGGCTGAAACCGCCCCCGGCAGCTTCCGTGGGCCAAGGCGCCGAGTTTTCGTAACGAGCGGAGAAGAGGATTCGACGGTGTCCGTCCACCAGGGTCAGGCGTTCGCCGGCGTTGTCGAGACGTCCGGTGAACACCGCGTGAACGGCCACACCCGGATAGCGCCGCCCAAAGGCACCGGGATCGGAAGCGAGGACGGCCCGGTCGCCGGGGGAGAGGACCAAATCCGCAGGCATCGTTGCCTGGATGCCGTCGATGAAGGAAATCCCCGCCAACGAAACGGATTGGGTTCCCCAGTTGAGAAGTTCGACGAATTCCAGCCGACGACCCTCCAGATCATCGAAGGCTGGTGGATCGTAGTGGATCTCGGAGACGGTCAGCGTGGGCGCTGGAGGTTCAGGAATGGACGCGACGGCGACTGGGCTCCATTCCTGACCAGCCAGGACGCGAGCTTTCACCACCGCCGGGCCGCGCAATCTTCGTGGCTGGTCGTAGGGCAAGCCATGAACCGCACCACCCACCGCGCGCGGATCGGAACCGTCGACATTGAAGTAAACGATCGCGCCGGGTGCCGCCGAGGGCGCTCGGATCTCAACCAGCGTGCCATCGGCGGAGGCGCCATCGACGAGGAAGATCTCGGGCGCCGCGACCGTCGGCCAAAGGCCAGCGGCGCGGAGACTCGCCAGGATGAAGGGCGGGCGCTGTGCCATCCATGGTTCGATGAAATCGCGGATGACCTCTTCCTTTCGAACGTGGTGCAGCACCGGCGCGAGCTCGGCTAATAGGATATCGAATTGGGAACGAACATTCGCGGCGGTCAGGGCGCCCGTCCCCGAGAGATGTCGTTGGGTTCGGTCGGCAAAGGCCAATCGGAACTCGGGGCTGTCGTGGAGCGCGGAAAAGACGAGGCCGAGGGCGCCGGCGGTGGATCGATGGGCGAGGATGTCCTTCCCGAGCGTGTCGAAATCCACAGCCTTCGAGGTCTGAAAGCCGAAACTCTTCTCGGCATCCCAAACGTGAAATCGCCAGATGCCCGCAGGGGATCGCTCGCGTGCACAGACCCAGTTGTTCTCGGGCCAGTCGTCCGTGGCGCAGTAGAGGTTGAGGAGCGCGTAGTCGATGATGTTGTCGATGTCGAATCGACGACTGGCCTCCTGATACCGCTCGGGATCGGTCAGCGGTCGTTCCAACAGGTACGTGGCATCCCTGACCCAGGCTGTGGTATCCCCTTCGGTGACCTCGGTTGCATCACGCACGTCCCATTCGGCCACCCCTCCGTACCGCGAGCGGAAGAAGTCGCCACGGAGGCGTTCCACCAGATTGAAATAGCCCTTGAACTCAGCGTTGACGAAGAGGTTGGCCAAAAGGCCCCGGCTGGTCGCCTGTCCCATCTGGCCGAACAACCTCCGCACCACCTCATCGCGCACGAAGGGATTGAAGCTGTCGTTCTTCCCCGCTCGCAGGCGCAGGCTCTCGAATCGGTTGCCTCCTGGTTCCGGAAATAGCGGAAACTCGAGGGTCGATGGTCCGTAATCACCCCGAAAGACGAAGTTAAATGAAGGCTTGGCGCGGAACCCGAGCAGGTCGTCGTTCCAAATCGACGACTGCAGGTGGCTGGACATCATGCGTGGTGCGGACCAGACGCTGGCGGCCACGCGCAGGCCAATGTTCCATTGCACGGACGGCAGTCCAGACGGAGCGAGCCATTCAAGCGACGCCGGGCGTTCAACGGCGGGGCCGCTGATGACGAACATGTTGTAATCCCCTGGGTCAGTGGCCGTCCAAACTTCCTCCGGCGACACGCCAAGAAAGGCGCCACCTGAAATGGCTGTGATCCCTTCCGGTCCGTACAGAACTCGTCGCGGGTCGCCGGTGATGGCCAAGGCGGGAAGCGATCTCAGCGCGGCGGGTTGCGCGATCAAATAGGTCGCGGTCGCCGTAGCGGAGGCGATCCAGCCGTCACGAAATGCCCGCGCCCGCACGCAGGAGTTGGTGACGAGAACGATCGGACTTTGAAAATCGAGGCCGTGGACTTCTGTCGGCTCGGTTCCATCGAGGGTGTACCGGACCCTCCCCGAAATCGTGGGCGTGCGAAGTCGGAGAGAAACGGTGCCCGAATGAAAGCCCCCGGGCGGATCGAACTCGACCGACTGAACGCGGCCAGAAAGGACCGGGGAGGCATTGGGGCGACCTGGGGTGGGTTCACCGAAGAACACGGATTCCCCGGTGGCGGGATCGATGCCAAAGGAATGAAAGGCGTCCTGCCGGGGGAATCGTGGCCCCAATTCATGAACGACGCGGCCCGAGGCGTCGCGAAGCCCCAGGAATTCACCCTCCTGATCCAGCTTGAAGTTGGTGTGGAGAAATCCCGATCCAGGGTCGCGCCGATCCAAGGCGCTGCAAAAGACCAGGAGGAACCCTCCTGGAGGCAAGTGGACCGGGGGGAACGACCACTTGGCGGGATCGCCGGGATCGTCGGAGAGTGTCCATCGATCCAGGTTGACGGTCGTGTCGCCGCGATTGTGCAGTTCGATCCAGTCGTGGAATTCGCGATTCGTCGCATCGGAATCCAGGAGCGCGGGGTCAAAGAGCCCGCCCGATGGTTCAATGCTTCCCGCGAAGTACTTCCAGGATTGTCGGTTTCCCACCAACTCCCCGGCGGGGGTGCCATCAAGCCTCAGGGAGGCATCGAGATACAGGGTGGAATCCCATGGATCGAGGTCCATCGTGGGCCAGGTGTTATGAACCTGGATCGCCAGAACATTGTGGCCGGGGTGGAGAACGTTGGACGCGAACGGCAGGACGTGGATCGTGGGTGAGAGTCCAGGTCGCCGGTTGAACGCCGGGTGACGTGCGGGAATGAACAGACCGGTCGGCCCCAGATTGGCCCGCGCGATCTCTCGCCCGTTGAGATAGGCGACGAAGCCATCGTCGTAGTCGATGCGGAGGAGGAGTGGGAGGTTCGACTCGGCTTGTTCTCGGGACACTTCGAATGCGGCGCGGAGATAGAGCGAGGGGGTGACTCGATGCACCATCGATCCGACATCGGTCTCAATCCCGGGACGCCCGAATCCGAAGGGTGCGCGGCCGGCGAGCCACGCGGAATCCTGAAAGCCGGTCTCCAGCCAGGCCATGCCTGTGCCAAGTCGAGGCGGTCCATTCGAAGGGAAGATCAGAAGCCGAGTGGAAGGCGCCGCGCTGATTTCGTTGATGAGAACAGTCTGAGACAGCGAATCACCGCTAGCCGAGGTCACGGTCAGCACCATGGAAAGCACAACCCCGCCCAGGACTCGCGCGCAGGAAGTCAGCGCGACACGACCCATGCACGCTACTCTCCACCCACTCACGTCGTTAGGCAAACAGACCGTGCCGATCGATCGGAAATCGAATCTTGAAGCCCGCGAGGTCGTGGGCTGATCGGCATTCCGGCAGCTGTCGGCCTACTGGGGAGCTTGGTCCGCGCGGTAGCGGATGGCTTCGAGCATTCTCTGCCAGTGCGGCTTGAGGAAGGGCGGATCCTCAAAGCTGTCCTGCACATACCCGCGATCCGCACGGGAGAGGTCGAGCACCGCGGTGATCATTTCCTCCTGGTACCAGCCCGCTTCGGCCAGCGGCATCCCATGCGGTTCGCGGATGAAGGACTGTCCCGACGAGGTTTGCTTGCCGTCCGGGGATTGCCCGATGGTATTGGCGACGCAATGGAACATGCGGGTGTTCGGGCCGATGGGCTGTTGGGCCCGACCTGAGGTGCGCTTCCAGATCACCGCTTCGATCTCGTCCGAACTGCATGACGGATGGAACAGGATCTGGGCGCCGAGCATGCCGGGCAGGCGGTAAAGCTCGGGATGACGGCCATCGCGGCAAATCACGAGCGTGCAGCGGATGCCGTCGATTTCGAACAGGGAAAGTTTGTCCCCGCCGCGGCAGTACTCCTTCTCGTCACGGCCTGCCATGTGGACCTTGGCGTACTCGTGAGTAATGGCGCCTTGCGGCGAAATGACATGGGCGAGATTGAGAAACCGATCGGAAGTCTGTCGGAGTGTGCCGGCGATCACCCAGATCCCGGCGTCCGCCGCCGCCTGCCGGGTTCTCTCCAGGGCGGCCTGGACGGCGGTCGGCGATTGCCGGAGCACTTCGGGGAAGTAGTAGCCGGTGAGGTTCGCCTCCGGAAACAGGACGACGCGGCTCCCTTCGGCGGCCGCAGCGGTGATGAATGAGAGTGTTCTCTCCAGGTTTCGTTCGAGAGGTCGGGCCCAATGAAGTTGAACGCACGAAACCTGAAGCGTCGACGGAGCTGTCATGGTACGAGGCTGCCGGGAAAGGGGACCATCTGGCGACGACGAATTGGCGGCACCGCCCCTTTGATGCGACTGAATTGCGATCGGTGGGGGACACGGGTCGGTCCACAGACGTTGGCCAGGAGACCCGCCGCTCTCGGGGCCGGCACATGGTGATTCTCAGGCATCATCACCGCGATGCCGAGATGGTATTTCCGGGGGAGTTGGAAAAGTCAGTAAGGTGAGGGTGGTCCTGACGCGCTGATGAACAACCTCCACCTTGCCGTTCAATTCTTCCTGCAGATCGCCGTCATCCTGCTTTTTTGCCGTCTGGTGGGGGCTGTGGCGGTCCGATTTGGCCAGCCGCAAGTGGTGGCGGAAATGGTCGCCGGGGTGCTGCTCGGTCCGTCGTTGTTTGGTCTTCTGTGGCCGGAGGGGCAGGCCTGGTTGTTTCCGTGGGATCTGACCCAGAAGTCGCGCGACACCCAAAGCTACCTTTTTCCCGCGTCGCAGCTCGGTTTGGCGCTTTACATGTTTGTCGTGGGAATGGAGTTCCGCGTCGACATTGTCCGCAAACGATTGAGGAGCGCAGTGGCGGTGTCAGTGGCGGGAATGGCAACGCCGTTTGTGCTCGGGGCCGCCCTGGCGTGGGTCTTGTTCCATCAGACGTCGCTGTTTCCCACCCGAACGTCGCTCACTGAAGCGATGCTGTTCCTGGGTGCGTCGATGTGCATTACGGCGTTTCCGATGTTGGCCCGGATCATTCACTTCAAGAAATTGGCCGGGACGACCATGGGCACGGTGGCGCTGGGTGCGGGGGCGATCGATGACGCGACGGCGTGGTGCCTGTTGGCGGTGGTGCTGGCCAGCTTCGATCAGAATTGGAGCCATGCGTGGGTCAA
>JAEUHG010000141.1 GCA_016795425.1 Verrucomicrobiales bacterium
CAGCGGCGACGAGTAAGACGGCAATCGCAGATCGGCGCATAGATAGACAGGAGAGGGATGGTTGCCAGACCCCACCTCCCGTCGCAACCGCGTTTGCGAACCTCCGGCGAATCCGATGCGTCTCCGAGTTGTGGAGCGGCACCACCGTTCCGGCCGGGAATCGCCGTTCTGGGAAAGCGGCAGGGGACTGCCGCAGTCCACGACGCTTCGCGCCAGTCGGCACCCCGGGGCCAGGCCAACGCTGGTCGTCGTGGAGTGCGGGAGTCCTCTCCCGCTATCTCAACGGAAATCGCCCCGACAACTCGGAGATGCGCCCCGGTCCCAACGGGCGTCCACATTTGGCTGGCGAATTCCAAGCATTCGATCGGTAATACATGAGTCACCTTGTCCACCCAATCTGCCGGCGCGAACGCGTGCCTCAGGTCTCCACCCACCGTGAAGCCTCTTCTCCCCTGCCTACGAGTGCGTCTCCTCGCCGCCCTGATTTCGGTCGGGCCCGGCCTGCCCCCCGTGCTGGAGGCGGCCACCATAGATTCTGATCGGGTGCTGACAGCCGACGACCGTTCACTCGAAGGTCAGGAGATCGTTGTGCGTAACGCCCGGTGGACGGTCGCTGGCTCACACTCATTCGCCCGGCTTCAATTGATCGAGGGCGCCGTGCTAACCCACCCCTCCGCGCCAAACGGTGAGTCAGACCACGTCCTTCGACTCACCGTCACCGGCGACGCGTCGGTGGATGCGACTTCGCGAATCGACGTCACCGCGAGGGGCTACAGCAACGGGGTCCCGACCGGTGTGGGTCGGTTGGTGGAGTGGGCCGCGTCCGGCGGAGGCCATGGTGGTGAAGGAGGACGAAGCGTGACCGGCGCCAAGGGTGGCGAAGCGTACGGTTCGATCTCGGCGCCGGATGCCTTCGGCAGTCAAGGCGGTGCGCCCACCGGAGACACCGGCGGAGCGGGTGGCGGCGTCATTCGCCTGGTGGTTTCTGGGCGCCTGACGGTCGACGGCGGCATCGTCGCGGACGGCGAGACCACGTTCCACAACAACGCGGGCGGCGGCGCCGGCGGCAGCGTGTTCGCAACGGTGGGTTCCCTGTCGGGCAATGGAGTGATCTCCGCGAATGGCGGGTCCGGCGAGTGGGTGGATGGAGGTGGCGGCGCCGGGGGGCGTATCGCCATTCTTTACGGATCCAACACCTTCACCGGGAGAATCTCCGCCGTGGGTGGAAACGGCCAGGAGCGCGGTGGCGCCGGTACCGTTTACACGAAGGCCAACACCGAGAACACGGGCCGATTGCTCGTGGATAATGGCGACACGTTGGGCGGCCACACACCCATCGTCAGCAGCGAACCTTTCCGGATGACGATCGGCGGAAAGGCACAGGTGTTTCCCAAGGACACCCTCACGCTGCAGCAACTCGAAGTCCGTACCAACGGCATCCTCACCCACCCAACGGGCCTCCAACGCTGTGAAGTCAGTGTCCTGGGAGACGCCGATGTCCTGGCGGGTGGAAGCATCTCGGTGGATGGACGTGGATTTCCGGGCGGCACCGATTTAGGGCCCGGCGGCGGCACCCGCGTCGAGTGGTCTGGCTCAGGGGGTGGACATGGGGCAGAAGGCGGACGAGGAATCACGGGCGGGCTTGGGGGCGGCCACTACGGGTCCGTCACGGAACCGCTCACATTGGGAAGCGCAGGCGGGGACGGCGACGGGGGCATCGGAGGCGCCGGAGGCGGCGCCATTCGTCTCACGGTGAATGGACGATTGACCGTCATCGGCAGGATCTCGGCCGAGGGTTCGTCGACCGTGCGCAATAATTCCGGCGGCGGCGCCGGCGGCAGCGTCTATTTGACCGTGGGCACCCTGGCGGGTTCCGGGTTGATCACCGCCAATGGCGGTGCGGGCGAGTGGGTCGACGGTGGGGGAGGCGCAGGCGGGCGCGTCGCGATTCACCAAACCGCGAACAGCTTCACCGGAGCGATCACCGCCTACGGAGGCGGCGGGCATGAGCGTGGAGGGGCGGGCACGGTGTACACGCGGTCGACCGTGGACGCGGTTGGTTGGGTGCTGATTGATAACGGCGACATCCTGGGCGCGCATACCCCCTTCAACAGTCCGGAGCCGTTGCGTCTGGCGATCGGCGGAAAGGCCCAGGTGTATCCGGTGGGTGCCCTGGCCCTGCGGCAACTCGAAGTCCGTACCAACGGAATCCTGACGCATCCGACCGGAATCCTGCGTTGTGAGGTGCACGTTCTGGGCGACGCAGCGGTTCTGCCGGGAGGGAGCATCTCCGTCGACGGCCGCGGCTTTCCGTGGGGAACGGAACTCGGCCCTGGCGCGGGATCGCGCCTCGAATGGTCCGGCTCGGGAGGCGGTCACGGAGGCGAGGGCGGCCGGGGGGTAACGGGTCCACTCGGTGGCGGTCAGTATGGTTCCATCACCGAACCCTCGGCACTCGGCAGCGTGGGGGGCGCGGGTGATGGCGGCATCGGCGGCGCCGGCGGAGGTGCCGTTCGTTTGATCGTGGACGGCCAACTGTCGGTCCAAGGTCGCATTTCAGCCGAGGGCGCGGCGACGCTCCGCAACAACGCGGGTGGGGGCGCCGGAGGAAGTCTGTTTCTAACGGCCGGCAGTCTCACGGGCACCGGAGTGATTTCCGCGAATGGCGGAGCTGGTGAATGGGTGGACGGCGGTGGTGGCGCCGGGGGCCGAATCTCGATTCAATACGGAGGCAGCACGTTTTCGGGCACACTCTCGGCCTTCGGTGGCGGCGGCGCGGAACGCGGCGGCGCGGGGACCGTTTATACCCGACCTCTGACGGACAACCTCGCCTGGGTGGTGGTGGATAACGGTGACGTTTTGGGAGCTCACACTCCCTTGCGCTGGCCCGATCCCCTGCGCCTTGCCATCGGCGGCAAGGCCCAGGTGTATCCGCAAGGCGCACTCACCCTCCAGGAGTTGGATGTGCGCACCAACGGAATCCTCACGCATCCGACGAATGTTCTCCGATGCGAGGTCGTCGTCCTGGGGAATGCCCGCGTTCAAGAAGGCGGCCGCATCTCAACGGACGGTCGCGGGTTGGCGTGGGGAACGGATCTAGGACCGGGAGCAGGGAACCAATTGGACTGGTCCGGTTCAGGAGCAGGTCATGGAGGTGAAGGAGGACGTGGAGTCACCGGTCCGATCGGTGGTGAATCCTATGGTTCCATCACCGACCCCGTCAGTCTCGGCAGCCAAGGCGGTAGCGGCGATGGAGGCGCCGGCGGTGCCGGCGGCGGCGCAATCCGATTGACCGTCAACGGCACTCTCACTGTCGATGGTCGTATCTCGTCAGAAGGCGCGGCGACGTTGCGAAACAACTCCGGGGGAGGTTCAGGTGGCAGCATCCTTCTGAGTGTCGGTTTCCTTTCGGGGCGCGGCGTGATCTCGGTGAACGGCGGGGCGGGTGAATGGGTGGATGGCGGCGGAGGTGGCGGCGGACGCCTCGCGATTCACCAGGGCGGATCCACGTTCGTCGGAAACGTCACGGCGTTTGGCGGCGGTGGCCATCAGCGCGGCGGGGCGGGGACTTTTTATTGGAGATCCGTGACGAACGGCCTCGCGTGGGTCGTCGTCGACAATGGCGATACCCTCGGCGGACACACCCCGATCACTTGGTCGGAGCCCTTGCGGTTGGCGATTGCCGGGAAAGCCCAAGTCTACCCCCAGGGATTGCTCACTCTCCAGCAACTGGAAGTGCGCACCAACGGGATTCTGACTCACCCCACCGGTGCCGAGCGCTGCGAAGTTGTCGTGCTGGGCGATGCCAACGTCCTGCCGGGAGGCAGCATCTCGGTGGATGGCCGAGGTTATCCGATCGGGGCCGATCCTGGGCCGGGCACGGGGAGCCGTGTCGATTGGTCAGGCAGCGGGGCGGGTCACGGTGGTGCGGGCGGCGGCGGACGGACCAGTCCGCAAGGCGGTGAGCCCTACGGATCAATGCTCGAACCTTCAACGCTCGGAAGTCAGGGGGCCAGTGGTGATGGAGGAGCCGGCGGCGCAGGCGGCGGATCCGTTCGATTGATCGTCGGTGGAAACCTGACCGTCGACGGCCAGATCAGCGCCAACGGAATGTCGGCCATCGCCAATAACGCCGGAGGCGGGTCTGGCGGAAGTCTACTCATCGGCGCACACCAACTTTCCGGCCGCGGTGCCATTACCGCGTTGGGCGGCGCCGGCGAATGGGTCGACGGCGGCGGGGGTGCCGGTGGGCGAATCGCGATTTACCGAAGCTCGAGTTCATTCACTGGCGCCCTGGCCGTTACGGGTGGAGGCGGATTCGCCAAAGGCGCGGACGGCACCATTCGGCAGGACGACGCCCAGCGTCTCATCTGGCTGGCGCCTTCCGACCCATGGGCTTCAGGGAGCATTTCCTTGGAAGTGGCGCTCTTTAGTGGGGGGGCCGGTCCGCACACGGTCGAATTCAACGCCGAACGCGACGGCCAGGTTCTCCCCATCGCTCGCCTCACCACCTCGGTGATTGCCAAAACCACCTGGGACACGACGCAGGTGCCGGACGGAACCTACGGACTGACGGCATCGGTGCGCGACGCCGCCGGACGACGGGTGGGGGAATCGCGCCGCGCCATTTCCGTCAATAACACCGTGTTATGGCGCGGCGGACGCCTCGCGGCATCGGAGACGTGGACCGCGGGAAGCGTGTATGCCGTCCGTCGGGATTTGGTGATTCCAACGGGAGTCACCCTGACGTTCGAGCCCGGGGTCATTGTGAAATTCATGCCAGGAGTTCGTCTGTTCGTTCAAAGCGGCGGCACGCTGCGGGCGGAAGCGAGCGCGAATCAGCCGGTACAATTGACTTCGTTTCTCGACGATGCGGTGGGTGGCGACAGCAATCTGGATGGAGCGACCACCCGGCCCGCCGCTGGGAGTTGGCGACTGCATCAGGATGCCGGGGGCACGTTGGCGCTCAGCGAGACCACCCGCCTGCGTTACCATACGCGCGAGTACGGCGGCACCTTGACGGCGAACGAGACCTGGACGGCTGAGGCGCTTCGCGAGATTACCCAGACGGTCGTCGTCGCCGCTGGTGTGACGCTCCGAGTGGAGGCTGGCACCGTTTTGAAGATCGCGCCTGGTCAGGGTCTCGATGTCCGACCCGGCGCCAGCTTGGAGGTGCTCGGAACCTATGCCGAACCGGTCGTCATCACTTCGATGGCCGACGATGCTTACGGGGGTGACTCGAATGCCGACGGGTCACACACGTTGCCGATGGCTGGGGATTGGCGAAGCCTTCGGTTCGACGACGGCGCCCAGGGTAACCTCAATCATGCGGTCATCCGGTTCGGGGGAAATTCCGTCGGCAATCCTTGGGGCGCAGGGGGAGCGATGGAAGCGTTGGGCGGACCGCTCACGGTGCGCAACAGCGTGATCACGGACGCCCTCAAGGACGGCGCCTTCTGTTATGGCACCACGTTGTTCGAGAACTGCCTCGTTCTGCGCTGCGATCGCGGACTGACGGCCGTCGGAGAAATGAGCGTCATCCATTGCACCATCGACGCATGCCGCATCGGACTGCTCGAGCACGCCGGCCAGTTGATCGTCCGCAACACGATCGTCTCGCAGTCGATTGATGCCGGGATCGAGCACGACTTGGGGCCAGCGACACCGATCGTCAGCTCCTGCAATGTCTGGAATCCCGCCGCGCGACGCGGCAATTACAGCGGAACCGCTGATCTCACGGGTCAGAACGGGAACATCTCGGCCGAACCGCGATTCAAGGACTATGCGTCCGACAATCTGCGCCTGAATTACGCCTCGCCGGGAATCGACGCGGCCGCAGGAGACTTCGCCACGCCAACCGATCTGGCGGGTTCCGCGCGCTATGACGATCCACGCACCGGCAACACGGGAACTCCGGCCGCGAACGGGAGCGTTCCCGATATGGGCGCCTTCGAGTTTGTGGAGAGTGCCCCTTCGAACATCGATCTGGTGGTGTCGAGCGTTCAGGGCCCACCCGAGATCGAAGCCGGCCAGGCAGTTCAACTGGAATGGACGATCACCAACCGGGGAACCGAACCCCTGGGCGGCCCCTGGCACGATGCAATCTACCTCAAGCAAATCGATGGTGGTGATCGTGTCTTCGTCGCCGAACCGTTGGTCGGTCGGGGCGTGGTCGTGGGGCCTGGCGAATCTCGGCGGATCACCGCCGACGTCCGCGTCCCGGGTGGCCTGGTGGGTGACTACCAATGGGCCGTCGACGGCAACAGTCGGGACGATCTCGTGGAAGGAGCGAACTCGGAGAACAACGCGGCCCTGGCCACGGGGAGCACCGGGCTCACCGTGCCGGTCATTGCCTTGGGAGCAGCTCCGTTGACAGCCACGTTCGATGCGCCAGACCAGCCTCATTGGTTCCAATGCCGGGCGCCGGTGGGCCGGAGCGTGCGCTTTCTCCTCGATCTGCGCGCGTCGACCGGAATCACCGAACTCTACGTGGGAAACGGGTTCGTACCCACCCCCGAACACTTCACCGCGCGCCAACGTGAATTTGCCACACCAGACACCTCGGTCGTGGTATCCGATTCCGCGACGCCGCCCGCGGACGGGACCAACGTCTTCTATGTCCTCTGCCTCGGCCGAGTGCTGAATGCTCCGCCTGAACCGTTTGAATTGCGTGCCGAGCTGGCCGGTCTGCAGATTGAATCGGTTCGGCCGGAAACCGTGGGGAACGCGGGCCTAGTGACCCTGGAAGTTCGCGGCTCGGGCTTGACGGACCAAACCGGACTTACCGTTCGGCTGGGCGATACCGAGCGCCCGGCGATCCGAGTCAGTGCGCGGGAGGGCGGTCGAGTCTTCGCGACGTTCGACCTGTCGGGCTTCCCGACGGGAAGACCTTCCGTCCGCGCCGAAGAGGACGGGTTTGCCGCGACCTTACCGGAGGCCGTGGAGGTGGTTGGGGGAGGCATCGGAGACTTTTACACCGAACTCAATGGGCCTTCGGTCACCCGGGCCGGGCGGTTGACCACCTGGTTTGTCACTTACGGCAACCGTGGCCTGGTCGACATCAAGCTGCCTTTGTTGCGCTTCGCCGCCCCCGGGGCCACCGAGATCCGTTTGTTCGATCTGGTGGATAACTTCGCGGACTCGTTCACCTTTGTCGGATTCCACCCAGAGATTCTCCTACCAACGCTTGGACCAGGACAGGAAGTGACCTTTGAAGTTCAGGTCAAATTCGCGGCGCCAACTCAGGTCGAGGTTCAGATGCTGACCGGTGATGCCTTCGCGGGGGACTCCACGCCGTTCCAGTGGAACACACTGCCTGCGCCCCTGGAAGTTCGACCCGAGAAATGGGCGGAGTGGCTCGGGGGGTTGACCGAACGATTCGGGGCGACCGTTGCGGATCATGCCGCCCGGCTGAGCACGGTCCTGGATGAGCTTCGCACCTCGCCGCTGACCTACTCCTACCTCGCGAACATCGACGGGCGATGGCTGTTCGGGGATGAACCTGAGGGCGTCGTGCAATCGCGTCCAATCATCGAGTTGTCACCGGCGGAAGAGGCCGAGGCTAACGCGTCCGCCGCGGCTCTCCATCTGCTTCCGACCCGTCCTCCCGCGGATGGGATCCGCAAAACATGGTGGGTCGTCATTAGTATCGAGGACTACTCCAACCGGAGAGCGGAAGGAGGCGGTGGCGGCGACCTCGGCGGCACCCGGATGGATGCATACGATATGGCGACCTTCATCCGCAACGATCTGGGTGTCCCCGCCGCTCAGTACAGAGGGGGCCACGATTCTCCGACCGACGCCGCGGGTTGGACGCGCTCCAACATGATGGACGAACTCCGTAGATTCCGCGGGCAGGTGGATGCCGATGACAATCTGGTGGTGGTCTACAGCGGCCACGGCGGTCGTGGGAGCGCCGGTACGGGCTACCTGTGTCCCAACGGCGGCGGCTCCATTTCGCCGACCGCATTCACCCGGGCGATCGATGAGGTCGGCGCCGGAACGACGTATTTTATCAACGACTCGTGCCACTCCGAGGCCTTCAACGATCTCGTCCGCCCCAGCACGACGAAGTTTGTGGGCTTCGCTGCGACTCAGAGTGACAAGATCTCCTGGGACACCGCCAGCGGTGGAGAATTGATCAAGAACTTCAAGGCCCAGATGCGCAAGGGCCGGTCGCTTCAGGGAGCCTTCGACATCACCGAATACGTGGTGTCGAGGCGCTATGAAAAAAAGGACCTGAATAGGCATCGACAGCATCCGGTGCTGTCGAATCGACAGGGAGTCAGCCTGGCCGGCAATCCGTGGCTCGACCCGGCGGGTGTTGAACAGGAACGCCGCCGCCGGCTCAACCCGCTTCCGGGCGCAAGCGTCGCGAGTGGAAACGTCGGAATCGTCGGCAGCGTCGATCCGAACGACAAATACGCGCTCGCCGGCGTCGGATCTCAGCGCTGGGTCCAGCCCGATCAGGTCCTGCCCTTCGAAGTGGTTTTCGAGAACAAGACCAATGCCGCCGCCCCGGCACAGGAGGTCCTCGTCCTCGACGACCTGGATCCCAAACTCGACTGGTCCACCCTGGAATTGAAGGACATCGCCTTCAACGACGCCAAAATCTCGGTGCCCCCAGGACTCCAGAGATTCTCCACCATCACCCGCGTCGGAACCGACACGAACGAGGTCGTGATCGACGTGGACTTCGATCCCGGTTCCGGCCGGATCACCTGGCTGATTCACTCCCGGGATTCGCAAACCGGGGAACTTCCTGAGGATCCCTATGCCGGCTTTCTGCCGCCGAACGACGCGAGTCACCGTGGCGAGGGTTCGTTGAGTTACACGATCCGGCCGAAGGCAGGTCTTCCCGGGGGGAGCCAGTTGACGAACCTGGCGACCATCATTTTCGATCCGACGTACGGGGCGAATCCGCCGATCGTCACCCCCTGGGTGACCAACACGATTGACGCCCTGGCCCCATCCAGCGCGGTCCAAGCCCTCGACGCGCAGGTGACCGGGGAATTCACTCTGAAATGGAGCGGCGCGGATGCGGCAGGCGGCTCTGGACTCGCCTCCTACGACATATTTGTCTCGCGAGACAACGGACCGTTCTCCTTGTGGCAGATCGCCACCACCAATACCTCCGCAACGCTCCTCGGGCAGCCGGGTTCGACCTACCGCTTCTTCAGCATTGCCCGCGATGCGGCGGGATTGACTGAGAAACCGCCCGCCCAGCCCGATGCGGTCACGACGATCGCGGGAGGATCCAACTTCGCCACCTGGGCCATGACCCAAGGACTTCCTCTGAATGCATCGGGACCTGACGACGATCCCGATGGCGACGGGCTCAAGAATTTCACGGAGTACGCCCTTGCCTTGCATCCGCTCGTCCAGGACGCACTGCTCGCGAGTCCGAAGCCCGCGGTGATGCTGATTGGCGGGCAACGCTATGTGTCACTGACCTACCGCAGACCGAAGACCGAACCTGGTGATGTCCGGTATCTCGTAACCGCCTCCGGAACGGTCGCGCCGTGGGCGGGATCCTCCGCCGTCGAAGTGGTCGGAACCCCGGTCGATCGCGGCAGCTTCGTCGAGGTCACGATCCGATTGCGTGATCCGGTGGAAGCACGCGTCCAGGGATACCTCCGAGTCCAGATCGCGCGCTGAGGGGCCGGGCGCGGGTCTCGGCGCTGCACCACCCATGACCGCGCCCCCCTTCCCTCTTCCCCCTTCCTTCTTCCCCCTTCAGGATCGGCGCCGGTCATGCAACCGCGCGCGCATTTTCGCCACTGCCCACGATGCGGCCACGCCCAGTCCGCGACCGGCACGGGGCCATTGTTCACCTGCGAGTCGTGCGGCTTCCGTTATTACTTCAACCCCACCGTCGCCGTCGTCGTTTTCATTCGCCGACCCGACGGCCATGCATTGTTTGTTCGGCGCGCGAAAGATCCGGGCAAAGGTCTGCTAGCGCCCCCGGGTGGATTCATCGACATCGGCGAGACCGCCGAGATCGCGGCGGTTCGTGAAATCCGCGAAGAGGTGGGCCTTTCGCTGGTGGACCTCCAATTTCTCTGTTCCGAGCCCAATCAATATCTCTACGCGGAGGTGACCTATCCGGTTTTGGATCTCGTGTTCACCGCGCGCGCGCCGAATCCGGAAGAGGCTCAAGCCCTCGATGATGTGGACGGCATCGAGTGGCTCGATCCGATCACGCTGGCGCCAGAGACCATGGCATTCCCCTCGATGCAGGCCGCCCTGCGATTCTGGCAGGGGAAATTAAGTCCGCCTCGCTAGAACCTGGTACCGGCGATCAGGTGTCCTTCCGGAAGGAACCGGATCGCCACTCGCTCTTCCGCCGATCGCGGACCCGGCGGGCACCCAGCGCCTCGAACCGCCGCTGAATACCGACGAACTCTTCGGCCAGGATACCCGCGAGCACCACATAACCACCGGGAACCACCTGCGACAGCAGAAGCTCCGCGTGCCGATGAAGCAGATCGGCGGTGAGATTCGCGCAGACCACGGCGCATTTTCCCTTCTTCGGCGCCTTCAACGTCGCGACATCGCGTCGAACCATCGACACCTCGCGGGCGACGCCGTTGTCCGCCGCATTGCGCCGCGCCACCCCCACCGCTTCAGGATCAAAATCAAACGCCGTCACCGGACGGTACCCCAGCTTGGCCGCGGCAATGGCCAGGATGCCAGACCCCGTCCCGACATCCATCATCGCCGTCCCCGCCGCATCCGACGCTTTCCTTAAGCGCACCAATTCGCGCAGGCAAAAGTCCGTGGTCGGATGCTGCCCCGTTCCAAAACTCAGACCCGGGTCCAACACCACTTCCACCTGGCCTTTAGCCGGCCGCCTTCGACTCCAACTCGGTCGAACCAGCAAGCGCTTGCCCACTTCGATGGGCTGGAAATGGCGCTTCCAGGATTCCGCCCAATCCGCCTTCGGCACTCTCGCCCATCGCACCTTCGGTCGTCCCAGATCCAAACCAAACTCTTTCATGCGCTCCAGGCCCGCCGTCAGTTCGCGGCGCCGACCTCCGGTGAAGAAGGTCGATGACTCCACGTAGGCCACCACCGTCGCCAACCCGGATCGCTTGTCGTGCGTCGCGACCGCCGATTGTCCGGTCAGTCGCGCGAGAAGTTCCCCAACCGCCTCATCGCCTTCGGGACGCACCGTTACGGACAGGGCCCACACCACCTTGGTCCTCTTTGCAGTCGAAGGGGTCCGGGAACGGGAAACTCGAGGCGATAATGTCATGCGTCGTCGGGTGGCCATGTAGGCGAGGGATCGCAACCGCGACGATCAGGCTACCGAGAGCGCGGGCCGACCGAAAGACCGAGTTTCCGAATCTTCAAACGCCATCGCGCGGGACGCTCACCGTCACCGTCACCGGTGTTCCCACCTTCGGCATCGCGCGCGCCGCGGGAGAGTGAATCTCGTCGTCGTCCTGGTCGGGACGCGGGTTGTTATAGATCGCGGCCGGATCTCGAATCAGGGAAATGATCGAGCCCTCGAAATGCGCCGCGAATCCCTCGGGACTGATGAACGATCCATTGAACAGCCAGGAACCTCGCGTGAACTTCCTGGCTACGGTTCCCTCAGGACCGGTGTTGAGCTGGATCCAATCTTCGAGCGGCGCCGTTCGTTCGCGACCGGCCACGGTCCAGGTCACTCCAATCCGGTGCAGACTCGTCACTGGCAGGCTGACGGCCGAATTCAACACGCCGTTCGTGCCCGCCGGTTTCGCCCCCAACAAGAGCAACCCGGACTGCACGTCCATGGGTTTGGCGTCGGTCAGCAACAGGCTTTCGTGGGCCTTGCCGTACTCTGTCACCACCGCGTACTCCACCACGCCGTTGGTCATGTTCACCTTCGCTGGAAACGATACCGTGCGGGACCGCGGATCGACCCGGACCAACCCGAACCGAACGCCGTCGCCATCCTTTTTGGGCGGTGAAACCATGCCAGCTTCGTTGGTGACCGCTGACGAAGCGGCCCATACCGACGCCGTTCCAAGAATACAAAGGCCTCCCCCCAATACTCGGAAGCAAACCAGCAACGGGCGGTCGGGCCTGCGTTTCATGGCATCACGGAATTCGCCGCTCCGCCACGACGACGCGCCACCACGAAAGCATTGAACATGGCCCACTTAAGAGGCGTCGCATTCAGCAGCCACTCGGCGAGGGCAGGCACGACGCGATCCGTGCACTCCACTCGTTCCACTTCGCAACCCAGGCGCTCCAGAAAGAAGGCCATCTCCAGACCATTGGTCGCCACCGTCGCATCATCGTCAGGCTGGAACGGTTCCCGAACGATCGGTGTCATTCGCTCGAATCGCACGCCGTCCGGGTCTGCGCGCAACCGGCGCCGGCGCGCCAGGAGGCCCCGGAGATTCCGCCAGCGCTGGCCCAGACCCTTCATGCGCGGGTGATATCCAGGCCCGATCACGCGCAGAAAGTTGGGACTGCTCACGACTACCCGAGCCTCGGGAGCCGCCACACGGACCAACTCCGCCAGGAACGCCTCCGGTTCGTCCACGTGCTCCAACACGTTCAACGTCCCCACCGCGTCGAAGTACCCGTCGGGATAAGGCAGCCGCCGCCCATCGTACCATTGGACACGTGGACACACCTGCAGCGCGCGAGCTACGTTTGGCTCCGAGATCTCGACGCCGTGAGCCTCGATGCCGTCGGCGGTCAAACGCCCCACCACCTGGCCCACACCGCAACCCACGTCGAGGGAACGCCCACCCGTCCGTGCGGGACGCAGGGCATCGGTGTACTTGGCGTAAAAGCCCGCGTCCCACTGCGCGAGGAACTCGGCATAGGCCTCGTTGTGTCGGTAATAGGTGTCTTGATGACTCAACGGGAGCAGCATGCCGATTCCCTCTCCACGATAAAAGCCCGACGGTGTTCCCCGATCCCCGGCGATAGAAACCGGGGGACCGGATTCGCCTTCCCCAATGGTCCGACGATCTTGTCGCGCTTTGTCGTGAACGGGAATACGATCTGAATCGTTTTGCATCCCATGCCCCTTCCCTCCGCTCTCAACACGTTGCGCGCCCTGGTCCCTTCCATCGTCACCATCATATTCGGGTTGTCGGCATCCGCCGACGATTGGCCGCAATGGCTCGGCCCTCGGCGCGACGGAGTTTGGCGAGAGACGGGTATCCTCACCCAATTTCCCAAGGACGGTCTGACCTTTCGATGGCGCCGCCCAATCGGCGGGGGCTACTCCGGCCCCGCCGTCGCGGACGGAAGGGTCTTTGTCACCGATCGCCAGCTCGCCACCGGCACTGCCAATCCGAAAGACGCCTTCTCGCGAGGCTCCATTCCCGGAAAGGAACGCGTGCTGTGTCTCAATGAGCGTGACGGCACCGTGATGTGGCAGCACGAATACGAATGCGCCTACACCATCAGTTACGCGGCGGGACCCCGCGCCACGCCGAGCGTCTCCGACGGCAAGGTCTACACCCTCGGAAGCGAAGGGGACCTCCGGTGCCTCGACGCGGCCACGGGCACGCTGCTTTGGTCGCACAACTTCCCCCGGGAACTCGGAGTCAAGACACCCACTTGGGGCTTCGCCGGACACCCGCTCGTCGATGGCAACAAGGTAATCTGTCTGGCCGCAGGCGAAGGCTCGGTCGCCATGGCGTATGACAAAGACACCGGCAAGGAATTATGGCGCGCCTTGACCGCCAAAGAACCCGGATACGCGCCCCCGACATTGTGCGAGTTCGGAGGACGACGGCAGTTGATCCTTTGGCATCCCGAAGCCGTCAACGCGCTCGACCCGGAATCCGGCACGGTCCTTTGGACTCACCCGCTATCGCCTGAGGTCCGATTCGGCATGACCATCCCGACACCCAGAGCCTACGGTGACCAACTGTTTCTCACCTCGTTCTACAACGGATCCCTGATGTTGCGCATCGGCCAGGGATCCCCGTCGGTGGTTTGGAAGAGTCAAAAGGTCAGCGAGAAGGACACCGACGGATTGCACAGCGTCATGGCCACACCGTGGCTGGAAGACGGCGTGATCTACAGTCCGTGCAGCTACGGTCAATTCCGGGCCCTGAAGGTGGAAACCGGCGAGCGACTGTGGGAGACCTTCGCGCCGACCTCGGGAAAATCGGAGCGCTGGGGCCACGCTTTCATCGTCCGGCATGCCGACCGGTTCTTTCTGTTCAGTGAGGTGGGCGATCTGATTCTCGCCCGCCTTTCCCCCCAGCGCTACGAAGAGCTGGGCCGGGCACGCCTCATTGAACCGGTCAATCGCGATCCCGGCCGACCTGTCGTTTGGTCTCACCCGGCGTTCGCCAACCGCAGTGTCTATGCCCGCAACGACCAGGAAATCGTCTGTGCCTCCCTCGCCGCACCCACTCCGTGAATCGCTGGCCCCTGCACACCTCGTCGCAGCGCGACGAGGGCCACCTCACTGGACCCAATTCCAATACAGGTGGGCCCTTTCACGCCGCGACAGGGATCTCGGTCGTCTCAACCCCATCGAATTCCAGGCTCCATCCTCGATGTTGCCTTTCCGGCATGGACGCATGAAACCGCTCCCAAACTTTCTCTACTTCCTCGGACTGTTCGGACTCTCCATCGCGCGCGGCGAAGATCCCGCATCTCTACCGCTGTACCGGATGTCCGAGGCCCAGACCCGTTGGATCAGTCCCGAGAATCCCACCGGAGCGAAGGGGGCCGGAGGCCAAGCGAATCGCGGCGCCAAGGGCGCTGCGTTCATCGTGGTGAAACCGGGCGAAACCGCTGTGCTCGCCGACATCCGCGGCGCCGGAATCATCCATCGCATGTGGCTCAGCGGAACGATTCCGCGCAACCCCGAACAACGCCGATTGGTGCGCCTGGAAATGTATTGGGACGGCGCCGCCAAACCGGCGGTGGACTGTCCCATCGGTGATTTCTTCGGAGTCGGACTCGGACTCGCCGTCCCGTTCGAGAACGCCTTGTTCTCCAATCCTGAGGGGCGCTCCTTCAATTTCACCATCCCCATGCCCTACCGGCGCGGTGCCAGAATGCTGCTCATCAATGAGAGCAAGGCTCACGCCTTGGTTTGGTACGACATCAACTACAGCGAGGTGAAACGCCACGCCAAGGAGGTCCTCTACTTCCACGCCGCCTGGCGCCGCGAAAATCCGACCGAGGCCGGGCGCGATTTTGAAATCCTGCCGCGTGTCGTGGGCAAAGGACGCTATCTAGGCGCCAATATTGGTGTGATTGGCCATCCCGATTACCGCGGGACTTGGTTCGGTGAAGGCGAGGTTAAGGTCTACCTGGATGGCGACCGGGATCTGCCGACACTGGTCGGCACGGGAACGGAAGATTATATCGGGTCGGGTTGGGGCCAGGGGGTCTACCAAGGTCGGGCCCAAGGCTCGCTGGTCTCGGACCAAGCCAACGACCTGTACGCCTTCTATCGCTACCACCTCGATGACCCCGTGTTCTTCCACCAGGACTGCCGGGTCACTCTCCAGCAGATCGGCAACACCTCCAGCGAGCGCGTGCGCGAGATGATCGCCAAAGGGGTCGACACCCGACCGCTCTGGATTCTCGATACCCACGGAGAGGACGTCCTCAACATCACCGGACGCGAACCCTCCATTCACCTGCTCCTGGATCGCACCGACCTCCCGCCCTTCCATGATCCACGCCATCCAACCGGCGGCACACACTTCTGGCGGCGCGATGATGTGTCGGCCACGGTCTACTTCTATCTCGACCGGCCGGAAAGCAACCTGCCCCGGCTCGCCCCGGCGGAAATGCGTCTCCGAGACCTGCGCGAGAAGGTTTGGCCGGTGACGAACAACGCCAAATGACGGATTGACGAAAGTGGGCGGCGCATGATTACGCTCCCGCCAGAATGAATTCGTACCGGTTCTGGTTCTACGCCGGCTGGGGTTTCGGCTTTTTTGCCGACACCTCCCGCCTGCGCACCTGGCCGGATTGATTGTTCAACCGAAACCCAGAGCCGCAGGCACCCGCCTGCGGCTTTTTTGTTGGCCGCGGCGGCCCCTGCATCACCGACATGATCATCGTCCTGAAACCCAGAATCACGAAGAAGGAAGAAGCCGCCGTCATCCGCGAAATCCGCAAACTCGGCTACACACCCCACATCATGCGAGGCGTCGCCCGCACCGTCATCGGTGCCATCGGCGACGAACGCACCCACGTCTCCCTCGAACCCCTCGCCACCTGGCCGCAGGTCGAGTCCGTCACCCCCATCCAAAAGCGCTATAAACTCGTCAGTCGCGAAGCGCATCCCTCCGACTCCACCGTCAGCGCCCGCGGCGTCGCGATCGGTGGGCGCAAGGTCCAGATCATGGCCGGGCCCTGCTCGGTCGAGAATGAGAAGCAATTGCTCCAGACCGCCGTTGCCGTAAAGGAGGCGGGAGCCACCATCCTCCGGGGCGGCGCCTTCAAACCACGCACCTCACCTTACGAATTCCAGGGACTCGGCGAAAAGGGCCTCAAATTGCTCGCCAAAGCACGCAAGGAAACCGGACTTCCGGTCATCACCGAACTGCTCTCCGAGAACCACGCCGAAATGGTCGCTGACTATGCGGACATCCTTCAGATCGGAACCCGCAATGCCCAAAATTTCCAGCTGCTCATCGCCGCCGCCAAAACGGGCAAACCCGTCCTGCTCAAACGCGGCATGTGCATGAAGACCGAGGAATGGTTGCTCGCTGGTGAATACATTCTCGCCCACGGCAATCCCGGACTTCTGTTCTGCGAACGCGGCATCCGCACCTTCGATACCTACACGCGCAATACCCTCGATTTAGCGATGGTTCCCATCCTGAAATCCGAGACCCATCTGCCAGTCGTCGTCGATCCCAGTCAGGGCACCGGAAAAGCCTCCCTTGTCACCGCCATGTGCAAAGGCGCCATCGCCATGGGGGCCGACGCCCTGCTGATCGAAGTCCATCCCAACCCCGCCGAGGCCTGGAGCGACGGGGCCCAGCAAGTCACTCTCGACGGCTTCCGCCGATTGATGGAGGAGATCCAACCCTTCATCACCGCGGTGGGACGGGAATAGGCAGCCCGTAAAACCGCCCTCATCAACCTTCGCCAAGGCTTCGTCCGACAGGCCGCGAACCGGAAGGATGGCGCCTTCGGCAACCCGCTTAAACGGTCTGCGAACGCCGTCTGAGGTGATCTATAGAGCGACCACCGCGGTCCAACCGTCGGCTCCGAACTTCGACCGAAACAGTTCCAGGATCCGTTCGCCCGCCGACCGATCGCGGGTCAAGGCGAAGGTCGTCGAACCACTGCCCGACATCAGCGCGCCCACAGCGCCGGCCTCGCGCAGGAATTCCTGGAATTCCGCGAGCAGCGGATATTTTCGAAGGACCGGCGCCTCCAGAGAATTGTACAGGCAGCGGGCCACTGCTCCGAGATCCTCCCCCTGCAACACATGGACGAGTTCCGCAGCGCGCCCGGGCCGACCTTGCAGCGCCTCTGGAAATCCTGCCAACGCCTGGTAGGCCCAGGGCGTCGAGACGCCAAATCCAGGACGGATCAGAACCAAACCGGCGCCGACGAGCGCCCGCGACGGGGCCAATGTCACGACGTGTTCCCCACGCCCCGTGGCGATTGCCGGACCGTTCTGTAGAAAGAAGGGAACATCCGATCCAAGAGCCGCCGCCAGACGAACAAGGTCCGCCGACGGCAGCGGCCCACCGAAGAGCTCGTTCAACGCCAGCAAGGTGACCGCGGCGTTGGCGCTGCCGGCCCCTATCCCGGCCGCCAGCGGCAACCGCTTGTCCAGGTGAATGCGAACACCGTCCGCCACTCCCGCCGCACCCAGAAATCGCTCCGCCGCGCGATAAACCAGGTTCCCCCCATCGACCGGCAGATCCGGATGCGTGCAGGTCAGGTGGATGCCGACGGAAACCCGCTCGAAGGTTAGCTCGTCCGTCAACGGCACCGGCTGCATCACCGTCTCCAATGCATGCATCCCATCGGGACGGCGACCCAGGATGTTGAGCAGCAGGTTGACCTTGCAGCCGGACTTCTTGTGCAGTGTCACAATGAAAAAGGCGCCAACAGGATGTTGGCGCCAAAGAAATCGGAGGACCGATTGTTATTGTTCGTTGATGATGAACTTGCCGAATGGGAAGCCGGGCAGAATCGATCCGCCTGTGATGCCCAGTTCACCATCGGTGTCGAAAGTCGTGATCGCCGGGTAAGTGTAACGGAAGGAATCCGGCGTGCCAGGGTCTTCCGGAAGGCGCAATCCGCCCCACGGATCCGTGTAGGTCGCCATCGAGTAGTCCGGGTACATCGGGCCGTCCGGAGTGTAGCAGGCGTCGTAGGTCCACTCGCCGTTTTTCGGCCACGGCGCGTAAAATGTCGCCACCTCAGCCACACCGATCAGGGTCCGGGCCACGCTGCGATTGAACCCCCGGATCACCCCGGTCGTCACCCCGCGCTGTGTGCCCTCCCACAACGTCGTCTGTTCCACCGACCGGGACATTTCCCCGCCGTGGGCAAACTCCGTGATGTTTCGAAGGCCACGCCCCAGTTTGCGCTCAGGGCCGGCGCAACCAACGGCGAAGAGAGGGATCACCACCACGGGGAGGAAACGGTGCAACTTCAGCATGTTCGTCAGCGTTGAGATGCCCCGAGGCTAGCGGGAGGACTTCAGGTGTAAAGTGAGTTCTCGTTCCTCCTCCGAACCATCCCGGACACCAGGCGGCACTCACCCACCCCAAATCCGCCCGCAGGCGACCCCATAAAACCGAATCCATCTAATAGAAAACCTCGCGCACCATAAGAATCACTTTTTCATCATTGCCACCGATTCCCGCCTTCGGGCAAAGTAGGCTCCGCATGAACGCGGAACTCCTGAACCTGCTCGGCACTGAAGCCGATTCCCTCCTCAAGCATCAAGCCAAGGTCGCCAAGTCCCAGATCCACCTCCCGGGACCCGACTTCGTCGATCGCATCTTTGCCTCCTCCGACCGCAACAACCGCGTGCTCGGGAACCTTCAGCGCCTGTACGGCCACGGGCGCCTCGGCAATTCCGGGTACATGTCCATCCTTCCGGTTGATCAAGGCATTGAGCACTCCGCCGGCGCCAGTTTTGCCAAGAACCCGATCTATTTCGACCCCGAGAACATCATCAAGCTCGCCGCGGAAGGCGGTTGCAACGCCGTTTGCTCCACCTACGGCGTCCTGGGTCTGCTTTCGCGCAAATGGGCTCACCGGATTCCCTTCCTGGTGAAGATCAACCACAACGAACTCCTGACGCTGCCCAACAAGTTCGACCAGGTGATGTTCGGCACGCTAAAGCAGGCCGCCGACATGGGTGCCGCCGCGGTTGGTGCGACGATTTACTTCGGTTCCGCCGAGAGTGCCCGCCAGATCATCGAGGTCAGCCAGGCGTTCGCCATGGCCCATGAACTCGGTATGGCCACCGTGCTGTGGTGCTACCTGCGCAACAGCGGATTCAAGAAGGACAAGGATTACCACGTTTCGGCCGACCTCACCGGACAGGCCAACCACCTCGGGGTCACCATCCAGGCCGACATCATCAAGCAGAAGTTGCCCGAGAATAACGGAGGTTACACCGCCGTCGGATCGGGTTACGGCAAAACCGACAAACGCGTTTATTCGGATCTATCGACGGATCATCCGATCGATCTGTGCCGTTATCAGGTCATGAATTGCTACATGGGCCGCATCGGTCTCATCAATTCCGGCGGCGCCTCCGGTGACAACGACTTTGCCGAAGCCGTCAAGACCGCCGTCGTCAACAAACGCGCCGGTGGCAGCGGACTCATCTCCGGTCGCAAAGCGTTCCAACGCCCCATGAAGGATGGAGTCAAACTGCTGAACCTGATCCAAGACGTCTATCTGGACGGCGACATCACCATCGCCTAAGCCCAGACGAACCGTCCTTCATTTCATCCATCGCACGCCGCCCCCGCCGGGCGGCGTTTTCATTTCTCAACCGACGATTTCCGCCATCCACTCCCGCACCACACCCTGCATGAGCGCCGCGCCTTCCATCCGCCGCCGCGCAAATTTCGGCGTAAACCAAGGAAATGTCCCGATGAGGTCAGAAACCACCAGGATCTGTCCGTCGCAATCGGGTCCGGACCCAATCCCGATGGTGGGAATCCTCAGGGACCTCGAGATCTCAGCGGCAACCGGTGGCGTCACCAACTCCAAAACCAAGGCCATCGCCCCGGCCTCTTCCAGGGCTCGGGCGTCCGCCAAAAGCGCCTGTCGCTGGACTTCATCCCGCCCCTTGATGCGGTACCCGCCCTCCTCCAGCACATGTTGCGGCAGCATGCCGAGGTGCCCCACGAATGGAATTCCCGCCCCGCGAATCGCCATCACCTGCGGAAGGATCTCCCGGCCGCCCTCAGCCTTGACCGCCTCGGCCCCGGCGACGCATAGGCGCCGCGCCGATGCCAGTGCCTGTTCGGGCGTTTCGTAGGAGTGATAGGGAAGGTCCGCCGCCAATAATGCCGTCGGCTTGGCACGCGCGGCCGCCCGCACGTGGTGTTCCATGTCCTCCAAGGTAACGAGCGTCGTATTCGGATGTCCCAGCACCACCATCCCGAGCGAGTCCCCGACCAGAAGAAATGGCACTCCCGCCTCATCCAACATGCGGGTCATGGGATAATCGTAGGTTGTCAGGGCCGGAATGCGCCGTCCCGCCGCCTTCATCACCGCCAACGATTCCGGTGTGATCTTGACCGATTGCACTGGCCCGACGGTGGGGATCCCGGGTCGGCACTCACAAGGAGAAAGGCGGTGCTAGCCCGGTTGGTGGCGTCGCTCAATCTCTGCCATGGCCCACCGGGCGTGCTCCGCAATGAGCGGCTCGGGATCCCGGCTCGCGCGCTCGAGAGGTCCTAAAGCGTCTCGGGTCCCGATGTTCCCGAGCGCCACGCAGACATTGCGCAGCAGCCCACGCCGTTTGGGACGTAGCATCGGCGTCCCGGCGAATCGCTTCTTGAATCCGTCTGCATCCAGGCCGAGCAGTTCGATCAGGTCCAGTTGGCCGTGACCGGGAAGCGCGTGTTCCCGCAACAATCGACCGACCCGCGCAAACCGATTCCAAGGGCACACGGCCAGGCAATCGTCGCAGCCGAAAATGCGGTTCCCCATGGCCGGGCGAAGGTCCTCAGGAATCGGCCCCTTGTTCTCAATGGTAAGATACGAAATGCAGCGGCGGGCATCGAGGCGGAAGGGCGCCGTGATGGCGGCGGTGGGACAGGCCGCCAGGCATCGCGTGCAATGACCGCACCGGTTGGGCTCGGACGCGTCGGGCTCGAGTTCCAAGGTCGTGAGGACCTCGGCGATCAGGAACCAATTTCCCAACGCGCGGCTGATCAGGTTGGTGTGTTTCCCGATGAAACCGATGCCGGCTCGTTGACCCAAATCCCGTTCGAGCACCGGCCCGGTGTCGACGTAGGCCCGGGACCTCACCGTCGGTCCTCCCCATTCATCCACCAAGGTCGCGAGTTCCGAAACGCGCGGCCCCAGGAGATCGTGATAATCCCGGAACCGCGCATACCGTGCCACGCATCCCCGGGAGTTCCGGTCGTCACCTGGACTCACGCATGCGTCGGTGTGATACGAAACAGCCACCACGATGACGGATCGCGCCCCCTCCAATACCAACCGGGGATCCTCTCGTTTCGCCGCCGTGCGCTCGAGGTAAGCCATGCCGCCATGACATCCGTCGATGAGCCACTGGCGAAAGGAATCCGCATACGGACTGGCCTCGGCCGGACAGACGCGGCAGAGATCGAATCCCAAAGCCGCGGCATGCGCAACGATCCTGGACTTCATGGGGCCCCGACCGCGCGTTTGGCTTCGATGTAATGGTGAGCCACCTGGCCGGCGACTTCGCGAAGACTGCGCAGGCCCGAGTTCACCAAGACATCCGCCTGGCGATAAAACGGCTCGCGCTGGGTCAGTAATCGCGCGATCTCAGACTTGGGATCGGCCACCTGCAGCAGCGGGCGATGCGACTGATGCCGCACTCGCTCCCAAATGGTGTCCGCCGAGGCCCAGAGGCAAACGACCAGCGCCCGTCGTTGAAGGATCTCCAGGTTTCCCGGCTGACAGATCAAGCCGCCCCCGGTGGCAATCACCAGGCCTTCTCGCCCCACCAACTCCTCCAAGGTCTGCCGTTCTAAGGCTCGAAAGGCCGCTTCCCCATCGGCGGCGAAAATCTCCGAAATCCGGCGCGAGGTCCGCGCTTCGATGGCTTCGTCCGTGTCGACGAATCCCAACCCCAGGTGGCGCGCCACCAAGCGGCCCACCGTGCTCTTTCCCGAACCCATGAACCCGACCAGGGCGAGATGATGCAGTTCACGGGTCGGCGTCACCCGCTTCCCTTGCCACCGTCTGCCATCCTTTGGCAAACGCTTTGGCAAACCCAGTCACCGGAATGATCGCCTCAAAACCCCATTTCCGCGGGGTCAACGTCGCAGAATTGGCGGTTGCGGAAGGACGGACGGCCCGGCTCGGTGGCCGCCCAGTGCCGACCGGATCAGCACGTATTCGGAGACATTCTCCCAGGTCAACAGGCCCACCAGGACGCCTCGATCCATGACCGGCAACAGGGCAAAGGGCTTGCCTTGATGCGCCGCCATGGTGGCTTCCAGCGACTCCCGTGTCGAAACCGACGCCACGCTCGGTTCCATCACCGCCCCAACGGCGGTCCACTTTCCGCTCTCGGCCAACGCGGACAACAACCGCTGGCGCGTCAGTATCCCGACCACCTGGTTGCCATTCACCACCGGAAAGTCCTGTTGCGATCCCGCCATTACCAAGTCCACCGCGCGAGCCAGGGGATCGTGAGGTGCCAACGCGGAGAAGTGCGTCAGCATCGCCTCCCCAACGGTCGCGCCACCCAGTGCGGATCGAAACTGGGCCATGCCCACCTCCTGGCTGGCGCCAATCCATACGAAGAGCGCAATGAACAGCAGGAGGGGATTGCCCCCACCCCCCAGAAGACCCATGAGTCCAAAAAAGGCGAATACCAGGGCGAATCCTTGTCCCAGCGTCGCCGCGATCTGCGTCGCCTTCGCATAGTCAAGCCGCAGCGCCAGCAACGCGCGCAGCACTCGCCCGCCATCCATCGGAAACGCGGGAATCAAATTGAAGATCACCAGCACCAGGTTGACGGTCAGCAATCGCGTCGCGAACGAGCCTTCGGTCAGGTCCCAGTCCAAACCACCGACCGACGCTCCACTGATTGCCAGCCAGGCCACGAGCAACAGAACGATGCCGACGTTCACCGCAGGCCCCGCAATCGCCACCCACAATTCCTGCAAGGGACGGTCCGGCATCCGCTCTAACCGGGCCACGCCACCAATCGGCAGCAGGGTGATATCGCGGGTCCGGATGCCAAACTGCCGCGCTGTCAGGGCGTGTCCGAACTCATGCAGCAGGACACAACCGAAAACAGCGATGAAGAAGAGCACGGCCTCGACCACCGACCCCAGGGCCGCGCCCGACAGCACCTGGGCGGCCCCAATGAAACCCAGGAACAGAAGGAACGTGACATGCACGTACACATCAATTCCTGCGTACCGTCCGAGCTTGATCGACCATCTCATGGCACATCACCCAACCTCCGTGTCCGCCGCTGTCGAGCGGGCATTTCAGGGAAGATCAATCCCGGGACCGACCGCCGGACAGCAGGGGCAACAGATAGACCAACATGTAGAGCAGCGAGGTCACGAACGCCGCCACATACGTCAAGGCCGCGGCATTCAACACCGTCGCAACGCCGGCCGCCTCCCCCTGCGTCCGCACAAAGCCCAGGCGTCCCAGCATTTCCTTGGCACGACGTGACGCATCGTATTCCACCGGCAGGGTGATGAGGTTGAAGAGCATGATCACTCCCCAGCCGATGGCCATCAGGGTGAGGCCAAAGTAGGTAGAGAGAATCCCGGTGACCATGCCGAGCACCGAAATCCACGTCACCATGTTGTTGGCAATGTTCGTCGCGCCCACCGCCAACATGCGGAGGTGCAGAGGGAAGTAGGCGTTCTTGTGCTGGAGGGCATGGCCCGCTTCGTGCGCGGCCACACCCAACGCCGACAACGAGGTGCCATGAAATACGTCCGGCGACAGGACGAGCCTCTTATGAATGGGATCGTAGTGGTCGCCCAGGAATCCCTGGTGTTCATGAATCGAAACATCGGTGATGCCGTTTCGACGCAGGATTTCCGCCGCCACGTCCGCCCCCCGATAGCCACTGGATCCACTAACGCGGCTGTACTTGCTAAACATTGACTTCACATAGGCCTGGGCCATCAAGCCCAGCACCATTGTCGCGAGTCCAACCAACAAGATCATCGGTGTCATGGTATTGCTCCCAATCTGCGGCTGACCTCTAGCCCAAGCTATGCCACGTGCAAGGGACGATCCCTGCTTTCCTCATGCCCTTCGCATTATCATCGAATTCCGGCTGGAACCGGAACTCCTCGGCTTCGCGACCACTTCCGGTTCCAACCACAAGCGCGTCACAATGACTCTCAACTGCCCGACTTTGGATGGAAGTGGCGCTGAAATGGCTCAGTTCGTGGATAACCAAAAAACAACCCGCCTCCTTACGGAGGCGGGCTAAATCAGGAACAACGGAGGTGGTCGCTTTGAACTGCCGACCCACCCGGGATCGTTGCCGCTTAGGAACCAGCCGCAGCGTAGCGGTCGGGGTCCAAGCCAGGGGTGCCACCACCGGAGGACGGAGGCGCCGTGAAAACAGGGTCACCGTTCAGGTCGTATCCAATGGTTCCCGGGGCCGGGCCGAGCGGAAGAATGATCGTGCCGCCGGTCGCCACACCAGCATCCGCGGTCGTCTCGGTAACGGCGGCAGAGGCTTGCACCAACTGCTCGGCCGAGAGGGCCGGATTCGCCTTGGCCATGGACTCCGCCAGCGTCGCGGGGCTGACCGTCGTGACGCGGGAGCATGCTGCCAAAATCTCAGCGGCCTTTTGAGGGGCCATCGAACTCGCCGCCGTGGCAATCTCGCGGACCGCCGCCGGGTTCGCTTTGGCTGCGGAACTGGCCGCTACAACCGCCGAAGCCGGATCCGCTTTTGAAACAGCCGCCACGACGTGGCGAAGAGCGGCGGGAGACGCCGATGCCACCTTGCGCATCACCGCTTCCACCGTGGCTGCACGGACCTCTTGGGGAGTCCCACGAACAAAGTTGGCAGCAACGGCAGGAAGCTCAGCCACAGGGACGTTGGCGAGCGCTTTGACCGCCTCCTTGTTGAGCTTGGGTTCTTTGGCGCTCGCGACCAATCCACCCCCAGACAAAGCAGCCAAGACCGCAAGTAACGCGATTTTTTTCATGATCCGTATTTCGTGTCGCAGTTTAAATCCTCAGCAAGTCCGGGAAAGCACTAAACTCCCGCAAACTTCATGTCAACTGGTTTTCTTGGAATGGGTTGGAATTGAGCGAGGTCGTCATCGCGGATTCTCCTAGGGAAACCCAACACTTTCCGCGCTTCTTCCATCCCGTGCCACCCTTCATTTCGTCCATTCTTCCCCCACCCTTTAGCTGGCACCACCCTCCGCCACCCGCGCTCTGCCAGAGCGCCAAACATACCGAAACATAAGGGCCCGGAGCACCGCCGTCGCTGGTATCGCCAGCAAACCTCCCAAAATCCCACCCATCAATGTCGTTCCCACCAGTAACGCCATAATGATCGTCACTGGATGCAAACCAACGCGATCGCCAATAATCTTGGGCTGAATGACCCATCCTTCAATGCCTTGCACGAATACAAAGATCAGCAGCACCAGCGCTGGATGTTGCCAATCGCCGAATTGCACGATGGCAATGAGCAAGGCGGAGGTGCACGTCACGATTGCCCCCAAAAAAGGCACGATGGTCAGGACCGTCGCCAGCAGGCCCAGCAGCAGAGCGTAGGGAAGGCCGATCAGCAGAAACCCGATGGTATAGAGAACGCCGTCGCAGATCGCCACCAGCACCTGGCCCCGAAAGAACACGATCAACGCGTCGTTGATGTTCTCCAGCAACCATACCAACTCGTCCTTGAACCGCGAGTCGCTCACCGGCAGGTACTGCGTCCATTGCTCCTGGATGGTCCGCTTCTCCAGCAGGAAATAAAACGCGTAGATCGGGATCAGCGCGATGCCGGCGAGAACCCCAAACAAGGAGGCCACCCGCCCCAGTTGCCCCAGCAGCCACTTCCCAATGTCACCCAATACGGTCCCCAACCAATCCCCCGCCGTTCGCAACGCCGAAGGATCCAACGCCCGCGCCCACCACCCGGAAACCGCGCTGGGCCCGGTCCCACCGCCGCTGACCCCGTTGGTCCGACCCACCGCGACCGACGCCTCGGGCGCCGTCGCCTCGACCGCGCCGGGGCCGGCGGAAGGAGCGGAAGCCGACTCCGTGGACGGCGGAGGAGGAACCGCATTCGTAACGATCACCGGCCGGTTCGTTCCCCCGTTCAACCAATGGGCCGGCAGCAGATTCGTCAACGATGCCGGCGGGCGAGCCAACCATCCCTGAATTCGTTTCCCGGCCGCCACCGCGTACTCGTTCTTGATCTTTCGCGCCAAATCGCTGGCTTCAACAACGACCCTGGGTACGAAACTGCCGAAGATTCCAATCACCAAAAACATCGCGACGCCAAACACCAGGATGATGGCCCGCAGCCGCGGAACTCCGCGATCCCCCAGCCATCCCACCACCGGGTCGAGGATGAAGGCGATGATGCCTGCCACCGCGATCGGCCAAAGAACAGGCGACAACACCACCACGATCTGGCCCAACCCCCACAGTACCCCGCCGATGATCGCCACCGTCAATGCCACCGCGAGCGCGGTCAGGGCGAACCAAATGACTCGCGCCTGCTTGGGGCTGGGAGGAGGAAAACTCATGACTTTAACGACCGCCCAAACGTTTTGATTTCTCCGAGGCCGCCCGAACCGCACCGATCACCCCGGCCCGAAAACCGGCTTTCTCAAGTTCATAAATACCTTCAATGGTGGTTCCACCTGGACTGGTGACCTGATCCTTCAACACCCCAGGGTGCTGCCCCGTCTCAAGGACCATCCGAGCGGTCCCCAGCAACGTCTGCGCCGCCAATCGCGTCGCCACCTCGCGCGGCAAACCCGCAGCCACCCCACCGTCGCTCATCGCTTCCAGAAACAAGCAGGCATACGCCGGCCCGCTCCCGCTCAGCCCCGTCACGGCGTCCATAAGCGCCTCCTTCACTTCGAAGGCCAGGCCGACCGCGCCAAATAACTCCTTAACCTTCTGCGCATCAGCGGATGTCGCGCCAGGTCCCAGCGCAAACGCCGTCGCCGATGCGCCCACCACCGCGGGCGTGTTGGGCATGACCCGCACCACCCGAACTCCGGCGGGGACCGCGTTCGCCAATTGAGCGACGGTGATGCCCGCAGCAATCGACACCAGGAGGTGTCCCGGGGTGAATCCCGATTTGAGACTCTGGAGGACTTCCTCCACCTGGCCCGGTTTGACGGCAAGCAACACGATCGGCGCCGCCAGGACCTCGGCATTCACCGCGGTCACCCGGGCGCCCGTGGCCCGGGCGAACTGTTCGCGGGCACCGCCTTCCAAATCGCTCGCCAAAACGGCCTCGGACGCCACCAACCCGCTCCGGATGAACCCCTGTGCCAAGGCCGTCGCCATACGGCCTGCCCCCAAAAAACCGATCGCCAATGCGTTCGACATGCGCGGTTTCTCTAACAAATCCATGTCCTGCCACAAAAGATCATTCAGGCGCGCTTAAGTTTCGGACCTTTGGGGGTGTCTTCCACCAGCCATCCCAGCCGCTTCAATTCGTCGCGCAGTTCGTCGCTGCGCCTGAAGTCTTTCGCCTTCCGCGCGGCCTGACGTTCCTGGGCCAGCGCAACCACCTCCGCCGGCGCTTCAACGCCACTGGGTGGCACCAACCCAAGCGTCCCGGAAACCTGCCGCCACGCCGCCAGGGCCGCCGCCGCCAGGTCCTGGGACATCCTGTTGTCGGCAAGCAGGCGGTTCTGCTCTCGGACCCAATCAAAAATGCCTCCCCAGGCGGCGGCCACGTTCAAATCATCATCCATCGCGCGGCTGAACGCCTCGATCAGCACGGGATCGGCGGCCGCTGTGGCCCCGGCGGCCCGCTCCTCGAGCTTCGCCGCGCACTCATCCAGCCGCGCCAAAGCCGTTCGCGCCCCGGCCAACCCATCCAGGGTGAAGTTGAACGACTCCCGGTAATGCGCCGTCATGAGGAGGTACCGGACTTCGCGGCCGCTGTAACCCTTCTGGAGCAAGTCGCGCAAGGTGTGATAATTGCCGAGTGACTTGCTCATCTTCTTTCCTTCGACGAGCAGGAAGGCTCCGTGGACCCAATGTTTCACAAAGGGCGCCCCGTGGGCCTGCAGTCCGGCGCCTTCGCTCTGGGCAATCTCGTCCTCGTGGTGTGGAAAGACGAGATCTTCGCCCCCAAGATGCAGATCGAAACTCGGCCCCAGCAGCGCCATCCCCATCGCGCTGCACTCGATGTGCCACCCGGGTCGCCCTTCGCCCCATGGGCTCGGCCAATAGACGTCGCCGTCCTCCGGCACGCGGGCTTTCCACAAGGCAAAATCCGCCAACGATTCCTTGGCATATTCATCGTTCTGCACCCGCTCCCCGGGCCGCAGTTGATCGGCCTGGATCGCGACCAACTGCCCATACCGGTGTCCGCATCCGCAATACTTGGTAATGCTGAAATAAACCGACCGATCGGCCGCCTGGTAAGCCAAACCGCGCTCCTGCAACCGGCCAATCAGTTCGATGATGGGTGCAATGTAATCGGTCGCCCTCGGCACATGATGCGGCATCAGGCAGTTCAGCGTGCGGTGATCCTCGAAGAATGCCTGCGTGTAGCCGCTGGTATATTCCTGCAATCGCACGCCGGTCTCACGGACTCGACGGATGATCTTGTCCTCGACATCCGTGATGTTCATCACGTGTGTCGTGGTGAATCCGCGGAATTCCAGATACCGCCGCACCAGGTCGGCCAGCACGAAGGTCCGGAAATTCCCAATATGCGCGAAGTCGTGGACCGTCGGGCCGCAGCAATACATGCGCACCGACCGGGAGGCTGGGTCCAGCGGCGCAAACGTCTCGACCTGCCGCGACAAGGTGTTGAAGAGCTTCAGTGACATCGCCAATCACCCGAAGGCTGGGCCGAGCCCCCGCCCCGGCGCAAGCCGCGTCCCACGCCTCTCTCGGTCTCGGGAAGATCCACCCTCCGGAACGTGACCCGCCACGCATAGGCTGCTAAGCTGGCGCCTCGCGTGGAAGAATCGACTTTCCGCCAACGATTGGCCCAGCGTCTCGAAGGGTACCCCCTGCTCCGAACGCTCGTGCTCGATCGACCGTTCTTCTATGCGTTTACCCTCGCCACCGGGCTCAGCCTGTTGATCGCCATTTCGGTGCCTAAGAAATGGCAGACGACGCCGGAGGGTTTCAGCCGCGCCCGCATTCGCGTGAGCCTCATTGATCTCGCCCAGGCCTGGTCTCTCGCGCGAACGGCCCGCGCCGAGGAACGCGCCGGAAACACCGATCTCGCCCTTCAATCCTGGCGCGGCGCCCTGGTCAACAACCTCGGCGATCCCAACCTCCACCGCGGCCTGCTCGAACTGCTCCGCAATACGGCCGAAGCCCGATCCGACCAGGTCGTCCCCGCTCTCTTCAGCACCTCGTGGCTTCTCGCGCTCGACCGCACCAACGAATCCTCGCTGGTCCTCTGTCTGGATGTCCTGGAAAAGTACCGCCTCCCCGACCTGGCGTTGCGCATTCTCGAGGATTCCCGTCAGACCCTCGCGCCCGCCCTGCAACCCGGCCGCGCCCGTTGCCTGCTGGCGGTGGGAAAACCCGACGAATACCGCACCCTGTGGGAGGCCCACGCCGCCGCCTGGAACAACGACCCCCGGCAGCGCCTCTATCAGGACGCCTGGCTGGCGGGGTGGAGCACCGGCTCGCCAGCTATCGAAGCCCTGGTCCGACTCAAGGAAGCGCTGTCACTTCCGGGCAATCTCGGAACTGCCGCCGCACGTCTGGTAATTCTCGTCGCCCCCCGCAAGGGGATTCCCGAAGACGTCGCCTTGGCGGTCGAACGCCTCGACAAGGACAAAGCTTCGGCGGTCACCCAGCATGCCGCCTACTGGCGATTCCTGGCGGCGGCCGGACGATTCGACGAAGCCAAGGAGCGCGCGAAAGGGTATCGCATTGCGCCACGCATACCGAGCGATGCCGCGGACTACGCCGCCACTCTGGCCTCTTTTGGGCTGCGCGATGAGGCCATCCAATTCCTGACTGACAATCTCGCCCGATTTCAAAACAACCCCACCCTCTGGGAGGTGTACCTCGCCATCCTCGGCGACGCCCGTCGGTGGAACGACGTGCGCCGGGCAGCCGCATTCGTCCGCACCGAAACCGCCAGTTTCGAAACGGCGCGTATTCTCGGTATCTTCGCCGAATACCGGGCCGAGGTGGCCGAGCACCGCGATCACAGCGCCGATCAACTGGCGATTCAACTCGCGTCGCTGCGCATCCTCGACAACGACACCGCGCTGCGCATCGCGGCGGAATTCCTGCGCGACCAACGCCCCGCGCCAGCCCTGGCTCTGCTGAAAGGAAAGCAGCGCGACATGCCTGACCGCATGGCTTATTGGCAGTCGGTGCTGGCCGCGGCCTTCGCCGTCCATGACCTTCCCAGCCTCACCCAGTCCACCACCGAGATGCTCCGTCTGGCTCCCGGCAGTCCCGTCGCGCTCAGCAATCGTGCGGCCATGCTCCTCGCCATCGAGCAGGAGCCCGCCGAAGCCCTGGAAATCACCTTCCGCCTCGTGAATGAGCACCCGGAGATCCAGCCGTTCCGCATCAACCATGCCCTCGCCCTGCTGCTCTCCGGGCGTGTCGCCGATGCCTGGGAACAACTCGCGCGCCTTGATCCCACACGTCTCGAGCGCCAAGCAGCCTCGGCATTTTACTTCGCCGCGGCGCGGGTCCAAATGGCCCGCGAGGAGTTCGACGCTGCCGCCGCTTCGGTCGACAAGGTCCAGCCCGGCTTGTTGCTTCCCCCACAGGTGGAAATCCTGAAGAGGATGCGAACCGAATTGGCGCAGCGGCGCGGAGCGAAACCCTAGGGACCCGGAATTGCCTCGCGATCACCCGCGGAGGGTGTGAACGCCAACGGCACGGATGTATTGGGCGCGCTCGAACGAACTGGGATCGGCGCAGTACTTCTGGCTCAAGCTGCCCTTCATCTGCTGTACCGAACTGTACTCGTGTTCGCTCATCCAATCGCGCATTTCCTGTTCCACCACCCGGATATGCTTGATGCCGTGGCGCAGCAGGCAGGAACACAGCATCGTCACGCTGGCTCCGGCCATCAGCATCTTGATCGCATCGGTGCCCCGGTGCACGCCGCTCGTCGCCGCCAAGTCGCCGCCGATGCGCTCAAAGAGAATCGCAATCCAACGCATGGGCAACCGCATCGCCATGGGCGTCGAATACATCACGTTCGGCACCACCTCGAGTGATTCGAGCTCGATGTCGGGCTGATAAAACCGATTGAACAATACGAGGCCGTTCGCACCCGCGTCATCGAACTGCTTCGCGATGTTGGCGAAGTTGGTGAAGAACGGACTCAATTTCACCGCCACCGGGATCGTCACCGCCGCCTTCACCGCCCGCAGCACGTCCACATACTGCTTCTCGATCTCGGCACCGGACTGATCCATGCCGGTCGGTATGCTGTACAGATTCAGTTCCAAGCCGTCCGCACCCGCCTGCTCGATCTGTTTGGCGAATTCCGTCCACCCTCCCAGGGTCGACCCGTTCAGGCTGGCGAAGATCGGAATCGAGGTCGCCGCCTTGGAGCGCTCAATATGCTTCAGGTAGTCCTCGACCCCGACGAACAGTTCGGTCGGATCCGGAAAGTAACTGAGGGCTTCCGGATAACTCTCCGTCCCCTGCGTCAAGGCATGGTGGAGTTCGTAGCGCTCCATCCGGATCTGTTCCTCGAAGATCGAGTAGAGCGTGATGGCTGCCGCCCCGGCGTCTTCCATCCGTTTGATGTTGTCCAGATCCTCCGAGAGCGGGGAGGCGCTCGGCACCAGGGGCGATTTGAGCTTCAGGCCGAGGTAATTGGTCGTCAGGTCCATAAGGTGCAAACGTTGGTTGTTGGTTCTCGTTCACCGGCGGTCCACGCAAGGCGGCGTCCGCCGGTTCTTCGGAGGAATCGTTCCGGGGCCGTTCCTCCTAGTCCGCCCCCGCGTCCGTGGCCGCCTTGCCATTGCCGTTGCCATTCCCGGTGGCATTCGCCCCCGCCTCGGCGACCTGGGCCTCCGGCGCCTTCAGTTCGCGCTGCGCCAGGTGCTGGTACAGGGCAAACCGCGTGCGCGAATCGGTGTGTGCCTGTTTGAAAAAGGCCCGCGCGGCGTCCGGATTGCTCTTCGACAGCATCCGGAACCGGTTCTCCATCTGCAGGAACTCGCTGAGCGGCACGTGCGGCGGCGCCGAATCGAGTTGCAGCGGGTTCTTTCCCTCCAACCCCCGCTCAGGATGGTAGCGATAGAGCAGCCAATGTCCGCTCTGCACCGCCGCCTTCTGGTTGCGCAAGCCGCCCGCCATGTCGATGCCGTGGGCGATGCAATGGCTGTAAGCGATGATCAAGGCGGGGCCGTCATACGCCTCCGCTTCCAGGAATGCCTTGAGGGTGTGCTCGTCCTTGCCGCCCATCGCCACCGAAGCCACGTACACGTGCCCGTACTGCATCGCGATCAGGCCGAGGTCCTTCTTTCCTAACGGCTTCCCCCCAGCCGCGAATTTCGCCACCGCACCGCGAGGCGTCGACTTGGACATTTGTCCACCGGTGTTGGAATAGACCTCGGTATCAAGCACCAGGATCTTCACGTTCCGGCCGCTTGCCAGCACGTGGTCCAGTCCGCCGTACCCAATGTCGTACGCCCAACCGTCACCGCCCAGGATCCACACGCTCTTGCGCACCAGCATGTCGGCGAGCGCGAGCAACCGCTTCGCCTCGGGCTTGTCCATGGTGGCCAGCCGCCGCTTGAGTTCAGCGACGTTCTCGCGCTGCTCGTAGATGTCAGCTTCGTCCTTCTGCCGGTTCAACAGGAGGCGCCGCGCCAGCGCATCGCCGATCTGCGCCGCGCATTGCTCCACCAACTCCCGCGCGAACTCCCGCTGCTTGTCGATTGAGACCCGGAATCCCAGGCCGAATTCCGCGTTGTCCTCGAAAAGCGAATTGCTCCAGGCCGGGCCGCGCCCCGCGGCATTGGCCGCATAGGGCGTGGTCGGCAGATTGCCGCTGTAAATCGAGGAACAACCCGTCGCGTTCGCCACTACCAAGCGGTCGCCAAACAACTGGGTGAGCAGCTTGACGTAAGGGGTCTCGCCGCAACCCGTGCAAGCGCCTGAGAATTCGAACAACGGTTCCGCCACCTGCATCTCGCGCACCGTCGCGGTCGATAGTTTCCGGCGATCCAGTTCGGGCAGCCCAAGGAAGAAGTCCCAGTTCCGGTTCTCCGCTTCCCGGATCGGCGCCTGCGGCATCATGTTGATCGCCTTCAGCCGCGCCTCCTTCTTGTTCTTCGCCGGGCAAACGTCGACGCACAGGGCGCATCCGGTGCAATCCTCGGGGGATACCTGAATGGTGAACTTCTGTCCTTTCCAAGCCGGAATCCTCGAATCGATGGATTTGAAGGTCTCCGGAGCCCCATTGAGTTTGGCCGGATCGTACACCTTGCTCCGGATCACCGCGTGCGGACACACGAAGATGCATTTGCCGCACTGGATGCAGACCGACGGATCCCACACCGGGACGTCCAGCGAGAGGTTCCGCTTCTCCCACCGCGCCGTCCCCGTCGGAAATGTGCCGTCAACCGGCAGAGCACTGACCGGCACGCGATCGCCGCGACCCGCGATGATCGGACCCAGCACATTGCGCACGAAGTCGGGCGCGCCGGCCGGCACCGGTGGACGCACCTCGAGTCGGCTGCGTCGCGAGGGCTCCAACCGGACTTCGAACATGTTCGCGATGGTGTTGTCGACCGCGCGCAGGTTCATCTGCACGATCTCCTCGCCCTTCTTGGAGTACGCCTTGCGGATCGAATCCTTGATGGCGGCGATCGCCTCGTCGCGCGGCAGGACGCCCGACACCGCGAAGAAGCAGGTCTGCATGATGGTGTTGATGCGCCCGCCCATGCCCGCGGCCCGCGCCACCTGCGTCGCGTTGATGGTGTAGACCTTCGCTTGTTTGGCGATCAGGGTCTGCTGCAACGAGGCAGGCAGGTGATCCCACACTTCCTCAGCCGGCCATGGCGCGTTCAACAGGAATGTCCCACCCGGCGCCAGCGGCCCGGCGAGGTCGTACCGATCCAAGAAGACCGGTTGATGGCACGCCACGAATTGGGCCTGCGAAATGAGGTAGGTCGACCGGATCGGTTGCCGCCCAAACCGCAGGTGCGAGATGGTGATCGCACCGGATTTCTTCGAGTCGTAAACGAAGTAGGCCTGGGCGTAGTTGTCGGTGTTCTCGCCGATGATCTTGATGCTCTCCTTGTTGGCACCCACCGTGCCGTCGGCGCCCAACCCGAAGAACAACGCCCGCCGCACCGCTTCTGTCTCGGTGGTGAAGGACTCATCAACGTCCAGGCTGGAGTGCGTCACGTCGTCCGTGATGCCCACCGTAAAGCCGCGCTTCGGTTGGGCGGCCGACAGGTTGTCCAACACCGCCTTCGTCATCGCCGGCGTGAATTCCTTCGAGGACAATCCATATCGCCCACCCACCACCCGGGGCGGAGCCTTACCACTGGCCGAGGCGGCTGTGAAAAGCGCCTGAACCACATCCAGGTACAAGGGTTCCCCCGCCGCGCCAGGTTCCTTGGTGCGGTCCAATACCGCGATCGATTTTACCGTCGACGGCAACGACGCGAGAAACGCAGCGTCATCGAACGGCCGGTACAGCCGCACTTTCACCAACCCGACCTTCTCGCCCTGGGCGACCAGGAACTCCACCGCCTCGTGCGCCGCCTCGCATCCCGAGCCCATCATCACCACCACCCGCTCCGCGTCCGGAGCGCCGACATAATCAAAGAGACCGTAGCGACGGCCGGTCAATTTGGCGAAGTTGTCCATCGCTTCGCGCACGATGCCGGGACAACGGAGGTAGTAGGGATTCACCGTTTCCCGCGCCTGGAAATAGACATCCGGGTTCTGCGCCGTGCCACGCAGGACCGGGCGGTCCGGGGACAACCCCCGCAATCGGTGCTCGCGAATGCGATCTTCGCTGACCATCGCCCGCAACACCTCATCCGGAAGCACCTCGATCTTGGCCACCTCGTGAGAGGTGCGGAATCCATCGAAGAAATGCACGAACGGGATCCGCGCCTCCAGGGTGGCGGCTTGGGAAATCAACGCGAAATCCTGGGCCTCCTGCACCGAGTTGGAACATAGCATCGCCCATCCCGTCGATCGCGCGGACATCACGTCGCTGTGATCGCCGAAGATGGATAGCCCCTGCGCCGCCAGCGACCGCGCCGCGATGTGGAACACCGTCGCGGTGAGTTCGCCCGCGATCTTGTACATGTTCGGAATCATCAGCAGCAGGCCCTGCGACGCCGTGAACGTGGTCGCCAAGGATCCCGTCTGCAGCGCGCCGTGAATCGCACCCGCGGCGCCGCCTTCCGACTGCATTTCCACCACCGACGGCACGGTGCCCCAAAGGTTCTTTTCTCCCGCCGCCGCCCAGGCATCGGCCCACTCGCCCATCGGCGACGAAGGGGTGATCGGGTAGATCGCCGCGACTTCACTGAGTTTGTACGCCACGCGGGCGACGGCTTCGTTGCCGTCGAGGGTGTAGAATTTTTGCTCGCTCATGATGTTGAAATTCGGAGGTCGGGATGGCCGCAGAGGGGGTTCAAATCGGGTGGGATGGGATGGGTTCGGCGTTCATGACCCCCCCAAGTCCAGCTCGGCGACGCATTCGCTGTCGCCCGACTGGTGGTGAAGGCTGAAGCCCAGTTTTTTGCAGACGTGCTGCATCTCGCGGTTGCCCACGAGGATGTGGCCGAACAGGCGCGACAGCTTCTCGACGCGCGACACCTGTATCAGCAGTTCGAGCAGTTGACGGCCCAAGCCGCGCCCTTGCCAGGCGTCCGAAATGATCAACGCGAACTCGCCTTCGTTGCGCAGGTGCTCCTTGCTCAGGCGCCCGATCCCGATGATTTGCGGCGTCTCGCCTTCCGAAGGCCGCCATTCCGTCACCAACGGGATCTCCCGGTCGTAGTCGCTGAAGCACACCCGCACCAACCGGTCGTGCGCGATGCGTTCGCTCAGCTTCAAGGGAACGAAATACCGATTGTAAACGCTCCGGTCCGACAGGGTCTTGTGAAATTCCACCATCCGCGGCTCGTCCTCGGGATGGATCGGACGAATCACCACCGGCGTGCCGTCCGCCAGTGTCCGCCGCGTCACATACTGGTTCGGATAGGGCCGGATTGCGGGGCGCGGGAGCGTGGCCAAATCGAGATCGGGTGGATGCAGCACCACGCGAGCATCCACCGCCACCTGGGTGCCCGCCGCGACGATCAGCGGGTTGATGTCGATCTCCGCAATCTGCGGATGTTCGACGACCAGGTAGCTGAACCGGACCAGCAGCGCCTGCAGCGCCGCCACATCAATGGCCTTCCGCCCCCGCGCATCCCGCAACGCGGCAAAAACCTTCGTCTCTTCCATCATCCGCAACGCCAAGGTCGCCGTCAGCGGCGGCAAACCCAGCGCGCGGTCGCGAAACACATCCACCCACTGCCCCCCGGTCCCAAACAACAACACCGGCCCAAACTGCATGTCCAGGCTGCTGCCCAGGATGAGTTCATGACCGTTGTGCACCACCATCGGCTGCACCGTGACACCCAGAAAATCATCCGGGTGCGCCCGCTCCGCCACATGGCTTTCAATGCTCCGCCACGCCTCCCGCACCGCGATAGGATTCCGGAGGTTCAACTGCACCCCCCCCACCTCGGTCTTGTGCGTCAGGGTGTGCGAATAAAGCTTCAACACCACAGGGTACCCCAGCCGGTTGGCGATCTTCACCGCCTCGGTCTCGCTCAACGCGATCTGCGTCGCCGATACCGGGATCCCATAGGCCGCCAACAATTCCTTCGATTCCACCTCCGTCAGCAAGGTGCGGTCCGCGGCGCGCACCCGCTCAATCACCTCCGCCGCCTTCGAACGATCCGCATCCCCTCCCTCCCGCTCCGCCACCGCGCTCGGAGTCTCGTACAACGACTTCAGGTGGTACCCATGACGCCACATCCGGCAGAACGAGGCCGCGGCGGCATCGGGATAATCCGGCGTCGGAAATCCCGCCTCGTTGAGAAGTCGCTTGGCATCCTCAACCGACGCTCCCCCCATCCAACTGGCCAGCACCGGCTTGTGGGGCGGCAGCACGATGCGCTTCAACGCCTCCGCCGTGCCCAACACGTCCGTCATCGGCTGAGGCGTCAGCACCGCCACCACCCCGTCGTTCCGATCATCCGCCGCCACGGCCTCAACCGTGCGCGCGTACATCTCCGGGGTGGCCTCGCCGAGAACATCGATGGGGTTCCCGCGACTCCATGCCGCCGGCAGCAATTGGTTCAGCACCTGAAAAGTCTCATCCGAGATCCCGGCCATCACGCCACCCTGCGATGCCAGCATGTCCGCCGCCAACGCCCCGGGACCGCCCGCATTCGTCACGATGGCCAACCGCGGACCGCCGGGTCGCGGTTGCTTCGCCAACGCCTCGGCCATGTCGAACAGCTCGGCAATGGTGTCCACCCTCAGCACACCCACCCGACGGAACGCCGCGTCCAGAACCTCGTCGCTGTCGGCCAAGGCCCCCGTATGCGACGCCGCCGCCATCGCCGCCGCCTCAGTGCGCCCCACCTTGATGACTATCACCGGCTTGCTCAGCGCCACTTCGCGGGCCGCCGACAGAAAGCTGCGCGCGTCTCCCACCGTTTCCATGTAGAGCACGATGCTCCGCGTGTGGGTGTCATCGCCAAAATGATAAATCAGGTCTCCCCACCCGACATCGAGCATCGACCCAATGGACACGACACCGCTGAATCCGACGTTCTCGCGGTGACTCCAATCCAGCACCGACGAACACAAGGCGCCGCTCTGACTCAGGAAAGCGACGCTTCCCGGCCTGGCCACCGCCCCCGCCAGGGTGCCGTTGAACTTCAACGAGGGCACCATCACGCCAAACGAGTTCGGACCAATCACTCGAAGCCGCGTCCGTCGCGCCACCTCCAGGATCCGCGCCTCCAACTGCGCTCCAGCGGGTCCGGTCTCCTTAAATCCTGCCGACAGGATTAAAGCCGCCCGAACACCAACCGCCGCGCACTCCTCAATGATCCCTGGCACAGTCGGCGCCGGGGTAATCACCACCGCTAGATCGGGCCGTTCATCCAACGCCGCCAGATTCGGATAGCAACGCCGTCCCAGGACCGTCAGCCGGTTCGGGTTGATCGCCGAAACCGTCCCGGGGAATGGCGCCAGGTTCTGCAATACCGACCGCCCCACACTGCCGGGACGCTCCGTGGCCCCGATCACCGCAATGCTGCGCGGGGCAAATACCGCCTCCAGATCGTTCGCCATCGGCACCCGAGCCGGCGCCGGTTCGACGGGATCCACTCTGTGGGTTCGGCGTCTCACGGTTGCGACCCGCCCCCACCGGTCCCGACCGGACTGGCTTGGCGTTTTGCGGTGTTGCAGCGGCCCATATCTCACCCGGTGACCTCCGCCGCCGACCTTCCGACGCGGCGAACCACCGTGCGGCCCGACCATTGCGACCCGTGAGTCCCCGGGCTTTACCGGATTTGGCCAAGCCTAACCGTTTCTTGCTGGCATCATCAGGCCGTCTTCCCAACGTCAAAACCCAGCCTTCGCCCCCAATCCGTTCCTTCCCGGTCCTCGACAACGACCTACACCGGCTCCGACCCAGCAAATGCCGCCCACCTCCGGAGGCAGCGAATCGACGCCAGGACCGCACGAATCCTCCTCCGCCATCGAGGTCGGCGTCTTGAACCGTCACCGGGTTCGAACCCTGAACGCAGGTCCTACGCCCCAAACCGCCCGAGTCGTAACAGCCGCTCTCCCGCGGCATGCAGCGTCTCGTCGCGCTTGGCGAAGTGGAACCGAATCAAATGCCGCACCGGTTCCCTGAAGAAACTCGACCCCGGCACCCCGGCCACCCCGATATCGCGCACCAGCCATTCCGAAGCCGCGGTGTCGTCCCCCTTCCCCAGCGACGAGATGTCGACCAGCACGTAATAGGCGCCCTGCGGCTGGGTGAAAGGGAGTCCCGTGCGTTGCAGGTAGCCCAGGAACAAATCCCGGCGCGCCGTGTACTCCTGCTGCAATTCCGCGTAGTACGAATCCGGAAATTCGAGACCCGTTACCGCGGCCTCCTGGATCGGGGCCGCCGCGCCAATGGTCAGGAAATCATGGACCTTGCGCGCCTGAGCAATGACTTCCTCCGACGCCTGCGCGTAACCCAGCCGCCAGCCGGTGATCGAATAGGTCTTCGACAATGAATGCGTCACCAACGTCCGCGCCGCCATCCCCGGCAATGCCGCAAAATACTCATGCCGATGGGGCGGATGAACGATGTGTTCATACACTTCGTCCGTGATCACGAACGCGTCGTGTTCCTCCGCCAACCGCGCGATCACCAATAGCTCCTCTCGCGTAAAGACCTTCCCCGTTGGATTTGAAGGATTGCACACCACCACCGCCTTGGGCCGCTGGCGAAACGCCGCCTCCAGTTCGGCACGGTCAAAATCAAAGGTCGGCGGGCGCAACGGCACATAGATGGGTTCCGCTCCCGACAGAATCGCGTCGGCGGCGTAGTTCTCATAGAAGGGCGAGAACACCACCACTTTATCGCCCGGATTACACGCCGTCATCATGGCCACCATCATCGCCTCGGTCCCCCCGCAGGTCACCACGAGGTGCCGGTCCGGATCCACCTCCATGCCGCTGAACCGGGTGATCTTGCGCGCCAATGCCTCGCGAAAACGCGGTGCTCCCCAGGTCACCGCGTATTGATGAAACGGTCCGCGCGCCGCGCGTTCCAATGCCTCCACCAGCGGCGTCGGCGGGTCGAAATCGGGAAAGCCCTGGGCCAGATTGATGGCCCCATGGCGTTGGGCAAGTCGGGTCATTCCGCGAATGACCGATTCCGTGAAGCCTCGAAGGCGCTGTGCAGTCGGCGGCATGATGTCGTCGCGCCCATTCAACGTAGGCCCCGCCCCGTCGCCCAGCAAAGAACGCCACGCCATCCCCCCGCTTGCCTCGACCTTCCCCCGACCTCCGTCCCGCCGTCGTAGAACCACGACATTTGAACCCCTGGCGACTCTCCGGCCCCTGGACTTCCTTACCGCGGTCTGATTCCGAGCGTGATCCTCGCCCGGCCATGTCTGCGGCAGCGAACGCATTGCAGAATAATGCCGAAGCAATGGACCCGACGGAACGGTGACCCTGCTGCTCCCGGGTGGGGGAAGCAGTCCGGAAAACCAACAGGCAGAAGTCAAAACAAACCAAGTCGTATGCAGACAAGTCCGCGTTATCTCATGGCGATCCTCATGGCCATCGCCACTCCCGTCCTCGCCGGTGGCGGAGGACATCCGTCCCTCAAACCCGGGTCCCTTGAGGACTTCGACATCAACGACGACGGCACCGTCACCAAGGAGGAATTCACCACCGCCAGCACCACGCTCGTTGCCGAACTCCAGGAAACATTCCTCGAAAAATACGACAGCATCCCTGACGGCCAAACCGCCGGCGACGGCATCATCACGCCCGCCGAGTCCCAGGCCGTCGCCGACGCCGCCGTGGCCGACTGGCTCGAAGACCTCCTCGAGCGGTTTGATACCAATGACGACGGCGCGATCTCGAGCGCCGACAAGACCACGACGCGGGGTTACAAACACGTCATCGCTGAGTACGACCTCAATGACGACGGTACCGTGTCGAAGGAGGAACTCCTGGCTGCGGCCGATGAAAAGGCCGACGCCCTGCAGGCACGCTTCCTGAAAAAGTATGACAGCATCCCCGACGGCCAAACCGCCGGCGACGGCACCGTCACGTCCGCGGAAGCCCTGGCCGTCTTCGAAAAGTTGGTCGACGACCGCGTCGCCTCGATCCTTGATCGCTTCGACGCCAATGACGACGGCACCGTGACCGCCGACGAGATCACCGCGGTGGAAAGCGCCAGGCCAAAGCGCGGCGGCAAAGGCGGCGGCGGACACCGCTGACCCGACGACGCCCGAAGCGCGCTCATTCCGCGGGCCTCAGGGTCCCAACCACCCATCAGACAATCGTAGCAACACGGACCGCGCCCTCCCACCCACGGCGCGGTCCTTCGTTTGTTGCGAGAAGGGTTCTTGGGGAAGAGCGAAGGGCCGGGGGCCGAAAGGAGACCCGTGAGCCAAGGCCCCAGCGTCAGGCCACGTCTTGGCCCGAGCAGCATCGGAACGGCCGACCAAGCCCTGCGTTTCAACCCTTCAAGCAGCGCCAAAACCACCGCAAACCAGCCCTATTGGGCCGCCACCCAGGCACCCGGGCCCTTTGCCGCCTTCCGCGCCTTGAACCCCCTTCCCGCTTCCCCACCAACCCTTCCCCTCCCCCGGCCGGAGAACCGGCTTGCCGACGGCCCCATTTCAAGTCCAGCGTTGGCCTCCGCGAGGTGCGGCCGTAGCTCAATTGGCTAGAGCTTCTGACTTCGGATCAGAAGGTTGCAGGTTCGAGCCCTGCCGGCCGTACCAGATTATCAGGTACTTACGCAAAATCCTCTCGGGATTCCTTCGCAAAACAGTCCGCTGATACGGTGTTTGATACGGTTCGTGACCGGTGATCTCCGGCGCGGCAACGCCAAGCCACATGGGGCAACCTGTGGCTGCGTTGTAGATCGCTCGCACCTTCGGCATGCTGTTAAGACGCCGAAACGGCAGAAGGAATCAACATGCCTGGATTCGTTAAACGGGGCGGAATCTGGTACGCCCGGATTTGGTATCAAGGTCGCGAAACCTTGCGAAGTCTTCGAACCGCCAATCGCGAGGAAGCGGAGAAGGCCGCGAGGAAGTTCGAGGAATCGCTCAAAGGCGCGACCTCGACTCGCTTTCATTTGCAGGCCGTCCTCGACA
>JAEUHG010000148.1 GCA_016795425.1 Verrucomicrobiales bacterium
ATCGGTTGGCCGCGCCGGTCGAGAACTCGGCAGGAGAGATCGACCGCCACGCCGCCCATGCTTTTGCGCGAGAGCGGAAAGTACTTGATGGCATAAAAGGGCGCGTTGGTTATGGGCGACGGCCGGTTCGCGTCATTTCGACCAAAGCGCTGCCACTCGGTGTCCTCGCCCTCGCGGACCATTTCATTCCAGCGCCGAACGGATTTCTCCAGCGCGGCTGCTGGCAGGTGCGTGGCCTGAGCGAGACTCTCGATGCTGTCGGCCTTTTTGACCCAAGGACTCATCTTCGGGTTGTCGAAGATTTCGCGCTGGATGTTGTTGGTATCGTCCCAGCCGGAACCGGAGACAAAGAACGCGGCGCGCCCCCGGGCATCAAAGATGGACCAATACGTCGCCTGCGGCTGACGCAATACCGCTGGGACCGAGCCGCCGAAATCCGGAACGCGCCCGACCAACTCCCGCACAAAGCGTCGGCCCTGCGCATTCACCCAGATGGACGCCGGATTGAAGCTGTTCAGGCCTCGTCTCCCGGAGGGATCACGCGGATCCACCAGGCCGGTGGAGTAAAAGAGCTGGTGGTCCAGGTTGGTCAGGGCCGCACCGCCAGTGGTCGCGAGGTCGAAACCGCTCCCGAGCGAATTGATCCCGGAGCCGAGGAGCACTTTCGCGCCACCCGCAAGAGCGGGCAGAACCGTCGGCCAGTGCTGCCGCACCAGTTCGAGGTTGCTCTCGAATCCGCCCGTGGCGAGGACGACGGAGGTGGCACGAAAGTCGTTCGTCGATCCGTCGCGCAGGCCGACGCCGCGCACGCCGCGAACCTGACCTTCCTCGATGAGCAGCGACGTGACCCTGGTGTTCCAGACGAAGTGAATGTTCGTCCAACGCAGGCATTCACGGTAGATGGGGCTGACGAGTCCGACGCCACGTCCCTTCGCCTCGTGCTGACGCTGGACGCTGTTGCCGGGCAGGCGCGGGAAAAGCCGGGACCAACCCACGCCCAGCGCAACCAGCCAGTCATGGACCTCGCGCTCGGAATCGCGCGCGTAAAGGCGGACCCAATCCGGGTTCGCGTCTTCGCCGTGTTTGAGGAAGTCCTCAATGGCCAGGCGCGGGGAGTCAGCGACGTTGGCCGCCCGCTGAAACGGTGTGTCCACCAAACAGACCAGGCCGCCCGACATGACCGCATGACCGCCGAACACCGACCACAGGTCGATGACGGTGACGTTCACGCCCGCCCGTCCGGCATCCAACGCGGCCGCTAAACCGGAAATCCCGGTGCCTACGACGACAAGATCGGCTTTGGGTGAAGGCGCGGCTGCCAGCGAAAGGCACGTGGCGCGTCCGATCAGCATTGCGATCAACGCGGTAAGCCAGGCCGGTCTCATGGATGACGCTGTCTTGGGTTAGTTGGACGGGCAACGCCAACTATTTTTCACCTGGTGAAATATAATCGTCACGGCACGCCGGCCATCCATACGTTGTGTGGCCCGCCAATTGTCAAAGGTTTAGATACGGTCCCATTGCCTTTATTAGGCATTCACCGCGCCGTGGTGCGGCGCAAATATCGCAATGTCTTTCGCTCTCAGCCTTGCCGCCGAAAGCTCGGACAGCCAGATCCCTCGCCCGAACTCTTCCACCTCGCTGTTGAGATCAAGACGCGTAACCCGCTATTCGGCTGTCCGCGAATCGCGAGCCAACTCGCGAGGGTATTTGGGATCGAGGTGGACAAAGACCTGGTGCGCCGTGTTCTCGCCAAGCATTACCGTCCCGATGCTCGTGGCAGCGGCCCGTCTTGGCTCCCACGTTTGGGCACCGGGTCGAATCGCCTGTGGAGCGCCGACCTCTTCTGCTGCGAATCCGTTCTGCTCAAGACCCACTGGGTCATGGTCGTGATGGATCAACTCTCGCGACGCATTGTCGGCTTCGCCGTACAGGTCATTGCCCTCGATGGAACCGCCGTATGCCGAATGTTCAACGTTTCCATGTTCGGCGCCGGAGTCCCACGTCACCTCAGCACGGACAACGCACCCTATTTCCGGTTCAACCAATGGTGTGCGAACCTGCGGATTCTGGGGATTGACCACTTCCGCAGTGTGCCTGGGGCTCCCACTACACACCCATTTATCGAGCAACTCGTCGGAACCATTCGACGTGAGTTCCTGGACCATACCCTGTTCTGGAAAGAAACCGATTTGACCCGGAAGTTGGCTGCGTTCGTCGACTACTACAATCGAGATCGCGCACACGCAGTCGTTCACGGCCGAACGCCGGCCGAGGCCTCCGGAGCTCCCGCCCCAATTTTTGCGGACTTTCGCAGCTACGGCTGGAAATCCTGCTTCGGAGGCCTATTTCGGCTTCCATCCGCGACGTGATTGCCAATTCGCCATGCACAGTCAAGAATCGAACCCTCGTGTTAATTCAGGAACAGTACTGTGGTCGGTCTCATCAGTGTTTCCCTGCCGCAGGTGCCGGAGCGGGTTTGAAGTTGAGATCCTGGAAATCGAAGCTGAAATCCGTCTTCGGCGAGAACTTTGCCAACTTCATCCCGTCAATCGCTCCATCCGGCTTCAGGGCGAAATAGACGAAGGCGTCCGCATTGAGCGTGCGCTCTCGCCAGCGCGCCACGAAGGTGTCGTGCTGCCAGTGTTCTAGGTTGCCGACCATTCGCCGCGTGTGGTTAAAACGGAGCACCAGCGTTCCCTCCTCTAGCCTGAGACTCACCTTGCCATACCATGCATCGACGTAATCGCCGGCATACTTCTCCAACGGCAGCGAGGGTTTTGAGTTCTGCTGCCGTTTGGTAGCCCGGTCCTGCAATCGTTTCGCCATCCGCGCCTCTTCCTCTGCGACATTTTCATGCAACAGCTTAATCCAGTCTCGATTAGGAGCGCCGACGTAATGATTAACCAAGTACAGCATAAGCGAACCAAGGGCTTCATCTGAATCCAGATTGCTGAGCACCACAATGCCGAGTCTTAGATCCGGTATCAGCATCATACCGGATCTTTGGCCTGGATAGCTGCCGAGGTGGCTTACAATCTTACGACCGGCCATGTCAGACAATTCGAATCCCAAGCCGTAGGCCGAGAAATTCGATTTCAGAGCCGTATCGTCAGGCGGAGGATTATCGGTTGGTCGGGGCGTGTGGATCGACCATAACTCGTGAAGTTGCTCCCGGCTGAAGAGTCTTTTCTTACCATCGTTCTCATGGCGAGTCGCGTTCGCTTCCAGCAAAGCAATGGCCCATTGTGCCATGTCCTCAACGCATGAATTGATGCCGCCGGCAGGTCCTTCGTTCGCGCCATTCATGAAGTCAACGGTTTGCAGCCTGCCATCCGCAAAAAGGTGCGAAATGGCTTTGTTGGTGACGCTGGGCAGAGCATCCTTGCCGATGCTACTGTGCTTCATGCCGAGCGGCGCGAACACGCGATCGCGGATGAAGGCATCCCAACTCTGCGCTGCTGCCGCTTGGAGGACCTGCCCGGCAACGATGTAAAGGCAGTTGTTGTAAGCGTACTCGCTGCGAAAACTGGTGGCTGGCTTAATGAACCGCAGGCGGAACACGATTTCGTCAGGCGTATAATCGGCTTCCGGCCACCAAAGCAAGTCTCCCGCACCCGATCCCAGCCCGCTGCGGTGCGAAAGGATGTCGCGCAAGGTAATCTCGCGTGTCACCCAAGGGTCGAACAACTGGAAGGTCGGCAGATGTTTGGTCACCGGGTCGTCCCACCGGAGCTTGCCTTCGTCCACGAGCATGGCCAGCGCCGCCGCCGTGAAACCCTTGGAGTTTGAAGCGATGTTGAAAATTGTTTCAGGATCGACCGGTGCGGGTTCGTTGATCGTCCTCACTCCGTAGCCTTTCACCACGACCTTCTGGCCGTCCTGGACGATGGCGATGGCGATTCCGGGGATGGTGAATTCCTTGCGAGCCCGCTCGACCACCACATCCAGGTCTGGTGGCGGTGAGGCGGCCTGGATGACCGGCATCAGCAAAAGAATTAGGAGCACAATCGCGGCAGGAGACACGAAAAAAGGTTTAGGCTTCATGGAATACGGGCAAAACGGTAGCATGTTTGAGTTGTTCTAAGCGAATCCCAATTCATGCACCACAACGGGCTCTTGGCATTGTTATCGCCAAAGCCATCGCTCAGGTGCTCATTCGCACTATCACCACCCGAGGTGAGCCGAGTAGTTCAAGGTCGGAAATGGAGAGGAGCCAAACTGTTTGCAAGGAATTCCGACTCTCGGAATCACTTGCACTTTACTTGCACACCTTTGTAAGTTGTTGATTATCAGTGGAGCGGGTGAAGGAAATCGAACCTTCGTCTCGGCAAATTCAATATAACAGAAGAAGTCGATCCTCCGAATCGTACCTTGTTAGCCATGGGGTGCCGAGTTTGTCCTTCCAACCACCACCAGCATTCTCTGTAATTAGAGCCTGTCCCCAAATGGCCGATTTTTTTGGAAGACGGCCTGAGGGCGCCGCCGAGCGGCAACTAAGTGCCAGGCAGATCTCAAATATTCTGGCAAATAAGTCACCTCGGCGGGTTTCGATGATACTTCTGATGACACCTCATCCGTATTTCTTCGCCTCGGCAATTGGATCTGAGTTCAGGCGGCTGTTCGCAATCGAACCCGTTCCTTCTTCTCGACCCGAAATCGCGCCAGCACCCAGAGATCGTGCGTCAGCACACCCCAGGCCAACGCCAGTTCCCGGTGGTCAAAACCCGTGGCTCGCATCGGCCGCCCCAAGAACCCCCGCTTCAGGAGTCCGATGCGGGCCTCGGTCTGGGCTCGCCGACGCTGCAAGCGCGCGAATTTCCCTTCCTTCATGCGTTCGCGCAGCCTCTGGGGATTCCGCGGACACAGGGCGTCGTAGGTTCCGCTCTCGCGGAGCGCCTGACTGTTGGCCGCACTGTAGAAGCCGCGGTCGGTGACGACTTGGCTCACACATCGCCCGATGGCTTCACGCACCCACACCAGGCTGGGGAATACCGTTTGGCTATCGGCGGGCGCCGATTCCCGGAAGATTTGGTAGTCCACGATCACACCCTGGGAGTTCTCACCCACCAGCACCGTGTTGCCGAACTCAACCTCGGCTCCGGCCTTGCCGCGCACGATGACCCGCACATCGGTGTCATACAGGCTCAGGATCTTCTCGTCGTTGGCCACCGGTCGCCCGCCGATAATCCGTTCGTGAGCCTGCCGCCTGGCCCGCGGCAACAGATTCAACACCCCGTCAATGCGGCGCAACACCACCTCGGCTTGTCGGCGCGACCACGAGGTCTTCGCCCAGCATCGGTCGAGAAGTTCGCGGTGACGTCGGGCGTGCGCCTGCGCCACGCCCACCCACCGTTTCATCTGACGCAGGACCCGCTTGCGCGCTTTCTTCGATCCGGCACGACGCGCCGCCTGGCTCATCTCCATGCTCAACTTGTTCATGCGCGCCAGGAACGACTCGGGCGATTCCATCCTCCCACGCAGGCCCTCGCGCCGAATCAACAACGTCGCCTTAAAAGGGCAATGGGGTCGTATCTATATCTTTTACAATGAAAGTGTTTCGGACAGGGTTGTTTAATGGCTCGAGCGTTGCGCGTCGCGGTTCCCGGAGGCTGGTATCACGTGGTCAACCGTGGGCATCGACGGGAGCGGATCTTTCTCACCGACGAGGATCGTCGCGCGTTCCTCGGACGATTGGCCGAGTTCGGCAAACGATTTCGCGTCGAGGTTCACGCGTTTGTCCTGATGGACAACCATTATCACCTGTTGGTCCGCCCCACGGTCGACAACCTGAGCCGGGCGATCCAGTGGCTG
>JAEUHG010000189.1 GCA_016795425.1 Verrucomicrobiales bacterium
GGATCACGGCGGAGCGGCGGGCCGTCAAGGTGGAGGCGGAGGGTGGCGGGGGCACTACCTTGACAGCTCGACGCGAGCCGCAGAATGAACCGGCTGGCACGCCCGAGGATTTTGTCTTGGTGTCGGGCGCGATGGCGCCCGCTCTGGGGGTCACGGATGGATCGGTTGTGCCGTTGGGGCCGTCGTGTGTCGCGGCCGGTATTCACGGTGGGCGACGTAATACCCTAGTGCAAAGGCGACGGCGAAGATGAGCAAGGCGGCCAGCAGCTTGCTCATAGACCGTTCGTCCTTCAGCGCGCCGCCGATTTCGGCCACGACCTTGGTGAGGTTGTCTCCCTCCTGGGTCAGCCGGCCATGCACCCATTCCAGTGAACGCTTGCCTTCGGCGAAGGTCTCTTTGATATCGCGGACCACCCCTTGGGCCTCTCGAACCTTGAAACCGACATCGCCACCCGCCTCTCGTAGGGCTGTCCCGTGCCGGGTGACCTCCGATTCGAGTTTGGCCAGTTGATGCTTGAAGGTGTCCTGCGTGCCGGCGGCGGCGCTGAGAATGGACCGACGCAGCGTCTCCAGGTCGTCATTCATCTTCTGCAGTTGTTCCTCCATCAACCGAGGCACATTGGCGTTGGCCCGGAACTGTGCCCGGGTGAGCAATGCCAATTGCACCGGGAACCCGTTCTCGTCGCCACGCGACCACGTGGTAAGGAGCTTGTGCAAACGCCGAACTTCTTCCGCCGATACCCCGGCGAGCAGGGCGTCAAAATCGCTCTCTGATTTCATTATTCGCCTAGGTTGAGCATGCGTTGGGTTTGACGCCGGGTCTTGGGCTCGGGTCGAGGTGGGTAGATCCCCTTGGGCACACGGTCGGCGGGCACCAGGAGCTCGGCGGCCTCGTGGTACTGGGGAAAGAGATGCTGCATGGCCCACTGAAGTTCACCGGCCAGGATCCGCTCCAGGTGCTTGGACTCCGGATGCGCCAGTTCGGCGAAGCTCAATGCCCGGCCCGCCTTGGCTTCGGCGCGCTTCATGGCCAGGAGCGTGGTGGGCGTGACCGAAGGCAGCGTGACCGTCCTAGCGCCGAACTTCATGAGCTCCGTCTCCAGGCTGGAGCCCTTGAAGAGGTCGGTGCGGACCTTGGCGGGGTTGCGGACAATGACGTAATCAACGCGGTCGCCGGCGAAGAAGAAGAGGTCCATGAGATTGTTCATGCTCTCGGTGTCCTCGCTGGGAAAGAGGAAGAAGGTAAACCGAAGGCCCTCCTCGCCGAGGGATTCGAGAAGTTGGAGTTCATCCAGGGCATGGAGAATCAGGCCGTCGGCCTGGGCGCGGACGTCGATGACGTGCACCGGCAGTTCGCTGCGAGCGATGGAGCGGAAGAGTGCGAGCAACGTGGCCTTGCTGTCGTCGTCGTGACCGAGGCGATAGGATTGAACCTGACCGGGGTGACGGTCGGCGAAGGTGTGGTGGCGATCGTCGAGATCGGAACCGGCCCAAGGAATGGCATGCCAATCGAGCCAGGCGGTGCGGAACTCGGTCTCGAAACTCTTGCCGAGGGAACCTTTGGACTGTGGGTTGAGATGAATACGTCGGGTGATGTTCATGGGTAATCGTCGCGGTTGAAGGTTTGTGGATCAGGACGGCGAAACTTGGGTGTGGAGAGGTAGACACGTTGGGTGGATGGAACCTGGGATGGCGGCGTCTGAGTCGGTGCCGGACCTCGCGCATTCGGACGAATTGGGTTGGCGCTCCCGGACAGCGGTGGGTCGTCGGTGCGGGGTGACGGATCCGGGAGCTTCACCGCTGCACTTTCCTCCCACGACTGAGGCCGGCGCATGCGGCGTCGGCAGAAGCGGTAGACAGCGTGGAGAGTGACCTGAAGTCCGAAGTCGGTGTTGAGCCGCTCGGCAATCTCGCGCCATGTCATCCGCTGACGGCGCAATTGCCGGATCCGCTCAAAATGCGGTTCCAGGACGCTGTGGTAGGCGCGGCCGGTCCCTTGGCGTTTGGATCCAGATTTCGAGTGGCCATCCATTGGCCGATGACCTTAGCGGCTCATTGAGCAACTCCGTTAGAAAGCAGGCGGTGAGTGGTCGCCGGGCATTCGAAGAGTCATTCCAAGGGGCGATGGACGACGGTTCAATGGCGGCAAATGGCGGCAAATGGCATTCAAAAGGAACATGCCGCTGGGTGTTCAAAGGCGTTCAAAAGCTGCAAATCGTTGAACGCCTTTTGCAGGTGCTTCCGCCGAGGCCTGGTTCCCAGGCTCCCCGGGTTTACCCTCGCCTCCAAGACGATGCGGTACCGAAATCGAGAACAAGAAATGGCAACGCCACGCCAATTCGAGTGGAGACAAGCTTTTCCCAACCTCGAAGATGTCAACTCGTCTGGGGGTTCCAATCAGAGGAGGTCGCATGTTCATTCCATCAATTCTTCGTTCTGTTTCCTGTATCGTTTCCCTAAGTTACTAGGCAGTTGGCGTTGCGTGTGCAGTGTGTCTTGGCCTGACTGCCAGGGCGACTCAAGGAGACGGCTCGACGATGGTCGACAGCGACCGTGCCGCCGCAGCAGATGTCTCTCGTGTCGAGGTTATCGAGCGAGGTGAGGACTTCTCGGTTGTGCGCCGAATCACGCCCGCTCAAAACGAGTCGGGGTTGCTGCTGCTACGAACCAATGAGTTCACCGTGGTCGAGAACGCGCTCAACTTTTTCCAGAACGGGTCCTGGTTCTCCGGCGAGGATCGGTTGGAACCTAGGCCAGGCGGCGCCGTCAGCCTTCGCGGCCCTCACAAGGCCGTTTTTGCTAATGACCTGAATGTCGAGGCGGTATTCGATGTGCTCGACTCCGACGGTAGCCGACTCCAAGGCGGGCCTCGCGGCATCCTTCTGACTGACCTATCGACCGGTGCTAGCCTCGTTCTGGCTGTGCCCAAAGACGAAGCCCCTGGCGAACTCCTGGGGCCCGACCGACTTGTCTATCGCGACAGGTTCAACGGACTGAAGGCCGACTTGGTTTACCTTTGGCGCCACAACGTCTTTCGCCAAGACCTGGTCATCCGCGAGCGACCCTCATTGCCGGTCGGCTGGGATCCGGATTCGACCCGACTCGAACTGGTCACCGAACTGATTGATCCGCCCGAGGTGGGCATCGAGAGTCGCTCGGTCGCCATCAAAGCGAATTTGACCTTGATGGACGACCATCGCATTACTCTCCCAAGGCGCGTGTTTCTTGAAGGCAAAGCGTTTGGAGCAGTCGAAGCTGAAGCGGTGACCGTGGGTGCGGGCGCCCTATCCGATGGCGGGGTCGTGGTCGCTAAGCAATGGCGTCGGATGCCAAATGGGCTGACGTTCCTCATCGAATCGATCGGCTGGAACGATATTGAGCCATTGTGGCAGGGTCTGCCCCAGGTCGCCCGCCAGGACCGAAGAGCAATCGCCCGAGATCCGGACACCGCCTTTGCTGGCTTTCGACTAAAACCCAATCCGACCCCACAAACAGATCGTCCCATGCTCTGGGCTTCGACGCCTTACCGTACGCAAGGCGTTGTGCTGGACTTTGAGGCGCCACCCGCCAGTTCGCCGTTTACTTTCCAGACCGGCAAGACCTACCTGGTCCAGACCAATTACTTCGTCCACACCTCCGCCACCTTCGAAGCGGGATGCGTGGTGAAATTCAATCTCAACGCCTACATACTCGTCTATGGCACGGCGGTCTTTCCAGACTCGATGCAGACCCCTGTATTCACCTCGCACAACGACGACGGATTCGGGGAGGACATTGATGGCGTGCCGGGTAGCATTCCGACCCAATGCGCGAGCCCCGCTATTTGGTTCTACAACAACCCGACCTACGCCGCGGATCTTCGAAGTGCGCGGTTTCGTTGGGCCGTGACCGGGGTCCATTTCTATAACAATCAAGGATCCGGCCGAACGCACTAGGTGCGGGACTGCCTGTTTGAAAACTCGCAAACAGGTATCTACAGAAACCTGACCGCAGGATTCTCGGTGGCGATTTCCAACTCCACCAAACGTAACGTCCCCACGCCGGTGGGAGGCTCGGGCACGTACACCGGGAGTCTCGTCGATCCTCCGTTTTATACGGATAAGCAACGGTTGGGACTCGGGTCTGATGATCCTATCTTCTCCGGCGTCGTAGTCCCAGAGGATCCCACCGGAGCGGTGAACGCGACGCGCTTGGTTCAGATTGGAAACATGGCCATCGCGGCCTATGACATCACCGTCGCCGGATTGAGCCGCATCACCTACAAATCCGGAACCGAATTTTTCGGCACGGCATCGCAGACGGGTGATCCGCGAATCGTGTACGATTGGCAGGCGAATCGATGGCTCGCGACGGCCATTGATAATAGCGCTGGTAGTTTGGGCGCCAATCTTAGGCTCATGGTCAGCAAGTCCGGAGAACCAACCCCGTTGGATACTTCGGCCTGGGATCGATATACGTTAAACCTGGGCATGTCCGGCTGGAAATCGGATTTTCCCACTCTGGGGTATGATTCCAATGGATACTACATCGCCATGCACTTCTTTCAGCCGTCGGCGGAATCGCCCACCCAAACCAAGGTGAAGATCATCGCGATCCGGAAGCCGGTCTCTCAATCGACAGTCGACGCCGCCGTTGCGGCAGCCAATGCGACGATTCTTGATCCCACAACATCCAATCCGCAAATCACCCGATATTTCGTCCAACCCGCCGTCAACTACGATTCCGTCGGCTCCTCGGGATACGCCTGGTTTGTCGCCAAAGGCGCCCCCAATTCGAATCCCAGCGGGGGTGCGCGCCTGACCTACCTAAGGCTGCAGTGGGGCACAGGCTCCAGTTACAGTTTGTTGGATCCAACCCCGTGGAACAATTCCGTCGCGGCGATGTCCGGTTATCTCGATTGCGACGGGCGTTCGGCGTTCGTCGCGCCTCAAAAGCCATACAACGGCGCGAATCCGTGGAAAGATCTCTTCACCCACGGTAGCAAGCTGCAGTGCGCCGTCATCCGCAACGGCCAATTGTGGACCACGCATCACGTCGGAATCAACCAGGTCGACGGATCGTATGTTGGCGACTCCGGTAGGGTCGGATATTGGGGCCTCGAGGAAGGAACCGGGGCCGTCGCCGGAGACGCCTCGGGCGCCAGTAACCAGGGGACTCTTGTCGGGGGGGCCGTCTGGACCACGGGTCGCTCGGGCTCCAGTTCCCTCAGCTTCAATGGCAGTTCCGGTTACGTGAATGCCGGTTCATCGGCGACGCTGGTCATGGGCGACGCCATGACCATGAGCGCTTGGATCCAACCGACGGCGAGTTCGGGAGGCGTCATCGTGAACAAGGAAGGCGAATACCAGATGGCGCTCCTCAACGGAACACTGCAGTTAGCATTTGCCAACCAGAACCCTGGCTGGGCGTGGATCAACACGGGCTACGCACCTCCGTTGAGCCAGTGGACTCATGTGGCGATCACCTATCAATCTGGAACCATCCGAAGTTATGCCAATGGCGTTCAAATACATACATACCCCGGTTCGGGAAGCATCGGAGACGCGATTCCGACGCAAAACTCGTTTCGCATAGGGGCGAGAGAATTCGGCCCTAGCCAGTTCTTTAACGGAGGCATTGATGACGTGCAGGTCTGGAATCGCGCTCTTAGCGCCGGAGAGGTGGCAGCCTTGTTAAATCAGTTGAGTCTCCGCTCCGCCGTACAGGTTATCAAGGCGTCGGTCCCGCTCACCTCGAGCACGTCCGTGACGGCCTATCGTGTCCATGATGCTGCGGCCACGAACCCAAACTGGTTCTTTTACCCCAGCGTCGACGTCAACTCGGCCGGAAGCGTCGTCGCCGGATTCTCCGGCTCCAGGGTGTCGGAATACCTGGGGGCCTTTTACTGGGGACGAAAGGCCGACGGATCTTCAAGCCAGAAGCCGGTTCTCATTCATGCCGGCAACGCGAACTCGCAAAGCGTACAATGGGGGCATTACTCCGGAACGCTCGCTGACACCAGTGGCTATTGGTGGACGATACAAGAGTATTCCTTGCTGCCGCACAACTCGCCTAATATTTACACCGTGTTGACGCGTATCGGTATGAATTAGAATCGTTCAATTGACCAAGACACATCCATGAAGACTGCGTTTCGGCTTGTTGCATTGATTTTCGTCGGTGCTGCCATATCCAGTCGAGCCCAAGGCACCATTCTGTTCAGCACGGGCTATGGCGTGGTGAATTACGCCCGCGTCATCTATTCAGACGGCACCCCGGTCGGACGGGGATTTACCGCGCAACTCTACGGCGGCCCACAAGGAACACCGGTCGGTGAGCTAATACCGCTCTTCCCGACGACGGTATTTCGCGACAGTCATCCCGAGACCCTAGGGTATGTCCAGCCAATGATCGTGGACATCCCCAACGTCTCAATTGATGATAAGGCGACCGTAATCATGCGGGCCTACAACGGACCGGATTGGGAGTCGTCAACGTGCCGAGGTGAGTCCGCTCCCATTGACGTCTTTGTCTATCTTGGGGCCGGCCGAGCGGGTGAACTCAACGGCTTGCAGCCCTTCAGCGTCAATTGTGTCCCGGAGCCCGGGACGACATCGATCGCCATTTTGGGAGGCTCGTTCTGGATATTAGGTCATCGGAGTAGATATCGTCCATCGACCTTTGCGCAGCGGTAGGCGTCGCGGAGAGTGACCTGAAATCCGAGGTCAGTGTTGAGCCGCTCGGCAATCTCGCGCCACGTCATCCGCTGACGGCGCAGTTGCCGGATCCGCTCAAAATGCGGTTCCAGGACGCAGTGGTAGGCGCGGCCAGTCCCTTGGCGTTTGGATCCGGATTTCGAGTGGCCATCCATTGGCCGATGACCTTATCGGCTCATTGAGCCACTCCGTTAGAAAGCAGGCGGTGAGTGGTCGCCGGGCATTCGAAGAGTCATTCCAAGGGGCGATGGACGACGGTTCAATGGCGGCAAAAGACGGCAAAAGGCGTTCAAAAAGCACATGCCCCGGGGTGTTCAAAGGCGTTCAAAAGCGTCAAATCGTTGAACGCCTTTTGTCGCCTTTGAACGGTGCTCCCACCGCGACCTGGTTCCCAAGCCCCCGGGCTTAGGGGATGGTGTCTAACCCTCCATAGATCCCGAGGCAGCATTTCAGAGCAGCCTCGGTCCGTGATGGCAAGGGATGTACATCGTGGCTGCGATTCGTTCCGCCATGAGCCTTCGTCCCTGATTCAAAGGGCGTCCACCGGTTGTGTCGTCCGGACACCATGCCATTCGGTTGATTGAGGCATCGTCGTTTCCATGACGAAGCGGAGACGGTCCCTCTGCCCAATGCCGGGCGATTGTGTACCTGGTGCACCAAAGGATCCCACTGTCCTGAGCAGGATCGGGAGCCATGGGAGTTGCCAAGTCTTCCCTGCGATTCAGGGCGTCAGACGATTGTGCGTATCGCGCACAATTGGCGACTTCACTTCGTCCATCCTCGGCCATCGAACCTACGAATGGGGAGTGCCAATCCATGATGAGCGTCGTCGTTCATAAGAATCTCGCCGGTGCCAAGGGGTACTTTTCCGAGCACCTGTCGCAAAACGATTACTATGCCGCCGGAGAAATACGTCCGGGCGAATGGATCGGCGAAGGGGCGGTGCGATTGGGGCTCACGCATTCCGTGAGTCGCGAGGCCTTCGATGCCTTGTGCGAGAATCGTCATCCGTCCTTGGGCACACGACTGACGG
>JAEUHG010000252.1 GCA_016795425.1 Verrucomicrobiales bacterium
GATTGCTCTACGGCACCGGGCTCCGGCTCATGGAAGGGCTCCGACTCCGAGTCAAGGATGTCGACTTCGATCGCGGCTTCATCACGGTCCGGGAAGGAAAAGGGAACAAGGATCGCACGGTCATGCTGCCAGAGTCGTTACGCCAACCACTCATGACCCACCTGGCCCGGGTGAAGATTCTGTGGGAGTCCGATCGCGCCACCGGTCTGCCGGGGGTCCAGTTGCCTGATGCGTTGGAACGCAAGTACCCCAAGGCCGGCGAGGAGTGGACGTGGATGTGGGTTTTCCCCGGCAAACGTCTGTCGATCGATCCGCGTTCCGGCATCATTCGACGTCATCACGCCAACGAGACCGCAGTCCAACGAGCGGTCAAAGCGGCGTCCAAGCTGGCTCAACTCACCAAGCCGGTCGGATGCCACACGTTGCGCCACAGCTTTGCCACCCATCTGCTGGAACGAGGAACCGACCTTCGCAGTGTCCAGGAACTCCTGGGCCACAACAGCGTGGAGACGACCCAGATCTATACCCACGTCATGTCCAAACCAGGCATCGGGGTTCGCAGTCCGCTCGATGATGATGATGATCGTTCAGGCCTTGTCCGGGAAGAAACGGTGCCGTACCGAGCTCGGACTCCTGACACTGCGCCGATTCAAATCCCATCCAAGCGGGTGGCGGAGGAAGTCCCTTATCGCCTGTTGCCCGATGACTGGACCGGGGTCGCGGCCTGATCGGCCACTGGGCTTTACCGTATCGACTCCCGTCTCGACACTTCGTGCCCGTCACTTCGCAGGGCGGGTCTGTTTCGGCACCGCTTTTGCGTGGTGGATCTAACCCCGGGCGTCACCCGCTGGTTGCGGTCACTCTCGCATGGGAAAACGCCTCCGCAAGTGAAGAGGGGCTGGACCCTGAGTCCTACCGCTTCGGACCCAGTCCAGCCCTCGGTTGTTCATTCCACGCTGGTCCTCGAACTCATCGGATTCCGATGGCCGCCACGGCTACTTTGATCTAGGCCTCCACCTCATGGGATTCCCTGGATTCCGGCGTCTTGCGCCGACGTCCATTCTTGCGGGCCCAGTAGCGCACGACGGCATCGGTGGCCTTCGCGAGCCAGGTGTCATTGTCACCCAGTGCCAACACCATCCGCCGGGAATAGTACTTCACCCCGTTGGAAGGCGGATGGCCCAGGGGTTTAAGCAATCCGGCCCGGGTCAAAATGGGGATGTCGTGTCGAGCGAAGCCGATCAGCCTCGCCACTTCCTCCGACGGAATCCGCGCCGCCATCGGCATTCCAATGGGTGGTTTGATCGATTCATGATTCATAAGATTAGATGGGTGGTTCAGGTCCAACGGACGGAGACAGAGGTGATGTGGAGATCTTTGGTCTGGGCGTTGACACTCATGGGCGGCACGGCGCGCACTCGGAGCACCTTGTTGGTGGCCAACGACTCGGCGAGACGGTTTAACCGACGTCCACGAAGGGTCACTTCCGCCTCGGTAAAGCGCAGGACCGCCCGCTCACGGTTGATCTCGTGCGGTGTGGAGTCCGGTGCTCGCAGATCAATGACCACCCCGATCAGGTGCGCGGTCGGGATCAGGTGGGTCTGCTCGTCGTCGGTTACGACGATCAGGCAGAACACATGCGATCCTCCCATCGTACAACACTCCAGGTTCTTAGGCACCGGGTCGGAGGCTTCATCTTGGTTTATATGCATACGCGTAGGTTTGGTTTGTTGGTGTGGTGCTGACGAAATCCGGGAGCTATCCGGGGACGATGCGTGGTCTTTTGGCGCTGGGGTTGGCGGATCCACTGGCGCATGAGCACGGGCAGCTGGGTGGCCCACTGGATCGCCCGTTGAAGAGCAGGGCGCCGGGATGCCAGCCCTTGGGTCGCCTCAACCGCCGCCACCCGGGCACTCGACCGCCCAATCTGCCGACGCAACATCTCGCGGTCGTCGGTCAGGATCTGGCACTCGTCACGACCCCGGGAGATCGACACGTAAAACTGTTCGCGGTGAATGGCGGGCAATGATCGCCGGGATGCCACGACCACGACCTCGTCCACGGTCTTTCCCTGGGCGGCATGGGACGTCACCGCATACCCATACGTGAAGGACCGGTAATCGGACG
>JAEUHG010000256.1 GCA_016795425.1 Verrucomicrobiales bacterium
AGTTTCCAGAGGCCATGCAGCACAAGCGAGCCGTCTGCCTCCACATTCCCGACGACTACGTTTTCATGCAGGCCGAGTTGATCGACGAGTTGCGTGCCAAACTTGTCGCCTATGTGGAATGGCCTTGATGCTTCGGCGGACGCCTATTACCCGCCATCACGCGTCGATCAAACTCGTTCCGACCTGATCCTCCCTGATCCGGATCACATCACTAGCGAGTCGGAAGATTGCACTCGCCGATGACGCTCTCGCTGCCACCGGTTGACGCGGCGCGGTTGGAGGGGGCGGATGACGATCCGTTCCGCGACTTCACTGGTTCGACATCAGGCAGCCGCAAAGCGTCACGTTCGGCTGATTAAACTCTTCCACTGCGGCGTATACAAAACACGATGGGTCGGTGTCTATCGGATGTGATAGCAAGCCCCCACATCCTCGGTCCGCATGGCTGATCTCCGATTTGCCATTCGTCAGTTGCTCAAGAATCCCGGCTACGCCGCCGTAGCCATACTGACGCTGGCGTTGGGCATAGGAGTGAACACGGCGATGTTCGGCATCGTGAACGGAACCGTGATCCGGCCGTTGCGGTATCCCGATTCCGAGCGGTTGGTGCGCGTGTTCCGCACTTCTCCGCAATCGCAGGACTGGCCCCATTCGCCAGCCAACTTCCTGGATCACCAGACCCAGAACCGCGTCTTCAGTTCGATCACGGCCTTCACTTGGTGGCCGTTCAATTTGACGGGAACCGGGGGTCCGCCAGACCGTGTATTGGGCATTCTGGCCACGGGAGACTACTTTCGGACACTGGGTGTGACGGCCGCAGTGGGAAGAGTCTTCGCCTCGGAGGATGATACGCCAGGCCGGAACCAGGTCGTGGTTATCAGCCATGGGTTTTGGCAACGCCGATTCGCGGGCGACCCCAACGTGCTCGGCCGTACCTTGAGGCTGGATGGTGAGAGCGTGACCGTGATTGGCGTGATGCCACCCGATTTCGGACATCGCCTGTTCAATTCCGTCGACCTTTGGAAACCCATCGGTTGGACGGCCGACCAACGCGCGGAACGGGGCAACAATTTTCTGAGCGAGATTGCCCGTCTGAAGCCGGGTGTTTCCTTGCGGGAGGCGCGGGCGGATATGGACGCTGTGGCGGCGCGACTGGCCAAGGCGCATCCGGGCAACAACGCGGGCATTGGGCTGCGCGTTATCAGCTTGTTGGATTCGGCGACCGATCCGACGAACCGGCGCATGTTAGGGATCGCATCGGCGCTGACTTTCTGTGTGCTCCTGATCGCCTGTGTCAACCTGGCGAACCTGCAATTAACGCGACTGATAGCGCGTTCGCGCGAACTGTCGGTAAGGGCGGCGTTGGGTGCCAGAGCCGGCCGGTTGGCATGGCAGCTAATGCTGGAAAGCCTGGTTCTCGCGGCGCTGGGGGTGGCGCTCGGTGTCTTGATCGATGTCGCTGTCGTGCCTCCCATGGAACGTCAGCTACGGGGCGTCTACCAGGACTCAAGCCTGGAATTTCCGGTGAATGCCGCGGTGCTGGGTTTCGCGGCGTTTTGCGCAGTGGTAACCGTGGTTCTCTCGGGAACCGTGCCGGCGTGGCTGGCTTCGCGAACCGCCGTCAGCGCGGTGCTCAACCTCAACCCTCGCGGAGGCACGGAAGGTTTCGCCCATCAGCGACTTCGACATTCTCTGATCGTGGGCGAGGTCGCCTTTGCCCTGACCCTGCTTTGCGGCGCGGGATCGTTCCTGCGTGGATTACATGGCCACCAGCAGCGAGACCAGGGTTGGCGAGTGGACGGGCTCGTGACGGCGCAGATCGCCTTGAGTACGGCGAAGTACGAATCCCTGCAGGCGCGGAGTTCTTTCGGGGAACAACTCCGCCAACGAATGGCCGCGCTGCCGGGAGTCCATCGAGTCGCCATGGGGTCGATGCTTCCAATCTGGGGATTCGGCAGCGCGGATTTCGCTGTGGAAGGCCGACCGCTTCCGGGGGCAGGCCAATTTCCGCTGACTCATCGAGAGACGGTGTGTCCGGGCTATTTCGAGGCGATGGGTATGCGATTGCAGGAAGGACGTGACTTTGATCTGGATGACACCTCGGATCGACCTGCCGTAGCCATTGTCAACGAGGCGATGGCCCGATACTTCTGGCCCGGACAAAGCGCCCTGGGCAGGCGCATAGGCAGCGGTGATCCGCAGGATCCGCGCTGGGAGGAGATTGTCGGGGTGGTGAACGACATTCGGTTCCCAGGCAATCTCCGCGGGCCGGACACCGCCTTTCAAGTGTATCGCCCCATGGCGCAGCAGTCGCATCGTTGGATCACGGTCATGTTGCGCTACGAAGGGGACGTCGAATCTCTCGCGACGGCCATGCGCCGCTTGATGAGCGATGTTGATCCGGATCTGCCATTGGCGGAGATCGCCACCGCGCGTTCTCTGGTCGACCGCCAACTCGCGCAGGCGGATCTCCTGAGCGGGTTGCTGGCGGTGTTCGCCGCGCTGGGACTGCTGCTGGCCGCCTTGGGGATCTACGGAGTCATCTCCTGTTCGATGGCGCGGCGGGTCCCCGAAATCGCCATTCGAATGGCCTTGGGATTGACCAAGCTCGGAGTCCTCTGGCTGGTGCTGAGACAGGGGCTTCGCCTGGGTGTGCTCGGAGTCGTGTTGGGGACTGTGGGCGCTTTGGCCACCACGCGCTTGTTGGCCGCGGTGGTGCCCGAGATCCCGCTGAATTCAGGAATTCTACTCGCTATGCTGGCTGTCCTGTTGCTGGCGACCACGATGCTGGCTTGCTGGATCCCTGCACGCCATGCCTCAAGGGTCGATCCGATGGCGGCATTGAAGTGGCTAGAATGATGCGCAGGATCCTTCTCCTTCCTCAGACCCGCAATCGGCGGGTTGCATTTCGGGTTCGGACAGCGGCGCGACTTCATGAACTGAACGGCGCATACCGCTTCAGCAGGCGGTCGATGGTCGGCGCATGGGCCTGAAAGGGTTCGGCAGGGGATGGGGGAAGGTCCAACGGGGCCATGGGCCCGAATGGCATTCGGGCCAATTTGAAATTGTAGGCTTTGA
>JAEUHG010000278.1 GCA_016795425.1 Verrucomicrobiales bacterium
GGCCGATGTCCCAGCGGATGCATGCCCAGCAAATCGTGGGGAGACGCATGCCGGACGGACACCAGCGCTTCGAGTTCCGCGGCGCTCAGAATCATGGGTGGACAATGCCCCCGCCACCGTCGACGAGCCAGCACCAAGACCGCGATTCGGACGAACACCGAACCCTGTGGGACGGCCCAGGCCGGGGGCGTCGGAAGTTTCCGACCGGCGCTGCAACGCGACCCTTCCCCTGTTCGACTCCAAACAGGGGCTTTGGGTTGGGGTCGGAATTGCACCGACCCGCCTTCCCCGGTGGGGATATCCTTTCTTAGAAGACAACCCAGCCCAAATCGTTAGACCATTTTATGGGAGTCTCACGGTCGCGCCATCGAAATCTCCATGCCCCGCGCGGATCGGTCCATTTGGCCACCCGATCGCGAAACAGGATCCTCTGTTCGGGGCCCAATCGTTCAACAAACGCCAACAAGGACGCGAAGTGTTCGTGGTGCCGAAATCTGACACATAGGCCGGCCAGGAGGTCGTAAAGGCGAAAGCTCAAGTACTCCGGATTCGTCGGCCCCGAAACTCGGTCCTTGTAGATGGCGTCATGAACCAGGCCAGAAAGCAGAAGCCGGCAAGCCATGTCGGTGCGCGCGACATCCACCCCTTTGGCCAGCAGATTGAGGACTTCGGACTCGAATGCCCTCGACGCCTCCGACAACGCAACGCGGCGTCGCGGCAACGGACGGAGACGGACAAACCGTGGAAACGCCTGAGCGATCAACTGAAGATTGGCGCGCTGTTGTTCCACCCCTGTTCCACCGCGTTCCAGAACCCGCTGGATCTCTGCCGGGATTTCGCTGTCGGTCCACGGCGCGTCGTCGTCCAGAACACTGTTGCCTTCGACAATCCGGTTGATCGCCTCGGTGAGTTCGTCCACCAGGTCGACTTCGTCGCAGGCGTTGGAATTGACCGTGGGCCGAGCCACGATTTCAGGCAGGGTGTCACTGAGCACGAAGCGATTGAGGCGGGCCATACAGGCTCCTTCCGGCCACGGGGTCGCTAAGCGTGCCGACTCCGTGCCCAACGCCAGGCCGGCTTTCAACGCGGCGCGCGCCAACGATTCTCCCGTCACGAGGTGATTCAGCCAAGCGAGGAGCTCAGGTCTCAACCGTTCGCCGGCGGTCCAAGGCGATCGGGGATCCGCCAATTTCTCCCGAATTCCGGCCGATAGCCGACCAACGAGGTACTGAGCAAACGGTTCGCTAGGCTGCCGAAGCATGGAGACCAACAAATCCGCGCGCAGCAATGCTCCATTCGCCACTGTGAAGATCCGACTCACCGTTTCGAGGCGCGCCCAGCGCTCCGCGGCACGCTCCTCCATGAGGCGCCGAATCCATCGATAGGAGGCGTCCGGAGATGAACCCAGCAAACCAACGAATTTCACGGCGTGCTGGACATAACCACTCACAAACGCCGTGGTTTCGCGGGATCCCAAGCGCGGTTCGGCCCGGATTTGAAGTAGAATGGGTGCAGAACCGCCCTCTTGCGCCGAAAGAGAGGTGTCCGAGTAGGTTTGAGCTCGCCGACGGGCCTTCCTTCTCTCGTCGGAACTGTGATGAAACACGACCGCACGCGATCTCTCTTCAACGCACGCAAAGAACGTTCCGCCCGGTGGCGATGGTGGGGTTCGCCGAAGCCTGGCTATCAGCGCCGGCAACCCGAACGACACGCCTGCCAGCATCACCAATGATGAGGTCGCCATCCGGAACACCCCTCGCCTCGAGACCATTATGAGTCCAACTGACCCGATTCTTTGGGGGCCCCGCTCTGGAAGGCGCACCGAGCGTGCCATCACGAGGACCATCCCACACCAGGCACCCAACATCGCCCAAATACAAAGGTGGTGGAACGCCGCAACGGAATCACTGCCTTTCCCATGTTGGGCGACGAAGGCAAATCCAGCCGCCGCCAGACAGGCGCCCGCGACGCACCAGGCAGCGATCCGGCGCGGTTGAGCCTGCTCCCATCGGATGCCAAAAATCCACCAACCCAGCAGCCAGGAATTCAGCAACACCCCGACCACACCCGCAGCGGTGAGCAACCACCAAGAATTCCAGTTACCCTGAAATCGATGGATCTCAATCAGGATCCAGGCCACCCGAATTTGCAGGACCAGCACACACAGGGGCAGACCGATGGAAGCCAGGGCGCCGGCCACGGATCGGTCGGTAAACAGGTCGGGGCAAATGACTTTGACCCCGATCGGAGTCTGGCCCCTCAACTTCCGTCGCGTGTCCTCCGCAAGACTGCCCAACGACCGCTCCAAGGCGCATCTGCCGAAGCTTGAGCTCGCCAGCATAGACAGCGAAACCCCAAGCCAGATGATGCCCGCAGGTATCGGGGGAATCTGGAGATTCAGTCCGAAAAGCTCGAAGGCGACTCTGGCATCCCGTTCCTCCGCCTTCTTCAGGAGAACTGCCCGTTCCGACTGCAGACCGGTCAACAGCACTTCGGCCTCCGCGCGTTGGTTAACCAGATTCTCGCGTCGATTTTTCAATGTGGGCAACCCGGCCACCTTCTCGTCCCAGGCCTCGAGTTTTGACCCGATCTCATCGGCCAGTTGACTGGAGTAGAATTGGACATTGGTCTGCTCGCCACCGATCCGGTCGAGGCGCACCCCCAACCTGATGGCCATTAAGAACACCGGCTCGTTCCTGTTGGTGGTAAATTGGAGCGACCTCAGAATGTCCGACACCTGAGCCTTATTGGTAGCTCCCGCAAGCCTCTCATTCACTCGAACCGCGGCTTGATGCAGCGACACCAGTTGTGCGCGAGCTTTCGCCCTGTCGTCGGGTGTCGGATACCTCTTTTGAAGATCTTCGAGGGCCCGAATCTCGGATTCCTCCAAGATCAAAGGCCGCGCAATCTGCCGCGCCAGGTTCTCGCCATCCTGGATCTTCGAGTTGATCACGGACAACGACCGAAGAGTCCGGCGCGCGTTCTGCAGTGTGGGCTCCAGGCCGGTGAACCAGGTCACCAAGAGGGCCGCCGCGAAGACTCCAAAGCGCTTCCATTCGGAGGAAACCAACCGTTCAAAGCGCTCCAGGGCATCGACATCGTTCGATTCGTCGTTTTCGCCGTTCATGTTAGGTAGCGATCCGTGGTCGGAGATCGTTCCCGGATGCTGGGCCGGGGATGGATTCCCTGAGGGCGTCGATCGAAGTTAAGCAGGTCGAATGATGAGATCCAGTTCCGAAACGAATACAACCTCAACAGAAGCCGGCACCCCATGAACCGTCGGACCCTGAACACCTCGTCGCAGCGCGACGAGGGCCACCTGATTGGATCCAATTCCCATCCAGGTGGGCCCGGTCGCGCTGCGGCAGGGCTTTCCCGTCCTGGTTCAGGATCTCAATACGTGTCCAAATATTGGAAAACGCCCCTCCCCATGGACCACGGATGTCCATGCGGTCCTGTCAGGATGACCCGCGTTATGACGATCTCGACCTCGACCTCGATGGGAGCGATGCAGATGGAGATGGGCATTGCCGCCAGCACCCGATGTCCCGCCCGGCCTGGGCCGCGACATCCCCGCAGGACCGGCGCGGCCCGCTGGTGGTTCGCGCGCATGCGGGACGCGGTGCGTTCGGCCAAGAGTTGGGAACCCCAGGACCCGGTCACGACGGCCGCTGAACAAGGCCAACTGGTCCTGCAGTCCCCGCCGACGCGGATGCGACCCGCCCCTTTGGCCGCTTAAGGACTCAATTGAACCTCACGCCGCAGCGTCACGTCTCTGGCACCAGCACGACGCGGAACCCGATGAAGTCGCGTTTCACCGATGGACTGGAATCGTCGCGATCCGCCGACCGGCAGGGATTCCCGTCATAGCGCCAGGCGCCACCGCGCAATGGCCGGCGCTGACTGGGTCCGGACCGGACCGGATCAATCAGGGTGCCACCGGGAAGGTACGAGACATAATTGTCCAGGCACCACTCAGTGACGTTGCCCGACATGTCATGGATGCCCCAGGGGTTCGGCAGCTTCTGCCCCACCGGATGACTGCGGCCATCGCTGTTGTCGTAGAACCACGCGTACTGGAGGAGCAATTTGTAGCCCGGATCGTCGCCGTAGGGAAATCGGGTGGTCGTCATGGCGCGGCAGGCATACTCCCACTCCGCCTCCGTCGGCAGACGATACTTGGCGTTGGTGGGAATCCGTCCGGCAGCCCGTTCGAGCTCCGTCCGTTTTGCGCAGTAATCCATGGCGTCGAACCAACTCACCGATTCCACGGGATGATTCGGTGCGCGCACGGAAGTGCTGGGATTCTCCCCGACAACCTCCTCGTACTCGGCCTGAGTGACCTCGTATTTCCCAATCCAGTAGCCACGCGTCAGGACAACCGTGGTCTGCTGGTTTTCTGATTCCCACCGCTCTTCCTCGGTCACCGCGCTTCCCATCAGAAAGGTCCCGGGATCCACAAACACAAGGCCGGGCGGGTTCTGTACCGGTGTCGCCCGGTAAAACCGGCGACTCGTTTCGCCGGTGCGATCGATCCAGACGTAGGGACTCGCGGGCAGTCGCAGGTAATCCAGGATTCGCCAGTCGCCAGCGTCGGCGCCATCCCCCAGGTCGTCGCGGTATTCAACAGCGTACAGCGCGCCCACCGATCCGGTGAGGGTAAGTCCGGCAACCATTCGAAGGGCGAGGGTCTCGGGTTCCACTCGATCAAACATCAGCGCACTGAAGCCGCTCTCGTCCTGGGACGGAGTCCCGTCACGGCGGTTGGTCCCCGACAGCCGGAAGACATCGCCCGGTTGCGCGCCTCGCACATCAAAGAAATACCAGTCCACCGTCTGGTCCGGCTCGCGATATGAATAGATCAGGCCGCTGTCGCTCGTTCCCCCCGCCACCTGCCGCAATCGCAGATCGCGCGGAGCGGCGTCCAGGGTGTTGCCGCCATCCACCATCACGCCCAGTCGAAAGTTCGCCGATCCATTCACGGCAATCTCGACGAGATCGTGCTCCTCGCCATCGAGCCCACCCTGGCTCGCCCACAAGCCGACCTCGACGGCGCCCTCCCTCGGGTGATCCACGGTCGCAAATACGGGGCGCGCCGCATCGCTGTTTCGACGGACCGCAGAAGCAAGTCGCCGCGCTGTGGCATAGGCGGGATTCTTGATCAAATCACCATCCCTACTCGTCACCACCAGGTACCCCTCCGTGCCATAGCGGTTGTCGCCATCGGCATCCATGGGCTTGGCAAGGGACGCCGTTCGCCAGGCGCCGTGAGTGGTGAGATCGGCCCCGGCGAAGCCGATCGATGCACCCGGTGCGGTAGCACCGCGAAAAAGTCCCAAAAGAAGGAGACCCGACGCAGCCAGGAGCCGCCAACGTCGGCAGAATAATGGAGCGATTGAAACCATGCGCTTGCCTTTCGTGCCAGGCACGACCGTCTCCAGCGCATGGTTGGTGAGGCCTCGCGGTTCTCTCGCAGGGCACCACACCCGGATAACAGACGTTCTCACTAACCATGAATCGGCAGGGTTCGTCAAACTGTGAGTGGTCGAAGACCAATCCGCCACCTACTCTCCGATGTCATCCATGAATAAGGTCCACTTCGGATCCAAAGTAGTATTCCGCTACATGCATATCGCAAATCCTCAACTCAATGACGCCTATCTATCCTGACACGAAATGATTTCGATACTGCGAAGGCGGATGTCCGCGAAAGTCAACCCATGGCGAGCGTACGGGCGCCTCGGTGTCGATCGTTCCCATCATCATCCGCCAATCCGAACCGGTCACCGCGACCGTCGCGCGGTCGCAACACGGGAAGGGTCTCCTGCAATAGAGGGCGTCGGACCACCAGCCCTCCCTGCATCCACCGGTTCCCGGAGTATTGCTCCGCCCCCCCAAGCCACGCAGGATGCGGGTACCGCATGGTGCCCACGGAATCGAGAGCCTTCACGTCCTCGTGGCTGAGTGTCACGGTGGCGGTCGTCTGCATCCAACACGCCACCGCGTCTCCCCTGGCTTGGACGGAAGGCAACGGTTTTCGCAGCGCGCCAGTAAAACCCGCCGTGATCCCCGGCCGAAGTGCCGGTTTCACACGGCTTGCCGCTGCTCAAACCGGCCTGGATTTCACCAATCAGATCCCCGAGTCCCGCCACCTCACCAACCAAGTCCTCCTGAACGGATCCGGAATCACCACCGGCGACTTCAACGGCGATGGTTGGGTCGACGTGTACTTCTGCGGCTTTCAGAATGAGAACGCCCTCTTCCGCAATCTCGGCGATTGGCGATTCGAAAACATCGCCGAACCTGCGGGAGCCGCACTCCCTGGCTTTGACTGCACCGGGGCGGCGGCCGCCGATCTGGACGGCGACGGCGACCTGGACCTCGTGGTCAACACACTCGGCCAGGGCACCCTTCTTCTGATCAACGACGGACAGGCCCGCTTCAGCCAGCCCCAGCCCGCCCTGAATCGCATCGGCGGCGCCATGACTGCCGCGCTCGCGGACATCGATGGCGACGGCGACCTTGACCTATATGTCGCCAATTATCGCACGCGGGCACTCATGGACATGCCGTCGACGCGCATGACCTTCAAGAAGGTCAACCAACGAACCGTGGTCGAAACGGTGAATGGGCGTCCGGCTTCGGATCCCGAATTCCAAAATCGTTTTGTCGTCAATGACCTCGGTGGCATCGAGGAAAACGGCGAACCCGATGTCTGGCTCCGCAACGAAGGCGGCGCCCGCTTCGCGGAAATCCCCTGGACCAATGGGGCCTTCCTCGACGCTGCCGGCAAACCATTGTCGGAGCCTCCGCGCGACTGGGGCCTGGCCGCGATGTTCCATGACGTCAACCACGATCGCCTCCCCGATCTCTATGTCTGCAACGATTTCCAGTCGCCAGACCGCCTCTGGATCAACCTGGGAGGCGGCCGGTTCCAACTCGCCCCTGACCTCGCCCTGCGACGCACCAGCCTCTCCTCCATGGCCGTCGATTTCGCCGATATCAACCGCGATGGCCACGACGATTTCTTGGTGCTCGAAATGCTCAGCCGCGATCATTCCATGCGCATGCGGTGGGTGAGGGAGGCCTTTCCTCATCGCCCCGTCATCGGGCGCTATGACGACCGCCCGCAAATCGAGCAGAACACTCTCCAACTGTCCCGTGGCGATGGGACCTGGACGGAGATCGCCCAGTACTCCGGCCTGGTGGCGACCGAATGGTCCTGGTCCTGTGCCTTTCTCGATGTCGACCTCGACGGTTGGGAGGATGTGCTGGTGGCCAACGGCATGGAGCGCGCCGCCCGCGAGCTCGACGCCGCCGACCGCCTCAAGGCCGCGCGCGCCAGCCGACGTCTGACCGACACCGAAATCTTCGAGGCCCGCAAGATCTTCCCCCGCCTTGCCACACCCAATCTCGCGTTTCGCAACCAACAGGACCTCACCTTCTCGGACGCCAGTGAAGCGTGGGGATTCCATTTGGCGGCCGTCTCCCAAGCCCTCGCTCTTGCCGACCTCGACAACGACGGAGATCTCGATGTGTTGGTCGGAAATCTGAACGAGGCCGCCGCGGTTTATCGCAACGACGCCGCATCACCGCGCCTCGGCATTCGGCTGGCCGGCTTGCCTCCCAATACCCGGGGCATTGGTGCCCGCATCCTCATTGAGGGCGGCCCGGTGTCGCAGAGTAGCGAGATGATCGCCGGGGGACGGTATCTCTCCGGTGATGACTCGATGCGAACCTTCGCCACTGGAACGGCCGGCCTGCTGACCGCCCGCGTTTACTGGCCGCGAGGCAGCCAATCGATCCTCTCCAACCTTGCACCCAATGCCATCGTGGAGATCCGTGAACCCCCCGACCCTCCGCAGGCCTCCCTCCCTGTCGCGCCCGCGGCGGCCGGAACGGAATCGGAACCCTATTTCGAAGACCTGACTTCGCGGTTGCAGCACCGCCACGGCGAAGAGGCTTACGACGACTTGAGCCGCCAACCGTTGCTTCCCATTAAACTCAGCCAACCGGGCCCCGGAGTTGCGTGGGTCGACTTGGACCATGATGGAAGGGATGACCTGGTGATCGGCGCCGGCAAAGGTTCGGCTCTCGGTATCTTTCGCAACGAAGGGGGAGGGCAATTCCAACCGTGGCCTCCCGCACAAAGGTTGCCCGCACAACCAAGGGACATCACCGGTCTGCTCGGTTGGGTCCAATCCTCCAACCGCGTGGCAGTGGTCGCCGCCACCTCAAATTACGAGGACGGCGCTAGCCTTGGCTCGGCCGTGATCGGCTGGACCCCGACCCAACCCGTCGCCCGCGAATGGGCCGCCGCTTTCGAATCCAGCATCGGCCCCATGGCGATGGCCGATATTGACGGGGACCGGGATCTCGACCTTTTCGTGGGTGGCCGAGCCGTCCCGGGACACTGGCCGTCCCCGGCCACTTCACGGTTCTATCTTTACCTCCAGGACCAGGACCGGTTCGTCTACGATCCGCAACGAAGTCGCGTCCTCGATCGCATCGGCAACATCAGCGGCGCGACGTTCTCCGATATTGATGGTGACGGTGATGCCGACCTGGCCCTCGCCAGCGACGCCGGCCCGATCAGGCTTCTACTCCAGCAAATGGGTCAGTTCACCGATGCGACCGAAGCCTACGGACTGATGGGGCTCATGGGCTTCTGGAACTCCATCGCCGCCGGCGATTTTGATGCGGACGGGCGCATGGATTTCATCGCCGGCAACTGGGGACGCAATACGGCCTACGAAACCTATCGAAGCACACAGCCGCCGGTGCCGGATCGCCGAGCGGCCGCGCCTTTGCGCCTGTACCACGGCGATTTCAATGACGACGGCGTTTATGATGTGATCCAAGCCTGGCATGATGGAGCGGCCGACCAGTATCGGCCCGTCCAACCCCTCACCACTCTGGCGGCCGCGCTGCCGTACCTGCGGGAGCGGTTCCGAACCCATGCCGACTTCGGTCAGGCGGATCTTCCGGCGCTGCTCCGCGAAGGGCTGGCGCGCGCCAAAACTCTCGAAACATCCTGGCTGGAGACGGCGGTGCTGCTGAATCGCGGTTCGAACTTTGTCGCCACGGCCCTGCCCTTCGAAGCCCAACTCGCCCCCGTCTTCGGCATTGCGATCGGCGACGCCAACGGCGATGGCCATGAAGACGCCTTCCTGGCTCAAAACTTCTTTGCCTGCCGCCCTTACCTGCCAAGGTTCGATGGCGGCATCGGAGTCTGGATGTTCGGCAACGGCAACGGCGGATTCCGGGCGGCTTCCGGCCACCAAACCGGCATTCGAATCTATGGCGAACAACGTGGAGCCGCCGTAGCCGACTTCGATCAGGACGGGCGCTTGGATCTCGTGGTCGGTCAGAATGGCGCCGAAACCCGTCTGTTCCGCAACAAATCGGGCGCTCCTGGTGTGCGCATTCGACTCAAAGGCCCTTCCTCCAACCCTGCGGCCGTCGGTGCGCGCCTGCAGTGGCGACTCGCCAGCGGATTGGGTCCGATCCGGGAACTGCACGCCGGCGGCGGCTGTCTTTCCCAGGACAGCCTCGTGCAAGTGCTCGCGCGACCATCCCGGTCTGCCCCTTCGCCGCTCATCGTTCATTGGCCCGGAGGTCCCACCCAGGAATTCGAGGTGCCAGCGGACGCCAAAGAACTCACTCTCGAAGCGCCCCGTCCGTAAGTTGGAGGTCATCCCAGCCCTCCGGCCGTTACGGTGCTGCCAATGGCATTTCGGGCTGGTTCCGAGGAACTGACGCCAACTTTCCTGCCCGACAGCGCAGGACGCCCTCTGGACACCTCGCCGGAGATGGGCGACAAGTGCGCCGGTTCGCCGGCAGCGATTTCCGAGTCCATTGGAATCGCTGACACGATCCATCGCCCAAAAGCCGCGGCTCGACCCCACCCTTCGGCCGCCAGATGCGGGCTTTTGCGGCGAACCCACGTATTGCCATGACTTCGGTTGCACCCGGCCCCAGCGCCCGGTCAGGTTTAACCTGCCCAGGCGCCGTGAATCTGCTGTCCTGGTTTTCCTGGATGGCGGCCCTGTTGATCGGATCGATCACGTGGGCCGGTCAGCATGCCACGCCAATACCGACCCCTTCGCATGACTCTGGAGTTCAACGGTCGACATCGCGATCTTCGATCTCGGTACTGCTCCCCTCATCGGCGGTCCAAAGGCGTGGGTTTCGTGTTCGTGCGCACCAACTGCCACCCCCCTTGGGAGCCAGCAGCACAGGCACCCACGTCCCACCGGACCTTTCGTGGACTGAATCCATGCTCGCCGGTTCGGTGGGCCGATCCTCGGCTCATTCGCTCGCCTTCGAGCAGGACGGTTTCTTCTACGAAGAGGCTGCCATCAATTATGCAGCCCCCATCCCCGTGCTCCCCGAGGTGTACCAGGGCGAGTGGCCGGGAGATGTGACCTTCCCTGGCTTGCCCAGTTTTGCCTCGTCGGCCTACGACAATACCGCCGTAGAAATCACCACCTTCCTCGAAGTCGACAAGGCCGACACCTACCGCTTCCAACTTAGCGCAGATTCCATCTTCAAGATCGAAGTCGGCCATCAGCCTCCCGAAGCCCTGGTCTCAGTGCTCGCCCCCGCCGATGTCGCTGGTCCCCTCCCGGCTGTCCCCAGCGTCCGCGATGATCCCTCAGCCGTCGGTGTCTTCGGCCCGCTACCTTCTGTTCCCCTCGAAGCCGACTTGGTCCCTGCCCTCGGCACCGCCACAAATGCCACCCCCGCTCAAGGTTGCGGTGACCGTTTGGCAAATGCAGAGGCGGTCGCTGGACACATCGTATTAGTGGATCGAGGTGCCTGTTCCTTCCTTGAAAAAGTCCTGAATGCCGCCGCTGCCGGGGCCATCGCGGTCGTGGTCGCCAATGATCGCCCCGATCACCCGATCATCATGGGAGGATTGCCAAACGAACTCCCCATCCCTGCCTTCATGATACGTCAGACCGACGGCAAACGGCTGCGATCGTCCTCGGACGTCCGACTCCGCCTGGCGCCCCCACAAAAGGGGTGGCTCGCCACGCGGTCCCGAACCTCAACCCAGGAAACCAGCGCCACTTCATTCGAGATCCAGGTCGGCACACCGGGCCGTATACCGGTTCGCTTGATCACCCAGATCCTGAGCACACCCGCCAACCTGGAATGGATGGTGGCTCCGTCAGAAGGCCCACCCTACTTGCTCAACGACCCCGCGATGGCCGCCACCAGTCCCGTCCGTGCCTATGCGCAGTCAGCGGATCCGCCCCCTCCCTCCATCGACATCCGCCGGGAAGGTCCAGCCCTCACCGTTCGGTATCTGGGTGTGCTGCAATCCTCCCCATCGTCGGACGGGCCTTTCACGGATGAGCCTCGGGCACCCGTCTCGGGTTTCCTGCCGATCGACCCTTCCGGACCCACCCGATTCTTTCGGGCTCGATGGTGATCGAGATTCTCACCGCCACGCCCTGCCCTTCGTTTCCGGGACATCGACGGGTCCGGCAGACCCGAACCGCGCGCGATTCTCACTGAGAAAACTGCTTGCCTGAAGGGTCACCTCTCGGCTGGCTTGGCCTGTGTCCCGATCGACGACGATTGCCGTTCGTGACCTTTGATTGTCCGTGCGCCTTAAACAAAACCGCCAATCCTTCCTCAAATGGGGTTTCGCCTTGTCCGCGATGATCATTCTGATGATCGGGGGCTTTGCAGGGCGAAAGGCGACCTGGCTGCGCCTCGACCTTGATCCGGTAATCTCCTCCGCCGACCTGCTTCAGCAGCGGATGGATGAGTCGCAGCACCTTTTCGAACCCCGTCCCGGCGCCACTCCGGTCGTTGCCGAGTCCGCCGGATCGGGTTGGATCTCTCAGCCTGCCGTCGTCGCCCAAGCGGCCACGGTAAAGTCCAACCTGGCGGCCTTCCACCGATCCCGCCCGCGCGCGAAACTTCCGCCTATCGAGGAACAGGAGCGTCGCCTCGCGACGGCAACCCTCGCCAACGCTGAAGGACGTTTTGCTGAGGCGTTGGCGGAAGTGCCGCCACCTGCGGAAGCCACCCTGCCTCCCAGCCACCACGTCGAACGCCACCGCCTCATTCGCGTGATCCAAGTTCGCGCTGACGCTTTTTACGGGCTCCGCGACTGGACCTCCGCGCTCGCCGAATATCGCCGGATCCATGCCCTCCATCCCAATCACGTGCCGGTCTTGGGCCGCATGGCGGAATGCCTCGTGGCTCAAGGTGCGACCAAGGAAGGCCTCGACGCTTATGAGCAGTGGGCAGCGCTGCAAGTGTCGGCCGGCCATCGCCAACTGGTTCAAAGCAAACCCGAGGCCACCTGGCACTACGGCAAGGCACTCGATGTTCAGCGACGACTCGCCACCCAATCGCCCCAGTCGGATGCCGTCAGCCGCCTGGCCATGACTTACAATTTCTGGTCCATCTCACAGCTTCTCCAAAACAAGCCCGAAGCCGCTCTGGCACCCTTGGAGACCGCGATCGGCATTCAACAGCATCTCATCGTCGATCTCGGCAGGACCAACCAGTCCCTCAACCTGGCCCAAAGTCATGCCCGGCTCGGGGTGGCCTGCTTTCTTGTCGGAAAATTGGGCGACGCAGAAACGCATCTCGGTAAGGCCATCGAAACGCTGAACCAGACGAAGAGTCCGAATGTGAACCGAAGCGATCGGCATCGAGTCGCCACCTGGCTGCTCTGTCAAGGCCACGCCCTCCTCGGACAACAGCAGTTGGCTTCGGCCAGCCAAAAGTACGGCAGTGCCATCGACGTTCTCCAGAGCCTGGGACATCCCTCCACCCCGGCCTCCTCGATTCTCGACCTTGCCATGGCCCACAATAGTCGAGGGGTCGCCCGCCGTGCCCAGGGAGATCCCGAGGGCGCCAGCTCCGATTTCGACCGGGCGTGGGAGCAGCTCTTGCCGATGATCGAGAGCCCCTCCGCAGCGAATCCTACTCTCGGCTCAACCCAGGATCCCCTCTCCGAACCGGACCTGCGCTTGAATGTCGCTCTCGGATTCACCGGTGAATCGATCGACGTGCTCAGCCGGGCCCGCCTGGCCACCAGCACCGGCGGACATGCCGAACTGTCCGTTTCCTCCGCGACCGTCCGCAGGAATCGCGGCTACCTCCGGCTTTCCAAAGGCTTGGTCCGTCCTGCCATCGACGATTTCGCGGCCGCCGCGTCGATCTTCCGCAAAATGGTGGAGAACGAAGGGCAACACGACATGGCACCCCAGCTCGCGAAATCCCTGGTGCCTCTCGCCCTGATCTACGCGGCTCACAGCGATGCCGCATTCCGCAACGGAATCCAGGCCAAAGCCGTGGCCGAGAGCGCCTGTGAGCTCAGCGAATGGA
>JAEUHG010000273.1 GCA_016795425.1 Verrucomicrobiales bacterium
TGCCAGGTCCAGTTCTCAATCACCGGCCGGCCCTGGATTCGCAGGCGAATGCCGTCATCGCTGAGCGTCTTGAAGCGCCACTTGCCCGCGGGAAGCCGCAGGCGCGCGGAACCGATCATGCCAAAACGATCCGACCCGGGGCCGCGCGTTCGCACCGTCTCTCCCAGCGTCTGATCCTTGGGTCCCCCCCAGCCGTAGGCGAAATCGATCGAGGGCGACCGGGTGCGAACGGCTTCGGGAGCCAGGGCACCGCGCCGCCAGCCTTCAAGGTCCTGGCGCGGATCGATCGTCCACGGGAAGAAGGTCAGGTCCCACTGGGTGTTCACCAGGACACCCGCCAACTCGCGATCCAAGCCGGGTGCCACGACGCGCACGGAGTAGGGGACCACACCGGTCGGCCCCACGAGGGTGAGGCGCCAGGAACGATCCGATCCCTCTTCCCATCGTGTGGTCAGGCCAGGCGAATGGGAGGCGACGCGCGGCGCTGCGGTGGCGCCCCGGATTTCCCACGTTCGCTCTCCCACGCCGCCTTTGACGGGTCGAACCAGGGGCTGCTGATGGTCCCAGGGCCCCCATTCGTCCATGAGGATCTTGTCGCGTCCGCGCAAGGCGGCGCGGGCGCCCACGGGACGCGCCTTTCCGATGGGCCGAACCGAGGGGATGCGGTAGCGCGCGACGGAACCCACCGGCACCGTCTCGCAGCCGGGGTCCAACAGAAGTTCCACAGCATGGGCCACCCGGAGATCCACCTCATTGGCTCCGTAGCGATTGTCGCGCATCTTCTCCTTGGCTGGGCCGCCTCCGCACCGCAACTGCAAGCCCACGAGCTTTTCGTCGGGTCGCAATCGCCGGAACGGATGGTCGGCATCAAGGAGCAGCCGGTTGCCGGCGATGAGATTGCCGCTGACGCCTCGGTAATTCCCCGAGACACCTGGGGATCGAAGCAGGGCGGCGTCATCATCCCACCAGAGGTGAACGGCGCATTTATTGTTGCGGAAGACATTCCTGAGGATCCGGTTGCCCGAGGCATGCTCCATGTTGATGCCGCCCCGTTCCAAGCCGTAGGCCATGCCGCCATTTCCCGAGATTTCGTTTTCGGCGATCAAGGTATCCGAGGAATACCCGCCCCAGATGCCGCAGATGGCGTTCTCGACCAGTCGATTTCGGGCGAACACGTTTCCTTCACTGAAGGTCATCTCGATGCCGTGCGCCGCTGCGTATGAAAAATCGTTCTCGATGAGGACGTTTTGGTTGCACCCGCGGGCGGAAAGATCGCGGGCGACCAAGGGCGGAACAGCGATCAAGTTCTCCACGTCTTCGCGTCCGGTGGCGAGGCGCAGACGGGTTCTCTCCTTCTCCATCCAAAGTTCTCCGATGGCCTCCCGACCAGCGAATCCGAAAAACCCGTCACCGCCGTGAGTGGCGGAATTCTGCAGGAAGACGTTTTCGTTGGACTGCTCGAAACACAGGATGCCCGCGGCATCCTGGCCCCGATTGTAGACGCCTTCGACATGGCCGCGGACGCAGAAGTCAAAGGCGTTGCGGCTCACAAGATTCCGGCTGCTGCGCCAGAGGGCGAGGCCCCAACCCGACAGGAACGAAGCATCGTTGTCATAAATCCGGGAATGGGTCACGCGATCGAGAATGATGCCGTTCTGACCACGCCGGACGCGCATGCCGCGGAGCGTCACGTTGCGGGAGGACTCGACGCAGACGGCGCCCCCATAGACCTCGCGCCATTTCTGTTCGTCGTTGTTGTGGGGAAACAACCAGTCAGCGCCGTCCTCGGCTTCAGGCGTTGAACGCAGGCGTTGGCGGTAGTTGTCGGAGAAATCGCCGCCATGAACCTCCAGGCCGTCGGCGCGGGTGGCGACGAGTCCGTTGAAATACCCGTGAACCTGCGCCTCGAGGATCCGCACTTTGCGGTGACCGTCGATGCGGATCCCGATACCACGCAGTTGGTCCCACGGCGTCACTGCGGGGGCACCTCGGAGGCGGCTGCCTTTCGCGAAACGCACGGTCACGCCGTCGGCAACGATCTGAATCACGCCATTGGTGTTGGTGTCGACGATGACGGTGCCATCCGGAATCCAGACTTCGCAGGACCGGTCGATCACCGTGTCGTCCTGCGTAATGACGACTCGAGGTTCTGCCAGGGCCGACGCCCCAGCGAGCAGGGCGATCGCCCAGGCAATCCGGAGGTTCACGGCGAGACCGTGGCGTGTCCCGATGCCCCCCGTCAAAGCCGTAGCCGCCCTATTCGCTAAGGACCAACCGATAGAAACGTCCGGACTGCTCGCGTCCCACAGGATCAGGATAAAGCGCGACGCCTTCGAGCACCTGGGGAACGGTCGCCGTGCGATCCCACGGTCCCGCGGGAGTCGGGCCCACCTCAAGACCAGCCACTGCGCTTTGAGATCCCAAGGGCCAGAGCAGGACCGGGGTTCCATCCGGACAAAAGCGGAGAATCGGAGTCGTCCCAACGGATGACAGATCGACGACATACACGGAGGCCCAACCCGATCGAGCGTCATCGTTTGCAACCACATAACGGAACGCGTCGATGTTCGGCCCCGGCACGCTCGCGGAATAGCGCGCCGTCATGCCATCCCACGTCACTGCGGCTCCCGCCTGACTTCGATCGTCCACGCAGGCGACGCCTGCCACGGAGAGGGACACCGCGGCAGTGCCTTGGGCCGACAGCGGCGCGAAAACGTCGGCGACCTTCGACGCGACCGCGGGATTGGGTAATCCGGCGAGGGCTCGAAGTTGGTCGACCTTCGACGAAATGCGAGCGGCGTACCATCCGGTGGGCTGGGGTTCAGGGAGCACCGGGTATGCCGTTGGCGGTTCCTTTTCAGGCACCAAGGTGAGGCCGCCAACGTCGAAAAGAGCGGCCAGGAAAGGGGTGACCTGCGGGGCATCAGTGGGACGAAACGGGCCGTCCACGGCGCTGGCTACACCAGCGAGCTTCCAGACGCCGCAGTCGGACAAGAACAACGGCGAACCGCTGTCACCCACGGTGAAATGCACTTCATCGTCACCGCCGGCCCGGTCAAAATCAGCGGTGAGGAACGCGCCGGCCAGTTCGCCAGGTGCGGTGTTGGTCGAGGTGATGCTGCCGGTGATGAGGTTGGTGCCCCAGCGAATGCCTGCTACGCCGGTTTCGGCATAGCGCCAGCCTTTCAGGACTCCCTCGACGACAACCGGGTCCCCCTTCCACCGACCTTTTCCCAGGACCACCACTGGACGGCGCACCTCGTCGTCACGTTCGTAGAGTTCGGAGTACTCGGGGAAATCGGCATCGACGGTGGCCAATGCGAGGTCGCTGTTGGGGAGAAGGGTACGACCGGTGACGGTGAAGGTGTGGCCTTGAAAGAAGAAGGGATCTCCGACGGCGAAGACGATATGGGCGGCCGTAACAAAATGCCGCGGGCCGATCGGAGTACCCAGGAAACCGGGAGCGCCGCGGATTTGAAGTTCCCCGACGCGGCGGCCGAGGTGGTCGGTTCCCGGGACCGTGGATGGCAAGAGGTGGTCGGACGAACCGATATGGATCAGCGCCGAGGCGGCGACCGGTGAGAAGAGAATGCCCAACCCGGCGAGAAGACTCCGTGACCCGATATCTGGAGCAGGCCGGTTCGGAATGGAGGCCTTGGGCACGACGCCGTGGGGCGACTTATTCGGGCGGGGCCCCGCGCTGGATGAACGCGAAGATGATCAGGCCCACGATGATGAGCAGAACCACGGCGCCACCGACCAGGAAGATCTTATTGAGCTTGTCGGACTTCTTGTGAAACCCGGCCTTCTCGGAGAGCTTGGATTCGCGGGCGGCGCCGATTTCATCGCGCTTGACGCCCTGCGGGATGACCATGGTGGCGTCGAGCTGCTTCTTGGTGGCGGAGGCGGGGCCATCCAGTTTCAGCTCCACGTTACCCAGCCGAAGCGTTTGGCCCGGTTTCAGGACGGCTTCGGTGATGCGTTCGCCGTTGATGAAGGTACCGTTGGTCGAGTTGAGATCCTTGACGACGACATCACTGCCTTTGAGCAGGATCTCGCAGTGGTGGCTCGACACCGAAGGTTCGGTAATCGGAAAGGTGTTGTCCTCGACGCGCCCGACCGTGGTGCGCTCGACTTTAAGCTCGTGGGAGAGCCCCTTCAGAGATTCAGCTAGGACGACGAGCTTGGCCATGTTTGGAGCGGATGCGGGAGTATGGCCTTCCGCCAAGCCGGCAAGTCAAACCGTTTCCCCTTCTAAGCGGATTCAATCATTCGCCTGAACTCTTCGAATAGTGGGGCCGAATCGTGCGGTCCGGGTGACGCTTCGGGATGATATTGCACGCAAAACACCTTCTTGCCGCGGTGTCGCATGCCCTCCACGGTGCCGTCATTCAGGTTAATGCGGTCGACGACCACCTCCGAAGGCAACGACGACGCGTCGACGGCAAAACCGTGGTTTTGCGACGTGATTTCGACCTTTCCCGACGCGAGGTCCTTCACGGGTTGGTTGGCACCGCGATGCCCAAACTTCAACTTGAACGTGCGCCCACCGAAGGCCTGCCCCAGGATTTGGTGTCCCAAGCAGATGCCAAAGATGGGGACGCCGGTTTTGACCAAATCGCTGACCGCTCGCACGGCGTATCCCAAGGCGGCGGGGTCCCCTGGACCGTTTGAGAGAAACACCCCGGCCGGCTTCTGCTTCAGGACTTCCTCGGCGGTGGCAGTCGCCGGCACCACGCGCACCCGAAAGCCGCATTGGCGCAAGCGGCGGAGAATGTTGTACTTGACCCCGAAATCGAAGGCGACGATGGGGATGTCTGCCGGCGGCAGGTTGTGGTGACAAGCCCGGGCCTCGGCGTTGGTGGCGTGGGTCTGAACCAGGCGAAAACGGGCGCTTTGCTCGTCATTCTCATCCCAGGTGAACGCCTGCTTGTGGGTGACGTCCTTGACATAGTCGACCCCCACCAGGCCTTCCCAGGCTCGGGCGCGTTCGACCGCCTCTTCAGGGCCGACGGAGCCGTCCGTCACCAACACTCCTTTCAAGGCGCCGGTTACCCGCAGACGTTTGGTCAGGGCCCGGGTATCGATTCCCTGGATTCCCGGGATGCCATTCTCCGCCAGATAATCGCCCAGCGACAGGTCCGCGCGCCAGTTACTGACGACCGGCGACACCTCGCGCACCACGAACCCCGAGACATGAGGACGCCACGATTCGATGTCGACGCGGTTGATCCCATAATTGCCGATATGGGGATAGGTCATCGTCACGATCTGCCCTTTGTAGGACGGGTCCGTGAGGATTTCCTGGTACCCGGTCATGGAGGTGTTGAAACAGACCTCCCCGCAAGCCACGGCTCGTGCGCCAAAGGCCTCCCCTTGGTACACCGTGCCGTCTTCGAGGGCGAGAATGGCGCGCGTCGGCATCAATTGTGCCGGCGACTTTAGGGGCGGAGGTGGTCGGGTCAAGAACCCTCACGGGCTGGTTGGCGCCGACCCGATCGTTCAATAAGGAACACGGTCCGCCTTCTCCCTCCATAACCGAAACAATTCCAAGCCTTCCTCGGCCAACAGGCGCTCCGCCGGCAAACGCCGGACCCACGGTGCCAGGGTGATTTCATGGTAGATCGCCGCGTCGTCGAATCCCGCGGCGGCGGCATCCTCCCGCGTTCCGGCAAAGTAGATCCGGTCCAGTCGCGCCCAATAACACGCCGCCAAACACATCGGGCAAGGTTCGCAGGTCGCGTAAATGTCGCAGCCAGCCAGTCGAAAATCGCCCAGGCGGCGGCACGCGGCGCGAATGGCCTCGACTTCGGCGTGGGCGGTAGGGTCCAAGGCCGAGGTGACCCGATTCCAGCCTTCGCCGACGACATCGTCCTTGCGAACCACGATGGCACCGAACGGTCCACCCTCCCCGGCAAGCAGGTGTTCCCGGGCGACTCGAATCGCAGCCCGCATGAACTCCGGATTCACGACTCCATCCTGATCGAGGAGGGTGTCCGGTTCAAATCCTTGCTGTAGGCCCGGCTGCTTCCTTTAATCCGCCCGTGCCTGCACCGATTGTCGCCATCGCCAACCAAAAGGGAGGCGTTGGCAAGACCACCACCTCGATCAACCTGGCCGCGTGCATCGCGGCTGCCGGAAAACGCGTGCTGCTCGTGGATCTGGATCCGCAAGCCAACGCCACCAGCGGCCTTGGCCTGGAAAAGCTCGAGGGAGGCAGCCTTTACGGACCGCTCCTCGGCGAAGGGAACGCTCAGGAACGCGTCCGGCCCACTCATTGTGAACGCCTCTCGCTCATCCCCAGCGAGGTCGATCTGTGTGGCGTCGAACTCGATTTGGGCCGGTTCGAGGACCGACTGATGCGGCTCTCGGGCCTTTTGGCGCCCCTCCGCGATGGCGGCGAATTCGATGTGCTGATCCTGGACTGCCCGCCAGCCCTCGGATTGATCACCCTGAACGCCTTGGCCGCTTCCCACCACCTGCTGGTGCCGCTGCAATGCGAGTACTACGCCCTGGAAGGAATCAGCACCATCCGTCGCCTGCTGGATCAACTGCGCGATGGCGGGGTGAATCCCACGCTCAACCTACTGGGGGTGGTCATGACCATGTTCGACGGCCGCACCCGACTGTCCCAGCAGGTGGTGGCCGAGGTCCGCCAACACTTCGGCGACGCGGTGTTTTCCACCGTCATCCCGCGCACAACGCGACTCGCCGAAGCTCCCAGCTTCGGCAAGCCCATCATTCAATACGACCCCTATAGCGCGGCATCGGCCGCCTACGAAGTCCTGGCCAACGAAGTTCTCGCGCGCCTCGGACTCCCCGCCAGTTGAACGGTCCGGCGACCGGGTCCTGCCGCGTTCATTCGCCGAGGAACCCGATCAACGGCGCCACCAGGCCCGTCCAACCGGTCTGATGACTCGCCCCGAGCCCGGCGCCGTTCTCACCGTGGAAGTACTCGTAGAACAAGAGGTAATCCCGCCAGTGCGGATCCTCCTGAAATTTCTCCGCCCCCCCGAAGACCGGACGACGGCCCTGGTCATCCCGCACAAACATCATGGTGAGACGACCGGCCAGCTCGCGACATGCCTGTTGCAGGGTGAGTTGGCGGCCCGAACCCGTCGGGAATTCGACCCGGAAGTCGTCGCCATAATAGAGGTGCAGTTTGTGCAGCGCCCGCAACAGGAGGATGTTCATCGGCATCCAGATCGGCCCACGCCAGTTGGAGTTGCCACCGAACATGCCTGAGTCGGATTCCGCGGGCAGGTAGGCCACTTCATAGACCGCCGACCCGACCGGCAATCGGTAGGGATGTTCGGCATGAAACTTCGAGAGCGACCTCACGCCGAACGGGCTCAGAAACTCCGCCGGATCAAAAAGTTTGGACAACAAGCGTCGCAGCTTCTTTTCGTCCATCAGACAGAACAACAGGTTGCCGTTCGGCCCGGGCCTTGAAGGCGAGGCGATCGTGGCAGCGAGTTCCGGGTGCTTGTTCAGAAACCAACGGGCGCGCTCGAGCAGGCGCGGCATTCTCCGGACGGCCTCGACGTCCACCACCGTGGTCGCACAAAGCGGCAACAGCCCGACCATGGATCGGACCTTGATCCGTTGCGCCTTGCCGTCGGGCAACCGCAGCACGTCATAAAAGAACCCATCCGATTCGTCCCACATCTCGTCGCGATGGTCCCCGGGGCGATCCATGGCCGACGCGATCCACAGGAAGTGCTCGAAGAACTTCATCGCCATGTCCTCGTAGACCGGGTCGTGCAACGCCAATTCGATCGAGATCTCGAGCATCGACTGGCTGAAGAACGCCATCCAGGCCGTGCCGTCCGCCTGTTCCAGTCGACCGCCCGTCGGCAGCGGCGAACTGCGGTCGAACACCCCGATGTTGTCGAGTCCCAGGAACCCGCCCTCAAAAACGTTGCGTCCTGAGGCGTCCTTGCGGTTGACCCACCAGGTAAAGTTGAGCAGCAGCTTCTGGAAGGCGTGTTTGAGAAACTCGATGTCGCCGTTGCCATGGCGCCGCTTATCGATCGTGTAGACGTAGAACGCGGCCCACGCGTGCACGGGCGGATTCACATCTCCAAAATTCCACTCGTACGCCGGTATCTGCCCGTTGGGATGGAGATAATGGTCCCGCAGCATCAGGTCCAACTGGGCGTGCGCAAAGTCGGAATCCACCATCGCCAGCGCGACCGTGTGGAACGCCAGATCCCAGGCCGCGTACCACGGGTATTCCCATTTGTCCGGCATCGAGATGATGTCGGCATTGACCATGTGAAACCACTCGCGATTCCGCGTCCGCGCTCGTTCCGGTGTGGCGTGCGGATCTTCGGATCGGTCGCGGAGCCACGTCTCCACATCGTAAAAGTAGTACTGCTTGGACCAGAGCATGCCGGCCAAGGCCTGTCGCAGCACCCGCGCGCGGTCGGCATCGGAACCCGACGGAGTCAGCGCTGAAAAAAAGGCATCCGCCTCCTTCTCGCGGGTCTCGAAGAGCGCGTCGAACTCGGCTTCGGAGGCGGTCAGCGCTTCGGGTTTCGGTGACGCACCGGCCGCCAATCGAAGGCGAATCACCCGGGTCGCACCGGCTGCCAGTTCGAGATGATAGTGGGCGGCGACCTTGGTTCCGATACCGGCCGGGTTCACAGCCTCAACCTGATCCCGGACGACCCGATCATGGATGCCGTCTTTGACATAGGGCGAACGGTTTTCACCGCCCCAAATGCGCTTTCGATTGGTCTCGTTTTCCGTGAACAGAAGCAAAGGCGCCTCATGGCAGATCCATTGCCAGACACCCAAGTCATCGTGGGCGGCGGAAACCACGGAGGCCGTGGGACCGCCTGGAGTCGACTTGAGCACCGGACGCGGCGCACCTTCGGTCCAGGACCACGTGTTGCGAAACCAGAGTGTCGGCAGCACATGCAGCGTGGCCGTGTCAGGGCCGCGATTCACCAAACGGATCCGAATGGCAAGGTCGTCGGGCGCGGCCTTGGCGTACTCGACGAACACATCGAAATACCGGTCGTCCTGGAACACCCCGGTGTCGAGCAATTCGAACTCCATCTCACCGCGTCCGCGGCGAGCATTTCCGTCGATGAGGGCGTCATAGGGAAACGCGGCCTGCGGATACTTGTAGAGCATCCGCATCCAGGAATGCGTGGGAGTGCTGTCGAGGTAGAAGTAGTACTCTTTGACGTCCTCGCCATGATTGCCTTGGCTGTTGGTCAATCCGAAGAACCGTTCTTTCAGGATGGGGTCCTTCCCATTCCACAAGGCGACCGCAAAGCAAAGGCGTTGCTGGTCGTCCGAGACACCAGCAATACCGTCTTCACCCCATCGATAGGCACGGGACCGCGCCTGGTCATGGGGGAAATAGGCCCACGCGTTCCCGTCCTCGCTATAGTCTTCCCGGACCGTTCCCCACTGGCGTTCGCTCAGGTAGGGGCCCCAACTCTTCCAATAGGCGCTGCCGGATCGTGCTTCGTCTAGACGTTGCTGCTCCGGATTCGCGTGGTGGCTTGGCATGGTGGCATGGTTTTAAAGAATCAGGCACCTTCTGCCCCTCATGGGCGCGATCGCCCCGCCACTATCGGATAGACCACTCCGGCGAGGGCTGCTCCGAGCACCGGCGCCACCCAGAAAAGCCAGAGCTGCTGGATCGCCCATCCCCCGACCATCAAGGCGGGACCCGTGCTTCGAGCCGGGTTCACCGACAGGTTGGTCACCGGGATGCCGATCAGGTGAATCAAGGTCAGACCCAGGCCGATGGCCATCGGCGCGAATCCCTTGGGGGCGCGCTCATCGGTTGAACCCAGAATGATGAGCAGGAAGAAGAAGGTCAGGACCGTCTCGGCGACAAAGCCCGAAACCATGGTGTATTTGCCAGGCGAATGTTCGGCATAGCCGTTCGCCGCGAAGCCTGCAGCGGTGGTGAATCCTTCCTGCCCACCGGCAATGATGGACAAGATCCAGGCGCCGGCCACGCCGCCCGCGACCTGCGCCACCACATAGGGTACGAAGTCAGAGGACTTGAAACGGCCGCCTACTAACAATCCGACCGAGACGGCCGGATTCAGATGACATCCGGACACGTGTCCGATGGCATAAGCCATAGTGAGAACGGTGAGCCCGAAGGCCAGCGATACTCCGACCAAACCGATGCCGAGGTTGATCGGGGTGGTGCCTTCGGTGGCGAGGAACTTGGCGGCCAGCACGGCGCTGCCGCAACCGCCAAAGACCAGCCAGAAAGTACCGAGAAATTCCGCCAGGAGTTTGTTTTTCAGAGTCATAGGTTGATTGGGTTCCAGTGAAGCCGAACGTTCTCAACGAAGAACTGCGATCTCGTCGTAGTAACACCCCATCGCCGTCCGCCGTTCTTATCCCAAATTCCCCGGCCGTTGTCCGCTGATTTTCACGGGCCGGAGTGACGAACCAGTTTTCGCGAAAAGAGGCCATGAACGACCGTGGAGCCGAGTCCCAACGGACCGCGACGTGTCCTCATGGCGCCGCGGACCCAACTGGAGACAAGTCCAAGTGTTGCCCTCAGGGTTGGACAACCCCGGCACCGGGCATCAGGATGCTCTCGACGCGGGTGCCTGCGAATGCACTGAGGAGCCGCCCATGTCTCGGTCGACCCATCCATCTCTGACCCAGCTTCAACACCGACCTTGGCCGCTTCCGTCGGCGCCGTGGAATTGGCGCCAATCGTGGCTCGACCTGGCCTTCCTCCACTACCGGGTCGAGTGGGCTACTTTGCGGGCACAGCTTCCGAACTGGCTTGAACTTGACGAATTCGATGGGACTCCCTGGGTAACGATCGTGCCGTTTAAAATGGCGAATCTTCGTACCCGTGCCGCATCGTGGTTTCCGCCGCTCGCCTCCTTCCCCGAATTGAATCTGCGGACGTATGTCACTGTGGGTGATAAGCCCGGCGTCTGGTTTTTTAGTCTGGACGCGGACTGCCTCCCGTTGGTGATTGCGGCGCGGCGTTGGTTCGGTCTGCCGTATTGGAAGGCCTCTATCCATCTGCATCGGACACCCGACGCCTTTCAATTTACTTGCCGTCGGTCGGCGGGCGAAGCGTTGTTCGAGGCCCGCTATCAGCCGGCTTCGAATTCTCCCTTTTTCGCAGCTCCGGGTTCATTCGAGAAATGGGCCTCTGAACGTTACTGCCTCTATTCGACATCACCCAACGGTCCCATCCGACTCGAGGTTCATCATGGTCCCTGGCCCATCCAACGCGCGACGGTCGAGGTCCGGAAATCCGACCTATGGAAGGCCGCCGGCTTGACGCTTCTTGATCCCTCCCCCCGTTGCTACTACTCGTCGGGTGTCGAGGTTGTCTCGTTCCCGCCCGAAAGATTGGCGTCACCCTGTTGAGGGGGCTCGTCGCGCCGCGCAGGCTCTCGAAAATCTTGAAAACCGACGACAGACGATCGAGCAGGCCCGAGAGGTCGATCGCGCCTGGAAAACCGCCTCCTTTGGCGTGGTGGGCCTAGTCGTCGACGTGCTGCTCCGCCGAACCAACGCCAAGCGGAATGCCGATTTTCAGGAGCGCCACCAGAAGGTCGTGGCCCGTTCGCGTCGCGCTCTGTTGGCCCTTGCTGCCCGGACCATGGAACAGGAGACCGGACAGGCGCCGATCTCACCGAATCAACTTGTGCCGACGGTGTTGCGGGCAGTGCCCACCGATCCCGCCACAGGAGCCGCCTTCGACCGTTTACCTCCCAATGGCGAATAACTACCGGCCTTCGCCTCGCCAAAGTTCCGCGCTCCAGGTTTCCACCACCGTATTGGTTTCGCGAATGGGTTTTGGCGCAATCGTGATGCGGACGCGCCGGAATTTCGCGGTGACCTTGTCGCCGGAATAAATGAGCGTGGCGTCGGCCGTGGAGGAGGATCCGTAGGCGGCGAAGGCAACGTTGTACGTTCCGGTGGGCTTGGTTTCCGGCGGCCTAGATTCCGGGCACCGAGACTCGTGCAGGGGTTGACATACCACCTTGAACTCGGTGGTTGCCTGGTGGGCGATGGGATATTTCGTTTCCTCTAAACCGGCGCTGAACGCGACCCAGGCCACGGTCTTGCCATCATTGATCCGCAGGGAGAAGTCTCCGATCGCCGAGTGCGTGGCCTTGGCCGTTTCGAGGTAAGAATCGGTGCTCGTAAAGTCCGGTGTCATCAGGATGGTAATCCGTGAATCACCATAGGTGCCGGTGAGTCTTCCCTTGGTCTGAAATTTCCAAAAGGCCCAACCGCCTTCTCCGTTCTCGTCGGGGACGTCGCCATCCGCCTCCAACAGCGTGTCCAGTGTTCCGCTGTAGGACGTCGTCTCCCGGCTCGTGTTCAAAGTGTAGGACGAGGTCGAACCAGGGGATTCGGGGAGGGGAATCTCAAACGTTTTCTGAATATCCTCCGTAAAGGACATCTTTCCCTCCCAGGCCTTGTGACAAGCCGCCTGTGTAAAGCGACGGTCGATCTCGGTATCGGTGCCCAGGTCGCAGCCTTGAGCGTCGGTTCGACCGGTAATGCGCGCGGTCGTGTTGAGCACAGCGTCCAAAGCAGTGCGACTTCCGCGTCCCGACGTGGACGGTTCACGTTCACAGCGTTCCAGATACTCGTGGGCGCAGCGGCAGCGCACCTGAGAGGCGAGGGCCACGAGCTCCGGGAACTGCAAGCTGCTCCCATAGTCTGCACCGGCCTCCCGTTCCAACCGTTCGAACCGGTTCAAAACCACTTCGCCCACCGCGCAGTCCCGGGTTGCCGCCTCGAGCAGCGGCTTGATGCCCGTCAGGAAGACCAAGCGATTCCGCAGCGTCCGCAACCCACGAAGTTGCTCACGAAATTCATCGACCGTGAGTTCACCGCGTTGTCGGCGCACCGCCAATTCCCGCAAACGTTCACCCGCCCATTGGTCGGCGGCCCTCTCGGCATCGCGGGTCGTTCGCCGTGCCTGCTCATAGTTCATGGTAGGCTGAGGGGCCGGGGGCAAGGGGACCGCAGTGACCCCCGCCCCACTGAAGTGCGACACTGGAAGGACCACCTCGTTCGCGGAGGGATCCCAAGGCTTCAAATGAAACCCCGTCCCCGTCTGTTCGAAGGCATATCCAACCATTTCCAACTCCGGAATAGGTTCGGGGAATCGGATGCGCAGGTCGGCCGCGCCGCGGAACTCGAAACCGTCGGGTTCGAAGACCACTGCGGCCCGAAAGCGGTCTTCCAAAGGCATGGCGGCAAAGTTGGTGACCACGGTCATGCTGATGGCCACCGGTTCGAACACGAGATTGGAGTGCACCAAGAGGTGGTATTGCACGCCACGGCGATCGGTTAGAAAGATCTCACCGCCTTCCTCCGGCGTGACGACCACCGACATGGTGAGCGTGGAATCGGCCTGCGGGCCAATCACAGGGCTGGGCGTCAGTGACCTCGCCACCGCGCGATAGAATTGGAAGTTCACCGGCTCCGCATTGGTATGGGAAAAACCGGCGGCTCCGCCGGAGGCCATCTGCGAATCGAGCAGAAACCAGTTCTCGAGATCGAAGGTCCCCTCGAGTTGGACGGGTCCGTCCAATGCGTTGGTGACTTCGAGTCGCGTCACGCCAGCGCTTTGGCCGATCCATCGAAGATCCAGGGCGGGTGCCGCCATTGGGGCGAAAACCGCGGCAAGAACCACGACGGCGACGCGGAATGGAAATGACGCGTGAAAGGGGTGCATACAGCGACAGAATGCATACCAACCTGCGGATCGTTGCTTATTCGAACGCCGACAGGAAAGGCGGAAACGAAGGTACCCGGATTGGCGCTGGCGATTGCCCGCCAACGGGGAGAGATTGCGGCCATGCGCTGGTTTGCCTCGGCGACCCTGTACCTCGGTGTGCTTCAATTGTGTTCCGGTTGGGACTACGAAGGGCACCGGCTTATCAACCAGATGGCACTGGCCCTGTTGCCCACGAACTTCCCTGGCTGGGTGCGCGAGGATGCGGCCCGCGAACGGATTGCGTTCCTCGGAGGCGAGATGGATCGATGGCGGAACACGCCGCACTACAGCCTGCGCCACATGAACCACCCGGATCACTATCTCGACCTGGAGGATTTGGTGCCCCTCGAGGTGACGGCCTCCCAACTTTCGCCGTTCCGGTACGAATTCGTCGACTTGATCACCCGCAAACGCCTGCAATATCCCGACCGATTTCCCTCCATCGTCGCCACCAACGACCTCGAACGCACCCGGCATCTGCCAGGATTTCTGCCTTGGAAAATCGCCGAGGACTTCGCCCGCCTCAAATCGGCGTTCTCCTATCTGAAAGCCTACGAGGAACGCGGAACCCCCGATCAGATTTCCAATGCGCGGGCGAACATCCTGTATCTCATGGGCGTAGCGGGCCACGCCGCAGGCGACGCTGCCCAACCCCTCCACACCACGCGCCGATACAACGGCTGGGTGGGCGACAATCCCAACGGCTACACCACCAACCGCACCTTCCACGCATGGATCGACGGAGGTTACCTGCGCAAGGTTGGCGTCGATTTGGAGGACCTCCGACCTCAGACCCGCCCGGCCCAGGTCCTTCGATCCGTTCCGAATGGCCCGGAAGACGACGCTATCTTCCGACATGCCTGCCAGTTCATCGTCGAACAATTCCAAAGGATGGAGCCGTTGTACGCCATGGAGAAGCTCGGGGAACTGAGTGGCGAACCACCGTCCGGCTTGAAGGGCAAACCCATCCTGGTGGAGCAATTGGCCCGCGCCTCGACCCTGCTCTCCGACCTGTGGCTGACCGCCTACGAGCAGGCGCCGCCGGATCGTTACCTTCAATCCCAACTCACTCCCAAGCCCGCCCCCAAGGCGCCTTGAGTCCGCACCGTGATTTGACTTTGTCGGCGGCGGTGTTTGAGTCGCGTCCATGAAACGTTCCCTCTTCGCCGCTACCGCTTTGTTCCTGGCCTCTATACAGGGCAGCCCGGCCATCGATGCGAACACACCAAGTGGAGAGTTGGGCATGGATGCCCCCCCGCTGAAGATCGCGAAATGGATCCAGGGTGGACCCGTCGACATGACCGCCGGCAAGGGTAAGAACATCTACGTGGTGGAGTTCTGGGCCACTTGGTGCGGCCCCTGCCGGACCAGCATTCCGCACCTCGACCAATTGCAGGAACGGTTCAAGGACCGGGGCGTGGTCTTCATCGGCGTCAGCAACGAGAAGCCGGAGAAAGTCGAGCCCTTCGTCAAATCCATGGGTGCCAAGATGAGGTATGCCGTCGCCGTGGACGACGCCGATGCCAGCGTCGGCGCCTACCTGCGCGCATTCGGCGTGGAGGGCATTCCCCACGCCTTCGTCATCGACAAACAAGGCAAGGTAGCCTGGCACGGTCATCCCATGACCTCGCTGGATCGTGCCCTCGAGGAGATGGTGAACGGCAAATACGACATCGAGGCCACCAAGAAGACCATGGCGCTGGCGAAGCTCATGCCGACATATTTCGAGCAGGCGGCGCAGGGCTCGGAAACGCCGGAGACCAAGGCGCTCGGCGAACGCATCGTGAAGGAGGGAGCCAACGAACCCGCGCTCCTCAACGAATTCGCCTGGATCATCCTGACCCATCCCAAGATCCAGAAGCGCGATCTCGATCTGGCCACCCGCGCGGCGAAAGGCGCCTTTGACAAATCCGCGGGAAAAGACGCCTCCATCATCGACACCTACGCCCGCGCGCAGTTCCAGAACGGGAAAGTCGCCGATGCCATCGATCTCCAGAAGAAAGCCATCGCCGCCGCCGACACCGATGAGGCCCGTCAAGGCATGACCAAGGCGCTGAAAGAATACGAAGCCGCACAAAAGTAGTCCCGCCGCCACCACGCCCGGCTGCGATCCATTAACGCCAACCCCCCGATTCGGGGCCTGTCGTTCTAGCATGGCCAAATCCGCCCATTCCCAACCTCTCCCGGTACCCACCGGAAATCCGCTACGCACCACGGCCCTCGTGCTCCTGACCGTGTCGACCCTGCTCTCCGCGTGGCTCGCCCTGCAGTCCGTAAGGTCGGGAAGCGTCCCGGGATGCGACGCCGGGAATTGCGCGATCGTGCTCACGAGCAAATGGTCGAAAGTCTTCGGCGTGCCGGTCGGGCTTTTCGGCGCCGCGACCTATGCGATCCTGGCGATTCTCGGACTCAAGCCGCTCCCGGCCAACCCGCGCGGCCCGCGGATTGCCGCAGCTGCCCTCGTCTTGATGATCCCGGCAGCCGGCCTTTGGTTCGCTTCCCTGCAACTGTTTGTCCTTCACGCCTTTTGTCCGTGGTGCAGTGCCACCCACGCCGTCGCAACGACCGGCGCCATTCTGATGGCCGTCGCTTGGAAGAAGGATCGCGGTGCAAATCCAGAGACTGGGCGCAAGGGCTCCAAATCCCCGAAAGCCGTGAATTCTGCCGTCTGGGGTGCCGCCGCCACCTATGCCGCGTTGGCATTCGCGGGTTTCCTGGTTGCCCAGGTACTGAGCCCTGAACCGCCGAGAGCACGCATCCGAACGGCGTCGATGGAGTCCCCCGCCCCACAGGCTCTGGCAACCGGCGCGACCGTACCCACGCCGACAACCGACGCCAAAGCCACGACCTCCGTGTCGACGACGTCCGCGCCCGCTTCAACGGTGGTGACGTCGGCGGTGGCTGCCGCCGTCACTCCTGCCGGTCCGCGGCGACTGACCCTTCACGGTGGGAAGTTTCAACTGGACCCCCTGAATTACCCGGTCATTGGTTCCCCGACCGCCCGGCATTTGGTGGTCATGATCTCGGATTACACCTGCCGGTATTGCCGAGCCGCTCACAAGATGTTTCACGAGGTCCGCGAGTCCTTTGACGCCTCGCGACTGGGCATCGTCATGCTGCCGAGTCATCACGGTGGCGATTCCGAGGCGATTCAGCGAATGATGCTGGCGACCTGGAAAGTGGATCCGGGCGTGTGGGCCGAGGTTGCCGACGACCTGTACGCGGAGCGCATTCCCTTAAAGCCGCAAAGCCTCCGGCCCATCCTCGAACAACGCCTCGGCGCCGACCGTCTGGCCGCCTCCACCGCCGCCCACGAGTCGTGGATCACCAACGTCTTCGGGTTCAGTCGGGAAATCTACACTGCCAACCGCGCCAAGGCGGGCAGCGGCAGCATTCCCCAATTTATTTTTGGGCAGGAGATCATCGTCGGCGCCCCGGCCGATGCGGCTGAAATCTACCAGTTGCTGGACAAGAATCTGGGCTTGGTTCGCGATCGACTGCCCGAGCTTCAGCTCGCCGCCTCTGAAGTCGACCTGGGCCGTGTGTTTGCCGGGACCATGCGCAGCCTGGCCGTCGCGTACTCGAATCCCGGGCAGGCCCCGTTGCAGGTTACCCGCGCGGTGCTTCCTCCCGGCGGACGACCGGGCCGCGGCTTCATGACGCCCGTGGCGCCAGGCCAAACCTCATCCGTCGAGGTCAGCTTCGCCGTGCCGAAGGAGGACGGTCCGTTCAATGAAACGGTGACGTTTCACAGCAACGGACGCCAGGCCACCGCGGCACTTCGCGTCAAGGGCACCTCCTGGAAACCCCTGCGCATCACGCCCCAGATTCTCGACTTTGGAAAGCTCGATGCCGACAACGCCGTGACGCAGTCGGTGATGCGGATCGAACTCGCCGAGGAGGCGACCATCGAATCGATCCGGTCGCAGAACCCGGGCTTCAAAGCCACGCTGCGCGAGGTCACCCCGAAGAGGAGTTACGAGATCGACGTGGCCACCACAGAAAACCTCGGCACCGGTCCGCAGCAGGGTGTCATCCTGGTGTCACTCAAGAAGCCGGTCCCACAGGATTGGCCGGAATCCATCGCCGTGGCTGCACGCGCCACGATCGAGCGCGCGGTCACCGTGGTGCCCCCGCGCTTGATTGTTCCCTCGGGCGTCCTGACCTCGGAACGGCACCATCAGTTCCTGGTGCGCTGCCAGGATTCCACACCCGATTTCGCGGTCACCGAGGCAGTCCTCGAGGGAGGCCCTGCTTTCACCCAACCCCAGATCAGCCGCACCGGAAAGGACTTCACGGTGCAACTGACCCTGCCCGCGGGTTGGTCGCTGCCCAAGGCACCGACGGTCGCCAAACTGACCATTCACACCAGCCACCCTCGTTTCCCCACGCTCGACGTCCCGATCACGGCGCAGCCGTAACGGCCGCGTGATCAACGGCACGGACGGGCGACAACTCCGCGAGCTTCGTCGATGCGGCGGCGGCATGCACCGGATCGAACCGCGGGTTCAAACTGAGCGCCTGGTACAGGTACTTCCGACCCGCCACCGCATCTCCCAGCGCGGCGTGGATCATGCCGGCATGATAGAGGAGCATGGCATCAGGCGTATTCCAGCGCAGAGCCCGCCGGATCCATCGCGCCGCCTCCGAGTACTGGCCCTTTCGGTAGTGACACCACGCCAGCGTATCGAGCACACCGACATTTCGGAACTCCTGATAACAGGCCTCGGCCTCGGCCAGCGCACGATCGAGATCCTTGCCTTCGTCTGCCAGAAAGCGCGCGAGCTCGGCGTTTCCATGGTGATGCGACACCTCGGCCGCGGCCGCCCCATGGGTGTGCGAATGCCCGTTGGATTCGTGGAAGGCGATCAACCTTGCCGCCATGGCCCGCGAGCGTTCGACGTCACCCTCCAGACGGTAGAGATCGACCAATGCGGCCATCGGGATATGCTGAGGCGTGACCGCCAGCGCTTTTTCATAGGCCGCGATGGCGCCGCGATAATCCTTCTTCGCCGCCAGGAGACGCGCCGACATCGCCAACACCTGGGGATTCTGTGGCGCTTCGCGCAACGCCTGTTCCACCTGTTTTTCGGCCGGAAGCAGGGCGCCTTCCTGAAACATCATCCGGGCCAGCTCCGCACGACACCATGCGGTGTTCTCGGCATGCGGGCCGCCCGCCTGAATGGCCCGATGCATGAGCGCCTGCGCACGACGGGAGTCCCCGGTCAACCACAGCGCATGGGCGGCCCTGGCATAGGATGACAAATCGGGACGCAGATCCAGGGCGCTTTGGTAGTGATCCAAGGCTTCGTCGTAATCCCCGAGTTCCACCGCAGCGTCTCCAAGGAGCGCATGCGCCTCAGGCATCGCCGGCTGCATGGCGAGCGCCTCCTTGCACCAACGCCGACCCGCGGCGAAGTCGTGGCGGGTGTTGGCCACCCAGGCCAGCCCCACCTTGGCCTGCACCATCCCGGAATCGGCGGCCAGCGCCTTGCGGTAGGCAGTCTCGGCACCGTCGTACAAGGCAGCATTCATACGCTCCCGAGACCGCTGCATCAACGCATCGCCCAGTCTGACCCAGCCGGCGGCATCCTCCGGTTGGGAGGTCGTCCGCACCGTCCAGCGGATAATGTCCGCCTCAACACCACCGACGCTCGGGGCTTGGGAAGGCGCTTCGGACGCCAGGCCAGCGACGGAAACCATGGACATTGACAGCACGAACGACGATGCCCAGCGGCGAAGGATCCTGGAACGAAGGCCGCGGTTCACGCGCAGGGACGGTCGGCAAAGAGTCGAAGTCATGACGGTGAGGAAGGTCTTTGGAAGTTTTCATGCGGGGCGCGAGTGGAGAACCCGCACCCCGCATTCCCGAGGATTTTACTGCTCGGAGACGAGGACCGGCGGTTGGCGCTGGGATACCGTCGGACCGGCATGCGGTGTTCCGAGATACGGGAACACCTGGTTGTAGAGCTGGTCATTCGCCGCCACGTTGTCACCGACCACCGTGACCGTCGTGTAGCTGGGGCCGCTCGCCACCGCAGTGAGCGCAATGTCCACCACATCGTCACCCACCCGACGGCCGTTGGGCCAACCGCTGGATTTGACACGACCGGATGAATCCGTCGTGGTGTCGCCACCGGCGAAGCCGAAACGACTGAAACCGGAGTGTCCAGGCAGCGATACCGGGGGGGTCGTGGTGTCGACGCGAATCACGTCGGGAATGTAAACGGCGCGCAGGTCGAGGCGGCCGGAGGTCGGAATACTGGTGCCGAAGACGAAGTTCACCAATCCGGCGACCTCGGGATTCTCGGCGTACGTAGCGAACGCGGCATCTCCCGTGGGCGCGGTGCGGTTGTATTCGTCCTTCTTTCGGAGCGCGACCAGCACCTCATTGAACAGCGGGTTGGCGAGGCGATTGACCTGGACCCATGGACCCGAGTGGGTGGGCGCGGCGTCGGATTGCCGAAGGGTGATGCGTTGGCGGCTGACCGAGGCATACACACCGACGCCGGTGGCGTTGCCGATGGCGGGCAGGGGCTGGGCCAGATCAGCGAAGGGCGCGGCGTACGGTTTCGCGTTCAATGACGACACGGGGATCTGGATGGCATAGGTCAGAAGGTTGAATCCCTTGAAGCCATCGATTCCGCCTCCGTCCTGTCCCAACCCGTCGCCCAGTGAACCGTTGTTATCCAAAATGCGGGCGTCCAGCAGATCGAAGATGCCCGGGGTATCGGCGTAGAAGCCGTCTTCTCGCGGGCCGGCCCACACCACCAGGGAGCCCACCTTCTTCACTCCCTGAGCGGTGAGGGAGTCGAGATTCGCCGCGGATGTCGCGCCTGAGACGGCCTTGCCCGTGGACGGATCATTATAAGCCGGAGTGGTTCGCACACCGACATTGGGAGGCGGAACGGGAAGACCTGAGGCCAGGACAGTCCCGTTCTTCGAAACGGAGTAGGTCTGGGTGAAATTCTGGCGCGCGTCCCCGATGGTTTGGATCGGTCCCACTTCGGTGCCGAGTCCATAGGACAAAATGGTGTCCTTGTTCTTGACGCCACCGGTCACGGACGAAAACCGAAAGTCATATCGATCCGTCGTCGCTCCGGAGACCGGGTCGGTGATGTGGATGCTGTACAGGGCGTCATCGGCAAATCGCTCGAAGATCACGCCATCGCCCGGATCGGAAAATGGGCGGACACTCACCAGAACGTTGAGAACGCGCTGGCTCGGATCGTCGTACTTCGTGCCGATGAAGGCATAGACATCCGTGAGATTGGCCTGCGGATCCTGTTTGATCAGTGGCGCATCGCTATGGCTGGAGGCGAGAGTGGAACCGCCGAGAAACAGCGCGGAACTGGCGGCGGCAACGGCACAAGCCGCACCCCACCGAAGCATGGAATTGGACTGAGGTAACATGAGTTTCAAGGGATGAGTTGAGGTTCAGGAATCAGGACTGGCATCGCGCCCGAGCGCGACGAACCGCGTGGACAAGGATGAGGCCCCCCATGGCGGCGGCCGCGATCGTGGTTCCCGATTCGGGAACAATAACGCTCTCCGGGGAGATTCGGATGCTTCCCGAGTACAGCGTTCCAAAGACACCCAGCGCCTCGAATTTTCGGAAAAAGGCTCCGGGAAAAACGAGGCTCTCGAAGTGAAAGCCACCGGTCTGAATGCCCGCGCCGAAGACCTCGGTGTCTCCGATAAAGTCCACGAATCCCAATCCGCCGTCGTAACTGCCCAGGAATCCGGAGGGCACCGCCAGCGTGTCGTCGATCAACGGATCGGCTGACGGCGCGTCGATGATCGAGACGATCGCCAGGTCCTCGAGGGCCTGGTTGTCGACCGTAATGTCGTAACGAATGGAGGAGCCGAGGGACGTCACCAGCGCCTCCACGAAGACCTGACCGGGACTCGCCGGTGCGACCGCCAGGGCCGCCATACCTAGAAGGACCGATTCCCATACGGACGGTCCGCGTTTTCTGATCGCCTTGTCGTTTTGCATGTTGGTTCTTGAGTTATTGAATCCTGTCCGAATCCGGCACCCCACCGGCGCGACCGGCGCACTGCAGATCGGGCATTCGATGACTCAACGCGTTGGATTCAAAATCGGATGCATCGGCGACGCGCCACGCGGCACCGACACTTCCCGATTGAGCCTGCCGGGGGGCAACACGCACTCTCGCGCGCGGATGGATGCCGCGCGTCTTCTCACAGAACGTCTTGCCGCCCACCTGCCGGATCATCTGGAGTTCCTGCGGGAAATGGTCGGAATCAACAGCTACACCGGAAATGCCGAGGGCGTGAACCAACTGGCGCGAGTCACCGCCGACCGATTCTCGCGGCTGGGTTTTGTCCCCGCCCTGGTACCCCACCGCGATCCTTCCTGCGGCCATCACCTGGTGGCCACACGCCCGGGCAAGTCATCGCGAACCATCGCCCTCATCTCCCACCTCGACACGGTGTTTCCTCCGGAAGAAGAGGCGCGAAATGATTTCCACTGGTTGCCGGAAGGCGACCGCATCTACGGACCAGGAACCACGGACATCAAGGGCGGCACCGCCATGATGCACTTGGTATTGTCCTCGCTCCGCGAATCCGATCCCGACGCATTTGAGGCGGTCACCTGGAAACTGCTCTGGAACTCTTCAGAGGAAACCCTGTCGCAGCATTTCGCGGAAGTGGCCCGCGACCAACTCGATCCAGCCTCGACCCTTGCAGCGCTCGTGTTCGAGGCCGAAGGCTGGCCGCAGGGCCGACCCGCCCTGGTGGTGGCGCGAAAAGGCAGGGCCACCTTTCGGGTCACCGTCGAAGGACGCGGTTCCCATGCCGGCGCCAAACATCCGCGCGGCGCCAATGCGATCACCCAACTGGGCCGACTCGTCGATCGCATCGCCGAGATCACCGATTACTCCCGGCATCGAACGGTCAATGTCGGGGTGATCCACGGCGGGGTTGCCGTCAACCGCGTCCCGCATCTCGCCATCGCGGATGTGGAGATGAGGGCCTTTTCCCGGGAGGCCTACCAGGAGGGCGTGAACGCCCTCCTGGCCCTCAACGGTCCCGGTGACGTGCGAAGCCCCGTCGATGGACATCCGTGCCAGGTGCGCGTGGAGATCCTGGCGGAAAGCCCGCCGTGGCCGCGAAACCCGGGTACCGACCGCCTCTTCGCGATCTGGAAAAGCACCGCCGACGAACTGGGCCGTCCCCTCGACGCGGAGGAACGCGGCGGGCTCAGCGACGGCAATTGGATCTGTGATCAGTATCCCACTTTGGATGGTCTGGGCCCCCACGGTGACAACGATCACTGTTCCGAGCGCAGCGCCGACGGCTCCAAACTCCCCGAGTACATTCACGTGCCGTCCATCGTTCCCAAAGCGGTGCTGAACGTGATGGCATTGAGAAAGCTCATCACGACGGCGGCGGACTGATCGCCCCACGAAGTCCCGCACCAAGACTTGACCCCGGCCGTTGCCGGCGGAGATTTCGCGCACCATGCCTGATCGCACGCGACTCGAGGCTTTCATGGCCGACCGCGGCCTCGTCTACCACCTGGCTCAGCGTGTCCGTCAGGAGATCCGGCGCGTCGGATCGGCATTCAAACTGCGCACGCGCATCATCAAGGTGTGCGAAGCCGCGGGCATGAGCGAGAAGATCAACGTGCATGTGCTCAAGGGCCTGCAGCATCTTCCCGAACGAACCCACCTGACCCTCCCCCAGTTGGTCGCGCTGCACTTGTATTTCTCAACACGCTCCGGCGGGCTCGACAAGATCCCGATCTTCAGCCGGCGCCGTCTGCTCGATGCCCTTCAGGAGCAGTCGGAAATCACCGTGTTGATTGCAGCGAAGTCACTGGTTCGGCGGCAAACCCACTACACACGGTGGGACTCGCGCGCGCTCAACACCACCAAGAGCCTGCTCCTCCGGCGTTTTCAGGAGTTCGGGCGGGAGGTGAGTCCTCCCCCCGCCATCGATGAAGTCGACGTTCTGCTCCGGCCGGAAGGGAAAAACCGACCCTATGCCGCCGACCGCTGGCATCGCCTCATCGTTGAAGACCGACGCACCCTGATCTCCATCGGATCGCCACGCGCCTCCCTCGCCTCGGAACTTCTGCTCGCCTCGATGTTCGGTGTGAAGCCGTTCGGGGATCGCACCGTGACGGTCCACGACCCGCGCCTGCCGTTCCAGTTCGTGTGGCCTCCCGACCGTTCGTTTCCGGCGCAGAGCACTTTTGCGTTGGAACCGAAGGACATTGCCAAGCAATCCGCGCGTCTCTCTGACCAGGTTCGACGCGGCGGCTCGGCAGCCATCGCCTATCGCCACCAGTTTCTTGCCGCACCCGCCAGTCATGCGGGCGGTTGGGACACCTTCGGTGTTCTATGCGCCCAGCACCGTCCCAACGGCAACCTATGGGTGGTGCTAAGCGGACTCTCCGGGCCCGCCACGCTGGCTGCCGCCGAAGTTCTGGCGGAGATCGAACCCGAGCCGCCGCCGGCGACCGGCAACGGAGCACCGCCGCCCGTCCTTTGGGGACTCGTCGAGGCGCGGTTGACTGAGGATCCGGCATCACCGGAGGAAGCCGACAATCGGTTGCTGAACCGCGCGCGCCTCTTGCACGATGCACAGCTGTTTTCCGTGCGATTGCCCGGTAATTCGGCAGCGTCGTGAAACGTTCTCCTTCGACGAATCATGAACCTTCAAGCGGCTACTCCATCCACCTCCGCACCGCTTCGGCGGGCGAAGACATGGAGGGACGGTGGGTGGAGGGCGGTGATGGCCTGGATCCGGAACAGGCCCTCGGCCATCCGCCCCATCCCGATCTTCCTGGTCCTGATGACGGCAGCATCGTTCTCTGCGCCAGGTGCGGAGAATCCCCAATGGATTTGGGCGAAGGCGACCGACGGGCCGGGGGCGTCGACGAACGCGGAGGTCTGGTTTCGTCGTGAATTCCGCAGCCCCACCGGAACCTGGAATGCGCGCCTGACCGTGGCGGCGGACGATGTCGCCGAGATCTTCCTCAACGGCAAGCCAGTCGTGTCTTGCGTCGCCCCGGGTCAACCGGTGCAGGCCGAGGTCTCGATGAACCTCCACCACGGCAGCAATCTGCTCGCCGCACGTGTGGTCAACCGGCAAGGAAACGCAGGGCTCCTGGTCCATCTCAATATGGGCGGCTCCGAAACGCGTGAGCTTATCAGCGACACCCACTGGGTTTCCGCCACGCAGGAGGCACCGGGCTGGAACACCCTGAACTTCGACGCCACTTCGTGGACTGCCGTTGCATCTCTAGGTCCGCATGGATCGCCACCTTGGGGAGCCATCCTGGATCGTGCCTGGGCGACCCCGGCCGAAGCGCTCAAACTGCCAGCGGGATTCCGGGCGGAATTGCTGAGGTCGGCCGCGCCTAACGAAGGCTCCTGGGTCTGCCTGACCTTCGATCCGAAGGGCCGGCTCTACATTTCACCGGAGGGCGACTCTCGGCCGCTGTTGCGCCTCACCTTCAGTCCAGGTGGCACCCTCGACCGCGTCGAACCCGTCCCCGCGCCCATGCGGTTTGCCATGGGACTCTTGTGGGCCCACGGAAGCCTGTATGCCAATGCCAAGGGCCCCAATGGCACGGGTCTCTATCGTCTGACCGATGCGAATGGAAACGACCAACTGGATGCGGAGGAAGTCACGCTGCTCCGGTCCTTCCAGGGCGGCGGTGAACACGGCTATCATGCGTTGGAACTCGGCCCCGACGGAAGGATCTATGTTCTCAACGGAAATTTAACCAAGCCACCCGAGGGACTCTCGCCCCGGTCCCCCTATCGCCATGCCGGAGAAGATTTATTGTCCCTCAACCCCGACGAAACGGCGCGCACGGGCGGCGCCCTCGCGCCCGGGTGTCATATCCTGCGCACGGATCCCGAAGGCAAATCCTGGGAGATCTTCGCCGGCGGCATGCGCAATGCCTACGACTTCGCCTTCGATCCCGAGGGAGAGATCTTCGTCTTCGACAGCGACAACGAATGGGATTGGGGAACGCCGTGGTACCGGCCCATTCGCCTCTACCACGCGGTGTCCGGGTCCGAAATGGGATGGCGCGATCGCACCCGTGCCTGGGCTGACACCTACCCCGACCAGATCGACACCGTCGTCGACGTGGGCATCGGCTCTCCCTGTGGCGTCGAATTCGGAACGCGCTCGAAATTTCCGGCGAAATACCGGAAGGCGCTGTTCCTTCAAGACTGGTCGTACGGCCGCATTCTGGCTGTCCACCTGGAACCCCGAGGCGCCACCTATCGCGGCACTTTCGAGGAGTTTGTCAAAGGACAGCCGCTGAATCTCACCTCGATGGCGTTCGGTCCCGATGGGGCGCTCTATTTCGTCACCGGCGGCCGTGGCACACAATCCGGGCTCTATAGGGTTACCTGGTCCGGGCCGGCAGAGACAACCGCTCCGGAGGAACCATCGGTCGGCGATCGCATCGCCGCGGAAGCGCGCCGGACTCGCCGCGAGATCGAACAACTTCACACCGCGACCGCCCCTCAGTCCCTCGATCGCGTCTGGAGATTCCTCGGCGACGCCGACCGCAGTCTTCGGTTTGCCGCCCGAGTTGCCATCGAGGCGCAACCTCTGGATGCCTGGCGGGAACGCGCGCTTGCTGAGACCAACGCGGCGCGAGGACTCAACGCGCTGCTGGCGCTCGCACGTTGCGGGGACTCCACGACGCAAGGCGCCCTCTTGAAGGCGCTGGCCAAATTCCCGCTCGACTCGCTCGACGAGTCGCATCGCCTGCTGAAATACCGAGTGATCCAACTGAGCTTCATTCGCCAGGGCATGCCGGCCCAGAACCTTCGCGACCTGGCGATCGAGAAGCTCAGTCCTCGATACCCGGCGGCCACCTGGGCCGAGAACCGCGAACTCTGCCGCCTTCTCCTGACCCTTGAGGCGCCGGGCACGGTCGACCGCACCTTGAACCTCATCGATACCGCATCGTCGCGCGAGCAACAGATCCATTATGTGTCTCAGCTGCGGCGTGCCACCAACGGATGGAGTCTGGAATCACGCCAGCGGTTCTTCCGCTGGTTCACCACCCGGGCCTATCACCTCCAACGTCCGGGATCGTTGCTGCATTGGTTCCACGACGTGAATCGCGATCCGGTCGACGGGGCGGCTGTCGACCGGCATCTGGAGGGATTTCGTCGTGAAGCCATCGCGGCCGTGCCCGTGGAGGATCGCGCCGCGCTGGCATCCCTGTTCGAAATGCCGATGGCGGGTGCGCAACTCATCCCGGCCCAACCACGGGCCTTTGTTCAGGAGTGGCACTTGAACGACCTCCTGCCGCATCTGGATCGCGCCTCGGCAGGCCGAGATTTCGAACGTGGACGCCAGGCCTTCATTGATACCCAATGCTACGCCTGCCACCGGTTCGGCGACGCGGGCGGTGCCACGGGCCCAGAAATCACCGCGGTGGCCAGCAAATACGGTCGTCGCGAATTACTCGAATCCCTGGTTGAACCCTCCAAGGTCATCTCGGATCAGTACCAAAATATTCGAGTCTTCCTGAAGGACGGCGAGGAAGTGACCGGCCGACTGGTTCGGGAATCCGACCAGGAAATGGTGCTGGAGACCGATCCCCTGCAACGGACCGAACAGACAGTGGCCCGCTCGGGCATCGATGAAATCCGGCCGTCGACGGTTTCCGCCATGCCCGAAGGTCTGCTGAACGTGCTCCGCCTCGACGAGATTCTGGACCTGATCGCCTTTCTGGAAAGCGGCGGCAAACCGGACGCGCCACCATTCCGGAAACCCTGACCGACCTTTCTCACCGGGACGGAGCGTATCCCAGGGGGTGATTCTGAGTTACCCAGCAAGGCCCGTCACTCGACCTTCTTCAGCAGGCGGAAGACCTCGCTGTCAGTGGTTAGGACCACCGTGGTGTTCGGATCCAAGGTCTTCTGCCAGGTTTCGAGGATCTTGAGGAATCGATAGAATTCCGCGACTTCCTTGGAACCGCCGTACGCCTGCGCATAGATCGCCGAGGCCTTGGCATCCGCCTCGCCGCGCAAGGTCTGAACCTTGCGATAGGCTTCCGACTCGATCGAGCGCAGCTCCTTTTCGCGGTCGCCCAGAATACGGGCGGCGGCGCCCATTCCTTCCGAACGAAAGCGTTCCGCGATCTGCTGACGCTCGCTGATCATGCGCTGATAGATCGTCTGCACCACCGCCTCGTTGTAGTTGATGCGGGTGAATTGAACGTTCAGGAGTTGGATGCCAAAATCCTTGAGCTTTGGGGCAGCGCCCTCGAGGACTTGCTTCTCAAGGGTCACGCGGCCGAACCGGATAGGCGGCCAGACCACCTGGCGCCCGATGCCGTCCACCGAAGCCTCCTCCTGGGGCGGCTGACGATTCCGGTCGTTGCGCACAATCTCGATCAACTCATGGCTCGCCACGGCGTTGCGGATCTCGCTGCCGATGATGTCATCCAGCCGGCTCTGCGCGCTTCGTTCGTCGCGTAAGCGGAGGAAATAGGCTTCCGGATCACTGATCCGCCAGCGTGCAAAGGCGTCGACCACCAGATAGGTCTTGTCCTTGGTGGGCATCTCGCTCGGACGCCCGTCCCATTCGAGGGCGCGTTTCTCGATGCGATTGACCTCTTGAACAAAGGGAATCTTGAACCGCAGACCTGGCGTGGTGATCGCCGGTCCACGAGGATCGCCGAACTGCGTGATGATGACCTGCTCGGTCTCGTCGATGACGTAACATCCGCCGGAAATCACCATGCCCGCGAGGATGACGACTGCGATGCCGATGCCGCTCTTTAGGAAGCTCATGGTTGTCGTTGCTCAGGGGGTGGGAGGATTCGCCGGTCGCCTTACCGCAGGCATCGAGTCGTCGCCCAGGGGCAGGAAGGGGAGCAACTGATTCAGGCCGGCATCGATGACGACCCTTTTGCCGAGCCGGGGAAGCACTTCCTGGATGGCCTCGAGATAGAGCCGTTGTCGGGTGACCTCAGGCGCCTTCACATACTGTTCCAGGACCGATCGAAACCGGGCGGCGTCACCTTCGGCTTCGTTGACGCGTTTCGTCGAATAGCCCTCCGCCTCGCGGATCTTCTGGTCGGCGGCACCCCGCGCCTGGGGAATCGCCTTGTTGAATTCGCCCTTGGCCATGTTGATGGCGCGCTCCCGTTCCTGCTGGGCCTGATTCACCTCGTTGAAAGAGGCTTGCACGGGCTCCGGTGGGTTGACGTCCTTGAGCTGAACCTGATCGATGGTGATGCCCAGCTCATACAGGTTCGAGAGCTCCTGAAGACCCTTCAGCGCCTCGAACTCGATCTCCTGCCGGCCGACCGTGATCACTTCGTCCACGGTCCGGTCACCGACCACCTGCCGCATCACCGCCTCCGACACGTCGCGAAGGGTCAACTCGGGATCGCGAACGTGGAACAGGAACGCTTTGGGATCGCTGATGCGGAACTGGACCACCCATTCGACGAGCACCACGTTGAGATCACCGGTCACCATCCGCTTCTCCAACGGCCATTCCTCCTCGTTGCTGTACTGGTGGGAGAATGTGGCTCCGTAGGTTCCGAAGCCGAACTCCGCCTTGAGCTGGCGTTTCACCGGGAGTTTGCGGACGGACTCGATGCCCCACGGGAGCTTGAAACGAAGTCCCGGGGTGACCGTGCGGTGGTACGCTCCGAACCGGAGCACCACGGCCTCCGAATCCGCCGGCACGGTGTAGTAAGCGGAGAACAGTCCAAAAACCAGGAACAAGGCCACCACGACCACCGGCACCCGCGCCAGCCAGTATCCCAAGCGCAACATGGCCGGGCGCGACCACTCCCGCGGGGCGCCTCCCGGCGTGTTTGGTCGACGAGTCCAATTCGACATAGGTTGCCTTTCGCAGCTGGGATCAGCGCCGCTTGGCGGACCACTCGATGGTGACCGCATTGCCACCCATGTCGGTCGTGGCCTTGCCAGCCAGCTTGCCGCCCTCCGACTTGCCGGTCATCTCATAGGTCATGCTGGATCCGTCCGGCCGATCCCGCTTCAGGGTCCACGAGACCTGCGAACCTTCGATTTTGCCATCCTTGAGTTCTATGAACCTTCCATCGGGGCGTTCGAACTTGCCGGTCAGCTTGGCGCCGTCCTGCTTCAAGGAGAACGGCATTTCGACGGGTTCACCATTGGGTCCGGGGACGGTTGCCACCCAATTCCCGCTCAGATCGGAAGCCCCGGCGGAGGCCGTTGATTTGACCGGCGTATCACCGAGAACCATCGCCAGTCGGGCTTCGATCGATTCCGCCCAGATCCCGTAAGCCTTGGTCGAGAGGTGCAGGTAATCGGGCATCAACTCCCTCGGAATGGTGCCGTCAGTGTTGAGAAACTTGTGGCCGAAATCCATCCAGTACACCTGCTCTTCGTCGGCCAGTTTTTGGATGATCTGATTGACCTGAAGAACCTTGCCGCGCTGGGGCGACGGGTTTTCGCTGCGCGGAAAGATCGGAACCAGCAGGACTTTGATGCCCGGGATCTTCTCTTTCAGCTTGGCGACGATGGCGCCGACGCCATCGGCGATCTGTTCGACGGTGTTGTCTTCGCCATTGGAGTTATTGGTGCCGATCATCACCACCGCCGCCTTGGGCTTCACTCCGGACAGATTACCGTTGTCCAGACGCCACAGGACGTGCTGGGTGCGGTCCCCACCGATCCCCAGATTCAAGGCGTTCCGATGGGAATAATAGGTCTCCCAAACGGATTTCCCCGCCCCTTCCCATCCCTGGGTGATCGAGTCGCCGATGAAGAGCACCTGGGACTTCTCGCCGAGGTTGGCGACATTGGTGTTGATCGAAGCGTGACGTCGTTGCCAGCCCTCCTCCGGGCGCGGGGCCGGTTCGACGGCGGAATGAGCCAGAGCGGTCAACGGCATCAGCAGCGGCGCCAGCAGCGCCAGAGTTAGAACGGGCAAGGTCGGGTTCATACGGGTTGAAGCGCCCCCATGACACGCGACCCTGACCTTCAGCGCAAGCGACGATCAGCCCCCAACCCATCGCCACCCAGGGGTCTCTGCGGTAGGTTGGGTTCGTGAATCGATGCCTGCGTCGTCCATGGTCCGAGCCGGTGGCCTTGCCTCTCGCCCGCCTCGCCGGACTCACGACCCTCCTTCTGCACCTTGCCGCGGCTACGGCCGAGATCGTCCCGTTCGTACTGCCATGGGACGACGTCTCCCAAGGCCCGACCGATCTCTCATCCCTCAATCGGCCGATCGAGGAAAGCACCCGGGTCATCGTCGATGCCGACGGTCATTTCCGTGCGGGCCAGGAACGCATCCGATTTCTCGGGGTGAATTTCGCCGGCGACTCGCCGTTCATGCCCACCAACAAGGCGGATGCGGTGGCCGGCCGACTCGCCAAGTTCGGGGTGAACAGTGTGCGGTTCCACCACATGGACGCGCCGTGGGCGACCGGCGGCGGCCTGCTTCGCTACACGACCACCTCCAGTCGCGAAATTCAACCGGCCCAACTCGAACGGGTTCACTATCTCGTAGCGGCCCTGGCACGCCGCGGCATCTACGCCAACCTGAATCTGCTGGTGGGTCGCGAATACCGGCGCGGTGATGGCCTGGGCGATGCCATCACCACCTTGGATTGGAAGGACCAGCACCTCGTCGGCCTAGTGAACGACACGGCACTTCAGTGGCATAAGGAGTACGCCACCCGGTTGCTCACCCCGACCAACCGATTCACCGGGCTACCCCTGGCGCGTGATCCCGCCGTCGCCTTCGTCGAAATCCTCAACGAGAACGGCCTTATCCAAAAATGGTACGAGGGAAATCTCGATGCCTGGCCGGCGGTCTTAGCGGGCGACGTCCAGATGCGGTGGAACCGCTGGCTCGCCGAACGATACACCGACGAGGCCGCTTTACTCGCTGCCTGGAAGCCCCTCCAACTACCGCTGCAGGCCAACCTCCTGCGCAACGGTTCTTTCTCCAGCGGAACAAGCTCCTGGAATCTCGAGCAGCACGCAGGGGCGGCGGCGGCGGTCGCGCGCACCCTCGACAACGAGGGTACCGCGTCCGCCCGCATCACCGTGACCAAGCCGGGCACGGAAGGTTGGCACGTGCAGTTTAATCAACCGGCCATCCCGGTCGCCCAGGGCCAGCTGTACACCCTGACGTTCGCGGCCAAAGCCGACCGCGAAACCCAACTGGACGTCGCCATCATGCAAGCCCATGAACCATGGCAGACCATTGGCTTCGCCAAATCGTTCGCCATCGGAACCCAATGGCGCTGGTTCACCAATACCCTGTTTGGCACACCGACCGTCGCCCTCGACTCCAATGCGCGGGTGAACTTCGGGGGCATGGGCTCGCGAACCGGAGTGGTTTGGGTCGCCGACGTGCGGTTCCAAAAGGGCGGCCAGGTCGGCCAGCCACCCGCCGGTACCTCGCTCAACCAGGGCAACCTCCCGCCGGTCCTTTACGCGGGCGACGGATTCACGGGCACTCCGGATATCCGCAGGGACTGGATCCGTTTTCTGCGCGACACCGAAATCGGCTACTACGACGCCATGGCCGGCCACTTGCGCACCAACTGCGGATACCCGGGCTTGATCTTCGGCACCATCATGGCCAACAGCCCTGCGAGTGTTCAAAGCCGGCTCGATGTCATCGATGGACACGCCTATTGGCAGCATCCGCAGTTCCCTGCGACACCGTGGGACCCGATTCGTTGGACCGTCGCCAACGTGCCCCTCTTTGCCGCCTCTCCCGAGGCCAATCCGCTTGCTCTGCTCGCCCGTCAACGGCTCCAAGGCAAACCGTTCACAGTCACCGAATATCAGCATTCCTCACCCAACTCCTTTGGCGCGGAAGGTCCGCTCCTGCTGGCTGCGCAGGCGTCGGCCCAAGATTGGGACGGGTTGTGGCTCTTCGATTACGGCCCCGGGAACGACAGTGTCGCGATGGGCAAGTTTCGTGGTTTTTTCGACATCGCCCAGCACCCGACCAAGATGGCGAATCTCCTGCTGGCAGCGCATCTGTTTCGGCGGGGCGACGCCCAACCGCTTGCCAACCAGATCGTATTGAACCTGCGTCCCGAACAGGAAATCGATCTGCTGCTGGGACGCGCCTCGGCATGGAGTGTCTTTCACGCGGGCCTCCTAGGGCTTCCCGACCCCTGGTCGTTGACCAACCGCGTGGCGGTCGCCTATGGCGATAACCCGACGGGTTTGGACATCCTGCCGGAAACGCCGCCCGCGTCAGGCCCGCAGCAAACCCAATGGCACCAGGCGGGAACCAACCGCTGGGTCACCGTCCAAACCCCGCGAACTCGGGTCGCCCTCGGACACCTCGGAGCAGCCTCCTTAGACCTGGGGGAGTTGAGCTTCCAGGTCACTCCCCAACAAATGCCCTTTGCCACCATCGGCGCCACCGTCACCACCGGCAGGGCGTTCACTAACGGCACTTTTGTCCTGGTCGCCAGCGGCTGGATCGAAAACACCGGCATGCGCTGGACCGACGCCACCAAAACCTCCGTTGGCAACCAATGGGGATCCGGTCCGACGCTGATCGAAGTGATTCCGTTCCGACTCTCCCTGCCTGTTGCGGCCGGGAGAGTTCGCGCATGGAGTCTCGACGAGCGCGGCCAGCGCAAAGCGTCGATCCCCATTCAAGCGCCAGGTGCCGACACCAGTGTCCTGGCTCCTCCGCCCGGGACCGCCACGCTCTGGTATGAAGTCGAAGTCAGCGGACCCACATCCACCGCGTTCGAAGATTGGCGGCGCCTTGAATTCGGTCCGGAGGAATTGGCGGACCCGAGGATCAGCGGTCCGGAAGCCGCTCCGGCGGGCGACGGGATTCCCAACCTGACCAAGTACGCCTTCGGATTGCCGGCGAAGAAACCCGCGAACCGTCGTGATCTTGCCTCATGGGGAGTGCGATCCACCCCGGTGGGACCGGTGCTATGGCTGGCCCACCCAAGTCCCCCCAACAGCGCCGACGCCAGGATCGAGACCTTGGCATCGTCCAGCCTCGGGGGGTGGCAAAAGGTGGAATCCACACCTCGCGAAGGGGGCGAACAACGCGAGAGCCTGCTCCCCATCGCGCCTGACTCGCCGGCAACCGGATTCCTCAAACTTCAGGTCCGCGCCGCCGGACCGTAGGCCACCGGATTCACTCGACTTCACCGCGGCGCGCGACGGGGTGCACCGCCGACTACCGGCGTTTGCGCCCGGCGGGAGCGGCGTAATAGCCGCTGCTTCCCACGCGTCCCCCGCGCACCCTTCCCGTAGGCAAGGCATGGCGGCGACCTTCGTCCAGGACGATGGCGTACTGGTAATCAAACCCCTCGAGCTTCACTCGCTCGATCTTTTGGTGGATGAACTTCTCGATGGCCGCCACCCGCGGCGCATCTTCGGTGAGCATGAGGGTCAGCGCATCGCCGGAGGCCTGGGCCCGGCCGGTGCGGCCGATGCGGTGAACATAATCCTCCGGATGTTCGGGCACGTCGTAATTGATCACATGGGTGACATCCGCGATGTCGAGCCCACGCGCCGCGATGTCGGTCGCCACCAACACCTCGAAGCGCCCCTCGCGAAACCCATCGAGGGCCTGCTGCCGCTCCTTTTGCGAACGATCCGAATGAATGACTGCCGCCTTGTGATTCCTGAGTTTGAGCAGTCGAGCGACACGGTCGGCACCCCGGCGAGTCCGGCAGAACACGATGACGCTCTCCCAGTGCACCTGCTCGAGCAGGGCCAGCATGAGCTGCTGCTTTTGGGATTCCGCGACCGGGTAAAGCACGTGTTTGACGGTCTCCGCCGGTGAACGCCGTTGCCCGATCTGCACCGTCACGGGATCATGCATCGCCCATCGGATCAAACCCTCGATCTCCGGAGGCACCGTCGCGGAAAAGAGCGCGGTGTGCCGCTTTCGCGGACACTCCCCCACGATGCGCTTCACATCCGGAAGAAATCCCATGTCCAACATGCGATCCGCTTCGTCGAGGACCAGGTGGCTGACGTTACGAAGGCTCAGCGCCTTCTGTCGCAGGTGATCCAGCAATCGTCCTGGAGTCGCGACGACGATGTCGATGCCGCGCCGGAACGCATCGCGTTGCCGCTCATAGCCGACGCCGCCATAGACGACCACCCCGCGGAGGTTGGTAAACCGGGAGAGCTTGGCGAGCATCTCGCCGGTCTGCGCGGCAAGCTCGCGAGTGGGCTCCAGGATCAGCAGTCGCGGCCCCACGCGGTCGTGTTCTCCCAAGGCATGCAGAATCGGCAGGCCGAAGGCGGCGGTCTTTCCTGTCCCGGTTTGGGCGGATCCGATGATGTCTTTTCCGGCCAGGATGTGAGGGATCGCCTGGATCTGAATCGGAGTGGGTTCGGTGTATCCCAACTCTCGAACCGCTTCGAGCAGCGGGGAACTCAAGCCTAACTTGGCAAATGGCACAGCCCCTTGTACTCGCTCCGCGGGCTCGCGGAAAGCGTTTCAATCCGGCACGGGGCGGTCCGCCGGGATGACCCCAGGGGTCCCGTCGCACCCCAGCGCCCACCCCGGCTCCGGAAAACGCCGCCGCGGAGCCCCCTGGGAGTCAGATTCCCCACCGTCCCAACTTCCGCAATCCCAGCAACTTCACACCGTCATCGCCGGCTCATGAAACGAACGAGTCCTGGCACCCACACGGAAGGTTTTTGGTGCCAGGACTCAATGCCCCGCCCAACTCGGACGCGGGCCGGCGCGGATTCTCGGTGCGGAAGACGATCCGCCTCCGAAGGACGTCCCACGCCTTCATACTCATATACGGCTGAATCCGCCCAAGGTTACGCACGTATTTTGCGATCCTTAGGCCGCAATTTGGCCAATACCCAATCCTGTCCCGCTTCCACCGAGGCGCCCTCGACGGATGCACCAGGTCAGAACGCCGGCCTCAACCGGTGCCGATCGCGAAGTTCCTCCAATGCGGCCACAACCCACCCCCGCGTAACCTCGTGAACCTCAAACCCGGCGCCGATGCCCTTCAACAGAGTAATGGTCAATTGGCCGCCCAGATGCTCGCGGAATTCCTCCAAACCCTGGAGCAATACCAGATCGTGTTTCGAATCCGCGTAGTGAAGTTCGTTCGCGTACAACGAGAAGCCGAGACCTTCGAGCAATCGCAAGACCCGGTCCGCTGCTGCGCCGTCGAGCCAGCCAGCGTTTCGAGAATAAATGACATCGAGGGCCACTCCAATGGCCACCGCCTCGCCATGCCGAATGCGATAATCCGATAGCGGCTCCAGCTTGTGTGCGGACCAATGGCCGAAATCTAGAGGACGGGCTGATCCAAACTCGAACGGATCGCCACTGTTGGCGATGTGGTTCAAATGCAATTCGGCAGAGCGATGAATCACGGACCGCATCGCGTCGGCGTCGAACCGTGCCAATTTCGCCACCGACTGCTCCATGAACTCAAAAAATGCGACATCCCGAATGCACGCCACCTTGACCGCCTCCGAAAGACCGGCGCGTCGATCGCGATCGGGCAAGGAATCAAGGAAGGCGAAGTCGTTGATGACCGCATAAGGCGGCGCGAAGGTGCCGACAAAATTCTTCTTACCAAACGCGTTGATTCCGTTCTTCACACCGACCCCTGAATCCGCTTGTGCCAGAGTGGTGGTGGGCAGGCGCACGTGCCGTACCCCGCGATGGGCCGTCGCAGCCGCCAAACCCACCATGTCCAACAACGCCCCGCCCCCCACGGCCAGCAGGTAGTTGTGACGGTCGATGTGATGCCGATCCACCGCCTCGTGCACGTGTGAAACATGAAAATAGGCGTTCTTCACTCGCTCGCCCCCTTCGACGCGGAGCGGTGAGCAAACCAGTTCGACGGCATCGGCTTGGGCCTCGAACCACGCTTCGATCAAGGGCACCAAACTCGGTTGCGCCTGGGCCAGACCGTCATCCACGACCACCAGAGCCCTGGCACGACGGGCGCCGTCCGCCCGCACCAGAACGTCGCGCAACAACCGATTGTCTGCGCCGAAAACCCCGTCGGTGAAATGTACCTGGTGCCGAAACGTCACGCGCACATCGCGCTCGATACACGGAAACACGTGCCGATTCTTAAGTTGGAACCGCTCCCAAACCAGCGCATAAATCCGTTGCCCGTCCACAGCGCCACCCCGCCGAATGCAACCGCTCGAAGCTCCGGACCCGCATTACCTCTCCGCCGCCGAAGGCTGGCTTGGACTCGGCAATCCCCAGGAGGCCATCGCCGAATGGGACCGCCTTTCGGCGAAGGGCCAACGTCACCCGGCCGCCCTGGAGATTCGTTGGCAAATCCTGGCTCGTCTTGCCGATTGGGACCGGGCCTTGGAAGTAGCCCGGGACCTCGTGGTGGCGGCACCCGACGCGTGCGTGGGCTGGCTTCACCGCGCTTACGCCCTGAGACGCGCCACCACGGGCGGACTCGAACAGGCCTGGGAAGCCTTGCACCCGGCAGCGGACAAATTTCCCGAAGAGGACGTGGTGGCCTACAACCTGGCCTGTTACGCCACGCAACTCGGTCGACCGGACGAAGGCTGGGAATGGTATCTCCGAGCCGTGCAGATCAGCGGCGACGGCAAACGCGTCAAGTCGATGGCCCTGCGCGATGACGACCTGAAACCGCTCTGGGACCGCATCCGGGCTCTTTGATACATATCAGATCCGGAAGTCGTTCCAACGCCAGCATCCTCCTGCTCGAGGATAGGGCGCCTCAGCGATGCGCGCCGCACTCTCGAAGTCGACGGCAGCACCTGCACCAATCCCCGGTGGCCACCAACACGTCGTATCTCATGGGCTACCTGGGCTCGGAGCTTCATCGAAAGCCACGCATGGGGAATCCGAGATCGTCAAATATCCATTCACGGGAACCGCCAGCACCGCGACGGAATCATCAGTTCTTATGACTACCGCGGAGCGCTCAAACTCGTTGATTGTGTTCGTCAATGAAGACGAAACGAATGGTGCGCCACATCGCGATATTGGCGTTCACCCTGACATCCACCCATTCGATCGGAGCCGAGCCAACCATTGAGGTGCGAATGATCCCACGGGTGCTGGTTTCCGCCGAACCCGGCTCGACGATCACCATCGAATACGCCGCCGATCTGCCCGCGCAAACGAACTGGGTCACCTGGACCAACATCCTGATGACGACGCCCACCATTGCGCTTTCGGAATCTGCGGTCGAGTACGTGGGAAAACGCTTCTACCGCGCCAAGAAAATCTCGATCCCGGAAGATCCAAATCCATCCAATCCTGATCCGAACAATCTGGTGTGGGCACCCGCAGGGTCGTTTGTCATGGGAAGCTCCAACAACGACCTCGGACGAGAATCCGACGAGGGCCCCCTCACGACCGTGATCATCGGTCACGGATTCTGGGTGCGCAGGACCGAGACGACACAACTTCAATATCGCTCCGTCATGGGAACCAACCCAAGTCGCCACAAAGGAGACGGATTGCCGGTGCATGATGTGGGTTGGGGAGAGGCGGCCGAGTACTGCGCCACCTTCACGGATTTGGAGCGTCAGGCCGGACGCTTGCCTTTGGGATTTGAATACCGGCTTCCGACCGAGGCGGAATGGGAATACGCGTGCCGAGCCGGAACCACCACGCGCTACCATTGGGGCGAGGATCCAACCCAATCCCAGGTTGGACGCTACGCCTGGTTCCGCGACAACTCAGATCGTCTCCCACATCCGCCCGCCGCCAAGCTGCCGAATCCCTGGGGGATCTACGACATGACCGGAAACGTCCTCGAATGGTGCCTGGACTATTATTCGAATGCGCTATCGGGAGACTCCGCGATCGATCCCATCGTGCTCGTTCAGTCATCGTTCAGAATCTGGAGAGGCGGCGATGCTTCCGCCGATCCGGCGCTGCTTCGATCGCCATGGCGAGGTGGCGGCGTGCCCAACTATCCAACCGCCACCTCCATCTGGGAGGATCCCAGCGCGAAGGTATTCGTTGGCTTCCGCATGGTGCTCGCGAGGCCGATACAGTAACGGACAGAAATCGGAACTCAGCCTGCGCGACCCGGTGGTGTCAGTGTTTCTCGCCAAGCGTTCGCCGCGCGCGACAGAGTCGACTCCCGAGTGGGCATAGTCCGCCGGGATATCTCACCCTTGGCCTTGCTTCGGACCCGTGCCATGAGAGAAATCATCTCACGATGTCCAAGGCATCCAGTCACAGCCGGTTCGCCCATTTGAATCATTCGCTGCTGGCGGCTCTCCTCGTTTCTACTGCGTGGCCGCAAACCGGCTCGGCCGATGCCCTGGATCATTGGCATTGGCGCAATCCGCTTCCCAACAGTGTCGGTCTCAAAGGAATCGCCTTCGGCAATTCCCGTTTTGTTGGCGTCGGCGACGGCGGCTGGATCCTCTCGTCAACCAACCAACAGAATTGGACCACAACCCATGTCGACCCTCCGATGACCTTCAACAATGTCATCGCGAACGAGAACGGTTTCCTTGCCTTCGGCTATTGGGAGACCAACGGCGTCATCCTGAAATCGCCCGACGGCTCCTCATGGACGTCCCAGACTGCCCCGGAAGCGGCTTGGATGGCGGACGCGGTCTTCGCCCGCAACCAATTCATCGGGGTTGGCTCCGTGCAAACCTCGAACGGCGGCCCCTCCCTCGCGACCTCCCCCGACGGCCTGCACTGGACCACTCTCGATCTCTCCGCCTTCCCGGATCTGAACCTGAATGGCATCGCCTATGGCGACGGCCGGTGGGTTGCGGTCGGCGATCGCGGCCTGATTCTTACGTCGACCGATGGCGAGAACTGGAACGTCTCCGAGTCTGGCGCCGTCGAGGATCTCCAAGATATCGTCTACGGCCACGGCCAGTTCGTGGCAGTCGGCTTCCTGTCTGGGACCAGTACCGTCCTGGATTCGCCGGATGGCGTCGAATGGACGACCCGCCTGTCCCGAATCGATGGATCACCCACTTCGCCGGACCGACTCGACCTCGATCAGGTGGCTCGAGGCGACACCGGATTCGTGGCCATGGGCTCCGGATCAACCGCCCTGTTCTCGCCGGACGGCCAGATTTGGACGGAACATACGTTGGGCCAGGTCCTTCTCTACGGCGGGGTTGCCTACGGCAACGGGCAATGGGTTGCCGGCGGACGGGCGCTGATGCCGACGACCTCCTTCACGACCGCACTTTTCACTTCGGTCGACGGCCGCGAATGGACGGATCACACGGGTGGCGTTTCGAGCGTGACCCAAAATGGGATCGCCTTTGGAAATGACGTCTATGTGACGGTTGGGACCGGTGGCCGCATCGCGCGGTCGACCAATGGCATCGATTGGTCGTTGACCGAGTCCTTGGGAACGTCGACCGACCTCGCCCGCGTGATCCACACGGGAAGCCGGTTTCTCGCTTTGGGCAGCCAAGGGAACAACGCCCTGCTCCTGGTTTCCGAGGATGGGCGGCAGTGGACCAACCGCACTCCGGTGGTGAGTGGGAGACTCTTGGGGGCCGCTTTCGGCAATGGGCAAAGCATCGTCGTCAGCGGTGGGAGAGTGTTGTGGTCGACGAACGGCGAGGATTGGGCTCTTTCCACCTCCACTTCGGCCTCCAATCTATTTGACGTGGTGTTCGACGGTCGACAGTTCGTGGCCGCCGGACAAAACGGGACGATCCAGACTTCCCACAATGGCGTGGATTGGGTGACTCGTCCCGGTTCAACCAACGCTTCTCTGCGCGGCATCGCCTTTGGCGGGTCCACCTATGTTGCCGTGGGAACTCGTGTGATAGTCGTCTCCACCAACGCGGTGGATTGGGTCACCCGTCACACCGGAGAGTTCGCCTTGCAGTCGGTCGCCTATGGCGGCGGATGGTTCGTGGCGGCCGGGAGTGGTTTCGGGCCTTTCCCTTTCGACGTCGTGCTCACGTCATCGGACGGGCGGCAATGGACGAAACGGTACTTGGGCGGGATGTTGTTTCCCCGGTGCCTGGCGTTTGATGGGCGGTCGTTCCTGCTGGGCGGCACAAGAGGAGCCATCCTTCAATCCGATCCGATCGCCTCCCGCGCTCCTTCATCCCTTATCCTGCGATGGACCCAAGGAATGGAGCTGTTCCTGACCGGTGACGCCGGCCAGACGTACGCGATCGAGTCCACGGAGAACCTCGGGTCCGGCCAATTCTGGACCCCGGTAGCAACGGTTCGGGCCGAGTCCGTCCCGGTTCGAATCAACTCGCTCCCCACAGGCGCCCCCCATCAGTTCTATCGCGCCCGCTCGGAGCCATAACGACGGAGATCGTGGGCGGATTGTCATAATTGTCGTCCTCTGGCCGGCCGCCGGTATAGGGTTCTACCCATCCGTTCCATGAGCATCCACCCGCCCGAGGGACCCGGCGACGAGGCCCCTAGCTGCATTTCATCGTCTTGGCTTCGAGGGTTGCCGCCTGGCCGAAGCCCATCGCGGATCCGTTGCGCCGCGGTTGGGATGCTGTTGCTGATGTCGCTCGCCCACCTGATACCGGTCCACGCACAACCGCTGCCGTTTGGGGTTTATCCCTGCCTTACCAATGACATCCCGTCGGGTTACGGAAGCTTCGTGTTCATCAAGAGCACTTCGTACCTGCAGAATTCGTTGGGAGCCGTTGCGGAGGTCGATGGAGGCTCACGGGCGCTGATCGAACTCATCTCGCCGGTCGATCCCTCGATCACCAATGCCGTTGTCAACGGCCCTGGCGACATTCGGCTCCCTTTGTCGACGGTGGAGTCTGGAAGCCGCACGCTCTCCTGGTCCGCGACCTTTCCTTCCGAAACGGCGTTGGATGTGGCGCTACCGGCTGGCGCGTGGAACACGCGCATCGCCGTTCATTCGACTCCCTTTGGCAGCTTTGTCGGTTTCTTCCCATTTGCACCGACGGCGGATGCGCCTCCCGTTCCGCGCTTCGCAAATAGCGAAACCATTGGGCTCACCGATCCGAATACGAACCATGTGGTGTCGTGGGACCCGTGGCCGGGCTTGGCTGTGGAGGACCGCATTCACTTCGAAGTCATCGACGCCCGAGGCGACATCGTTTTCTCGGCATCGACGGATTGCAGCGGCAGCGCCCGGCTGACGCCGGGGGCCACCTCCGTTGAGATTCCCGGCGGAACACTCAAAGGCCAGGCGCGCTACACCTTTTACCTCACGTTTGGAGGAGCCCTTTTCGCCAGCCAGGACCGGAGCGCCCAACTCGTGGAACGCGGCTACCAGGCACGAACCACCCGACTCAACGTGACCACGGGTGGCCCGGCGGCCAACGATGCCACGCTGACGGATCCCCGTTACACCGCCGCCGGAGACGCCATTATCTTCCGGCTCACCGGCGAGCCACGGACGGTCTACCATATTCAGTGGTCGACCAACCTGACTTCCTGGAATTTCCAGAACGCCATCACCCTTCCCGCTTCGGGTTTGGCCGACGTCCGACTCCCCCTCGATAATGATGGAACCGTGCGGCTGTGGCGTGCCACCCGGCCCAGTTCTTCGGACGAAGGCAGCGCCGCAACCTTAACCATCGAACCGGCGACCCGCGACCGCATGCTCATCACGATTCAGGGCACGCCCGGCATCGTTTACCGGCTGGAATCGACCACTAATTTCGTCACCTGGAACCGCCTGCCCTTTGGTCTGAATGTGTCGCCAGCCACCGGCCGCGCCGTCTTCGCGGTCCTTTACAGCCGCGGTCCCGGCATCAACGCGTACCGCGTGGTCAGCGCCACCCCTTGAAGCCAATTTAACCCGCGTGGCTCACCGGCTGGGGCATCGCCGCGGTTTCGCGGCCATGCGCACCGTGGGACGGCGGTCCGATGCCGGTTCAAAAATTGGGACCCACGCGGAGAAGAGCGGCTCCGACCGCATCCCGAAGTCAGGATTCCGACGTCAAGGCGTCTCCATGGCCCCGGAGACACCCAGGCCGCCGTCCACCAAACCCCTGCCGGTCGGACGCTGCCCCTTTGCGGGAAGGTCCAGGAAGAACTTGGCGATGGCGACCTGACCACGGTCTCGTGCGAGGTCGAGGGGGGATTTCCCGTTCAGACCCGCAGCCTGAGTATCTGCGCCTCCGGCGACGAGGGCCTTCACGATGGGCAGATTTCCTCTCAGGGAGGCCAGATGCAGGGCGGTCCAGCCGTTGGTGTCTTTTGCATTGAGATCCGAGCGCGCCTCGATGTGTTGCTGAACCAACCTCAGATCATCCCGCAAAACGGCTTGGTGCAGGGACGTTCTGGGCGGCTCGGGCCGACAGGCCAACAGCAGCCATCCGCAACAGGCGAGCAGGACCACGTTCCCAACACTTCGAGTTCGCATGCCTTACCCTTACTCCTCCGCTGGACACCGGCCAACGTCCTTCCTGCGGCACAGGCGTTGATGGTTACGTCTTGGGTCCGACTGCGGAGGGAGACAACGCCTTCCATTCGGCATGGACCTGGCGCAACCGCGCTCCCTGGAACTGCTGCGACTCGCGCATCCACTGCGGCACATTCAACTCTCCCAGCTTCTTGGACCATTGGGCCATGGCCTGGTCGTCCCCCAAACCCAACGCGGCCTCCCACATCGTCGCCAACATCCAGAATTTGGTTTCGTCGCCAATGTCTTCTTCGAGCCGAGGGGTGACATACCGAATGACGTCCTTACGCACTTTCCGTGCCGTCACCGAATCGGCGATGGCTTCGTCGAAGTGCCCGACTTTGGCGGATTCCACGGCACGCACGTCGAGCAGATAGGCGAGATTGATGCCGTTGTAGTAGTCCTGCCGCAGCATGAATCCGCGTTGGTAGGCGGAGATGCTTTGGTCGAGGCAATCGGGCAGTTTCTGAAGGTCCCAAAGTCTCTTGTGCACGGCTCCCCAGAGTCCGAGCGTCTCGGGATCATTGGTGGTGTCGGGAGAGAGCCGGATCAGGATGGCGTGGGCATCCCGCAAGGCCTGTTCGGGATTGGGCTGCTTTGATTTGAACGTCGCGAGGGCCAACTGCTGGAGCACGTGCGGGTCCTGTGGATTCACCTTGAGCAACTCCTCCAGGACGACACGGGCTTCCGCAAAATCGCTGGCTTTGATGGCGGCGCGTGCACGCTCCATCAATGTTTTGGCCGATTCCTTGGGGACATCAGCCGCCTCGACTGGCGCCGTCGGCATCGAACGTTCCGCCGGTGCGCGCAATCCTCGGGATGGGCTCGGCATGGGGAGGCTGCCCGCCTCGGAGGTGACGCTCAAACCATCGACCGAACCACCGAGACCACGGGTGACGCGCCGCCTGGGCGAAGGACCCTGGGGCAACGAAACCGTCGCGGCCAAGCCCGATGGCGAGGTGGCCGGGGCCGGGCTCGGCGCTGCCGGCGCCTCGGGAGCGACCGACTCGCTGGGAGGCCGCAGCGGCAACATCGAGTACACCGGGCTGTCCACGCGACCCTCCTTCAGAATCTCGCGGATGGCCTTGGTCAGATCCGTCGCGAAACGTTTGGCCTCCTGGACCCCAACATCCTCGCCCAGGTGCTTGTAGCGCCGGATGACGATGTGGTTCACATCGAACGGGCTCTTAAACTCCGATTCCGCGACGACAATCGTGGCCCGTGGACGAAGCCCGTATCGCACCCCCAATTCGAACGCGGCGTTCACGTTGTACGTCGAGAGATCCGCGATCACGAGGTCCGCGCGCAGCAGTTGCTCGTACATCGGGATATCGATGGTGCCGCTATGGATGATCTCATCGGCGCGGACGCATTCCAGGCCGGCGGCTTCAACGGCCTGTTTGATGACGCCATAGGAGGCGTCGAGATTGATCATCCGTCCGTTTGCCAGGTCGGTCTTCGTTCCGAATCCCTGGACCACGAAGCATTTCTTTTTCATTGCTGAAAGCCGGGGGAATAAGTTTCGCGTGGAGGCTGAACGGTTCGATCCTGGTGCCCATTCACCACGCTTTGCGAGTGTCGATCCAGGCCACCCAGCCCGAGCGTCGTTTCACCTCGTGGACCATGTGTGCGGTGCCGCCCGGTCCATCGCCGCCACTGCCATTCCAAAGGCAGACAAAACGAAGCTTGGACACGCCCTGGCACAACGCCGTATGCAGCAGCCAGAGGTTGCAGCGTTCATAGGCATAGCCTTCTTCAGTCCCTTGCGGTGGTTCGCCCAAATCCACCGGCGCCACGCGGACCGGCTCCTTCAGAATGGATCTGGCCGCCCGGTAACGGTCGCGCCACGACTCACCACCGCAGGCCACCGATCGTTCGACGAATTCCTCCTCGGGAAACGGGAGCATCCATTGGACGCGAACGCCACGCGCCTGGCAGGCCTCCGTGAACAGCAAATCGCCACCACAGGCTGCCTGTGCAAGGGCCAGGTCCTCCGATCCCGCCTCCAACTGGTCCAAGACCTCGGCGATCTTCGCCGCTGCAATCGGCTCCTTGTCTGGCGGGAACCTGGGAGCCGGTCGATCCGGGTCATCGATCATGTGCCCGCTGAAAAGAAGGACATACCGTGGTGGCAGCGCTTCGGCCGGGCGTTTCCAATCCTCGATGGCACGGTCCAGCACAGCCAACGCCGCCTCCACCTGGTCAGGCCGCAACCCGAGAACCTTCAGGAGTTGCAACTGGGATTTGCAGGATTCCACTGCGAAACGCTCTTTCCCGCTCTTTGCCACGGCCTCCAGATACGCCCGACTGACTCCCTCCACCGTGCCACCCAGGACTTCCAGGTCGGCGAGAGTCGAGCAGGCCCAGAACGCCTGGGCTTCGTCCGGTTCGTTGAGGGCGGCGTACCGCACCGCACCTGCCATGAGCTCCGCCTCGGACTGGTATCGCGAGTCTTGGGTCAGATGCCGGTACAGGTGCATCAGGGTGATGGCGTTCCTCCCGGAAGAGTAGTGTCCAGGATTTCGACGAAACCCATTCTCATAGCCGTCGATGGCCGCGCGAAGCAGGGCCTCCTCGTACCCGGCATCCTCACGCAATTGCTCCGCGGTGCGACCCGCCCGCCGCCATGCCTCGATCCAAGCGTCCTTGTCGACCCGTCCCAGCAAAGCCCAGGTCTCGGAATCATCGGGGTGTTCCTCGAGGATGGCGCGATAATGCGCGCGTGCCCGATCCAAGGAAAACCCTTCAACTCCCCGGAGCGCGAGCCGTTGCAGGCAAATCCCGATGTCACGTCGCGCCCCGAGATTGGCGGGATCAATGGCGACGCAACGCTCCAAGGATTCGAGAGCCAGGTCGAATTGGCCGGACTTGAGGAGGGCGGCCCCGGCTTCGGACCAGGCTTCGGCCCGAAACGCAGCCACGGGGGCTTCCTCCGCCAGAACCAGAATGTCGCCGATGCGCCTCGATTGCCGTGCCTGCTTCACCCGGGTCAACCAGGTGTCGTGCTGGGCCCAGAACTCACGCGCACCCTCAACTCGCAGGGTATTCCAATCCGGTTCCCGATAGTTCGGGAGCAGGGCGTAGACTGGGCTCAAGGTACGGCCACGCCAGGATTCCATCGTGGCTTTGGCCATGATGGAGAGCTTGCGCTGGTCGGACTCCATGGTCGCGGCATCCGGGGCGCCATCGCGCAGGTTGTATCGGAGCTTCCGATCCGTATAGGCGTCGAATGCGGTTCGTTTCTCACCCGATACCAAGACCACCCCTCGCGAGCGCAACGCGTGGCGAATCCCGAGCTCGTACCAGACCGAAGGATGTTGGATCGTGATATCGGCGACGACGAGGTCCGCCACCAACAATTCCTGGAACAAGTCGTGCCGAATCGCCCCCGCCTTGGTCTCTGCCTCCGCGCGGACCACCTCGAAACCCGCAGCCAACAATCCCGGCCGGATATAATCGTCGTAGATTCGGTCGAAATGGATGAGATGGCCCTCGGCGTCCGGTTGGGAACCGCCGGGCATCAATACGAAGGCATGAGGCTTGATGCTCACGGGGATTTGCGATTCCTGCGCCTGCCGGTCGGGGCCTTCGATTTCGACGTGCGAACGGCGATCCTGCGCCTCGGAGTGGCTCTCTCCGCCTGAGTCGGCGGCGTCTGCCCATCGCTGGGAGCCTCGGCCCCAAGTGCGGCTGCAATTTCCTGCAGCCCCCGGATATCCGCCTTGGGCAAACCGAAGGCCTGCGCGAATCCCACGAGGAGCGTCAACTGGCCGACCACCGAGTTGAATTGGCGTTCGCTGGAGGGCACTGCCGCAGCCGCGGTTCGGTAAGCCCGAATCAGGTCGGTCGTGTGCGCCGAAACCTGGCGATTCAACAAGGCCAATGCGAGCTCCGCGTCGGCTGGCATGACGGCATCAAAGAAATCACCCGACACGGAGAAAGCCTGGGTCGCCAACTCGCTGGCCTTGGCCAGCACGATGCGGATCTTCTCCAGCGTGTCGGAGGGCCTGATCCCGATCAGGGCATCGAGTTGGACCCGATTGATGGCGGGATAGGAGCGAAGCGTGTTGGTTTCCAGTCGACCTTCAGCGACCGCGTAGGCATTGCGTGCACGTTGGAGCCACTCGTGGGCGCGTTCGGCCTCCTTCTTCTGAACCAGCAACCAGGCTTTGCGTTTGTTGGCGCTGCCGTAAATCGACCACCGTTCAGAATTCGCCGGTCCGAAGTCATCACCCCAGGAGCGCGTGGACGGAATTCTGAGCAATCCCTCGAGTCGGGACAGGGCGCGGTCGACCAGCGCGAGATCGCGATTCCGCTCGCCTTCCTTCGCCTCCAGGTTCGCCAATTGCTCGATGACTTGGATGGAAAGCTCACCCCGGGAACTCTCGGCACTGAGAGCCGCCTCATAGGCCGTTCGCGCCTTCGCGAACTCTCGAACCTCCCCGTAGAAACGTCCCAGGGCCGCCTGGACTTCGGCCTGCGCCAGCAAGTGGACGGGCGCGGTCTCCAAGATCTGCTTTACCATCTCCTTGTTGGCCTCGATGCCTCGCACGTCCTGACTCGACGGTTTTCGATTGCCGCCACGGACGCCGGCTCCGACGTGGGCCGTGAGGGCGTCAATGCGCGCGCAGATTTCGAGCGGCGACACCCAAAGGCTGTTGCTCCGGCCGCTCTCCTGACCAGCCACCGAACTGAGTTTGAAAGCGGGATCGCCATAGGCCTGGTAGGCGCCCCAGGTATTGCAGGTCCGACGATCCTGCCAGACCTGCCGTCGGGCCCTTGTTACGGCCTCGCCGAAAGCCTCGCCCTCGCGAAGCATCGATTGGTAGAACGTCCCTGCGAACAACGCTGCCGCGCCATCGTCAACCTCCCAACCCGCGGCAATCACGCATCGGACCCCCATATCGATCAACTCGCGCGCAATGCTTCCGGCCAACCGGTTGGTACCCTTGGGTTGCCCGTCCGACCTGCCCAGATGGCAGCAGTTCAGGAACACCAATTCGGGAACGACTTCCATCTGGCCTATCTCGGCGGCCGACAACACCAAGCCGTCCGAAAGCACGACACCGCTCCGGCGCAGCCCATCCCGCCCAAGCACCTCGAACAGTCCGTGGGCGGCGATATGCAGGATCCGGTACGACCGCCGGAACACCGCTGCCATGACGGAACGGGCGTCAATGTTCTGCCCGATCTTGGCAGTGACTTGGTATCCCCCTTCAACCAATGCCGCGCGTACCACCTCGGCCTCCTCTTCGGCGCCGCCCAGTGGGGAAAGTCCTTCGGGCGAACGCGGATCCCGAATGGCGAACACTCGTCCGATGCCGGCAGTGGAGGGATTCCCAATCACGAGCGCTGCCTTTTCCGCGGTGCCACGAACATGGGCTCGAAACCGCGTGGTGACGAACTGTCGCACCATCCGGGTCTTCACCACCATCGGCTCATCGTCGGCGACCAACATTTCCCAGGGGAAAGCCGAAGTGGCGGCATCCACCACCAGCACCATGCGCTCCGCGTGACGCGCCATTTCTTTGAAGTCCAGAGGAACCATCAGCTGAAAGAACATCCGCGAAAGGTCCTCGTCGTAGACGGCGGAAGTGATCGTGCTGTCGATGAGTTGCTCGATGAGCTGGGGTTGGCGCTGCCGGACCACGCTTTCGGCCCTGGCACGTTCGGTCAGATACAGATAGCGCAGGCGTTCGGCGATGCGGGGCGGCGGAGTCAGCGGCGGTGCCTCCTGGCTGTTCGAGGGACCGCCTCCGCTGCCTTCGGGACTCTTCTTGCACGCACAGTCCTGCTTCGGCTGCAGGTTTTGCAGAACCTCCAGAGGCATGGGTGAAACCCGCCGCACCTCGTAGCACTCGGGGGGGCACTCGATCCCGGATTGATCCGCATCGGTGACCAGCAATCGCGGCCAGTAACCGGCACCCCCGCCGGCATCCAAGAGACGGCGGCGCGCACCCGAAGTCTCCCGGAGCAACGCATCGATCTCGACCGACACCTTCTCGACCTCCAGTTCGCGCTTCAATCGGTCCGGAAGCCGGCACAAGGCATGGACGGCATTGATCGCGGTCTCGAGGTAGAGTTCGGTGAAGTTGAGGCGCGTGACTTGAAGGGCGTCGTCTCCCATGGCGTCGGCAAAATGCCGATTCGCCGCCATCACTCCCCTCACGATGGCACTGATCGAGTCGTCGATGGATATATTCGTCGTCGAATTATAGCCCACCAGCAAAGGAGCCAAGGCCAGTCCCCGATCCCCTCCGACGATCCCCCCGGTGAGCCGTTCGCGAACGGCGATGAGGAACCGCAGGACGCCGGCCCGGACGGTCTCCATCAAGCCCGGGGCGCCGAGCTTCCCGTATTCACCCAAGCCGATCACCACGGCGCCACGCCGACGCTCCGGGAACGCCTCGAACTCCGCCGGAAGCAGAACCACGGTCGAGGTTCCGATCTCCGAGGCGTAGAATCCCAATCGTTCCCGCTGGCGCAGGCCGCCTCCCACCACATCCCGATCCAACATCGCCTCCGCCCCAGCAATCGGATCCCCGAGGTAATGGCCGCAAAGGATCGGTTGCTGAGCGTACCGAAGGTCACCTGCGGATACCGAGAGCCGCAAGTGACGCAATCGGCGTCGGCGCGGCACCGATACCGGCCGGCCGCTGCCGAACAATCCCGCTGCGATTTCCTCCTCCGAAGGAGGCCACGGTGGGCCCGCCTCGAACGGCTGAACGCGGCCGGATCCAGCGGCCCGCGTACGCGGTCTGCCGGGACGGACTCCTGCGGCGGCGCCAATCCCCTGAACGCGACCTTCCTCGAGCAATTCCACAATGCCCGCGAATGCCTCCTGTTTTCGGGTCAGGTCCCCGTGACCGGCGTCGATCCACCACAGATTCCGATCGTCCATGCCACTCAATTGCCCGGATTTCCAGGTGACCGATCCGTCACCTTCACCGGTCATAAGCGGGCGGATGGCGTCGCGTCCGTGTGGATCTTTATAATGCTGGATTCCACAGGGGGTTTCCGAATCGACGCCAAACACATAGTGAACGCGATCCGCCGGCTGGGGCACCTGGTTGGACTGAAGGACACGACTCCAAAGGCCCCGGGCTTTTGTCAGGGCTTGGCCGCCCGGTTGAGCGCAGACGCCATCGCCAAACCAGCGGTCGAAGCACTTGCTCCGGTAGTCGGCCCACAGCTTCTCCGCAAAATAGTCTTCCGCCTGCTCACTCGCGGTATCGACAAAGCCCGGCCTCGGCAGCAGCTGCAGGGCTCCGGGCATGGTGGCAGCGACATCGAGGATTTGCTGCAAGTCGTGACGCAAATCGAGCTTGGCGAGGGTCCGAGTCGTGCCGGCCTTGCCGATGAAGTGCTGCACCAGCAAGTGCGAACCATTGTTTGGCGTGCCCAGCATGACGAAGCGGCCGGAGGGATGGCCGACGATGCGTTTCCACACCTCGGGCGATCGGGCAATCAGGGCACGGCACACCAATCCACCCATGCTGTGAGCCAGCAGGCGCACCGGTTGTTGGCCCACCGAGTCCAGTCGATCCAGAATCTCGGCCACCTTTTCGGCCAGTCGATCCGCCTCTTCCTCGATCGGCTTTCGCCAATCGTAAGGGAAACGCACCACGTCGTGGGTGGCTTCGAGGTGGTCGCACAACTTCCCGTAGAACATCTCGAACAATGACTCCGGGGAGATCTCTTTCCCGCCCGAGGCATCCGGAAACCTCAGCTTCACGAAACCGCCCACGGTCAGGGATCCGACATCGAACCAGATGCGATTCCCTTGACCGATGGACGCGTCTCCCTTGGGTTTCAATTCCAAATGACTGCCCATGGTCCCCGGCAGGAACACGACCACGGGTTTTCGGCCCGAGATCTCCTCGACCTTGGCTCCGCGCGACCTTCGCGTCGCGACATCCTCCGATGTGAATTCTCCGCGGGCGGCGATGGGTTCAAAGGCGGCGGTGTCGGGTTTCGCCGCCGTGAGCCAGCCGGAAAGGGCCGACCGGGTCCGCGGATTGTCGAAATAGCGGAAGTGATTCACCCGTGGCCCCTGATCGAAGAGCCCGTGGGCGCCGCCCTGTCGGGCCAAGCCTTCGTACATCGCGTCGGTATCGACCACCAGGTCGTTGTTCAACCGATCGAAGAAGGTCCAATCCGTGAACAAGACCCCAACCTTCTGCCAGAAACTGCCACCCTCGATGTCCCCGGCGATGACGGCCATGCGCACACCGGATTTGCGTGAGGCGCGGGAAAGGAGTTCGGGCAGTGGAGCATCGGGAAGCATGGCTTCGATCCCGGGAATCGCCTGGGGATCCATGCGACGTTTCACGATCTCCATCAGAATCCGCGCGACCCCGGAGTACACGCCGCTGGTCTTGAGCCCCGACACCGTTCCGATGACCGAAAGCAGGCCGGAGAGAAAAACGTCAATATTGCCGCTGGCGAGCAGCGTTCCGCGGGCGGGACACGCCACCCGGACGTAACGGTCGATGGCGAAATTCTTGCTGGCCAGTTCGTCCCGAAGCGCGCGCAACAACTGACGTTCGCGTTCGGTGACCTTGTCGATTTCCGAGGCTTTGAGACCCGGCGCCGGGCGCCTTTGCCACCCTGCGATGATGTCGTCGGCAAGCCCTCCCAGGCAGAGGAGATCCCCCACCAAACCTCCGCGCGAATGGGTCACAACGGACAACCGCGCCTTGGGCGGCAACGCCTGAGCCACCATGAGGGCGTTCTCCACCGGACTCTCGGAAAGCGTGCGGTGTTCGAGGGCATAGATACGATCCCCATAGGTTCGCTGGATGGCGTCCCAATCGCGGCCGGCGGAACGCAGGTCACCAAAGCTTCCAATCGTATTGGACCCGGTGCCATGCAGGAACAGCAGGAGGGGCCCGCTGTCGGCGTCCTTGGCCAATTGGTCGGCGGTCACCCGCGCCAAGGCATCCCGCGGTTCGGCGGCCTGGATCCATCGGTAGACCCCCGGCGCCTGAAGCAGCCGGGATTCGACCGCCCAGGCAATGGCTCGTGCGCCAATCCAACTCGGACCTTCCAGGAGGAGGTCCTGAAGCTTCTCCCCCAACCACTCGGTGGCCAATTCCACCGCCTTGCGTCGAGCCTCTCCGATCAAATCGTCGGCATCGAGGCCCAGAATCGTCGCCTTCTTCCATATCGACCCCAGCCCGCCCCGTTGTGCCTCGTCACCCGGCTGGAGCGCATCCAGGTCGAGGCCATCTTCGATGGAAACCCCACGCTTCTTCGCGGCCGACCGTAAAGTCTCAGGGTTGAGGAACAGGGTCTCACCGGTTTCAGTTTCGAGAACCACCACGTCATCGTGGCTCACACCATCCGAAAGGACTGGCGACGTGGATTCTCCCCGGCGGGCGCGAGACAGGTCGAACACCTGCTTGGTCCGGATCGCCTTGGAGTTCAGGAAGGCATCCCCACTTCCGGCCGAGCGTAGTCCCTCAGCCAAAGCCGCCGGGAGTGTGCGATTCTGGGATTCGCCGCCGGCAAGTTTCAGTTTGATAGGCGAATTCATGAGTGATCTGAGTGTCAATCCGGCAATCTGGATGGGGTTTCCAACCGTGGTCCTTGGGAGATCGAGTGCTCCTTCCTATGCCTCCGAATCGAGGTTCAGCAAGCAATTACCGTTCCCCGGCGAGGTCATCGGTGGGTGAGGATTCGACAAGGACCGGACAGGCCGATTTACTTTCGAAGTGTTGTCCGATTCACTCCAAAACACTTCGGTTGAACTCCCCATCGAACCGGGTCCACGTTTCTACCGACTCCGCAACCCCCCGACCACCCTGTGATTCTGAAGACGAACGGAAACCAACCCCGTGGACGGGTGCGTCAATCGGGCCGGCTCGCGGCGATGCTGGTGGTCCTCGCCACGCAGTGCGGGGCGGCCTCCGAACCAACGGCGCCCGCACAGCCAGCCATCGACTTTGCCAGGGACCTCCGCCCCATTCTCGAATCGCACTGCTTCGAGTGTCACGGTCCTGCCAAACAGAAGGCGGACCTGCGCTTGGACCGTCGATCCGCCGCATTGCGCGGTGGCGATGGCGGCCCGGCCATTGTGCCGGGCCGCAGTGGTGACAGCCTGCTCCTCCACCGCATCACCGCGACCTCGCCGGACGAAGTCATGCCGCCCAAGGGCGATCGCCTAAGCGAGCGAGAGGTTGGCGTATTGCGGGCCTGGATCGACCAGGGCGCTGTTTGGCCGGAGGACCGTCCTGGCGCGGAAGCCGAAGAAGCGCACTGGGCATTTCAACCCCTTCGCGAAACCAAGATACCCGCCGCCGGGACGGGCGAGGACTCCCGTTCCGCCGCCCCGGCCCAACCCATCGATGCGTTCATCCAGGAGCACCTGCGAAAGGCCGGACTCACGCTGTCGCCGGAAGCACCACGCCAAGTCCTGATTCGACGCCTTTACCTCGTGCTGCTGGGCGTGCACCCGACTTTCGAGGAAGTGCGCGCGTTTGAGGCTGATCCACGATCCGACGCTTTCGAACGGCTCGTCGATCAAGTCCTGAATGATCCGCGGTACGGCGAACGCTGGGCGCGACATTGGCTGGACGTGATCCGGTTCGCCGAGAGCAACGGATTCGAAACCAACCGTGAACGCCCCACCGCATGGAAGTTTCGCGACTACATCATCGCGGCTTTCAATGAGGACCTTCCCTACGATCGTTTCATTCGCGAACAGATTGCCGGCGACGCCCTTGGTGCTCCCATCGCCACCGGATTTCTGGTGGGCGGTCCGGTGGACATCGTGGGAAGCCCGGACCCCGTTCTCACCGCCCAGCAACGGGCCGATGAGTTGGACGACATGGTGAACACCACGGGAACCGCCTTCCTGGGACTCACCCTGGGATGCGCCCGTTGCCATTCGCACAAATTCGATCCGATCGAGCAGCGCGAATATTACAGCCTCGCAGCGGTGTTCTCCGGCGTGCGACATGGCGAAACGCCGTTGCCGATTCCTCCGGAACAAGCGGATGCCAAAGCACGAGCCGACGCCCGTGTTGCGGACCTGGAACGACGTCTGGCACGGTTCATCGCCCCGACCGCGGCGACAACCAACGCCGTGCCCGTTTCCCAACAGCGGCCCCCGGTCAATGCCCGGTTGAATACCGAGGCTTTTGCTCCCATCGAAGCACGGCGAGTGCGCTTTTCCATCCTCGCCTCCACCGGCGGCGAACCCTGTCTTGACGAACTGGAAGTCTACGACGGCGAACGCAACGTGGCGTTGCACACCGCGGGGACTCGGGCCACCGCCTCCGGCACGCTGCCCGGCTACGAAATCCACAAGCTGGAACATCTCAATGACGGCAAGGTCGGGAACAGTCGGTCGTGGATTTCCAACACCCCCGGCAAAGGCTGGGTCCAACTCGAATTTCCCGGCCTCACCCGCATCGATCGCGTGGTCTGGAGCCGAGACCGGGAGGGCTCCTTCGCCGATCGTCTGCCGACCGATTACCGCATCGAAGTGGCCACCGGCGAGGAGCAGTGGACCCTGGTGGCAAGTTCGGCCGACCGCTTGCCTGTCGCGGCCCAGCCTGGCGCCAAGACGACGCCCGCGATCGTCTATCGCTTCGACGGGTTGCCTGTGGAGGAAGCGGAACTTGGAAGACAGTGGCAGGCGGAACTCGAAAGGACCCGCAAGGAGTTGGCGACACTTGCCAAGCCCCCAACGACCTACGCGGGTCAATTCCGCGAACCTGGTTCCACCCATCGCCTTCATCGCGGCGATCCCATGCAAAAGCGGGAGGCGGTCGCCCCGGGCACACTCGCTCTCTTTCGCCCGCTGACCATGGCAGCGGATGAACCGGAACAGAAGCGACGCCTCCAACTCGCCGACTGGATCGCCAGCCCGGAGAATCCGCTCACCGCGCGCGTCCTGGTGAACCGGGTCTGGCAACACCATTTCGGGGTCGGTCTGGTGGACACCCCCAACGACTTCGGTCGCAACGGCGCACGCCCCACCCATCCGGAATTGCTCGACTGGCTGGCCAGCGACTTCATGCAGCACGGGTGGAGCATCAAGGGCCTGCAACGCCGCATCGTGCTCTCCCGCGCCTGGCGTCAATCCCATGCCCCGCGCGCAGAGGCCCTGGCCGTCGATGCCGCCGATCGCCTCCTGTGGCGCTTTCCACCCCGGCGCCTCGAAGCTGAGGCGATTCGGGATTGCGTCCTCGAGGCCAGCGGGGCCCTGGTACGGACGGGGGGCGGCCCGAGCTTTCACCTGCACGAGGTCGATCGTGAGAATGTCTACCATTACCACCCGAAGGAACGCTTCGGACCCGACGAGTTCCGCCGCATGATCTACGCCTACAAGGTCCGGATGGAACATGACGGCATCTTCGGTTCGTTCGATTGCCCCGATGGCAGCCTGGTCGCCCCCAAGCGCAGCATCTCGACCACGCCATTGCAGGCGCTCAACCTCTTCAACAGCACATTCGTCCTGGATCAGGCGGAACGCCTGGCGGCCCGCGTGTCGCAGGAGGCGGGATCCGATCTTCCCGCACAGGTCCAGCGGGCCTGGGAATTGGCATTTCAGCGCGGACCGGCCGCCGATGAATCCAAAGAGGCCGTGCTCCTGGCTCAGAGCCACGGGCTTCCCGCGCTTGCTCGCGCTCTCCTGAACGCGAACGAATTTCTCTTCATTCCATGACTCCGCCGACTCCTGGCTCTGTTCCCCAACCGCATCCCCTCTTGAATCGGCGCCGGTTCCTGTCCGACGCAGGTTTCGGGCTGGGAGCTATCGCCCTGACCCATCTCCTGGGCACCGAGGGCCTTCTCGCCGCGAGTGTCTCCGGAAAGCAACCCCTGCGACCCGCCATCGATCCGTCGCACCCCTTTGCACCGCGAGCCCCGCATCACCTTCCCAAGGCGCATAAGGTCCTGGTCATCTTCTGCAGCGGAGCGTGCAGTCATCTGGACACCTTCGATTACAAGCCGGAACTGATCCGGCGCCACGGCCAGCCGATGCCGGGACAGGACAAGCTCATCACCTTTCAGGGCGAGCAAGGCGCACTCACGCGCAGCCCCTGGGAGTTCCGGCCCCGCGGGCAGTGCGGCAAGATGGTGTCCGATCTCCTGCCTCGACTGGGCGATTGCGTGGATGACCTGTGTTTCATCCATTCAATGCAGGGAAAGACCAACACCCACGGGCCCGGGGAGAATTTCATGTCCACGGGATACACCCTGGACGGCTTTCCCAGCATGGGATCCTGGGTGACGTACGCTCTCGGCACCGGCAATCAAACGCTTCCATCGTACGTCGCCATCCCCGATCCCCGCGGCAAGCCGCAAAACAGCGTCAACAACTGGGGTTCCGGTTTTCTTCCCGCCGCCTTCCAAGGGACCGCCTTCAACGCCGCGAGTCCGATCCGAAACCTCGCGCGTCCCGACCGCATCCAGCCCGGTTCAGATCAAGCCACTCGCGACTTCCTCACGCGCCTCAATGAACGGCACCTCGAACGATTCCCCGGCGACACCGAGCTCGCCGCCCGAATTGCGAGCTACGAGCTGGCCGCGCGCATGCAACTGAGCGTGCCGGAGGTCGCAGACTTGGGGAGTGAACCCGACCACATCCTGCGCCTCTACGGCGCCCACGAAACCGGATCCAAGGTGAAGGACATACGCGCCGCCTACGCCCGGAATTGCATTCTGGCACGACGCCTCCTCGAGAAGGGCGTGCGCTTCGTCCAACTCTTCAACGGCGCCTACCAGACGGGCGGCGAAGGGGTCAGCAATTGGGACGGACACAAGGATCTGCTCAACCAATACAGCGTCCACGGCCCCGTTCTCGATCAACCCACCGCGGGACTCCTCCTCGATCTCAAACAACGCGGACTGCTCCAGGACACGCTGGTCGTGTGGTGCACCGAGTTCGGCCGGATGCCGACCTTTCAGAAAGGGGCACAAGGACGGGACCACAATCCGCGGGGCTTCACCTGCTGGCTGGCGGGAGCGGGCGTGAAAGCGCCCTTCAGTTACGGGGCGACGGACGAGTTTGGCTACCAGGCGGCGGACAAGATCACCACCGTCTACGACCTTCACGCCACGGTGCTCCATCTGCTCGGCTTGGACCACGAGCGGCTCACGTTCTATCACAACGGACTCGAACGCCGCCTGACCGATGTCCACGGACACGTGGTGAGCGACATACTGGCCTAGCGTTGGACTCGGCCGCCACTGACCCGCGACCACCGCTCAGGTCAGTTTGGTGAGAAGCTCGTCGTTGGTCTTATACTTTCGGACGGCGCCGAGCAGCGTCTCCATCGCTTCGACCGGATTCAGCTCCACCATCATGCGTCGGAGTTTGCGGATGGCATCGATCTGTTTCGCCGCGAAAAGCTTCTCTTCCTTGCGCGTGCCACTCTTTGGGATGTCGATGGAGGGGAACAGCCGCCGGTCGGACAACTTCCGATCCAGGACGAGTTCCATGTTACCGGTGCCCTTGAACTCCTGGAAAATGAGCTCGTCCATCCGGGAGCCGGTGTCAACCAGCGCGGTGGCGACAATGGTGAGCGATCCGCCGTGTTCGATCTTGCGCGCGGCGGCGAACATCTTGCGTGGGATCTCGAGGGCGCGGGCATCGACACCGCCGGTCATGGTCCGGCCGCTGCCGCCATGCACGCTGTTGTACGCGCGCGCCACACGGGTGATGGAATCGAGCAGCACGAAGACATCCTTGCCCGTTTCCACCAGACGCCGGCAGCGCTCGATGGTGAAGCGGGAAAGCCGGACGTGGGTCTCGAGATCCATGTCATTGGAGGAGGCGACGACCTCCGCCTTGACGGAGCGCTGGAAGTCCGTGACTTCCTCGGGCCGCTCATCGATCAGCAGCACGATCACGGTGACTTCGGGGTGATTGGCAGTCACCGCATTGGCGATCTGCTTGAGGATGGTGGTCTTGCCGGTGCGGGGCGGGGCCACGATCAAGCCGCGAGTTCCCCGCCCAATCGGCGTGACCAGGTCGATCACCCTTGTCTCGAGCTGGTCCGGCGTGGTTTCGAGCCGGAACTTCTCGATGGGATCGATGGTCGTCAGGTTCTCGAACCGGACCGACTTCACGAATTCGCCGAAGGGCATGCCGTTGACATTCACGACTTCGCGAAGCTGGGGACTCACCCCGCGATGCGGCGGCTGAAGCCGGCCTTCGACCTGGCAACCCTCGCGCAAGAAATGGCGCTTGATGGTGTCCGGAGTCACGAAGACATCGGTGGGTCGTGGCTGATATCGATTGTCAGGCGACCGCAAAAACCCGAAACCCTTTTCGGAAATCTCTAGGAATCCGGAGCCATACTCCGGGACATTGGTATTCGCATTATTCATGGCGACACACGCCATCTTCGACACGGGCCAAAAGTGGACACCCAAAACGGGAATGCTCCGGGATCCAACCTCAGAAACTGGAGAACCGTCGCAGTGGCTCCCCGCCGTGGGCCGATCGAAGCGGCCTGATGATCTGCGACGCGGAATCCTGTAGCCCCGGATCCCCGCAACCGCAACAAGTTTTTCGAGGGAATTACTCCCGAGTCACTCACGGCCGGTCGGCCGCGCGGACAATTTCGTCCAGAAAATCCACGATCATCCGTCCACGAGCCGCCGCGTTACTGTCGGTTTGTCCAGGAAACGTCCGCATTTTCAGCCGCACTGCGTACATGGGTTCCCCATTACGATCCGACAAGGGAAACACCGAGCCCGCATGATCCTTCCGGCTCGCCGCCGAGATGTCTCCCGCGTCCAGGGCCTTGGCCTCCGCAGGCGTGCCTTCCGTCCCTACCAATCCCGGATCCGAAGACGCCAAGGCCACCACCTTGCCGTCGCGCCGCCCGAACACCGTGAGGCCCAGCAACCGGGGAAACCGATCCATGCCCCGCTGCACCAGCATCTCCGGCAACGTCAGTGTGACATCGTAGACAATTCTCAGGCTTCGGAATTCACTGACCGAATCGGACTTGGTCCAGAACGCCATCCGCCCCTTCATGAAGCTGGTGTCATTGATGGACGGCATCGCTTCCTTGCCGTCCAACCGGCAAAGGATGGTATTGCCCTTCGTTTCCACCTCGAGGGTGTGCCATTCACCCAGCGGGATTCGGACTTCGGGCCCGATGGGATCGCTGCGCACGCCATTCACGAATTTGTAGAATCGAAACGAACGCCCCAGCGTGCTCGCCCGCAACACGTAGTAGTTCGTCGGATCCTGCAATCGAAATGCCAAACCCGCCATTTGCTCCACCCGCCCCGACACCGTTCGAAAGGTGAGCGTCGCGGTGAAATCGTGAAACACCGTGGGCTCGTATATCAGCAAGGGAAACCGCTCGTCGGTGGTGTCCTGCGACACCTGCGCCAGCACGGTCTCGCGGCTCATCGGCTTGGTCTCGCCAGGAAGGGCTGGAAGCGCCGACGGTCGATCCACACTGACGAGCTTCCAATCCGGCGCCGGGCCGCCTCCGGTGACCGCCGGGCGGTACTCGGCCGGCAGCGGTCCTGGATTCATGGCGTTAAAATCCAGGAACAACTCCGCGGCGGCGGCCGCGCGGGCATACCCCCCCAGAATCAGGACCAATGCCCATCCTGCCGTCACGCAACGACGCAGCCCTGGGCCGCGGGCCAAAAAAACGAAAGGCTTCAAGCGATCAATTCCTTCACCACGTGTCCGTGCACATCCGTGAGACGAAAGTCCCGCCCGGCGTGGCGGAACGTCAGCTTCTCGTGATCGAAGCCGAGCAGCGCCATCAGGGTGGCGTGGAGATCGTGGATGTGCACCGGTTTCTCCACCGCCTTGAATCCAAACTCATCCGTCGCGCCATGCACATAGCCACCACGCACGCCGCCCCCGGCGATCCAGGTCGTGAATCCGTAGTGATTGTGGTCCCGGCCATTGATCTTGCCGGCGTTGGATCCCGGCGTCGGCAACTCCACGGTCGGGGTCCGCCCAAACTCCCCACCCCAGATCACCAGGGTTTCATCGAGCAATCCCCGTTGCTTCAGATCGCGGAGCAGCGCCCCGATCGCCTGGTCGCATTCCTTCGCCAGCCGACGGTGGTTCACCTCGAGATCGTCATGATTGTCCCAGGGCTGGCCCGCGCCGTGCCACACCTGAACGAAGCGGACCCCGCGCTCGATCAGCCGGCGGGCGATGAGTATTTGCCGGGCCTGCTGGCCCTCGCCGTACATGCGACGGATCGACTCGGGTTCCCGGCTGATGTCGAAGGCATCGGTCGCCTCCATCTGCATCCGGTACGCCAGCTCGAAGGATTGGATCCGCGCCTCAAGTGAGGCCTCATGCTGGCGCGCGCGGCTGTGGCGTTCATTCAGCTCATAGAGCAGATCGAGCTGGGCGCGCTGCTCCGCCGGCGATGCCGCGCTATTGCGCACATGCTCCACCAAACGGTCGATCCTGGTATGCTGGGAATCGATGTAGGTGCCCTGAAAGACGCTCGGCAGAAAACCGGCCTGCCAGTTCTGAGATTCCTGGATCGGATACCCACCCGGACACATGGCGATGAAGCCGGGCAGATTCTGGTTGTCGGTACCCAGCCCGTAGGTCACCCAGGATCCAAAACTCGGACGCACCAGCCGCGCCTCGCCGCAGTTCATCAGCAGCAGCGAAGGTTCATGGTTCGGAACGTCCGCGTGGGTCGACCGAATCACCGCGATGTCGTCGATGCTCTGGGCGGTGTGCGCGAACAACTCGCTGACCTCAATCCCGCTCTGCCCGTACCGTTGGAACTGAAAGGGCGAGGCGAATGCCGCCCCCGTGCGGCGTTCCGTGGGCAGCGTCCCGGTGGGCAAAGCCTTTCCAGCCTGACGCTGCAGCTCGGGCTTTGGATCGAAGGTGTCGACGTGCGACGGTCCACCGTTCATGAACAGGTGAATCACCCGTTTCGCTTTGGCCGAAAAATGCGGTGCCTTCGGCAGCATCGGATTCACGTAACCGCCGGCCGTTGCGGGTGCCGCTCCCGGTCCGAGACCCGCCAGGCCGAGCAAACCGAATCCCATTCCCGCCCGGCCCAGGAACTCGCGACGCGTCAGAAAATGGTGGTCCAGTCGGAGCCCGTGGCGCGGACGGCTCATGGTCGCGGCAGCTTCTGGCGATATTCAGTGGGAGATTCCCCGACCAGCCTGCGGAACACTCGATTGAAGTGGGTGAGCGACTGAAACCCGACTTCGTAGGCGATCTCGGAGATGCGGAGGTTGGGATTGAGCAGAAGATTCTTGGCCTTCTCGATGCGCACGCGGGCCAGGTATTCGGTGAAGTGCAGGCTCGTGGCCTTCTTGAACATCTTGCAGAAGTAAAACGTGCTGCAATTGACCGCCTTGGCCACCTCGGCCAGCGACAGGTCCTCGCTCTGATGTTCGTCGATGAACTCCCGCGCCCGGGCGATCATCTGTGGTTCCGAATGATCCTGCTGCACCACCAGCTGATTGCTGACGATGGAAAGGTGTTCGGCGAAGATCGTGAGCAGTCGGACCATGGACTCATACTGCTTCGGCCCGATCACGCGGGTATGGAAGTAGGCCTCCTCGGCCTGGCTCAGATCGATCTTGAGACCCCAATCCACCAGTTGTCGCGCCGTGCGCGCGAACTGGCTGCGCGTCGGGGTATGAGGAAACACCTGGCCGGTTTGCAGATAGCCCACCACCTCGCTGCCCAGCTTCACCGGCACCACCGTGTCACAGAGACCGGCAAAGCACCGAACCGTCAGAGGCTCCGCCTGCCCGTTCTTCCGAATATCATCCTGCACCTCAAGACAGGCCGCGCAGCTCCGGCTGCTCTTCGCCATGAGCGCACAAAACGGACTCTCCTTCGGATGCGAACGCATGGCGAGCTGCCATGCCTCGGTCGGTTGAATGGCCAGGGGCAGGCCTGTCGTCTCGACAAAGGCCTTGGCGTAATCCTGGTAAATGCGCGACTGACTGAGGCGCTCGACCAGGCTCTTGCTTGCTTCGGGGTCCATCAAACCGCTCCGAGGCTGGCGTAACAAACCGGCGCCCGCAACTCTCAATCCGCAAGAAAGGAGGGGATTAAGACAATTTTCGTGGGGCGTTTGCCTGCCACCCCGGGCTTCATCGTAACCGAATGTCAGCCGTACCGGCGATGCGGCCTCCCAGCCAAGGCCCCCACACGGGCTCCGAATCACCCCGAGGTAAACCTCAGGGGTGCCGACGGTCCGACGATTTAGCGTCGGGTTGCCCGCGCTTCTTTTTCTCTGGTTCCACCCACGTGTACGCTGTGATTTCCTCACGCGCTCGCGGTCTAGCCGTGGGGTTGAACCTGAACGCGGATCAGTACTGCAATTTCGACTGCTGCTACTGCGAAGTCGACCGCCGCACGTTGCCACGCGTCAACGGCCCGGCCCCGGTCAATGCCCACGCCTTGGCCGGCGAATTGTCGAATGCCCTGGCATTCGTCAATGCCGGCATGCTCACCCGACACCCCTATTTCGCCTCCCTCTCGCCGGAAATGCTAAAACTCGCCCATGTCGCCATCAGCGGCGAAGGCGAGCCGACCCTCTGTCCCAATTTCGCGGAAGCCGTTGAGGGCGTCGTCCACCTGCGCGCCGCCGGCCTCACTCCTTTCTTTAAACTGGTCCTGGTCACCAACGGCACCGCGCTCGACCAACCGGGTGTCCGGGCCGGACTCCGCCTGTTTACCCGGTCGGATGAAATCTGGGCCAAGCTCGATGTGGGAACCCAGGAGAGCATGGACCGAATCAATCGGTCGTCGGTGCCCCTCGAAAAGGTGCTGCAAAACATCCTCGCCGTCGGCCGGACCCGGCCGGTGGTGATCCAGAGTATGTTCGTCGAACTGGACGGACTGCTGCCCGATCGGACCGAACTCGGCCACTACGCCCAACGCCTGACCGAGCTGAAGGCGTCCGGTGCCCAGATTTCCCTGGTCCAAGTTTACTCTGCCACCCGCCCTCATCACTCCCGTCGCTGCAAGCACCTTTCGCTGCGAGTCCTCTCGGACATCGCCGCGCAAGTGCATCAGGCGACCGGCCTGCGCGTGGAAGTCTTTTAGCCGGCAGTTTTGCTCGAACCTTGTTGCGGTCCCTCGTGGCGCTGGAACGGATTGCGGCGTGGCCCGCCGGCTGGCTGAACCCCATGGTCGCCGAGCGAACACCTTCTACGGCCCGCCGATCGGTCCCTACTTGGCTGGATCGAGCTTGACGTCCGGCTTGACTGGTTGATCCGGCAGGCCAGCGGCTCGCGCCGCGTCGTGGAAGGCAAAGAGATGGGTGTTGCTGGCGATGTAGAGCACCCCGTTCGCCACCACGGGCGTGGAGTAAACCGGGGCATTCAGGTTCGTTTCGCTAAGGACCTTCTTCTCTTTGGTTGCCGCCAGTACCACGAGGTCGCCGTCCTCGTCTCCGACGTAGACCTTCCCATCCGCCACCAACGTACTGCCCCACATGTGGGCCTTCATGTCGTAGGTCCAGTGGAGCTTGCCCGTCTCCGCGTCGAGGCAATGCACGAAACCGGAGAAATCGCCGACGAACAGCAGTCCGGTGGCGGGATCGATCGAAACCGTCGAGATGCTGCGGTGAATACCACGGTATTCCCAGATCAGGGCGTTCGCCGTGGCATCGCCGGTCTTGGTGGCATCCACGCACACCAAACGCCCAATGCCCTCGCCGTGCTCAGGATCCTGGCCGATGGCGACGTAGACGCGATTCTTGTAGAAGACCGGGGTCGAATTGATCTCGGAAGGTCCATCGGCGGCCGGGTACTTGATCGGTTTACCGTCCTTCACCTTGTACTCCGGAGGGTTGGCGTCGAACCACCAAAGCTTGCGTAGGAAACTGGAGTCCTCGGCCTTCTTGGGCTCGGCATCCAAGGCATACAAGACGCCATCGCCACCACCGGCGTAGACCTGCCACTTCCCATTGACCTGGCCCGCCGACGGCGAACTCCATTGCCCGTGGTAGATTTTGGGGCCGATGCCGGCGTCGTCCTCGCCCGCCAACTCGCCCGTGGTCTTGTTCAAGGCGATGTAACTGGGTGAGAGCGGTGACGGAATGTTGACGTGCGTCCAATCCTGGCCGTTGGAGGTGCACACATAAACGAGGTCGCCGAGGATCAGCGGCGAACTGTTGGAGGCGTTATGCGGGAACACTCCCAACTCGTCCATCATGTCGTAGACCCAGATGATGTCGGCATCCTTGGGCCCGGGAGTGGCCGGCGGCTTGCCGGTGTCCTTGACGATATAGGCGCCCTCCTCCTGCATGCCCTGGTTGCCATCCGAGAGTCCGTTCAGGTCGAGGCAAATGACTTCGCAGCGGCTGGTCACCAGGTAGACCCGGTTGCCTTCGATTTTGGGGGAGCTGAGGATGCCCAGGTTCTCCCAGTCGTTGACCTTGCCAGACTTCAGCTTGGGGACAATGAGCTGCCAGGCGAGTTCGCCGGTTTTCTCATCCAGGCACATCAGGACACTGCGATCGCCCTGGTGTTGCTTGTCGCGGGGGTAGTCGTTGTTTGTCCCAATAAAGATTTTGCCCTGGGACACCGTGGTATTGCCGTAGCTTTGCGAGCCAAGTCGGGCAACCCACTTCACGTTCTTCGTGGTCGCCATGTCCACGTCTTCGGTGCCCTGCTTGAATTTGCCGGGATCAAACCGGTCCGGGAGATTTTTCGCCGGCGAGAACATGTTACGACCGGTGGTACCGCCCCATTGGCTCCAGTCCTGGGCGTGGGAAACGAATCCGGCGGTCGCGAGGGCGAGGGTAAGAATCGGGAATTTCATCGGCGGTAACACAGCTTCGGAATCTCGGCAGATGGGAAAGGAGCGGGTGGGATCAAGCCCGTGGCCGGGGACGACACCCCGGGAGGGCGTATTCTTTCAGTTGGCCTGAACCTGCACATTGTCGATGAAGACGCGCATCTCCTGCGGGCTGAACGCAAACAAGCCCGGAGAACCTTGTCGATGAGCCGTCTTGTGCGGCACTTCAATCGTCCAGGTCTCCGGCTCGGCATCACCCTTCTTCCATGCCTTGGCGCGCACCACGCCCGTTCCGTCGGCAGCGAGGTCGACGCGGGCCTTGAGAGTGTACCAGACATTGGGTTGCCAGCGGAATGGCACGGCCACCTTGAGTCGTTCCTGGTTGGAATTCACCTCCAATTCCTGCGAGTTGCCTTTCATCGCGATGATGTAGCGTTGGTTCACCACGCCCACCTCCGACATCTTCCGACGGGTCCCCTCACTGCGCACATCGGCTTGGATGGTGTAGTTCTTCATTTCCTGATCGCCAATAAAAGCAGTGCCGCGCTGGAACAACTTGTTGTCGATGGTCTTGGTGAGCGCTTTGGTGCCGTCGACTTCACGCACCTCAAACCGGAACCGGGCCCCAATCCACGGCAGGGGCGGATAGGCGAAACTCGTCGGAGGCTCCACCGTGTTGGTGGTGGTGCCCGACAATTCGAAGGACTCGAAATCCTGCTGGATGGGCAGGTACGGCAGGGAGCGGCCGCGAATGTAGCCCTTCAACCCTCCGAGATCGGCCTCGAAAGCGCCGGCCGACATTTTGGCGTCCTTGGGAACCGAGAGCTTGCCGTCGGGGCCGAAAGTCCCGGTCATTGTCGCCTTCACCAGCGCCGTCGGCGGAATATAGGGCGCCCACTTCAACTGACTCACGTCCGTTACGTTCTCGACGAACATGCCGTGGGCATCGAGTTTGCGGGCGCGGAACGACGCGGCTTCCCCCGGATGCAACAGGACCTCGGAGGGAATGATCTGAAGCTGGGAAGCCGGACCGGCTTTTGGCCATTCGGGCTCGGGTTTGGCAGGGGGCAATCCCGGGTTATGACCGGCCTTGCCGAAGGCATAGAGCTTCTTGGCGGTCTGGATGTAAATCTTGCCATTGTAGGCCACCGGCGAACCGAAACAGCGGCCCTCGAGTTCGATGTGGGACAGCATTTCGGATTCCGACCCCTTGTCCTTCAGGATGTAGAACCCTCCCTTGCTGCCGGCCTCATTGGAGACACCCTGGTCTTTGCCCACCGGGTCATCGAGGATCGGCACATAGAGTCGTCCATCGGCATAGAGCGGACAGGCGTTGCGCTGTTCGATGCCGAGTTGAAAGGACCAGAAGACCTTGCCCGTCGCCGCATCGACCGCCACCAGGCTTCCCTTCTCCTTGGTTACATAGAGCCGGTCGTCGACCAGGATCGGGGAACTGGTGGAGGTGGAGATGTCGGGATCACTCCAGATTTCGACGGCGGGGCGTTCGACCACCACCGGGGCGGCCAGGCTGTTGGTGGGTTCGACATCCGGGATGCGGAAGGCCACCAACTGTCCGGGCTCGTAGGGAGTGCCGTAGATGGAAATGACCTTGTCGCCCTTGTGCACCAGAACCGTCGCGTTGATGCCGGCCTTGGCCAGCGGCACCCGCCAGATCGGTTCGCCGGTGCGCGCATTGAGGCAGACCACCGACCCATCGCCACTGGCGGCGATCATCACCCGGCGCCCTTTGAACCAAGTCAGGTAGGGATGAGAAAAGGAATTGTCCATTGGCCGGCCACCGGGGCTCGAGGACCACACCAATTCGCCGGTCGACTTGTCGAAGGCATAAAAGCGATCGCCCGCGGCGCCCTGGGCTCCCCAGTTGCTCGTGATGCCCCGGGTGATCACCAAGTCGCGATCGATCAAAGGAGTCGCGGTACGGCTGTTCGGGAAGGTCAGGCGCCCGAGCTTCTCCATCAGGGAATGGTTCCAAAGCGGCTGACCTTCGGGAGTAAATGCCGCCAGGATGCCCTGGGTGCCCTGCATGTAGACGTTGCCCGTTTCAGGATCGATCGCCGGCGACGCCGTCGAATATCGCAGATAGATCGTGTCGCTGAGAAAATCGTTAAAGGTCTGCTTCCACAACTGTTTGCCGGTCTCCGCATCGAAACAGGCAACCCCTTCCTGCAAATCCGGTCCGTCGTCGCGATACCCCAGGATGTAAAGTCGGCCACCCGCCAAGACAGGCGTGGACTGTCCACCCCAATCCGCCGTCCAGAGGGCTTCCTTCGCGGACCCGAGACGTTCTGGCAGCCCGGTTTCGCGCGAATGCCCGTTCTGTTCCGGTCCACGCCATGCCAGCCAGCCCGTCACCGGAGCCGCAAGGGCACCCAGGGTGAAACCCACACCGGCAAGGCCGACGACCGACCGCGAGAAGAACGTTCTGACCATTTTTTGTTTCCTCGGATTGGGAAAATGCGCAACCACCGAAGACTGTTAGAGCGGTACGGCCTCTTGGCAAATGAATTATACTTGTACGTATCAATGCCTTCGCCGGCCGGGAATCCCGGGCCAAACGACCGACCACCGCCTCGCCGGGACTCTCGGTTTGCCAGTTTCGGTCACCGCCCCGTAGTGTCTGCTCCGGGTCCAGCATCCATGGGTCGAATCACCACCGTCTCCCACTCTCCTCCTGCGGTCCCTGATCCTTCAACGGCACGGCGGCTCCCGCCATTGCTTCGAAGGGCCTGGTACGGATTGAACCAGGCGTTTCGGCGTCGCATCGCCCATCTGGAACTGACCCCGGATCAGTACACGGTCCTCCGCAACCTCCACGAGGCGGGTCGAACAGGCATGACGCAGTCGGAACTCACCCTGCGGATGACCTCGGACCCCAATACGATCGCGTCGTTGGTGGAGCGCATGGAAGGGGCCGGGCTGATTCGACGGCACACTGACATCCGCGATCGGCGTGCCCGGCGGCTTCGACTGGTACCACTCGGGCGTCGCCGCTTCGCCGCAGGACTCGAAGTGGCGTTGGCCTTGCAGGACGAAATTCTCGCCTCTCTCGCCGAAGCCGACCGGGCCCGGTTTCTCGAAGTCCTCGAGACGGTCGCCGATGCCTGTCGGCTCGCCGCAGAAAAAGACTGACCCTTCCCGGGTCCCGGGTCCCGGGAACGTCCGTCTGGGCTCAGGCGAGTTTTGACAGCGATTCGCGTACAAACGCGAGGACTTCGTCGACGGCCTTGTCCTTGGGAACCGCCCGCAAGGCACCGCCACGCGGTTTGAGCTCCACTTCACCCTTGGCCAGCGACTTCTCGCCAATCGAGACGCGCAGCGGAATGCCGATAAGGTCCGCATCCTTGAACTTGAAGCCGGGCCTCTCGTCCCGATCATCGATCAGGACCTCCACTCCGGCTGCTTGGAGCTGGACGTAGTACTCCTGGGCCAGCACGGCCGTCGGAGTTCCAGGCGCCCCGAGCGGCGTGAGGAGCACCTGATAGGGCGCCACGCTCATTGGCCACAGGATCCCGTCCTTGTCGTGGCACTGTTCAATCACCGCCTGCAGGGTCCGGGTCACCCCGATCCCATAGCAACCCATCACGGTGGGGCGCCGCTGTCCGTCCGTATCAAGAAACGAGGATTCCAGCTTCTCGCTGTACTTGGTCCCGAGCTTGAAGACGTGCCCAACCTCGATGGCGCGCCGGATCTTCAACGGCAGACCGGTCGTCACGCAGAGCTCGCCGGCGACCACCGTGCGCAGATCGGCCCAGACATCCACCTTGATGTCGCGCTCCACGTCGACATGCCGCAGGTGAAATCCGTCCTCGTTGGCGCCGGTGGTCATCCCTCGGGCCTGGCGCAGTTGCTCGTCGGCGAACACGCGGATGTCCAGCGCTTTGCGAGTCGCGGTCACCGCCCCCAAACTGCCTGGGCGCGCGCCCATAACCGCCAGGATTTCGTCGGCTGTTGCAGGACGAAAGGCGGTGGCGCCGAGCTTGCCGGCCAGCTTCGCCTCGTTCAGTTGATCATCCCCGCGAACGAGAATGATGACCGGCTTGTTGTCGGCGAGGTAGATCAGGGTCTTGACCTGGGACGCGGCCGAGACGCCGTAAGGCGCGGCGGCGAGAGCGTCGATGGTCACCACGCCCGGCGTCGCAAACTTTTCCGGCGCAGCCCCGGTTGTTGTCGTGGGCGTGGGGGTCAACGGTCCGCGGCTGGTGGCTTTCTCGACGTTGGCGGAGTATTGGCCCGATTCGCAATAGACGACTTCGTTTTCGCCGGTCTCGGCGGGAACCATGAACTCGTGGGAGTAATTCCCTCCGATTACGCCGGTATCGGCCTCGACCGGAAATGCCTGGAGTCCGCATCGCGCGAAGATGCGCGAATAGGCGTCATACATTTTCCGATAGCTCGCCATGGCCCCTTCGTCAGTGCCGTCGAAGGAGTAGGCATCCTTCATGATGAATTCCTTGGCCCGCATGAGACCGAAGCGGGGGCGGATTTCGTCACGGAACTTGACGCTGATCTGGTAGAAGTTGAGGGGAAGCTGGCGGTAGGAATTGATCTCGGTGGAAGCCAGGGTAGTGATGACCTCCTCGGCGGTGGGACTCAATACCCACTCCTTGTTGGAGCGGTCCTTGGCTTTGTAGAGAACGTCGCGGGCGGTCTCGTAGCGCCCGGATTTCTGCCAGATGTCCGGGGGTTGCAAGGCAGGCATCAGCACTTCCAGGGCGCCGGCACGGTCCATTTCCTCGCGAATGATTCGTTCGATCTTCCGGAGCACCCGCAGGCCCATGGGGCAGAAGGTGTACAAACCGCCGGTCAGTTTGCGGCACAGGCCGGCACGGAGCAGCAGTTGATGAGAGACAATCTCCGCGTCGGCCGGAGCTTCCTTCAACGTCGGAATCAGAGTCTGGGACCAGCGCATAGTCGGTGGGTCGATGCCTAAAGAAAAGAAACAGGCGCGGAGATTGCTCCGCGCCCGAGGGTAAAACCAAGCGATTACTTGACGGTGTTGACCAGCGGAGCCAGGCCCTGAATGCGCACTTCGAGTCGATCGGCGCTCTGGATGGGGCCGACGCCGCTCGGGGTGCCGGTGAGAATGATATCTCCGGGCAACAGGGTCATGTTGGTGGAAATGAAGCTGACCAAGTGGAAGCAGTTGAAAATCAACTGGCTGGTGTTGGAATTCTGCCGCAGTTGGCCGTTCTGAAAGAGTTGAATGGAGAGATCGTGGGGATCGATCTTGGTTTCGATGTAGGGCCCCAGGGGAGTGAAGGTGTCAAAGGACTTCGCCCTCGCCCATTGGCTCTCGGAATGCTGGATCGTCCGATCACTGATGTCCTGCGCCCCGGTGTACCCGAAAATATACCGAGCCGCCGCCGCCGGGGTGACATTGCGCACCCGCCGACCGATGACCACGGCCAGTTCGGCCTCGAAATCCACGCGGTGATTGGCGAACGGAATCTCAATCTTGGCCCCGTCCGGAATGAGAGAGGTCGGCGCCTTGAACCAGAACAAGGGTTCCTTGGGCAATTCCAGGCCGGACTCCCGCGCGTGGTCCGAATAATTCAGGCCCACCGCGATCACCTTGGAGGGCGCCACGGGCGTCAGTAGCTTCAATCCCTTGGCGGGTGTCGGTTTCTTTTCGAAGGACGGCGATCCAAATACGTCCCCCTTAAGCTTGAACAACTCGCCATCCACCACTTTGGCGTAGAAGATTTCTTCCCCCCGCTGAAACCGTCCGATGGCTGCCATGCGGCGCGTGAAGTATCAGAACATGAGACGCTTTCGCAAGGCAAAAGCCGTCTTGGGTCATGCCCTCCATGTCCTGTCAATGGCAATTTTCACCCCTCCAAGCCCGCTTGCGGCGCCGCGGGACGCGGTGGAAAGCCGGTCGCAGCCCGCACCCGCGCGGCGTATTCCTCAGCTCCCATCTCCCGCGGAATGGCTCGGCAATACCTCTCAAAACCTTCGAAATTCCAACGGTTTGGAAAGTCCCGACACTGTTGTGGCTTCACCGGCTGGAGGCGGCAATCCCGGCCCTCGAGGAACTCACAGGCTCCATCGGCGCGTTCTCTCAAGGCGAGGCCCCGCCGGTCCGGCCGCAGGCGGGTGTGGTGCTCAATAAATTCCCGCTCCCCCATGCCGAGGAAGGCGGCCATCCGTTCCACTTCTCCGGATTCCAACCGTACCTGGCCCGGCCAGCGACAACAGGCCGTGCACCGTTGGCATTCGAAATAGACCGGCATCGCGAATCGCGGACGGCGCGGTCAAACCGCTGTCGCCCCTGGCCAAGCCCCTACCGCCCCCTTGCCATGGGCTTGAGGAATCGGCTCCACCGTGGGGTCGCTCAGTGCCAACAGGACCTTTTCGGCTCGATGGGCCTCGCTCCCCGCCAGGCATTGCATCGCCTCGCGGAACGCCAGCGCACGGAAATCCTCCGCCCCCTCGGCCCGATCCAAGCGGTCCAGAAAAGCCGCAATCTCGATCAATTTGCAACGGGCCTCGGGGAAATAGAGGTCCAGAACCCCCGCTCGAGTTAGCTGCGAAGTCATGCCACCACCTTACGTCCTCCGCGTCCGGGCTCAATCCTGGAGTGTCCAGCGGTCCGCGGTTAGAATAAAAAGCCGAGGGATCCGAAGGGCGACGACGTAAACCAAGGTAGGGGATTCGACGAGGGGCCCTGCGCCCAGGCCGGATCCGAGATTTCTCCACCGCCATGAACCCGCATGATTCAGTGAACAAGGCCGCCGACGATGCCGCCTTGGGCCGGTTGCTCAAGCAGTGGGAAGTGCCCAAGGCTCCTCCCCCGGGGTTCTCCCGCGAAGTATGGCGTCGCATTGACCGGGCTACCCGCCCGCAACCGCTGCCCGGCCCGCGATATTGGGCCCGATTCCTCAACATCCTGAGCCATCCGCGCGTCGCCGTGGGGGGCCTGGCGTTGATTGTGCTGGTGGGCACCGGAGCCGGCGTGCTGAAAGGTCAGGCGCGGGCCGAGCAACTCACGGACGCTCTCCAGGGGCGTTACGTCCAATCCATCGACCCGTTCTCCCACCGCGTCCGGTAGAACCGCGATCCCGCGCCACCCCCTCACCATGCGGCGTCCCTGGATGCTTCTTCCGGTCGGTCTTGGCCTGGGCGTGGTCGGGTTTGCCCTGGCCTACTGGCTGGTCACCCACGAACCGCGATCGAGACTGCGAAGTCCCCAGGCCGAGCTCGCCTGGCTGCAGCATGAGTTTCAATTGACGCCGGCCCAGTTTGAGAAGGTCACTGCGCTGCACGAAGCCTATCGCCCCCGGTGCGCCGAGTTGTGCCGCCGCATCCACGAGCAGAATCGACGCCTCGAAGAAGCCGCCCTCCGAACCAATGCCCCCACCACCGAGCTCCGCTCCTTGGTCCTCGAGACCGGCCGCGCTCGTGACGAATGCCGCCAGGCGATGCTGGAACATCTTTACGCCGTGTCCCGTGAGATGCCCCCAGAGGCCGCCTCGCGCTACCTCCGGTTGATGCTGTCGTCGACCTGCGTCATCGAAGACGCTCGGAACGTTCACCAAATCCATACCGACGGCACCCACGCAGCGGGCTCGTACCATGAGTGACGCCGAGGCGGCGCTGGATCGGGCCGACATGGATCGGTTGGTGGCCGGACAGGAGACGGCCTTGAACCGACTCATGGAGCGCCATGGCGGCCGTCTTTACGCCTACCTGGTGCGCCTGCTCCAGGATGAAGGGGAAGCCGAAGACCTGGCGCAGGAAACCTTCGTTCGCATCTACGAACACCGGACACGGTTCGACCACAAGGGCAGCTTCCGCACCTGGATGTTCGCCATCGCCGGAAACCTGGTGCGCGACCGCTTTCGCTGGCGGATGCGGCATCCCGAAACACCCCTCGAAACGCCGACCGACGACCTGCCCGCCGGCCCCGTGCATGATGCCCGGCATCCCAATCTGACCGATCCACAGCGTTCGCCCGACGCCGCCGCCTTGGGGGTCGAACGGGTCCAAGCCGTTCAGGAGGCCATCGCGGCACTGCCCCCCGACCTCCGTATGCCGTTGCTACTGGCCGAGTTCGAAGAACGGTCACACGCCGAAATCGCAACGATTCTCGAGTGCACACCGAAAGCGGTGGAGATGCGCCTTTACCGCGCCCGTCTTCAACTTCGCCAGCACTTGCACCGATGGCTCGCCGAAGAAACGGGCCTGGGCGCCTGAAAAAAATCTGAGGGATCCGGCGTCCGTCCACGTATGCACCATTGTCCCGGTGAAACGCCGGCATAATCTCAGAAACACCATCTCATGAAACTCGCCTCGCTCTCCGTCCTGGCCGCGCTGGCCGCTGCGTTTGCCACCACGGCCCTGGCCGCCGACAAGAAGATCCAACTCAAAACCAAGCCGTATCCCATGGATACCTGCCTCGTGTCTGGCGAGAAGCTGGGTTCGATGGGTGATGCCTATGTCCTCGTTGAGGGCGACCAGGAAATCCAGCTGTGCTGCAAGAGCTGCCTGAAAGACTTCAACAAGGACAAGAAGGCGAACCTGACCAAGGTCACCGATGCCTGGAAGAAGGTGAAGGCGTATCCTGCCACCACCTGCATCGTCTCGGGAGAGGCGTTGGACGCCAAGCAGGCTGTCGGCGTCGTTCAAGACGGCAGTGAATACCAATTCTGCTGCAAGGACTGCGTGAAGGAATTCAAGAAGGACACCGCCAAGTTCGCCAAGAAACTGGCCGAGATCTCCAAGAAATAGGTCCCTCGCGCTCAACAGGCCCCTCGGCGGCAGTCTCCCGCCAGCGGCCGGAACGAGTTCCCATGCCCCGCATTCTGAACACTCTGCTCCTGCTTCTGGCCGTGGTGGCCCAGGGAGTGTTCGCCATGCCCGCAGGGTGGCGACAATGGGAACTCGCCGATCACGGAGCGGTTTCCCAACACACCGGCGTCGCAGCCTCCTGCCGATGCTGCGATTGCCGGGGCGCCGCCTGCTGCGCCGTGCCGGTGTCCCCGCGGGTCCCCTCGCCGGACAACGCCATTCCCCTGAAGCCGGTGGCGGCACCTGAAGGACCGGTCGCTCCGGCCCTCCATTCCGGTTCCGGTTCTTGGTCCTTTTGCCTTCCCTCCCCCGATCCTGACCTTCCGCTGGCGCAACGGTGCGTCGGCACGCCTCCCGGTCCGCAAGCCCCCGCCTTTCTTTGCGGTGGCGGCCTGCTGATCTGAGCTTCCTTCCTTCCCAGGCGCAGTGTGCCTGCGCCATTCGTCGTTCGTTGGCGAGCACCCCCGTCGGTGCGTGCTTCTCCGAACGGCGACTCGTTTCCGGTTTGTCGCCACCTGGTACGCGATCTCCATTCCGTCGTTACGTCTGTCCCATGAAACCCCGCATCTCATCTCTTGTGACCGCCTGGGCAGTCGCTGGGTCCGTCGCACTGGCGACCCCGACGACAACCGCCGACGACCTCGTCACGCTGACACCGACCTTCCTTGCAGAACTCGTCGAATCTGCCCGGACGAATCATCCCGGACTGCGCGCCGCCGCGCTCCGCACGACCGCCGCCCAGCATGCCGTGTCCGCGGTTCGCCTCTGGGATGACCCTATGTTCCGCTTCGGAGGCATGGTCGGCGGCGACCCAGGACCTGATCTCGAGATGGAAGGCGACCTGCTCTACGAGATCGAACAACCGCTCCCGCTATTCGGCAAAGCCACGGCGATGCGCAAGGAATCCGAAGCAGGCGTCGCCGTCGCCGCTGCCGAGGAATCCGATAGTCTCCAAAACCTGCGTCGCTCCCTGGTCCAAACCGCCTTCCAACTCGCGCTCGCCGACGAAACGCTGGCCATCGGCCGAGAGGACCTCGTTCTGCTCGATCGCATGATGGCATTCGCCCGCGAACGACTCGCCGCGGGTCTTGACTCGAATCTCAACGTCCTGCGTCTCGAAAACGAAAAGGCCCGGCGTGAACAGCAGCAAACCACCGACACGCTGCAACGCGACTTTCTCCGCACCACCCTCGACCGTCTCCTCGGTGGACGCCCGGGTTCGCCGTGGCCCGCATTCGCTCTTCCCGATATCGCACCCTTCGTGCCGTTCACGGATCGCATGATCGAACTCGCGACCAAATACGAACCCCGGCTCCAAGTCCTGCGCCGCGAAATCGAAATGGCCGAGGCTGGGGTCGAGGTCGCCCGTCGTGAGCGCTTTCCCGAAGTCAGCCTCGGCATTGAAGGCCGGCAATGGAGCGGTTCCGGAGGCTTCCGCGAAGGTGCATTCACTGTCGGCCTGAGCCTTCCCTGGTTCAATCGCAGCCGCATTCGAGCGCAGGTCGACCGCGGCCGAGCCCAAGCCGAAGCTCTCCGCGAAGCCGCCTCGGATTACACCCTGTCCGTCCGGCAGGAACTCTTCCGGGTCTGGACCCGAATCGATTCGGCTCGCCGCGAGGCGCTCCTCTATCGCGACGCCATTCTGCCCAGATCCGCCCAGGCCGTGGATACCGCCATGGCCGGCTGGTCTTCAGGCCGCACGATGTTCACGGATCTCATGGAGGCTCGACGGATGCTGACCGAAGCCCGGCTCATGCGCGCCCGCGCCATCGCGGAGCAGCACCTCATGATCACTGAACTCGTCACCTGCTGCGGACTGGGAGAACTCGACTCCCTTTCCATGCTCCTTCCCGAATCCGATGCGTCCTCCCTCGACGCGAAGCCCGCCTCGGCCATCCCACTCCGTGCCCCGATCTCCCGATGAACACGCGCCCTTTCCCCATCCTGCCCCTGGCCCTGACCGCCGCACTCGCCGGCGCTGCGGGCTGGTGGGCGGCCTCCCGCTTCCATCGCCACCCCGACACCTCGACCAGCCGGGCGTCGGCCCTGCCGAAACCCGGCGAACGGAGGATCCTCTATTACCAGTCCGCGATGCATCCCTGGATCAAGTCCGACAAGCCCGGGAAATGCACGATTTGCGGCATGGATCTCACCCCGGTATTCGAAGGAGACAGCGGATTCGGCGTGGAACCCGGACTGGTCACTCTATCGTCCAACGCCATCTCCGTGCTGCATGTGCGCACCGCGCCTGTACGGCGCGGTGTTCTCCATCGCACCCTGCGCGTGGCCGGCATCCTGGAGGACGACGCAACCCGTCATCGCATCGTGTCGGCATGGACCGGAGGGCGCATTGATGCCCTGTACGTCAATTTTTCGGGTGCCGAAATCACCGAGGGCCAGCCCTTGGCTCGCTTCTACAGCCCCATGCTGCTGGAAGCCGAACGCCAGTACCTCGCGGTGATCGGTGGCGGCATTCCGGGTTCCGCGACGAGCGGTCCTGATCTACTGCGACAGGCCGCGGCACAGCGGCTCCGACAGCTCGGGCTGACCGAACTTCAAATCGAAGCGCTACCGTCGAAGCACGCGACCAACCACTTCACCGAGATCCTCGCCCCTGCGGGCGGCACGGTGGTGGAATCATTCGTTTACGCCGGGCAATACGTCATGGAAGGCGAGAAACTCTTCGAGATCGCGGATTTCTCGAACCTCTGGTTCCAGTTTGACGTCTACGAGCAGGACTTGCCCTGGATCCGGACCGGCCTGCAGGTGTCGGTCACCACCCCGTCAGTCCCGGGACGCGTCTTCAACGCCCCGATCCAGTTCATCGACCCCAACCTCAAGGAGATGACCCGCAGCGCCAAAGTGCGCGTGGAGATTCCCAATCCCTCGATCGAAGAGAACGGGTCGCGCCGACGCCTGCTCCAACACCGCCTCTACGCCGAAGGCGCGGTCAGCATCGATATCCCCGACCTGCTCTTGTTGCCGCGCAGCGCGGTGTTGGCCGCCGACGATCGCCCGGTCGTGTATATCGACAAGGGCGGCGGCGCTTATGAACAGCGGTCCGTCACCTTGGGACGCGTCGGCGACACCACCGTCGAAGTCCTCCACGGAGTGGCCACCGACGAACCGGTCGTCGTCCAAGGCAACCTCCTGCTCGACGCCCAGGCCAACATCAACCAGGCGATTCACGCCGCGGACGACGCGTCCCACGCCGCATCGACACCCCAAACGGGAGCCACCCCCACCCCGCTGACTTCCGAGCAAGTCGCCGCCGCCCGTCTTGTCCTGGCGATTGCCGATCAACTCCGTGCCGCCCTGGCCGCCGACGATCTGAGCGCATTCCGTGCCGCGGCAAATGAATGGACGACGGCCAGCCAGAGACTCTTTCAGGCGTTGGATGATACCGATCCCCGGCGCCATCTGGCGCAACGCCTCGCTGCAGTCACGCCTCCCTCCGACGTCCCTGACCTCCGCGCCGCCCGCCGGATTTTCCATGCGTTGAGCGTGGAGGTTGTGGCCTTCGCAAAGCCTTTGCGCACCAGTGTCACGGAGTTTCGAGACCTCAAGATCTACCGTTGCCCGATGACCTCCGAATCCTTCGAGGGAGCGCCGTCAAAGGCCGAGTGGCTTCAGCTTGCGCCTCCGCTGCGCAACCCTTGGTTCGGCGCCGAAATGCTCGAATGCGGCGTCGAGGTCCGCGACTGACGACATCCCCATGAATCTGTTTTCACCACAGAGGCACAGAGGCACGGAGCGAAAAGGCAACGCACTCCATCTACTCATGAACCGTTGGATCCTGCACACCTCGTCGCCGCGCGAAGAGGGCCACCGGACTGGCTCCGATTCCGATCAAGGTGGGCCCTGTCGCGCTGCGACAGGGCAATCCCGCCGGCGATGAGGTCCACGGCCCCGTTTCGTATCCAGACTCTGGAAATCTTCACCACCCATGATCGCACGTCTCATCGACTGGTCGCTCGCCAACCGCTTCCTGGTGTTCTGCGGCTTGCTCCTGGCCATCGCCTGGGGGACCAAGGCGCTGGTCACCACGCCGGTCGACGCCATCCCGGATCTCTCCGAGAACCAGGTGATCGTCTTCGCCGACTGGCCGGGACGCTCGCCTCAGGAGGTAGAGGACCAGGTCACGTACCCCCTCTCCGTCAACCTCCAGGGCCTTGCCGGCGTCAAAACCGTCCGCGCCCTTTCCATGTTCGGTTTCTCGCTGGTCACCGTCATCTTCGAGGACAAGGTCGACAACTACTTCGCCCGTGCCCGTGTCCTTGAACGCCTCAATTACCTCGGCAGCCTGATGCCGGAGGGCGTCATTCCATTGCTGGGTCCCGATGCCACCGGCCTCGGATGGGTCTACCAGTATTATCTCGAAGTCGATCCGGCCCGTTCCACCCAGGGGGGATACGATCTCGGCGAACTGCGCGCGCTCCAGGACTGGTTCATCCGGTATCAGCTGCAATCCGTCGCCGGCGTCGCCGAAGTCGCCAGCCTCGGCGGGTTTGTGAAGCAATACCAAATCGAGGTGTCTTCCACCAAGATGCGGACCGCCGGGGTCATGCTTAAGGACGTCCTCGACGCCGTCGCCAACAACAACCTCAACGTGGGCGGCAAGGTCATCGAGGAGAATGGCATGGAGTTCGTCGTCCGCGGCCTCGGCCTGGTTCGATCCCTCGCGGATCTCGAAAACATCGTGGTCATGCAGCGCGACGGCACGCCGGTCTACCTGCGGGACATCGCGACTTTGCAGCTGGGTGGCGATTTCCGTCGCGGCGCGCTGGACGTCAACGGCCACGAAACCGTCGGTGGCATTGTCGTCATGCGGACAGGCGAGAACGCCATGGAAGTCATCCGTCGCGTCAAGGAACGGGTCGCCCAACTCGCCGCCAGCCTGCCGCCGGGAGTCACTCTTCGACCGTTCTACGACCGCAGCGACCTGATTCAGCGAACCATCGACACGTTGAAGCATGCGCTGATCGAGGAGGTGTTGCTGGTGACCCTCGCGCATATCCTTTTCCTGTTCCACTTCCGGAGCATCCTGATCGTCACCATCCCGCTGCCGGCCTCGATCCTGATCTCGTTCATCCTGATGCAACAGTTCGGCATCAGTTCCAACATCATGTCCCTGGCCGGCATCGCGATCGCGATCGGCGTGCTCGTGGATGCCGGCATCGTCATGACCGAGAATGTCATCCGCCAATGCGAACGCGCGGAAGAAGAGAAGGCGCACCGACTCGGAGTGACGGACGTGTCGTCGCCCGAGGCTCAGAAACAAGTGCGGCTGACTGCGGCCGAAACCTACCAGGTGACGCTCCAAGCCTCGAAAATGGTCGGGCGCCCGATCTTCTTCGCCATGGCCATCATCATTCTCGCCTTCGTTCCGGTGTTTGTGCTCAGCGGCCAGGAAGGAAAGCTCTTCCATCCGCTCGCCTTCACCAAGACGTTCGCGTGTGTCGGGGCTACTTTGCTCGCCGTCACCGTCGTCCCCGTCCTCTGTTCGCTGCTGGTCCGTGGGCCATTCCATCGGGAACAGGACAATTGGATCATGAAGATCCTTCTGGCGATCTACGATCCTGTCCTCAATTGGTCGCTGCGCCATCGCACCGTCGTCCTCGCCGCCGCCGCCACCCTCCTGGCCATGGCTGGCGCGATCGCCTTCGGACTTCCCCGCGCCATCACCCGTCAACTCGACGCGGGTTCCTGGCCTCGCGTGGCGCAACTCTTCCGCGGCATCGGCAGCGAATTCATGCCCACTCTCGAGGAGGGTTCCTTGCTCTACATGCCGGTCCTGCTCCCCAGCACCTCCCTGACGGAGGTTCATCGTATCATGGCCTGGCAGGACAAAGTCATGAGCCAGGTGCCGGAAGTTGCTTCCGTCGCCGGCAAACTCGGGCGGGCGGAGACCGCCACCGATCCGGCACCCATCGAAATGATCGAAACCACGATCATGCTCAAGCCCCGAGACCAATGGCGCCCCGGCACCACCAAACAATCCCTCATCGCCGAACTCACCGAGAAGATGACCACTGTGCCGGGTTACGTTCCGGGCTTCCTCCAACCCATCGAGAACCGCATTCTCATGATCAGCACCGGCATCCGCGCCCAGGTCGGTGTCAAGGTGCTCGGCGACAACCTCGATGCCCTTCAGAAAAAGGCCTTCGAAATCGAGCGTGTCGTGCGTTCCGTGCCCGGCGCCGCCGGTGTCGCTCCCTCACGTGTCCAGGCCAAACCCTACCTCGAAGTCGAGGTCGACCGCCGAGCCATGGCACGCTTCGGACTCGCCGCCAAGGATGTGCTCGAAGTGGTCGAAGCCGGCCTGGGCGGAATGAACGTCACCACCACCATCGAGGGCCGTGAACGATTCCCCATCCAGGTCCGACTCGAGCGTCAGGAGCGCAGCGACATCGAGCGACTCGGCGAGGTCCTGGTCGCCACTCCCGCCGGAAAAGTGATCCCGCTGGGACAGGTCGCTCGCGTCCGGCGCGTGATCGGTCCCAGTGAAATTGCCAGCGAGAACGGGCGCCTGCGCCTCTTCGTCCAGGCCAATGTCCAGGACCGCGACCTCGGCGGGTTCGTTCGCGAAGTGCGGGACCGAGTGGCCGCGGAGGTGCCGTTGGAGCCGGGTATGACCATCGAGTACAGCGGTCAATACGAGAACCTTCTGCACGCGAGCGAGACGTTGAAGGTCATCTTTCCCACCGTCCTGCTGGTCATCTTTCTCCTGCTCTACATCACCTATGGATCGGCGAAGGAGGCGGCCCATGTGCTTCTTGCGGTGCCGTTCGCGCTCAGTGGAAGCGTGTTCCTCCAATACTTCCTCGGCTACCCCTTCAGCGTGGCGGTCTGGGTCGGTTACATTTCCCTCTTCGGCATCGCCATCCAGACGGGGGTCGTCATGGTGGTCTACCTGGAGGAAATGCTGGAGAAGAAGAAGCACGAACGGGGCGAGCGCTTCGATCGAGAGGACCTGCTGCAGGCCGTGAAGGACGGCGCGCGACTGAGGCTTCGACCCAAGGTCATGACGGTCGCCACCACCATCGCCAGTCTCTTGCCGATCATGTGGAGCGACCGAACCGGTGCCGAGGTGATGAAACCGATCGCCACTCCCGTCATCGGCGGCTCCATCAGCAGCCTCGTTCACATCTTGATCGTCACCCCCGTCATCTTCGCCTGGCTGCGGGAGCGGGAATTGAAGAAGAAGCCGACACCCGAAGCGCCATGACGACGCCTCACCGCCGCTCAACCCTTGCCAGCCATATCGGCACCGAAATGCCGAAACCCCACGCCGTCATTCCGTGAAGGAAACCGAGCGCCACCCCTCAACCCGTCCTCCTACTTCGTCTGCGCAAACAACATCAGCACCCGTGGTCCCCGGTCCGTCTGCAACTGCCATTGCTCTTCCTGAAATCCGTGCGGCACCGCCAGGCCGTCGCACGACTTGTCGTAGGTCGGCTTGCCATCGACCAAGAGCATGTAGTGATGGGTGCGATTCCCCGGGATGTGATGCATCGTGGTATGCCAGGCGTCGAGCTTGCCGTCGCGCATCAACGGCACTTTCTGCCAGTGCGTGAAGGAACCCACGATCTCCACCGTCTCCGGATCCTGGGTGCAGCCGTCCGGCAAACGCCAGCGGAACACCTTGCTGAAGACCTGCTTGTTGGGCTGGGACCCTTGCCCGGACGCCGAGTTGCGCCCCGGCGTTTCGCGCATGATGGGTCCGCCTTTGGGAGGCGTTTTTCTCCGAAGTAGGTTTCCGAATGACTGGAACATATCGCACTGAAAAGCGCGGCGGAAAGTAGGGGAGACCAAGACCAGACTCAAACAGAGACATCAAATTTCTCCCTGAGGCGCCACTCCACCCGTCCCGCCCACCTCCCTGCGGCTTCCGCCCGGCGCTGGTTTCCCTTACCAAACCGGCGTCATTCGCCACGCGCTCAACGAGGTAATCCGCGCGCCGTTGCCTTCCGCAAACACCGAAACCCCGTCGTCACCGGGCTCGAAGGGTATCACCTCCGTCAGGCATTGCCCCGCCGCATACACCTCCAGGCACGAACGATCCAGAAAGACTCGGAACTCCACCCGACCGCCGGTCAGATCGCCAAAAAGCGACATCGAGGTCCCGCCCACTTCCAACCGCTTGCCGTCCCAACGCACGTTGACGCAACGCTTGCCGTCCGCTGACTGCCGCAAGCGCAACCCGACCGCGGATGCCTCGCCACGTTCGAAAATCGCCTCGATCTCCATTGCCTCGCCGCGTGCCTCGATCCATTGCCTCTCACCCGACAGCGGCTCGCTGCGCAACCGGGAGCGCGTTCCGCGGAGCTGCTCGACCTCGGGCGCCGGACGTTGCATCAACACGCCACTGCTCACCGACAACTGGCGCGGAAGCGTCAGGCATCCGTTCCAACCGCGACCCTCGGGAAACCCGCGGATCCAACCGAACAACACCCGCCGCCCGGTCTGGTCCGCGAAGCACTGAGGCGCATAATAGCCCCCGCCATAATCGGCAAAGCCCCGCCGCTTGGCCGCGAATTGGCCCGACTCGGGATCGAACGTCCCCGTGAACCACTCGACACGTCGGTGCGGTGACAGCATCAGCACCCAGGTACCATCGAGTGGGAACAGTTGTGGGCACTCGATGTTCTTCACCTCCGGATCGGGATGCTCGAACACCACGCCGCGGTCCTTCCATCGGGTGAGTTCTCCGTTCTCGGCTTCGTACAGCCGGACCACCGCCTGCCCTCCCTTGCCTTGGTTCAGATTCCCTCCACAGACCAAAAACGTCCGGCGACCGACGCGAAACACAAACGGGTCGCGCCAGTCGTAGACTTTCTGTGCTCCGTGCAAGGACTCGGTCAAAACCGGATTGGAGGCGGGCTTCCGCCAGGTCACCAGATCCTCGGAACCCCGAGCCATCCACTGTTCCGCATGAACATCCGCTCCCCGGCCGCGTCCGATGCTCGTGTAGAAAATTACCGGTTGCTCCTGGGCGTCGAGGGTCGCACATCCCGAGAAGACGTGCTCTTCACCCACCTCTTTGGACGGCCACAACGCGATGGGCAGATGTTCCCAACGGACCAGGTCGCGCGACCGCGCGTGCCCCCAATGCATGTTGCCCCAGGTGTCCGCGTACGGATTGTGCTGATAAAAGAGATGATACCAACCGCGGTGATGGATCAGTCCATTGGGATCGTTCATCCATTGGGCGGGCGGCCGAAAATGAAACACCGGCCGACCTGGGTCAGCCATGGCTTTCGGCACCGCGTTGCTCACGCTTTGCATGGCTCGCACCAGAGCCTCGCGTCCTTCGGGAGCCAAATCCGCCGCCGCCAGCGATCGACCCGGCCCAGCGAAGCTGACGGTGAGCAAGAGCAGCGCGGCGCCCCAAAGCCTGCCTTGGCCAGCCCAGGCCGCCTTATGGCGTCGAATGGCGACAACTCGCCTCGGAATAGGTTCCCTGGGAAACAGTGGCTCGGGAAGTGGATCCATGGGGGTCACGGTGGCGGCGAAAATAGTGTGCTTGCAGTATGAGAGTCCTGCCCCGAAAACCAAGCCCGGCCAACGCCTCCATGCGCATCGCACTCGCCACTCTCCTCATGCTCCCCACCCTGGCCAGCTCCGCCGCCGAGCCGTTCCGGCAAATCATCACCAGCGCCACCCGCGGTGTTCGAACGGAGCAATGGACCCTCACCCACCGCGACCTGGGGACTCCCACACCCTGGAGCATTCGCAAACTCACCCTGCACGGCGGACGCCAGGAAGGGGTGGAGGTCGTCGTGGTCGACAATGGAGTGCTCACCTTTACCGTCGTTCCCACCCGCGGCATGGGCATCCTGGAAGCCACCGCCGGGGATGTCCGCCTCGGATGGGAATCGCCCGTGCGCGAAGTGGTCCATCCCCAGTACATCAACCTCGAACAGCGCGGCGGCCTCGGCTGGCTCGAGGGTTTCAATGAATGGATGGTGCGCTGCGGTCTCGAATGGGCCGGACACCCAGGCAAGGACGAGTTCGTCAATAACGTCGGCGCCAAATCCGAGATGCAACTCACCTTGCACGGTCGCATCGCCAACATTCCCGCCAGCGAAGTCGAAGTGGTCGTCGATGCGGCGCCGCCGCACCGGTTGCGTATCCGCGGACGCGTCGATGAGAGAATGTTCTACGGGCCGAAGCTGGAGCTGTGGACGGAAGTCTCCACCGACCCCGGATCGACGGTGTTTCGCATCGAGGACTCCCTCACCAATCACGGCGCGCACGAACAGGAATTCCAGATGATCTACCACTGCAACTTCGGCGCGCCACTGCTCGATGCCGGGTCGCGGGTCGCCGGCGCCTTTCGACGGGTCACGCCGTTCAATGCCCACGCCGCCAAGGATGTCGAACGCTTCACCGAATACGGCGGACCAACCACAGGTTTCGTCGAGCAGGTCTACTGCATCGAGCCCGCCGCCGATAGCACCGGCCGCTCGCTCGTCATGATCCAGAACGCGCGCGCCGACCGCGGTGTCGCCATGACTTTCTCCGTCGAGGCCCTGCCGTACTTCACCCTCTGGAAAAACCTCGCCGCCACCCAGGAGGGATACGTCACCGGACTCGAGCCCGGCACCAGCTACCCCTACAACCGCCGCGTCGAACGGCTCGGTGGTCGTGTCCCGCGCCTCGCTGCCGGCGCCACCCGCAAGCTCGGCATCGACGTGTCCGTGCTTCTGTCCCGCGAGGATCTCCTGCGCGCCGCCAATGAGATCAAGCGTATCCAGGGCGGACGTGAAGTGCAGATCGACAAGCAGCCGTTCAAGGTCGAGTGAGCCAGGTCATTGATACCGAACTCGAAGAGCAGTTCGCGCAAAAACGGATGTCGGCGGGAACCTTCCGCCGCCTGCTCGCCTACGTCCGCCCCTACCGTCGCACGCTCTACCTCAACCTCGCCTTCACGCTCCTGGCGACCCTGTCCGCCCTCGCCGGACCACAAATCCTCCAGCGCGGCATCGACCGCTACCTCACGCGAGTGGTCGACGCCGACGCCGCCCTGCGAGGCATCCTTTGGATCAGTGGTCTCTACCTCGCCAACCTCCTGGCGGGCTGGGGACTTTCGGTCATCCAAGTGCGCAGCGCCATCGCCGTCGGACAAGGCGCGATGAATGACCTGCGCGTGGCCGTGTTCGAACACATCCAGCGGTTGTCCCTGAGCTTCTTTGACCGCACCCAGCAGGGCCGCATCATCGCGCGCGCCGATAGCGATATCGATTCCCTCGACCGCATTCTAACCTGGGGCGCCAATCAGCTGCTTGCCAGCGGTCTCACCCTGGTCGGCGCCGTCGCCCTCATGCTCTACTACGACTGGCGGCTCTGCCTGGCGGTCAGTGTCGTCCTTCCGCCACTCGCACTCTCCACCCACATCTTCCAGCGACGTGCCATGCAGGCCTACCGCCGGCTGCGCGAACAAGGATCCCGCCTGACCGCCGCCGCGGCTGAAGGCATCGCCGGCGTCCGCGTCGTCCAAGCCTTCGCCCGAGAGGATGTCAACCTGCTGCGCTACCAGGAACTCGGCGCCGAATACGGCCGCCGCATGCTGAGCGCCGCACGGTTGTTCCATACCTACCTGCCTTTCGTCGGATTCCTGTCGGGGCTGGGCACCGCCATTATTCTCGGAGTCGGCGGCACTCTCGCCGTGCGTGGACAACTCACCGTCGGCGAACTCGCGGCCTTCATCCTCTATCTCGGCATGTTCTTCGGCCCCATCCAAACGATGGGCGATCTCTACAACGCGCTTCTTTCCACTGCCGCAAGTGCGGAACGGATTTTCGCCCTGCTCGACACGGTGCCCCAGGTCCAGGATCGACCCGGTGCCCAGGACCTCGGTCCCATTCGCGGACACATCCAGTTCGACCGCGTCTGGTTCCGCTACGAGACCACCCCACCCGAAGCCTGGATCCTCCGCGACATCCAACTGGAGGTCCGACCCGGCGAAACCATCGCTCTCGTGGGCGCAACGGGTTCCGGCAAAAGCAGCATCGTCAGTCTCCTGATGCGATTCTATGAGCCGCAACGCGGACGGGTGCTCCTCGATGGACTCAACGTTGGCGACGCCACCTTGACCTCGCTCCACCGACAGATCGCCATCGTCACCCAGGACAACTTCCTCTTCACCGGGACCGTTATGGAGAATCTGCGGTTCGCCCGCATGGACGCCACCGACGACGAGATCATCGCCGACGCTCGCACTCTCGGAACTCACGACGTCATCGAACGGCTGAAGCAGGGCTACGCCACCCCCGTGGGTGAACGCGGAAACAGCCTCAGCGCCGGCGAGCGCCAGTTGATCTGTATCACCCGCGCCATGGTCGCCCGCCCACGCGTCTTAATCCTCGACGAAGCCACCAGCGCGGTGGATCCGCAGACGGAAGCCCGCATTCAAAATGCGCTGGAACGACTTTTCGAGCGCCGCACCAGCGTCGTGATCGCCCATCGACTGTCCACCGTGCGCCACGCCACCCGCATCGTAGTGCTCGATCAGGGAGCGATGATCGAACAGGGAACCCACGACGAACTCGTTCTCAGCGGCGGTCGCTACGCCCAACTCTATCGCGAATTTGTGCGGGAGTGACGTCGCGGTTCGCACGCCGGAGAAATTCCGTCCGCGGCCTACCCGTGTCGTCTCTCGTCTCCTTCTTCGGGGATGGTACCCGATTCGGTATGGAGTTTTGGAAAAGCAGAAGAAGGGTCCAAAAAGGGGTTTCCAGAAGACGTCAACCTCCAGGAGCCGATGAGTTTCCGAGGTCGGATCCCCCAGCCCGCGGCCGATCGCGCCCATCGCCTTCAGCCAGCCATCGCCGGGAGTAGGTTGGGAATCCCGAAACAATCGTCGGAAAAATTGACACCCCAAATGGCACGCCAGAATGGCGATAAACAACTGATCATCAGATGGTTAAAACACAACAAGCACCCCTTGAAGAGTGGAAGTGTCGGCTTCCTTTCCAACCGTAGGATGGCCAAACGGCCCCTGCGCGAAAGAGTAGGATGGCAATGGTCGGAAACGAGGAACTCCACGGTGGTGCGGCTAGACCATTAAAGCTCTGATAACAAACGAATTACGGATAAACCAAAGAAATCAGAACACAAAAATGACGAATCGGCACGTCGATCCCCTATTCCATGGCACAGTATCTGCTTTGATCTAGGCAAGTTCGCTAATGAACGTAGTCGTACGCAAATTGCGGACAACGAAACCCACCAAATAGCAGCATCATGAAACTCAGCACCATCGCTACCTCAGTGGCCCTGCTCGCCAGCCTTCCGGCTATGGCGTACACCGACTTGGGAAATATCACGATCAATTCGTGGAACCCCCTGAACTCCGCGGGCGCAATCAATGTCACCGCTACTGGCGCCATCAATGCCACCTTCAATACCTTCTGCCTCGAGGGCAACGAAAGCATTTCCCTCGAGTCCACGTACAATTACGATGTGAGCCTGACGGCGTGGGTGGGTGGAAATAACACCGCAGGCCCGGCCCCTGATGGTGATCCACTCTCCATTGGCGCCGCCTATCTCTTCGCGAAGTACGCCAAGTTGGCACTGAGCAACGCTCAGGAGTACGATCTTCAGAGAGCCATTTGGGCTCTTGAGGATGAGATTTCGACCCCTGTTGGCAACTCCTACTACAACGAAGCCGTTACCCAGTACGGCGCCAACGTCGAATCGAACTACAACAACGAATTGTTCGATGGCAATCGGGTCGTCGTGTTGAATCTCTTCCGCAGCCAGAGCCAGCACCGTCAAGACCTTCTGGCTTGCGTGCCGGTTGCGGATGGTGGCGCGACCCTCCTCCTCCTCGGCGCTGGCCTGACGGCCGTCGGCATCACCCGCCGCCGCATGGCCTAAGCCTTGAGGCTTGGAGTCATTCAGAATCCGAAACTGATTACGAAAGGGGCAGCGAAAGCTGCCCCTTTTTTCTTTCTTTAACCCCCCACTGCTCATCCGTCGGTCAACGGAGCCGAGCGGGGCTTCCGGGCTATTCATCCGCTTCACGTTTGAGTCGACTGGGTTTCGCGACTCGCCGAGGAGGTGGAGCCGGGCCGTGCGAGGAATTTGCTCTTGATAAAATGCATTCGATTCACCAGATGATCAGCGTAAGCAATTTCTCTAAATGATTTATTTATGAAGACGAGGCTTTGTGCGGTCTTGGTTTGGGCCTGGCTCGGCTGTCTCATGGCGATTCGCCTTGGCGCAGCGTCGCCGTTAACGATCCAGGTAAAGCCTGGAACGACGCCAAGTGCCCCGGCGACATCAGTTTGGAAGGTGGCGAACCATCCGATGCTCTTACCGGGATCCCACACTTCCGTCCCGCTTCAGAAAGCGCATTCGCAGCCGACCAGTCAGCAAGTCACTCGATTGCTTCTTAACGCCCTCCCTCGCCCCAAGATTGCGCCGGCATTGCCGAAGACCGCCGGCTCCACCGTTACCTCCCAGAGTCTCCGCGTAGCCACCAACCTGTTCCTGCCCGCTGATACAGCCTTCACCGCCGTCGGGGATCTCCCCTTCGGCGTCCCGGATAAATATGCGGTTCCCAACGACAAGACCCTGGCCATCGCAGCGCCGGGCTTTCTCGCCAATGACATCGATCTCAACGGTGAATCGATTACGGCGGTGTCTATTGCCGACAACGTGGACCATGGCACGCTGGCTGCCTTCGCCGATGGGAGTTTCACCTACACGCCGAATGCCGGATTCACCGGGCCCGACACCTTCAAGTACCGGATGCGCGATGCTTCCAACAACTTCTCGGATCCCATCACCGTCAGCATCGAGGTGCTTCCGCCCTCCAATCGCACGCCGTTGGGCACGCCGGACATCTACGCCTTGCTTGCCAACACGACCTATTCGATCGCCGCTCCCGGATTTCTTGCCAACGACATCGACCCAGACGGACAAGTCATCACCGCGGTATCGATTCAAGACAATGTCGACCATGGCACGCTGGCCGCCTTCGCCGACGGGAGTTTCAACTATACCCCCAATCCTGATTTCACGGGCACCGACAGCTTCGCTTACCGAATGCGCGACGCGTCCAACAACTTCTCGGATCCCGTGTTGGTAACCCTGGTGGTGACGGCGGGTAATCGTGGTCCCCTTGGGTTGAACGATGCGTTCGCGGCGCGTATCAACACTCCCCTTGTCATCCCTGCCCCCGGATTCCTCGCCAATGACTTCGATCTCGATGGGGAGTCCATTTCGGCGGTGTCGATCCAGGACGGAGTCGACCACGGCACATTGGCCGCGTTCGCCGACGGGAGTTTTTCGTACACGCCTGACGCCGGATTCACGGGCACCGATCATTTCACCTATCGGATGCGCGATGCCTCGAACCATTTCTCCGATCCGATCACTGTTCTAATCGAAGTCTATCCGGCAGGACTGACGCCGGTGGGCACGCCGGACCAGTACGCGGTTCCCAACGATGCGTCCCTGAATCTCGCCGCCCCGGGATTCCTGGCCAACGACATCGACCTGAACGGGGAGGCAATCAGCGCGGTGTCCATCCAGGATAATGTGGATCACGGGACCCTGGCTGCCTTCGCCAACGGCAGTTTTACTTACACCCCTGACGCTACATTCATCGGCACCGACCGCTTTTCCTACCGGATGCGCGATGCATCCAACAATTTCTCGGATCCCATTGAGGTCATCATCGAGGTCTTGGGACCGGCCAATCGAACGCCCGTCGGAACGCCGGACCTGTTCACCCTGCGCGCCGACACTACTCTGTCCATCGCCGGACCGGGTTTCCTGGCGAACGATCTCGATCCGGATGGTGAGACGTTGAGTGCCGTATCCATCCAAGACTCGGTGGATCATGGCACGCTGGCCGCCTTCGCCGATGGAAGCTTCACCTACACGCCCGACCCAGGATTCGTGGGCATCGACAGCTTCGCCTACCGGATGAGGGACGTCTCCAACCACTTTTCAGACCCGGTGACCGTCACTCTCATTGTCGTGGAGGGCAACCGCACACCCCTCGGCATCGCCGACACCTTCGCCACCCGCATCAACACCTCTCTGGCGATTGCCGCGCCTGGATTTCTGGCCAATGACCTCGACCTCGATGGTGAGACCCTCACCGCCGTTTCCCTCCAGAAGACTGTCGACCACGGCACCTTGAGTGCGTTCGCTGACGGCAGCTTCACGTACACGCCGAATCCGGGATACAGCGGTCTGGATAGCTTCCTTTACCGGATGCGCGATGCCTCCAACCACTTCTCGGACCCGATCGCTGTCCTCATCAAGGTCATTGATCCCGACATGGCGTGCGTGGACGACCTGGTGGCCAGGGCGAAATCGGGAAAAGTCCAACTCACTTGGACTCATGCCGGTGCCGCCTCTTACAATGTTTATCGAGGCACGGCGAGCGGAGGCCCCTACACGAAGATCGGATCCACCGATTCGACTTACTCCACGTTCCTGGATGGGACGGTGTCGAATGGAACAACCTATTACTACGTGGTTCGGAGTGTGAACCTCCTGGATCAAGAAACCTGCGACTCAAACGAGGCGACGGTCCGTCCGACACGTCGCTAACCGGCAGGGGAATTGGAATGAATCATCACCCGCTTCCCGCGCCTCCAAGCCTTATGAACACGCAACGTTGTTTCGTCCGATACCTCCTCGCCCCGGCGGTTGCCGCGGTGGCTTTACCCATTCGTTCTCACGCCGACATTTCCTTGTTCGACTACGCCTTTCAGCAGGACGGGGTTGTGGAAACAGCACCGGCCGCGCTGCCGGCGGGAAGCGTGTTCGACTTGGCCGCCGGCTTGGGGAAAGTCCAAATGACGTTCGCCGGCGACGGGCCGCACTCCGCGCTTTTCTTCGTGGATCACGAGCTTTCCGAGTCCGTGAACACGTTCTTCAATGAGGTGGGCTTCGCCTCCGGCACTCCGCCTCCTGCGGGCTTATCTTGGGAGATCGATGAACCCGGCTACACGGTTGGAGACATCTACGACAATTTTCTCGCCGACAGCCTCGATAACACCGTGGGAATCGACTCGGCGGAGGACGTCTCGATGGCGCTTGGCTGGAGCTTCCTTCTCGTCGCGGGCGACACTGCCACGGTCGAGTTCAACCTAGGCACAACGCCACCGGCGGGTTTCTTCCTTCGCCATCTCGATCCAGAGAGCGGCGAGGCGGTGTACTTTTCCACATCCTTGACGATCCATTCGCAATCTGGACCCGTGCCTGAAGGCAGCACTGCGATTGCCGGTCTGGTGAGCCTCGGACTGGTCCTGGCGAGGTACCGATTGCGTTCCCCACGGTGTTGATTGAGCGGATTGGGAATCCAGTCTCCCAACCGCCTCACGGGTGTCGTCCTGCCCGTCGTTTGAAGTGGCCCACGGCTCCCTCACACCGACAGCGCGTTGTCGAGCCAACCATGTCCAGACGCCAGCGCACTCGGCCAGGCCGTGGCTCTTGCCTCTCAGATCGACGCCCCGGTGACCGCTTGCCCTGGGCTATTCCACGACTCGGATACGACACTCCTCACCTGCCGGCAGCGTAACACGATCGCCGGCTCGACGCCCCATGAACTGTTGTCCGAGGGGCGAGTGCGGAGTAATGACGGTAATCTCGTCACCATCCACGATGACTTCGGTCCCACCGGCGCTTGGGCCCACTAAAAACAGCATCCGCTCCCTCCGCCCTCTTAGTTCCACAAGCGCGCCAAGGTCGATGGCGGCGCCCTGCTCGAAGGGCTTTACTGGCAAGGCCCTGTAGTCCTTCAAAGCCTGCTCGGTTTCAGCGGCCTGACGGGATTGGCCCCGAGCGAGGTAGGAAGCCTCGAGGCCTCGGGTGTCATATTTGTTTTCCGCTTTGCTCTGTTCATCCGTGGCCTCGTACTGCGCGGCGCGGGCGGTACGGAAGTAGAGTTCCGCGTCAGCGGTCAACTTGGCGATAATCGCCTGGAGGATCCGGGGTTTGTCCACGACGCCCCAGGAAATCGGGAAGTGCCCCCAGGGATCAACTCTGAACCAAGCGCTCCGCCCATCCGGGGCGCAACACCGACGCACGCGGACCGGAATTCATGAGGCCTTCGATGAGAAAATCGGGCTGTCCTCCAGGATCGCAATGGCCGTGGCGTAATTGTCCGTATGACTCAAAGAAACGTGCAGTTGGCCGCCGCCCCGGGCGGCCAACAACTCCGCCCCCTTGCCATGGAGGACGACGTAGGGTTCCCCGGATTCGCGCCGCGCAATCTCCATGTCGTGCCAACCCAATTGCTTGCCGATACCCGTGCCAAACGCTTTCGAAATGGCCTCCTTGGCGGCGAAGCGTGCGGCGATATGCGGACCCGGACGCGAGTAGCTCCGGCAATAGGCGATCTCCGGCGGCAACAGGACGCGCGCCAGGAAACGGTCGCCGAACCTTTCAACGGCACCGAGAATTCGTGCCACTTCGATGAGGTCGATGCCCGTGCCGAGGATCATGCCGGTCCCAGCCGATACCCGCGCATCACCGCGAGAAACTCCTCCACGGCGCGGGGCAATCCGACGAACACCGCCCGGCTGACCAGGCTGTGGCCGATATTCAATTCCTCGAGGTGCGGCACCACTTCCAGCAGGCGCGGGAGATTGGCCACGGTCAATCCGTGGCCGGCATTGACCCGGAGGCCCAATTGCCGGGCCTGCACCGCACCGGTGCGGAGCCGTTCGAGTTCCGGAGCAGCATCGTGCCCTTCCAGCAGTTGATCGGCATAGGAACCGGTGTGTAACTCGATGAACGATGCCCCCGTCTGCGCGGCGGCCTCGATCTGGGCGGGGTCCGGCGAGATGAACAGGCTGACCTCGATGCCGGCGGCAGCCATTTGCTGGCAGACTTCGCGAATCCGGGCCAGGTTGCCGGACACCTCCAGTCCCCCTTCCGTCGTCACCTCCTGGCGCCGTTCCGGTACCAGGCAGACAATGCCGGGCTTCACCCGCAGGGCAATCGCAACAATCTCGGGAGCCACCGCCATCTCCAAATTCAGGCGGGTGCGGATGCGTTCCTTGAGTGCGACCACGTCGCGATCGACGATGTGCCGGCGGTCCTCGCGCAGGTGGGCGGTGATGCCGTGAGCGCCCGCGCGTTCACAGGCTAACGCCGCCTCGACGGGATCCGGCTCACCAAATCCGCGACCTCGGTAACGCGCCTCACGAACCGTGGCGACGTGGTCAATATTGACGCCGAGCTGAAGCATGGGAGATGCGATGTCCGGTTCAAGGCTTCGGCACCGGAGGAGCGGCCGGAGTCTTGGCGCCCGCTCCAGACACGGGCGCGGGCGCAGGCGGCGGGGGCGGAGGTGCGGGTTTCCAGCCCGGGAACCCTGGATTCTCCAGCCAACGCAGAATCTGGATGATTTCGAGCGCGTTGAATCCAACCTGGGATTGGCGGGTGAGCGACAACCGGGACGGACTGGTTCGGGTGACCTCGGTGATGGTCTCCCCGAGGTACGGCATCGCCGACATGATCCAATTCCAACCCGGAATGGCGATCTCACCGGACCGAGTGAGCGCCAGCTGTGCGGGGGTATATTTGGTGCCAAGAGCCAGCTGGACCAGGTCGCGGATTTGAGGCAGGCGGCCGATGTAATTGGTTCCTTTCACCAGGCCTGACGACGGGGTTCGGTTGGTGAGCTGAACGGACCGGCCCGTGACTTCCCAGTCGTAGAACACCAGGTTGGTTCGACCCCGCACCTGATCCATCAATTCGTTCGGGGCCAGCTGTCCTTTCAACGGGAAGAACAATCCGCCCACCAACACATCCTTGTTGGTGAGTGGAGCGGTGGACAGAAACGGCGCCACCCAGGGCAATCCCCTGATTTCATACTTTCCCGCGTTATTCGTGACGCTCAACGGGTGCTTGGCATCCGGCCATTCGTAGGCCGACTGCAGTGCCGAAGGCAACGAAGGCGCGACCTTCTCCAACAGCTCCGCCGGCTTGTCCATGGGAGCCGCGACATACTGCTGATAAGAACGTCCGGCGAGGGACCAGAGAAAAAGCTGCTTGGGCCAATTGGCATCGGCGTTCGCCGCAAACATTGCCAGGCGTTTCAACCATGTATCCGCGCCCTGAATGGCCGTGAATCCGACGATGGGTTCGGTAATGAACGGTGCCGGCACCTCCCAGGGAACGAGGTCCAGCTCGAGCGGTCGGCCAAAATCCATGTCCGCCTTGGTCCGTAGCCGGCCGTTGCGCGGTTCCACCATCACTTGGACCTGCGGCCATTGTCGCACCGGTCCAGGAGGCTCCTTCGGCCAATGCAGCATCTCCGCCAACCGCGCCAACTTCGCGTCCACCCGGTACAGATAATTCGTCGGTGCCGGCGCCGGCGCACCGTTCTGTTGAATGCGAGCCTGAAGGGCGTCGAAGGACCCTGCGCCATTTCCGAGAATCGCCCAAGGTCCGGACACGGCGAATCGGGCCCCAGCGGAGGCACCCTTGGCGCGCGCTTCCCAGCCGCCCCCGGTGGTATCGACGACCTCGCCAGCCGAAGTGCCCAGCGCCTGGCGCAATTCCGCGCCAACCGCGCCCGCGGCCCCGTCCAATCGCGCGGCGATGGCCCAATCAGTGACCCCTCTGGCATCCGCGCGGACTTCCAGGAACGTTTCACTCTCGAGCAGACGGCGCACCAGTGATTGAAGGCCAGCGCCGCCCTGGGATGCTTCCGCGCCGCCCAGCCACCCCGGCAGCCGCGCCGCCAGTTTGCCAGAGGTGTCTTGAATGATCTGTTGCGACTCAGTGGATGCCAGGATCGAAGCCAGCGGCGCCATATCGGCACGCCGAGCCAGAGCGGTCAGGCCCACAAAGTGATGTTGAACAACGGGTTCATGAGCGGTGGGTCCGCTCGATTGGCATCCGCCCCCAAAGACAGCGGCGACGAGTAAGACGGCAATCGCAGATCGGCGCATAGATAGACAGGAGAGGGATGGTTGCCAGACCCCACCTCCCGTCGCAACCGCGTTTGCGAACCTCCGGCGAATCCGATGCGTCTCCGAGTTGTGGAGCGGCA
>JAEUHG010000287.1 GCA_016795425.1 Verrucomicrobiales bacterium
GCTATTGAAATCACCGGATCTCTTACCGTGATTCTCGGATTTCCGATCTTGGTCTTTCTATATGTTGTGGTTCGGCGCCGTTTTTCGGTGAGAACCACATACAATTCTCCGAAATCAGACCCTTCTTTGACGGGCTGTTAACGTTGCCATGGTCGGCGCCGGAGTCCCAAGTCACCTCAGCACGGACAAGGCAACCTACTTCCGATTCCACCAAAGGTGTGCGAACCTGTGGATTTTGGGGACAAACTACCTCCGCAGTGTGCCGGGAGCCCCAACTTCACACCCATTTATCGAGCGACTCATCGGAACCATTCGACGTGAGTTCCTCGACCATACCCAATTCTGGAACGAAACCGATCTGACTCGGAAGCTGGCTGCGTTTGTCGACTACTACTATCCAGATCGCGCTCACGCTGGCGTTCACGGCCGAACGCCGGCCGAGACCGCCGGAGCGACCGCTCCAATTCTTGCGGACTTTCGCAGTTACGGCTGGAAATCCTTCTGCGGCGGCCTGTTCCAGCTTCCATCCGCGACGTGATCGCCAATTCGCCGTGCACACGCCGCTTTTGGTATGGTCTCGAGGTAACGCGCCGAGGCATATTACGCTCAACCCGGGCAAAGCACCTTTCCCAGGAATTCTGCCAAGCAAAGCCAGATGGCCAACGATGAACATATCGCGCTCGTAAGGAACGGGGCCAGGTCCCTAAACGAATGGCGCCGTGAGAACCCGGACGTCGCCTTAGACTTGATCGAGGCGGACTTGGCCGGGTTGGATCTTATCGCAGCCAACCTTAGCAAGGCCAGAATGAGAGGAGTCATCCTTCGCGAAGCCAGGCTCGTGGGCGCAAGTCTGAACGGGGCGGATCTCAGTCAGGCGCATCTCGATGCCGCCCATCTGAAGGACGCCGATCTCTTCCGAGCGCGGCTCCCGCAAGCATCTCTGGTCGGGGCGAACCTCTGCCGCTCGGGCATAAATGAAGCGGACCTTCGCCAGGCTGATCTGACTCGTGCGAATCTTAACGGGGCGATCATGACTAGATCCGACCTTTCCGGCGCGAATCTCAATGAAACCGATCTCATCGAGGCCAAGCTCTACCAAGCACAACTGGTTGAATCTAATCTAGTCGAGACGCGCCTCACGCGTGCGGACCTTCGAGGGGCGAACCTCACCCGCGCGGATATGAGGGTCGCCAACCTCATCGAAGCGAACCTTGCTGGGGCCCAGCTTTGCGGCGCCGACTTGACCGCATCCAACTTGTTGCGCGCAGACCTCACGGATGCCGACCTTACGGGATGCCGCGTGTACGGAATATCCGCATGGCGTCTGCACCTGGATGACACCAAGCAACGCAACTTGATCATCACCGCCCGCAATGAGCCCGACATCACTGTCGACGACATCGAAGTCGCGCAATTTGTCTATCTACTTCTGCACAACGAGAAGATCCGCAGCGTCATTGACACAATTGGCAACAAGGGCGTCTTGATCCTGGGGCGATTCACCAACGACAGGAAACCCGTACTGGAGGCGATTAGGAGCAAGTTACGCGAGTTGGGATTTGTTCCGATGATGTTCGACTTCGAGAAACCCACGCAGAGGGATTTTACGGAGACGATCAAGACCCTGGCGGGGCTGAGCAAATTCATCATAGCCGACATATCCAACCCAAAGTCCAGTCCACTCGAATTGCAGGCCACGATGCCAGACTATATGATTCCGTTCGTGCCGATCATTCATGAATCCGAGGAACCCTTCTCGATGTTCAGGGATCTCAAACAGAAGTACGGCGAATGGGTACTAGATCTGCTCGTGTACGACTCCACGGACACCCTAGTCCAGGCCTTGCCTGATGCCATTGTGGCTCCTGCCCTGAACGCTGCGGACAGGCTGCTCCGGACAAAGTCCGATCCATTGCGGAAGAGGCATGTTAGGGATTACACTACTACCGAGCGCAATATCGGCTAGAGACAGCCAGGTAAAGCCTCATGAGCCACTCCCATGCGGAGTGGCGATCCACGTGTGGGTCGACAAAACCCCGAAGCCTCAGCGGACGAGGTGTTTGGAACTTCAGTCCGACCCCAGGTCGAGAATCCACGATTGCCCTCTCGCCATTCGGTAGGCGAAGCTCAGTGCCATGATGAAGGCCATTTTATCCGGCCTTTGGGCGACCATCTGAACCCTGTTCGCGTCGAGGGCGGATCTGTTGATCGAGAACCTTGCGCTGCGTCACCAGTGAGCCGTCTTTCACCGCCAGATCCCCAAGCCGCGAATCCTACCCCGCGATCGTAACTTCTGGATTCTGATTCGTCTGTTGTGGTCCAAATGGGCTTCCTGACTGTTAATCGTCGATCCAGACACAGTCGTGGCGTGGCACCGCCCTGGTTTCTAATGGGTATGGCGATGGAGATCTGGCAAACGGCGAGCCGGTTGACCTCGCATCACCAAGGAATTCCGCGATTTGATTATTCGTATGGCTCGCGAAAATCGTTGGGGTGCACCACGAATTCACGGGGAACTGCTCAAACTCGGCATCGTCATCGATGAACGCACGGTCTCCAGGTACCTTCCCAAGCGGCCGGTCTCCGTTGATCGCCTCCGAACTTGGAAGGCGTTCCTCCGCAACCACCGAGATGGAATTGTCGGCATGGACTTCTTCACCGTCCCAACCGGTGCTTTCAAGCTCCTGTGGGTTTTCTTCATCGTTCGGCATGATCGCCGACGCGTCGTTCACTTCACCGTCACTGAGTGCCCGATGATCCGCTGGATCCTCCAGAACCGCCGCGAGTCGTTCCCGTTTGGCGCCCGTCCGCGATTCGCTGTGCATATCCCTCCCCATGGCAGAGCGGTGTCGCCGAACGCGGGATTGGATCGGTGCGGCGTGAACTGCTCGATCATGTAGTAGTTCTCAACGCGGACCATTTGAACCGGCTCCTGTCCTTCGTCGGCTACAACAATCGGACGCGCTGCTTCTTGGGTGTCGCCAAGGACTCCCCGAAAAGGCGCGTCCGGTCTTTC
>JAEUHG010000057.1 GCA_016795425.1 Verrucomicrobiales bacterium
CTCGACAAGCCATTTGAAATGATCGTCAAGAAAGACGAAGGCCACGGTTTCTTCATCGAGAAGAACCGCATCGAACTCTATGAGGCCATCGACAAGTTCCTGAAAAAGCACGTTCCCTGAATCACCGCGGCGCCGCTTCCATCACCGTCCCGCTCACCACGACCCCGGTGCAGTGGGTCACATACTCGAACGGGTCGCCGTCAAAGAGCGCCACATCCGCGTCCTTGCCTGGCTCCAGCGAACCCACGCGATCGGCGACACCGAGAATGCGCGCGGCGTCCAAGGTGATTGCCGCCAAGGCGGATCGAAATCCCAGTCCGTTGGCCGCCGCCATCGCTGCTTCGAACAACACCACGCGTGTCCTCGGCACATAGCTTTCGTAACCGCTTTGGAGAGCGATGGGGACGCCGCCGTCACGCAGCTTGGCCGCCGTTTCCAGGCTGGCGTTCTCCGCCGCCTGGAAGGGCCGGACCATGGTGGGATGCACGATGACTGGGAACCCGCTCGCGCGGATCTCCTCCATCACCAAAGGCGCGTCGCTCGCGCCGTCGAGCACCAGCCGCAGGTTGAATTCCGCGGCCAACCGGAGCGCGGCGAGAATGTCCTGATGCCGGTGCACGGTCACCAGCAGCGGCATCGAGCGATCCAGCAACTTACCCAGCATCTCGAAACGCAGGTCGCGCGCCGGCCGCTTGTCCGCTTCGGGCAACCCCATCTTGCGGGCGTACTCGGTAGCCTTGATGAGTTCCGCGCGCAACAGCGCCACGGCCTTGGCCCGCGTTCCCGGCGGTTTGTCCGGTTTGTCACTCAACGCCGCGTCCCCGAGGCTCGCGGCCAGCATGGCGGAGGGATTCAGGACGGATTGATCCAGACTCGGCGGAAACGTCTTCACCACCATCGTCTGGCCTGAGATCAGGGCTCCAGGGGCGTGCCCGGTGTGGAGGGTGGTCACGCCCAGCGAACGCACATAGTCGACGAGTTCATCCCGCGGGTTGTAGGCATCGATCGCACGGAGTTCCGGCTGCATCGGCGCCGATCTCTCCAGCTGTTCCTGGTCGTGATTTTGATTCAGAAACCCCGACAACCCGACCGTCGAATGCGCGTCCACCCAGCCCGGCGTCACGACCCGGGCTCGCAACTCGGGTGTCCCAGCTGGAATAGCGACGTCCTCCTGACGCCCGACTGCGGCAATCTTCGTGCCCTTCACCAGGACCACGCCGCGCGAAATCGGATCACCGGCGACCGTGTGGACCACCTCGCCGTAAATGGCCACGTCTCCGCGGGCCATGGTCGCCAAGAGGACGAACGAGACGCGGAGGGTTCCCAGGCAGAACGACCTTTTCATTGCTCACCTCCCCAGAGTTCGAAGCAACACAGTCGGGCCCGTCGCGGATCGCCCGCACCCAAGCCGCCGGTCGCCGCCAGCCGGTCCTTGGGATCCGACCGATCGAAGACCTTTCTGCCTTCCACCCACGTTTCGAGGACCTGGGTGTAAAGACTCAGTGGATCGCCGGAGAGAATCACCAGATCCGCGTCCTTTCCAACTTCCAGGGAGCCAACCCGCTCGCTCAAGTCGAGGATCTCCGCGCCGGCCACGGTGACGCCCCGCAGCGCTCCCTCGCGGGTCATGCCAGCGCGCACCCCCAAAGCCGCCGCGCGCAGGAACCAACGGGAGTCTGTCACCGAATCATCGGTGTGAAACCCCACGGTAACTCCCGCCTTCTCGAGCACCGCCGGGGTCTTCCAGTCCGCGTCTCGTGCCTCCAGCTTGCCGCCTGGACTGTCGATCATGATCACCGAGCAGGGCACCTTCGCAGCGGCGATGTCCTCGGCCACTCTCCAACCGTCGCTGACATGGTGCAGGACGACTTTGAATCCGAATTCACGCTGCAAGCGCAGGACGGTGAGGATGTCGTCATGGCGATGTGTGTGATGCTGGACCACGCGATCGCCAGTTAGCACTTCGCCCAGGGTCTCGAGGGTGAGATCCCGCGGGGGCATCTTGCTCGGATCTCCGCCTGCCTTTTGGATGCGACTCAGGTAATCCTGGGCGGCGACATATTTCTCACGCACCAAAGCGGCGGATTTGCCGCGAGTCCCCGGAAACGGCGGATCGCGTCGCGAGTTGGTGCCGTTGGCCATCTTCAATCCGCCGGCCACGCGCCCCTGCCGGTTGGTGATAAGCAGGTCATCGATGCGCTTTCCGTCACGCAACTTGAGGTAAAGGGTCTGCCCGCTGATCAGATGTCCGGAACCGGGCATGACGTTGACCGTGGTGATGCCTCCCGCGCGAGCGCGGCTGAAGCTGGGGTCGCGAACGTCCAGCGCGTCCAACACCCGGACTTCGGGTTGAATGGGCGAGGATCCATCGGCGCCGGCGGCAGATCCGAGATGGCTGTGGGTGTCCACGAGACCCGGCATCACCACTTTTCCGGCGATCTCGCGTCGTGTCGCTCCAGCCGGAATCGCCGTCCCCTCCGGACCGATCACTTGAATCCGCCCGCTCTGCACCACCAAAACGCCGTTGGTGATTGGCGATGCATGGATGGGGAGAATCAACCCTCCCACGAAGGCCACGGGTGCTTCCTGGGCGGGCACCCACGGGGTCGTCGACGCCAGGAGGATGCCCAAAAGCTCCGCAGTCATTCCGGATCGCCAGCGGCGGAATCGCCTCCAACGAAGCTGAAGTTGGCTAAGCATCGGGGATCGACCGTAAGCGGGAACCCTTCGTCGCCGCAATCGTCGACCTCAATTCGTTGGGCGCAAGGCTCGGAGACTCACGCCGGATTCCTGCGGCGATCCGTCAGGATTCGGCCTTCCGGCTCAACGCCATCAACCCGGCAAACGTCAGCACTCCGTTCAGTAGAAGCAACTCATTGCCCAATCGGTACCCGCCCAGCCAGGCCGCGGATTTCGATTCGATCACCGCACACAGGATCGGCGCCGCGACGGCCACCACCGGAATCCAGCCTCCCGCCACCTGACGTCGCGTCAATATCGCAAAGGCGAACAACCCCAGAAGCGGGCCGTAGGTATATCCAGCGATCTTCAGGACGAGGCCGATCACCGAATCGTTGGCCCACGCTTCAAACGCGAGAATCGCCAGCAGCAGCAGCACCGCAAAAACCAGGTGGAACACGTGCCTTAACCGTGTCTGCGTCGCTTCCGCCATGTTCGTGCGCCGTTCCATCCCGAGGATGTCGATGCAGAACGACGTCGTCAGCGTCGTCAGCACGGAGTCGGCGCTGGAGAACGTGGCCGCGGTCAACCCCAGGAGGAAAACCACACCAGCCATGCCGCCAAGATGCTGCAAAGCCAGTGTGGGAAACAGCAGATCGGTCTTGGCGGGCACCGCGACCCCGCGTTGATCGGCGTAGAGGTACAGCAAGGCCCCCAAAGCCAGGAAGAGCAGATTCACCGCGACGACGATCCAGGAGAACCAATGAATATTACGCTGCGCCTCGCGCAATGAACGGCAGCTCAGGTTCTTTTGCATCATATTCTGATCCAGCCCTGTCATGCAGATCGCGATGAAGGCGCCCCCAATGAAGTCCTTCCAAAAATTGTTGGCGGGTGCCCATTCCCAAAAAAAGACCTGGCTGTGCGGACTCGCCCGCACCGCCGAAACCATGCCGCTCGCGCTCAGTCCCAGGTCCCAGCTGATGGCCCCAATGGAACACACCAACCCGAGCAGCAGGAATGTCGACTGAAAGGTATCCGTCCACACCAGCGTCTTGATGCCGCCACGGTAGGTGTACACCAGAATCAGAACGATGATCCCGGTCACGCTGGCCGCGAAGGGAAGGCCCCAGGCGTCAAAGACGAACTTCTGCGCCACGCCCGCCGCCAGATAAAGCCGGGCGGCGGCCCCGAGAAGGCGGGATATCAGGAATGAAATCGAACCCGTCTTCTGTGCCACCGTGCCCAGGCGATGTTCCAGATACGAATAGATCGAGGTGACCTGCAAACGATAGTAAAGCGGAAGAAGCACCTGGGCGATGACCACGTAGCCAGCCACGTAGCCCAATACCACCTGTAGATACGCAAAGTCATTGTCCCGCACCCGGCCCGGTACGGAAATGAAGGTAACCCCCGACAGTGAGTCACCAATCAGCCCAAAGGCCACCACGTACCAAGGCGAGGCCCGATTCCCCAGGAAGTAGGCCGCATTCCCCGCCTGCCGACTGGTCACCCAGGCGATGGCCAGCAGGACGGCGAAGTAGGCCCCGACGAAGGCGACAATCCACGTCGGCGAAAGCATGGCGGACGCGTACGAACCCGACTCAACTCGCCGCTCTCAGCAATGGCGCCAACGCCTGGAGATGCCGCGGCACCGCGACGTAGGGGTCTTCGGCCGATTCATACTCCAGCGCCACCCAGCCTTGGTATCGCGCCTCGCGAAGGATTTTCACCAGTTTCGGCAGATCACTGGGCTCGGCCTGGGCGTCCTTGCGCCGGATCTCCACCTTGACCTGGACATTCACCGCATACGGCGCGCACACGGCGAGGTCGGCGTACGGATCCGCCGAGTGGAAGTTGCCGCTGTCCAGGTTGATCCCAACCCAGGGGCTCTTCACCGCCTTGATGATGTCGAGCAGGTCCCCAGGTTCGGCCACGATCCCGCCATGATTCTCGATCCCGAGAAACACCCCGGCCTGCCCTGCTGCGTCCGCGCACTCCTCCAACGCCGCGATGCAGTTTCGTTTCGCATCGGCCAGCGGTTGACCCTCGAGGTTTCCCGCGAAGACCCGGATGTGCGGTGCGCCGAGGACCCGGGCGTGTTCGATCCACTTCTTCACCCCGGCAATCTCGCGCTGGCGCTTTTCACCAGCCGGAAGGGTAAAGGTATTCCCCACCGCCGTCCCGCTCACGCTCACGCCGCGGAGGAACGCGTGGCGGCGCAAGTTCAGCAGATAGGCATCATCGAACTCCTTCGGGAAATAGTAGCTGGTCAGTTCGGTTCCGTCGCACCCGTGTTCGGCGCAGTAATCGATGAACTGAAAGAGGTCGATCTGGCGCGCCGCCGGAATCTGCGACTTCCCGGAGTCGCGGCCATCGCGGAAGAACTGTCGAAACGAATAGGCGGCGAGGCTCAGTCGAAGCCGCGGCGGACCGATGCGGGTTATCGGATCCATCGCCCGAACGCCGGTCGCGGCCAAAACCGCCGCCGCGCTGCCGAGAAATTGCCGTCGGGAAAGTGCGATCATATGCGAGGACTCGGTTGAACGAGGTCAGAGCGTGCCGCGAAACTGGAAGGGCCGCCATGAGGAAAAGAAGGGAAGAGGGAGGTGGGAAGGGCCCGCGCATCCCCCATGGTGCCGTCAGGACTCGCTTGGGCCGGGGTTCCCGTCGCTTCTCCGGACAACGAAGCGGACGTTGGCTTGCATGCCTACTGCGGGTTGGCGGCCCGTGCTCCGACCGCCCTTCCCTCTTCACACCCACCGTTTCCTCACTCTTCCTCCCAAGAAAACCTCTTGCCAAAACCGAGGGCGCACCGCTAATTGATCGCGTCCCCGCCACCTCGACGTACGCGATCCCCGCTGACGCGTCCGGGAGGACCCATGCACCGGAACAGCGAAACCTGATTCACGGTGTAAAGGGAGGGGTAGGTCAGATTTCCTTCCTCGGGGAAGGAAGGCGGGCTTTGGGTTGAAGTTCCGTGTGTAGCCCAAGGCCCGCCTCTTTTTTTCTTCGAAGCATGCCGGCGCTGTCAGCTTGGGTCCGACGGCAGGATATCCGGGCTCTCGATAGGGCCCTTCGAGGTTGGCTTCGCCAGGAACGAATCCGACCTGATTCACGGACGCCGGTCGTGCCGGCACCCCGATGGAGGGCCAGCGATGCCGCCGCGGACGAAGTCGGTGCCTACACGTTGTAGGTGCTGGAGGCGGTGGTGCCCCCGCGACCCGTCCAGTTGGTGTGGAAGAACTCCCCGCGCGGTTTGTCGAGACGCTCGTAGGTGTGGGCGCCGAAATAGTCGCGTTGGGCTTGAAGCAGGTTCGCCGGCAGCCGGGCGCTGCGATAGCCGTCGAAGAACGCCAGTGCCGTGCTGAAGGCGGGAACCGGGATCCCGCGTTTGACCGCGTTCCCGACCACATTGCGCCAGCTCTTCTGGCAGCGCTTCATTTCGCCGCGGAAATAGTCGTCCAACAGGAGGTTGCTGAGCTTGGAATTCTTGTCGAAGGCTTCCTTGATCTTGCCAAGGAAACGGGACCGGATGATGCAACCGCCGCGCCACATCAGGGCGATGCCGCCGTAGTTCAAATTCCAATTATACTCCTTTGCGGCGGCGCGCATGAGCATGTAGCCCTGCGCGTAACTCACGATCTTGGAGGCGTAGAGCGCGTTGCGAATGTCCTCGATAAAGGCAGCCTTCGCTTCGGGCTTTTTCGCCTGAGGCAACGCCGGCCGCGGTCCTTTCAACTTCTTGGCCGCCTTGACGCGTTCGTCCTTCAAGGCGCTGACACAACGCGAATACACCGCTTCGGCGATCAAGGTGATGGGGATCCCGAGATCGGCGGAATTCTGAATGGTCCACTTCCCGGTGCCCTTCTGCCCCGCGGTATCCAGGATCTTGTCGACCAATGGCGAACCGTCCTCGTCCTTGACGGCCAGAATGTCGCGAGTGATCTCGATCAGGTAGCTCTCGAGGTCGCCTTCGTTCCAGGACTTGAAGACGGTGTGCATTTCGTCGGGCGTCATGCCCAGTCCATCCCGCATCACCTGGTAGGCTTCGCAAATCAGCTGCATGTCGCCGTACTCGATGCCGTTGTGCACCATTTTCACGTAGTGCCCGGCACCGTTTTCCCCGACCCAGTCGCAGCATGGAACACCGTCGGCGACCTTGGCCGCGATGGCCTGGAAGATGGGTTTGACGTGGGGCCACGCCTCGGCGCTGCCGCCAGGCATGATGCTCGGACCATGCCGGGCGCCCTCTTCGCCGCCGGAGACGCCGGTGCCGATGTAGAGCAACCCCTTGCTCTCGGCCAGTTTCACCCGGCGTTGGGTGTCCTCGAAAAGGGAATTGCCGCCGTCGATCAGGATGTCACCCGGTTCCAAATGGGGAATCAGCAACTCGATGAATTCGTCGACGGGCTTCCCCGCCTTGACCATCAGCATGACCCGTCGGGGGCGCTTCAGCTTGGCGACCATCTCCTCAATGCTATGCGCGCCGATGATGCGGGTGCCTTTCGCCTCGTTGGCCAGGAACTCGTCGACCTTCGACGTCGTTCGGTTGTAGGCCACGACCGTGAACCCCCGGTCGTTCATGTTGAGGATCAAGTTCTGGCCCATGACGGCCAGTCCGATGACTGCGATGTCGCCTTGCATGTGTACTCCGAAATCGAATGAGACTGCCTGTGCCCGGAACGGGTGGCGCGAAACCTATCCCCGCACGCCGGTTGTGTCAGAGCTTTTTTGACCGGCACTCACGGACGTTGCAGTTCCAGTCGTCCGGAATGGCTACCCACGGTATAGGTCGCCTCGAAGCGGGTGCCATCGATGCGGCCGGTCAGGGAATGCCCGCCGAAGACCCATAATTCCTGGCCACCCAAAACCACCGCACGCCCCTCGGCCGTGGGCGTGATCACCACGTTCGCGTCGTAGGCCGAGGTGAAGATCTTCCACCACTGGCTGCGACTCGACATTCGATAAACCTGATCGCCCGTCCGCGTGAGCACGCATTCCAACCTCCCGCCATGCTTCGGATTCTTGAGGTCGTACCATCGGCCCACCCAATGACCTTCCACCCCCGACGGCGGGATTCCGCGTTCGCGGGCCGCCCGCAAATCGCTCCTGAAACTGGCGCAGCCCGACAGCACCACGGCCACAGCCACGCCCGACAGCCAGCGCAAGGAAACCATTCGATTCATAAGGGAACGATGGCGAGGGTTCGGGACAATTCAACCCTGGGCCGCGAGCGACTTTCCCCAACCAAGATTGGGAAACGGGGGGCGCGTCTCCGAGTTGTCGAGTGGGCGGCACCACCGTTCCGGCCGGAACCGCCGTGCTGGGAAAGCGGCAGGGGACTGCCGCAGTCCACGACGCTTCGCGCCAGTCCGCACCCCGGGGCCAGGCCAACGCTGGTCGTCGTGGAGTGCGGGAGTCCTCTCCCGCTATTTCAACGGAAATCGCCCCGACAATTCGGAGATGCGCCCGGAAGCGGATACCGTAGCTCTGGGTCCTTGCATGAAATCACTGCTGTCCCTAGGGTGCGCGCCCCTATGACTGCGCGGCACGGGACCTCATGCGTGGCTGCCCATGTGCGGAATATTCCGCGCTCGGGCATCCGTGAGTTCTTCGACATCGTGGCCAGCCAGAAGGACGTGATCTCGCTCGGTGTCGGTGAGCCGGATTTCGTCACGCCCTGGCACATCCGCGAGGCCGCTATCTATGCCCTCGAACAGGGCCGCACCACCTACACCTCGAACCTCGGCATGCCGCGACTGCGGGAGGCGATCAGCGTCCATATCGCCGAGAAGTTCCGCGTCCAGTACGATCCCAAAGAGATCCTGATCGCTGTGGGGGTGAGCGAGGCCATGGACCTCGCGTTGCGCGCCATCATCGATCCGGGCGACGAGGTCATCTTCCACGAGCCCTGCTACGTCAGCTATTCGCCAAGCATCAGCCTGGCGCACGGCGTAGGGGTCCCCGTGATTTGCCGCGCCGAGGACGGATTCGCTGTTCGCGCCGAGGCCATCGAGAAGGCGATCACGCCCAAGAGCAAGGCGTTGATCCTGAATTTCCCGACCAACCCCACCGGCGGCACGATGACCCGGGCCGAGTTGGAGAAGATCGCCGAGCTGGCCATACGCCATAACCTGGTGGTGTTGACCGACGAGATCTATTCGGAACTCACCTTCGAAGGGGATCACGTCTCGATTGCATCCCTGCCCGGCATGCGCGAACGGACCATTTTCCTGCACGGTTTTTCGAAGGCATATGCCATGACGGGGTTCCGCATCGGCTATGCCTGTGCACCGCTCGAACTGACCGAGGCGATGATGCGGATCCATCAGTATTCGATGCTGTGCGCGAGCATCATCAGCCAGGAGGCGGCGCTGGAAGCCATCCAGCATGGAGAACCCGATACCATCGAGATGCGCGACCAGTACAAGCTCCGTCGCAATTTCATCGTCAACGCCCTCAATTCCATGGGGCTGTCCTGCCACCGCCCCCGCGGTTCATTCTACGCCTTTCCCTCGATCACCAGCACCGGTCTGACCTCCAAGCAATTTGCTGTCGGCCTGCTGGAGGAGGAGAAGGTCGCCTGCGTCCCGGGCAGTGCTTTCGGCGCTTGCGGTGAAGGCTTTGTCCGCTGTTGCTTCGCCACTTCCCTGCCGCAAATCGAGCAAGCCATGGAACGTATGGCCCGCTTCGTGCAACGCCGCTCGAAGGCGGGAGTGCAGGCAGCGTAGAATAGAGGGTCGCCGAGGATGGGGGGAACTGCGGAAATCCGCATCTCCACCTCGCTTCCCTCTTCCCGCTCCTCCCCTCCTCTCTGCGTCTGGGTGAGGCCAACCCGATCCCTCCGCCTTCACTTCCCTGGCGTCCCGCCCCGTATCGTCGACGCGGCCCATGCCGCGGCCGAGGCATGATCCAGTTCCGAATGAGTGAGTTGAAGTGTTGCCCCCGCTCCGTCCGCCTCCACCGGCCACGGTGCGGCGTCATCGTAAGGCACGCGCTCCATCACCACGCCTCGCGCGTCCCTCAAGGTCAACGTGTCGCCCTCGTTTCCCAGGCCGAACGAAAACGTCGCCAACACATTGGTCACTCCAGGATGCGCCACTTGGAACTTCACCGCGTCCCGGCACAACACCGCATACGCCCCGGGCCGCAGCGTGGACTTTGGGAGCACGCAGACGTTGTGGGTGGCGTCGTCGCGAAGCGTCCAGCCCTCGAGCACGACGGTGTTCGTGCCCGGGTTATGAATCTCCACCCAGTCCTCGGACGGGAGATCCGCGGGTGCGTGGTAATTGATCTCGGTGATCCAAAGCTGCCCGGATGGCGCCGCCGCTGGTTGCGGCTCGAAACGCGCCACCCACCGATTCGTCGCATCGGCCGTCACCCGCGCCGCCAAGATGGTATCGGACACTGTGCCCGAAGGTGTCGTCCACTCCACGAATCGAAACCCTGGCTGCGGAATCGGCAGGAGGCGGCACGGTAGATCCACGAAATAGGTTCCCTGCCAGGGAAACGTCTCGGGTCGGATCGAATTCACCTGGATGCCGCCCCCTTCGCCTTCCACCTCGAGTTCCAGGACTCCGAGCCCGCCCGCGAGTCGGAAATGGGCCGCGCAATCGGCGCGCAGCTCGGCCGGCCGACGGCTGGCGAAATCCTCCAGAACACGAAGGTTCGATTCCCATGTCGCCAGGGTGAAGGGTTGGTATTCCTGCTGGTGCGGCGCCCCATAGCCACGCTTCAGCAACTCCTCCCAACTCCACCGCTTCAGGTGCCCGGGGATCTCGTCGCGAATGGCCGCGCTCATTTCGCGAATGATGGAAACCACCCGGTCCGCCCGAAACGCGTCATTCAACAGATCGGCCCCCCGCTGGATGAATCGGTCGCGGAATCCGGGGTTCAATAGCATCCTTCGCAACAGCAACGTGCGCCCGCCGGCATTCGGCCAGCCCGTGCTGGTTCCCGATCCGGCGGTCATGAACGAGAACATATTGTCGTAATCCGCGTAATCCCGCGCCATCGCAGGTTCGTAGATGGATTCCGGCCACAAGCCGAAGCCATAGTCCTGATCAAAGACCATCCACCGAAACCGTCCCCGATCGACCCGCGGCCGCCAGCATTTGACGTTCCCGATGTCGAAATTCTGGAAGTAGATGACCGCCAGGTTGTAGTCGATGAAGTTGTCGATCTCCAGGTACCGCTCCGCGATGAATTGGTAGTTCGTCTGCACCGCGGGGCTCTTCGTGTTCACGAAATCGCGCAGTGCCCGATAGGTCAGCGCGTCCCCCGCCCGGACATCCCCATAACCCTCGATGACGTCGATCGCGGCTGGATTGAGGTCGTGGTGCGAGGCGACGTAATGCTCCGTCATCTTCTCGCGCAGGTTGAAGATGCCCCAGTACTCGCCGTTGATATACAGCACCGCCGGTCGGTAGGCCTGTCGATCGAGGTCCGTACCTTCCAGCAACCGTTGCATCATCGCGTCCCGCAGGAGGGTGAACGTGCCATTCACGAAGTAACTCCCATAAGCGGTTGTGGCACCAAACTCCGTGATGGGCGGACGCGGCGACGTCTGGTGGGTGCTCTGATTGTCGTTGCCGGAATTGCGCAGCACCAGCGATTCGAATTCATCCAGAGCAAGATCCGGGAACACGCGGTGCCCGAACTTACCCACGCCGTACTTCTTGCGCGCCAAGAGAGCCATCGACTTCTGTGGGTACCCACGTGACCCCCAGCCGCCGTAGATCTTCAGACCCGCACGCTGCCGCAGGCCGACGCGGCCGTCCGGTTCGAAGAACTCCAGATGCACCTCGATCTCGCGATCCTTCCAGGCATTGGAACCGGAAAACGGATAGCTTTGAAGAACCTGGCCTCGATCACCAATCACCGCCGATCCCATGCCGTAAAGAAAACCGTCCCGGAAGCTGAAGTTGTTGGAGGGGGCCGCCAGTGAAACCACCGGAAGCGTGTGGCGCACACCCATGAAATAGCTCCTGGCAGATTCCTCACTCACTCGCCCTTCGGTATCCACGGCGATCGCTCGCACCACCATCGAGCGCCTGATAGCCAACGGCCCCGCAACCACCGGCGAGTTCAACCCCGGAGCCGTACCATCCGTCGTGTACCGCACCGTCCACGTTGGATTCCCTGCTCGGACTTCCAACTCGAACGGCGCGGCGTGAAATGAACCCGCCACCGAGAACTCCGGGGCTTCGATGACCGGACCCACGGACGCCGCGCTGTTCTCGGCACCCGGGGTCGCCTGATCCTTGGTGTATCGCGTCCACCGTTCTCCGCCATCCGGCGTTCGACCCACGGATTGATCCTGCGGCAACGACGGCACGGACCACCGGTCGACCTCCCGACCGAATGGGTCGGTCAATACCAGCGTCTCTCCGCTGCCACGCAGTCGAAAATCCGTGTGCAGAGGTTCTCCGGTGGACCGGCGGTCCAACCCGCTGGCATACACCAGAAGATATCCATGCGCCGGTAATGAAATCGCCGGAAAAATCCACCGTCCACCCCCCGAGTCGTCCTCAATCCCAAAGCCCTCCAACGCAAGAGTCTCATCACTCGGGTTAAAGAACTCGATCCAATCCCAGTACTCACCCGGGGCAATCTCATGGGCCGTGACGTTCTCCGGCATCACTTCGTTCAGCAGCGGTGCCGATCCCAGGGGTGGAAGTCCGGACCGACGGATCCGCAAAAAAGCGGAGCGCCCGAAGTCGATCCCCAGATCAACCTGGAATCGATTCGGACCCATGGCGGTAATCACTGCCTGGCTGACCGCCGCCCAGGAATCCGCCGCCTCCACGGCGACACCCTGTTGCACCTCGAAATCCGAGGGATCCCCTTGAAACGCCTCGAACTGAATCCTCAACCGGCCTTGGCGCACCTCGAGCGTGGCGGGATCCATCCGCGGCAGCGTCTGGGCACTCACCCCCGTCATCATTCCCATGAAGACCGCGGCCCCCGACCAGACCGACAACAGTAACGACTTGGGTTTCATAAAGGTGCCGTCGCGCCTGGTCAGGTTCAGCCACCCTCGCCTTCCACGCAACCTCTCAAGGTCGCTCACGCGCGCGGCGCCGCGTCCGGGCTGGCCTACGTGAAGTCACGTAGAAGGCCGCTGCCGACTTGTCACATCCCAGGAAACCAGGGACCAATCTGCCTCCAATGAAGATGACATGGCGCTGTGCAATCCTGCTGGCATGCACACTTCCCTTGCCTGCCCTGACCCAGTCGCCCGGCTCCCTGGATACCAACTTCGTCACGGTGGCCGGAACCGACGTGTATCCCAATGTGATCGTTCCGACGGCCGAGGGTTCGGTGTATGTCGCGGGCTCCTTCACCAACTACGGCAGCTCCGGTCGCGCCGGAATCGCACGGTTGACCGCGACGGGAGCCATCGATGCCACCTTCCAGGTTCCCCGCCCACTGCTGATCACGGCGCCGGTCATCATCAACCACCAGGTGATCCTTCCGGGCTCAACGAATGCCGGTACCGTCGCTGCCGTACTAGTGCTCGACGACGGTCGACCGGTCATCGCCGGATCGTTCACCCACTTGGGATCCACGCCAGTTCCCGGCCTGGCTATTCTCAAAACCGACGGCTCCTTGGCGGTCACCGCCTTCGCCGTCGACAAGGTTGAGCCCGCGAACCTCCTGCGCGGTCCGGGCGGGACCTTCTATGTGGGTGGAAAGGGATTCTTCGAAAGCACGCGCCTGCCCTACCTGCGTTTTCGGGCCGATGGCACGCGGGACGCCGGGTTCTCCCCACCCACCCTGGCCTCGCTGGGTTACGCCAGCAGTTCCACCACTATGCCCATGCGCGGTCCAGGGGACACCCTTTACCTGGTCACCGCGGCGGCCTCCACTTCCTTCGCTCTCACCTTCGACCTGCTTCGACTCACCCCCACAGGAACTCTCGACGCGTCGTTCGCGGACAGCGGCAGGGCGGCGATATCAAATCCGAACTTCGGAACGTTCGTCAGCACCACGGACGGTCAGGTCATCTTCACCGGCCTCACCTCCTATCGCGGTGCGGCGTTGGCTCGAAAGATCAACCGCCTGACCCTGGCCGGGGCCTTGGACGATTCCTTTGTCTCGACGGTTGACCCCGGCTTCGGAGGGCGAGTCGTCGCCGTGCAGGCCGACGGCAAGGTGCTCCACACCTCCACCACCCAACCCATCCGACGCCTCAACGCCAATGGTTCCGTCGACACCGGATACGCCAACCCCGCCCAGGTTCCCGTCCGGCAAATCGCGCTGTCCTTGCTCATGTTCGGCCTGGCCCCCGACCAAAGTCTCTACGCGGGCGGCTTCCAGCTGAATGCAAGTTTTCAACAGGTCTTCGGCGCCTTCCATATCTTGGGTGACCCCGCCAGTGGACCCGTCATCGCCACGCCCCCCGCATCTCAGATCGTCACCTCGGGTGCCCGAACCCGCTTCCAGGTCATCGCCCAAGGCGCCGCACCCTTCACCTACCAATGGAGGCGCAACGACACGCCCATCTCCGGTGCCACTCAAAGCGAACTCATCCTGGATCCAACAGGCCCGGATCTCGCCGGCTCCTACACCGTCGAAGTCCGCAACGCCCTCGGCACCACCGTCTCCACCGCCGCCACACTGACGGTCCTGGAGCCAACCCCCGGAAGCATCTTCCGCGAATCCGATGTCCCCGATGGTCCCAATGCGGTCGTTCAGGACCTCGCCTTCGACAACCAGGGACGCCTCATCATCGCCGGCGGATTCACCAAGGTCCATGGGCAGAACCGCACCCGCGTCGCCCGACTCCTCCACGACGGGCGAACCGTCGATCCCGACTTCGACACCTCCGGCCTGAGTTCCCAGGTGAATCTCCCGGAAAACCTGCTCGTCCTGTCCTCGGGCAAAGTTCTCATCACCGGCAATTACAGCATCAGCTACGGAGGTCACACTCATCAGGGGACCATCCGATTGGATGCCACCGGACGCCTCGACGAAACCTTCAACCCTTCCGGGGTCGGCGGTGATATTCAGGACCGCTTCGCGGAGACGGCCGACGGCAGGCTCCTGGTCAACTCCAGGACTTGGAACGGTGTCGCTCTGGCAAGTTCTTACGGACGCCTCGAGGCGGATGGGGCACTCGACGCCACCTTCCAGGTCACTCCCGCCTTCTTGCCCAGCGGGGCGTTGCTGGCCTTGCCCGACGGCAGCGCGATCCTTGGCGGCCAGACCAACCTGTCTCTCGGAACCGCCGGCGTGCTAAAGGTCCAACCCAACGGCACGGTGGACCCGACCTTCTACCGCGGCCCTCTTCGGAATCTGTCCAACCCCCGGGTCCTGCACCTGCTGCGGCAACCGGACGGCAAAATCCTCGTCGCCGGCGCCTTCACCTACAGCGAAGGCATGAGCACGATAGGCCTGGGGGTCCTGCGTCTGCTGCCGGATGGCCAACTCGACCCTGAATTCAATCCGGCCCCATCGCTCTCCGCGCTCCATGCCACCGGTATCGCCGTGCGTCGAATGGCCCTGCAAGCCGACGGACGAATCCTGATTCTCGGAGACTTCACCGCCGTCGGCGGTTTCTCCCGTCCTGGCATCGCCCGACTCTGGAGCAACGGCACGGTCGATCCCGAGTTCCTTGCCCCAACACCGAAACTCTCCTCCGGCCTCGCCTCCATTTCCGATCTGGTTGTCACCTCGGACAATACCGTGTTCGTGGGTGGACGATTCGATTTCGCGGACGACGCTCCACGCACCAATCTGGTGCGCCTCAACGGTGGAGCGCTGCGTCCTCCGCCGACGCCACCGATCATCGCGAGTGTGCCCTCCAGGGTCGTGGCAGTCGCCGGCACCAACCTGGTCCTGGAGGTGAACGCCACAGGGGCGGGCCCCCTTCAATACCAGTGGTATCGAAACCTCCAGACAGGCTCCACCAACTTCCAGCACCTCGCAGGTGAAACCAACGCCATGCTGAATCTTGCCGGAGTGCGCGTGGAGGACTCCGGTCTGTACTACGTGACCGTCATCAATCCCGGCGGCGCGGCCACTTGCCACCCCTTCGCCATGCTCGTGCAGGAGAATCCCGCCCTTCCGGGTCATCGCGACCGATCCTACACCGGCGCGGGATCGCTCGCCGGTGTTACCGCCCCAGGTCCGGATGGTTCGATTTATGCCGCCCTGGCTCAGGGCGTGGCCCGCTCTCTGGAGGACGGCACCCGCGACACCAACTTCCTTTCTCCCTCCGACCTGCTCACGCCGGACAGTTCTACCGACAACTCCATCAGCACGCTCCTGCGGCAACCGGATGGAAAACTCCTTGTTGCCGGACGTCTCAGCATGCGCACCGGTCCATGCAACCTGCCCAACTCCGGTTGCTTCGATCCCCAGCGCGGATTAGTACGGCTGCTCCCCGACGGCAGCTATGATCCGGCGTTCTTCCAGGAGAACCGTCATGCCGGCAACGCCCAGCAGAAGCCTCTCGCCCTCGGCCTCCAGAGCGACGGCAGCATTCTCGTCGCGGGGTCGTTCGAGAATTTTGCCGGACAAAACATACCCGCACTGGTGCGGCTCACCGCGGCGGGGCAGTTCGATCCGACTTTCGCCTCCAGCCCGGGCATCCAGACGGTCCTCCAGAACCCGACCCGTACCGTGCCGGGCAGCATCTCCACCCTTCACGTGCTACCCGATGATCGGATCGTCATCGGTGGCGCCTTCAATCGCGTCCACGGCGTCGTCCGATTCGGCGTTGCCCGACTGCTTCCCGACGGCGCATTGGACACGAGTTTCGTGCCACCCACGGATTCCAACGTGGCGACCGGCAACGGTGGGCCCATGACCTATCACGCACTCGGTCCCGTCACCAGCAGCGGCCAATATTATATCTTCGGACGCTTTCAGCCGGTCAACAACGGCCCGATCCATGCCGCTTTGAGGCTCAATGCCGATGGCTCCATCGATCCGTCGTTCCAGGTTCAAACAGACTTCGCCATCAATACCGGCGCCGTGCAGTCCGACGGTCGCCTCATTATCAGCGGCCAGTTCACCATCGTGAACGGACAACCGCGCAACCTCATGGCGCGGCTGAACGTGGATGGATCGCTCGATACGAGCTTCGACTTTCCAGCACCCGGCCCCGGCGTGGGTATGCCTCTCACCCTCTTGGCCGACGGAAAGCTCCTGGCAGCTGATTTGCGCTACTTCACCGGAGTCGGCGCCGAAGTGGCCGCGCCGCGGCTGAGCTTCACGTTTCGCGCGGGAGTACTCGAACTATCATGGCCATCCGGACACCGCCTCCAACGAGCCACGCAATTGCTCCCACCCGATTGGTCCGACCTAGCCGTCACCTCGCCCTTCACCGTCCCGACGCGGAATCCCGGCGAGTTCTTCCGCATCGTGCAGACGCCGTGAGAGATGAGGGATGGACGACCGCTCTCCTCCGGATAGGAGAAGATTGGGAAGAACACGCCTCATGAATCGAACCCACCCTCGCCGGGGCGCGGCGAGGGTTCCATCGAGCGATTGGCCCCAACTTGTGGCCCCGACGATCCTCACTCCAAACCGTGATGCTGCGAGTGATCCGCGGCACCACCGCCGCCGGCGGGTTTGGACTCGGGATGCGCGGCCAGGTAGGCGTCCACATCCTTGGTCACGATCAACCAGCCCCACATCACCTGGTGATGACCCGGGAAGGTGCAAACGTACTCGTGATCCCCTTCCGTCTCGGGAGCGGTGACCTTGAGAGTTTCCTTCTGGCCCGACTCCAACAACCGCGTGGCGGCGAGAATCTCGTCGCTGCGCGGAACATAGGCGCGACCGCGATTGTCGAATTGGTCGGGCCGCATGGTGGACGCGGCAACGCCGACCTTCTCGCGCGCGCCAGGTTTCACGATGACGAGATTGTGCGGCATGAAATCGCCGTTCTCGACGATGAGTTCGAATGGCTTCCCGGCTTCCACAACAAGACGTGGGGTGTCGTAGCGCATCTGCTCCCGCACCGTGCGGATCACGAACGTCGCCACCCGCATGCCGCGTAACTCTCGGCGCAGGGCGGTCGCCTGGTCGGCCGGAAGAAAACCCGCAAGGTCGTCGGCCAATTGCATCGTTTCCGCGAACTCCAGTCCCGATCGCGACCCTTCAGGCACCGCTTTGGCCCAGGTCGCCAACGCTTTCGCCGTGGCACCCGCCCGATCCTTCGGCCAGGCCGTTCGCGGCAGAACCCGCATCCCCTGTACCGCCGCCGTTACCTGAACACCGCGGGCGACCAAATCCGACAGCGCGGCGAACACCTCGCCATGGGCCTGGTTCATGCCCACGCTGGCCCGGATGGCAGCGCGCTGGACGGCGCCGGCAAGGTCGGGTTGTACCGAGATCTGAACGCTCGGATTCGGGGCGGAATTGCCGGACTTGCTGAAGATCGCTCGGCGCTGCCCATCCAGAACCGAGAGGGTAAAGCCATCCAGGCGCTTGCCCAGTTCGCCTTCCGTCCGATTCCACACCGTGATGGATTCCACAGGCACCTCGGCGCCGAGGTCCAGCTCCCACCATGGCCTGCTCTCGTTCTCGCGCGTGTGGGTCTGCGTGCCGCTGCCATAGCTGCCGTCGGTCCGACCATCGATCGCCCGGCCCGCATCACCGTCGTTGGCGGTGCTCGACTGCGTAGCCTTGCCCTGCGGGGCAATATTGCGTCCTCCGCTGGCGACCTGAACCTCCGCCAGCGTGAGCGTGCCACGATCCGGCAGTTCGATGCGCACGTAGCGTCCGCCCGGCGACGCCTTGGGCGCACCCTGCTCCTGAGCAGCGGCCAGCAATGGTTTGACCCGATCATACGCGCGCGTACGAAACTCCGGATCGAGCAGCAAGGGGATGCCGCCCAGCAATTCCGCCAGGACCACCGGCGAGGTTCCGGCTTCTTCCCAAACCCGACCGAAGGAATTGTCCGCCGAAGCGAGCGCGGCCCACGCCGACTCGCGAGCCATCACGGAGGGACCTCCCGTGGCCAGCGCCAGAAGTTGCGACCGCACCGGCTTCAGTTCCTCGGGCAATTGCAGGGGAAGCAACCGGGCCAGGCTGCCCACCGACGCGTCCGGATTTGCGCGCCGCGCCTCGATGGCGTCCAAGAGAATTGCCACCCGCGACGCCTGCCGCGCCTTGCCCAACTCGAACAACGCCGACGCTCGGTCGGCATCGGGAAGTTCGGGACGGCGGATAATTGCCTCCAACACGCCCGCGGTGCGCGGCAGCTTCAGCAACTCGGCGGAACTCAGGCTGCCAATGAGGTAATCGAGCCCGGCCGGATTGTGCACGGCAATGGGCTGCCCCTCGGCAATGGCCTTGCGCCAGTAGGGCTCCAATTGGCGCATCGATTCCTTGAGCGTGTACTCCAGGTAGTAATCCGAGGGATACTTGCGGGATTCGAGAGCCATCTCGGCCGCCTCAGCGGTGCGGTAGAAGCTCGCCGCACGCACCGCCTCCAACCGGACCCGCGGATGCTCGTCAGCCGCCAAGGTGCGGAACCAGGACAACGCGTCCGGGACCCGGTCGCGCCAATAGCACAGCACGCGGCCGGCGGCAGCGCGGGCGCGGGGTTCCGGCGACCGCAGCATGCGCTTGAGCAGGTCGAGATCAGCGATGTTATGCCATTGATGAACCCACAACGCTTCCATCATGTGGTGTTCATAGGACGGATCATTGCGATCAAGCTTCGCGGCCCACGCCTTCGCCGCCGTTGTCACCTCGACGGAATCGCGCATACCCAACTCGATCTTGGCACGCTCCCGGATGTCGTTCTCCGGTTCCTTGAGCAGATCCAGCAAAGCTTGGATCGGCGCACCCGAAATCTTCGCCGGGTTCATCAACGGGCGCCCCTTGTAGGTGATCCGGTAAATGCGGCCATGCTGGTGGTCGCGGTTCGGATCCCGCAGATGATGCTGCATGTGGCCGATGATCGATTGGCTCCAATCACAGAAGTAAATCGCACCATCCGGCCCGATGCTCACCGCGATCGGACGGAAGTTGGGATCGGACGAACTGACCAGGTGTTCCAACGTTTCGCCCGCCAGGCCGGAGCCCTCCTCGGTCACTTTTACACGGAAAATGCCCTGAAAACTGATGACGTTGATGTTTAAGAAATTGCCCTGAAACTCTTCCGGGAAATGGCGACTGGTGAGAATGCCAGTCGCGGGACATGGCCGCGACGGCCGGTTCCAGAATTCCTTCATTCCGGAATGCTTCGCCGGGTAATCGAGAAAACCACTGAACGCCGGACCGAAGTAATTCGCGTTGCCCGTCGCGTCCGTGATGATGTCGTTGCCCCAGTAATCAAAGACGCGCCCGTGCGGATTGGCGAAGCCATACGAAACATAGGTTTCAAATCGCCCGGTGCGCGGCTCGAACCGGTAGATGGCACCATCATTGTTCCGCACCGGTCCCCAGGCCGTCTCCACTTGCGTGCGGTGAAACACGCCGTCGCTGAGGTAAATCGCACCGCCGGGATCGTGGCAAATGGCATTGGCGGTGTGATGCGAATCGGCGGAGTCCATGCCCATCAGGATCCGCTCCTTCCAGTCCGCCCTGCCGTCGCCGTCCGTGTCGCGCACGAACCACAAATCCGGAGCCTGCATCACCAGCACGCCGTCCTTGTAGAATTGGAAGCCTGTGGGCGCGTTCAAATCCTCCAGATACGGGGTCATCCTGTCGGCCCGCCCGTCCCCGTTGGTGTCCTCGAAAACCACCAGGCTGTCGCCCTTCTTGGAGTCGGGGGTCCGTCCGGGGTAGTTCGGCCACACCGACACCCACAATCGGCCCTTGGTGTCCCAGGCCATCTGGACCGGATTCACGAGGTCGGGGAACTGCTTCTCGTCCGCGAACAGGTTCACTTCCATGCCCGAATGCACCGTCATCTTGGAGATGGCTTCCTCGCCGCCGAGGTACGGGTGGGACTGGTCGGGATTGGGGCCCGGCTTGTTCGACGCCACCTTGGTCACCGGCGGAAGATTGGAATCATCCACGATCAGGTCGCCGCCACCCGCAACCGCCCAGACCCGCTTGTCGCGATTCGCCGTCATGACGTCGCGCTGCGCCATTTCCTCCTGCATGACCTTGAAGTTGGAAACGTGCGGTTCGGGCGCATTGCGATCGGAAATGAAACCGCCTTTGCCCGGCTGGTAGGCCAGCGCCGAACGACCCCCGTAAACGTTGTAGCCATCGATGGTCCGATAGCGCTGATGCCACTGCCAGTTCTTCTCATTCACCACCGCGCGCAGTTTGGTCAGGTCACCCGTCGGCGCGGTCTCCGAAAACAGCGCATTGAAGATTCCCGGCGCCATCAGGCGGTCCCCCTCGTCGGTGAGATGGATGCCATTGACGGTCAACGATCGCCCCTGGCGCGAGGCGGTTTCGAAGAGTCCACGCGACATGCTGAACAAATCCACGAACAGCACGCCGTACATCCGCGCCGTCTTCGCCATCGCTTCGGTGTACAGCTGGAGATTGGCGTTGTTGGCGGCGGGATCCCGGTAGTTCGGATCCTGATGGTCCTCGTTGGCGATCGGAGCGAACAACACCACCCGCGGCGCGCCTTTGCCCGAATAGTTCTTGCCCGCCATCTCCGTCAGGAACCGCTGAAGATCCGCCTCGAAGGCACCCAGCATCACCGGTCCCCCGAAGGATTCGTTGAAGCCAAAGAACGCAAAGATCACGTCCGCCTTCACCTTCTTCAACCAGTCGTCCGGCGTCCCGAAATTCTCGGATCGATGCCGAATCTCCACCTCGTCGCCCGATGCCGACAAATTGCGGATCACCAGTTCATGCTGAGGGTAACGCGCGTGGATCAGCGTCTCCAGGTAGCCGGAATGCTGCATCCGATCCGGCAGTGCATTGCCAATGATCGCAATGTGATCGCCCTTCTTGAGATCGAGCGTCTTGACTTCGGCGGCCTCAAGGGCCGGGCTCCCTCGGAGAACCACCATCGCCAGCAAGGCACCTCCCAGCACCTGCATCATCTTCCGCCGCCGTGGAGGGGGAGGCGTCGGCCGCATACGGGGTTCGACTGGAGCATGACTCGTGGGAACGGCGCGTGGGGGTGGGGCGTCAGTGGCGATCACGGGATGGATATATCTTGAACCCCAAAACCGTGCAGGTCCCGCGCCCGTCCCGACAAGCCGAGATTCTAGAACCATGAAGTTGGCCCCATGATGCTCCCATCCCGCCATTCACAGAATGCGATCCGATCCCTACCTTGTCCCCAGGATTCCCTCACCCATGCCGAACCTTTCTCGCCGCTGGTGGCCCTCGTTGCTGCTCCTGGGCTTCCTCGTTTCCCCGTTCGCGGCCCGCACCGAACTCCGGTTGGGCGTCGCCGCCGTCAATATCAATGCCCCGCCCGGAATCGGTCTGGCCGGGTACTATCACCCCCGCGGCAACGAAGGCGTCCTCGACGATCTCCAGGCCAAAGCGTTCGTGATCGACGATGGCGCCCAGCGCGCGGCGATCGTCGTCTGCGACCTTATCTCCATGCCGCGCTGGATCGTCGAAGCCTCCCGCCGTCGCATCCAGGAACGCGCTGACATCGCCGAAGACCACATCCTCATCGCCGCCACGCACACCCATACCGCACCTGTCCTCTACCGTGAATGGAGCCGCGACGACGCTGATGGCGGCTCGACCGAAGCCGCCCAGACCTACTCCCGCCAATTGTCCGAGCGCATCGCCGAAGCGGTGGTCACCGCCAACCAACGCCGTCAGACCGTTCAACTGTCCGTCGCCAAAGAAGCAGAACCGCAACTGGCCAAGAACCGGCGATGGTGGTTGCGCGATGGATCCGTCGGCTGGAATCCGGGAAAGAACAACCCTGAACTGGTTCGCCCGGCCGGCCCCGTGGATCCCGAGGTGGGCGTGTTCTACGCCGAAAGCCGCGAATCCCCGGCCCGCCCCGTCCTGACATTCGTCAATTATGCAATGCACCCGGATACAACCGGAGGCACACGGCTCTCCGCCGATTACCCGGGTGCCCTCAGCCGTATGCTCGCCTTGTACAAAGGCGCCGAGATGCTGACCGTCTTCGCCAACGGCACCTGCGGCAACTTGAACCACCTCGACTTCCGCTGGGCGGCTCCGCAGTCGAGCCCCCAGGAAGCCCATCGACTCGGCGTCATTCTCGCCGCCGCTGTTTTCAAGGCCTACCCCAAGCAGCATCCCCTGCCCGATTTCCCTTCCGGATCCTTGAAGGTCAGCAAGGAAATCGTGCGCCTCCCCTTGCCAAGTTTCACCGAAGCGGAACTCGCCCAGGCCCGGACCGATGCTCGTACCGCCACCGACAGCACCCGGGATGGATTCATGCGATTGGTCCGCGCCCATCGCATTCTCGATGTGGCCGCCCGCGAAGGCAAACCCCAGGAGGTCGAGGTTCAGATCATCGCCTTGGGCCGCGAAACGGCCTGGGTCTCCTGGCCCGGTGAAATCTTCGTGGAACTGGGGCTCAGCGTGAAAGCCGCCTCGCCCTTTCCCCATACCTACAACATCGAACTCGCCAACGGCACGATCGGCTATATCCCGAACAAATCGGCCTGGCCCGAGGGCAACTATGAAGTCGAAAGCGCGCGCGTCGCTGAAGGTTCCGGCGAATTGCTGGTGACCTCCGCTCTCCGGCAGTTGTCCACGCTGTTCGGCAAGCAGGAGTGAGTGCCCGCCGCCATCCAGATCGCGGCCCTTCCCTGGACGCAGCCGCCGGTCCGGGAGTGATTTGGCGCCGCGCTCCTTTGAGCATTCCCTTCCTCGTTCCTCCAAGGGCCGGGTTCCAGTTTCCCCTGTCCGCCCGAAAGGTTTGATGGCTGACTCGCCGGCAGCAGATCATGAGCTCTTCCGACTCACCGTCCTCCACCCGCCACGGTGTTGCCCCTAGTGAACGTCTGATGTCCCTCGATGCGCTACGAGGATTCGACATGATGTGGATCGTCGGCGCGGACGCGATGGGCCATGCCATGTCGAAGCTGAGCGCAGGTCCAGTGGTCAAGACGCTAGCCACGCAATTGGATCACGTCGCCTGGGCCGGGTTTCGCTTCTACGACATGATCTTCCCGCTCTTCGTGTTCATGATCGGCGTGGCGATCACTTTCTCGCTCGGAAAACTCGTGGCCCGCGAAGGCCAGGCCGTCGCTGTGCAACGCGTCCTCCGACGAACCGCGCTGCTCTATCTCCTCGGCATCTTTTACTACAAGGGACTTACCAACGGTTTCGAAGGCATTCGCTGGCTGGGCGTGCTCCAACGCCTCGCCCTGTGCTACGGATTCACCGGCCTCTGCTACATCTTCCTTAAGCCGCGCCAAATGGTTGGCCTCGCCATCGGACTCTTGGTGGGCTACTGGGCCCTATTGACCTTTGTTCCTGTTCCCGGCATCGGCGCCGGCGACTACACCGAAGGCCGCAACCTGACCAACTGGTTCGACAAACAGTTTCTCCCTGGCTTCAAGTGGGACGGTGACCACGACCCCGAGGGAATCCTCAGCACGTTCCCCGCCTTCGTCTCCTGTCTGCTGGGCGTCTTCGCGGGACGCCTGATCCAGGACCCCACTCGGACCGGCAGCCAGAAGACCGTCGCTCTGGTGAAGTGGGGGGTCGCCGCACTGGCAGTTGGGTATCTCTGGAGTCTGCAGTTTCCGCTCATCAAAAAGATCTGGACCTCCTCCTTCGTTCTGGTCGCCGGCGGCTGGAGCACTTTGTTCCTGGCCGTTTTCTATTACGTCATCGACGTCCGTCAGATCCGCGCCTGGGCGGTGCCCTTCACCTGGATCGGGTCCAATGCGCTGACCATATACTTGATCAGCAACCTGGTGGATTTCGACGCCCTCTCAAAACGATTCGTCGGCAAGGACATCATGAACTGGCTGAACACCGCGGTGATGCCGCACTTTGGCGAGTTTGTCCTGGCCGTCGTCGGCCTCGTCCTTTGCTTCCTCATCTGCCGCTTCCTCCATAAACGGCAGTTGTTCTTGAGGCTGTAAACCCTCGCCCAGCCCTGCGGGGTTCCCAGCGCGCAGCACGAACGACGAAAGTTGCCTCAGTTCGAGATCACTCCGCGCGCCGCAGGGGTGCGGGTACGTTGGGGTCTGGGATGGGCAAAACGGAGCGCGCGCGTCGCCAAGCGCGACGATGCGAGATACTCGCCAAGTGGCATCGGAGGCGGCATTTCCCGGTCGCAGCGCGACGGGCCCACCTGGATTGGAATTGGATCCAATCCGGTAGCCCTCGTCGCGCCGCGACGAAGGACCTGCGGCGTCGACCGGTTCATGGAGGAATGACTGGGTTCGAATCTCAGATCCCTTGACGCCTCTCCCATCCGATTCGATGGTCGCGGGCGTGGGACTTCTGCTCCGCGCCGTATCCCTGTTGCTGGTTTCAATCAGCATTTCCCGGGCAGAGGGATGGGTGAATTTCTCCACGAGATCGAGCGTCGTGAATGCGCCTGTCTTCGACCCCCTTGTTACCTTTTCGGAGTCGCGGCCATAATCAGGTAACCATGGACGACTGGGCCCTGTTGCAAGCGTACGCCGCTCGAGGCGCGGAGGAGGCCTTTCGGGAACTCCTCCACCGCCATGCGGACATGGTCTTCGCCACCGCCCGAAGGGTCCTCGGTGGCGATCCGCACCTGGCCCAGGATGTGGCCCAACGCACCTTTTGCCTGCTCGCCCAAAAGGCCGGCCGCCTGCCACGAACCGGTGCGCTGGGGGGTTGGCTCCACTGGACCAGCTACAATCTTGCCCGCGAAACCCTCCGCACCGAGCGACGACGAACCCGCCGCGAACACCAAGCCGCGACCATGCCATCGCCGACGACAGAATCTGCTGACCCCTGCGTTTGGGAAAGCCTCGCGCCGGTCCTCGACGAGGCGATCCATTCGCTTCCGGAGGCGGACCAGGCCATTCTCATCCAGCGCTTCCTGCAGCGACGATCGCATCGCGACGTCGCCGCCATACTCGGCATCAGCGAACACGCCGCCAAAATGCGGGTCCAACGCAGTCTGGGCCGACTTCGCAAGGCCCTGACGCAACGTGGCGTCAATGTGTCCATCCCCGTCCTGGGGCAGACCGTATGGACCCACGCTTGGGAACCGGCAGCGACGGGGCTGATTCCCGCGGTCGAGCAGGCTCTCCGATTTCCACGGCCTTCCCCCCCTTCACCACCCTCCACCCTCCACTTGGCCCAACTCGCCATGCAACTCGGTCACATGAAAACGCGATGGGGAGTCATCGCCGGTATCGCACTGTCGGTCGGATGGTTGACTTCGCATCTCATTCCAACGTCGGAACCCACAACATCGCTGCCCTCGATTTCCGCAATACCCTCCGCCTCGACAACCCACACTCCGGAAGTCGGCCAACCTCGCCACTTTGCTTCCGTAACCCGCCCTTCGATCCACACCTCCACCGATCTGGCGGAAGCCGTTGCCCGGCTGCGGTCCGCTCTCAACGATCCCTGGCCTTCGCGCCGGGCCCCCATCAACCGGGTATTGGATGCGCTTCGTGACTTCGGTTCCCAACGCAGGGAAGCACTGCCGATCCTTATGGAGGCCTTGAACCGCAAGGATCTCGGACCATCCGTGCTCGCCGCCTACGGCCTGATCGAGATCGGCCACGACGCCGCCGAGGTCTTGCCTGAGATCGTGCAAATGACGACCACGGGTCGACTGGCGATCCTTAATGAGCTCCTTCCACAACTGATCACGGCCGTCGCCGCCGATCTCAGCCCCGTCGCCGCGTTGGTCTCGGCCATGGCCGAACCGCCGATCCCAGGGCGTGGTTGGATCGCCGAGGCCATTCTGGCGCTCGTTCGAGACCATCCCAACGCTCCCGAGGTCCCTACGATCCATGCCGCCATGTTGGAGTTCCTGTCGGCAAATTCCCGCGACATCCGTCGTGAAGCCGCCATCGCTTTGGCGCGCTGGCCGGGTACAAAATCGCCCGAACCCGTCGCCGTGCTCGTCGAGGCCCTGGCCATCGATCGTCTCCGCGCCCCGGACGCCTACGCACCGGTTTACCATCCCGAGGATCACACCACCCTGATACGCGAGGGAGAACGCTGGGAGGATGAGATGTGGCGGACGCGCGCCGTCAAGGCGCTACGCCAGCTCGGACCGACCGCTCAGAATGCGCTCGCAGCGCTGGACGAAGTGCGCGCGTTGATCGCGGCCGACACGGACCTCCACCGCGACGTGCTGCGCGCCTTGGGTGCCATCGACCCCTCACGCCGTTCTGAATCAGCCGAAATTGAGACGGCGATCTTGGAAGGGGTACGAACCGAGTACCTGGCGAGCCGCCTGCGCACGGGACAGGCCTCAATGGAAGAACTGATCGAAGGCCTTCGGTTTCGCGAGACGGAATCCGAGAGTGCTCGCGCGCTGGAGTCCTTTGGTGATTTGGCGGTGTCGGCCGTGCCAGCGCTGGAATCGGCGCTGGATCGGTTCGGCAGCTTCGAAGCGGCGCAACGCCTCAAACGCCTCGCACCCGAACGATTGGTGGAACGGGTTCAACAGAACCGTCGGCAGGGCCTCGAGGAAGTCGTCATCGCCCTGGGAGAACTCGGTCCTGAAGCCAGCGCCGCCCTTCCGCACCTCGAAAGGATCAGCGCCGAGATTCCCGCCAGCCAGCACGGAACCCATCACGCCCTGGCCGAAGCGATCGCGGCCATCGATCCGCAGCATCCCAAAACACTCTATACCTTCGACGAACTTTCAGGGGCCACTCAGTCCCTGGTGCAGGAGATCTACCGGTCCGGGAAGACCCAAAACCCGGTCTACGACCTCTACCTCACCGGCATGCAGGACCTGAACGCCGTGTCGCGCGCCCGCCTTCTGCGATTTGTCGATGCCCTCCGCGTCGATGGGGATCTGCACCAACTCTTCGTGGACCAACTGATCGAACGAAATCCGGAACTCCGGGCCGACCTAAAGCCGAGTCCCTAACGACCACCCGGCCGACTGTTAGCCCGACCCCAAACCCGGCCCGGACTTGTAACAATTGTTACAAGTCTTGGGCTGTCGCGGCAGGCGGATGTGAGGGCGGCCGGCTGGGGACTGGAACGGTTTCCGGGTGAAGCGCACGATGGTGCCGGCCGAACCGTGCAACTTGCACGCAGCAGGCCCTTGCGATCCCTTCCATGCCAGGTCCCGACACCTACCGCCCCGACAGGCGCATTCTCACGGCTTCCCGTTCAGCCCCGACCTGATTGCTGAACAACAAAGGGAAAACACCCCGGAAACGGCGACATTTTCGGGCGGTACCCGAGGCTCATCACCCCATCGCAATGTCGCGATGCAGTTCCGCCCGTGGAACGGAGTCGCCTTGGCACGGACATTGCAACTCCCTGGTGCACGGCAACGAGCCTGCGATGGCAATGAAACTCAATCCAAGGAATCCTATGAATGCATGGCATCACACCCTCGGCGTCGTGGCGATCGCGACCCTTAGCTTCACCGTTGGATGTTCCGAACAGGACGATTACTCCACCTCCGCGAATCCGTCCCCGAGCCCTACCACCGAGCAAGCGGCTCCTTTGGAGAAGGTCCGGAAGGAAACCCAGGAGGTCGTCGACGCTTCCAAGGCCTATGCGTACGCCCAGCGAGAAGCGTTCGCTGCCAAGGTCCGTGAACAGGTCCAACACCTGCAAACTGAGATCGACCAACTCTCGCTCCAGGCCGAAACCTCGAGCGCAGCCGCCAAGGAGGACGCCAAGAAGGCCTTGGCGGAGGTGCGGGAGAAAGTCGCCAAACTCAACGAGCGCCTCTCCGAAGTTCCCGCCGCCACTGAGTCCACGTGGGACAATGTCAGGGACGGTCTCGACCGAAGTTATGAGGAGCTCAAGAAGTCGGTGAACCAGGCGCGCCAGTGGTTGAGCGACAAGATCGCCCCGTGATCGCGGCGGTCAGTCCCAATCCCCGGCGCTTCGGCTCCACCAAGGCCTGATCGATGCCCAGAACTTCTGCGGCCTCGGTCAGGCTTGGCGCTGAGGCAGGGTCGTTTTGGGGAATGGCAACGGTCGAAAGCAAAAAAACAACCACCGTCGCCCAGGAAGGTCGACGGTGGTTGGAAGAAACGACTGACGCGATCCGAATGGGAACGCAGATCAGCGGCGCACTGGGGCCGAGGTCCGCTCGAGGGTCCAAGTCCAGTCAGGATCCCCGGCGGGAACCGGAGCGGGAGAGAAGGTGAAATTGATCTTCTCACGCGGGACGGTCGTCTTCCATTTCTTGATCTCAGAATGGCCGTCGGCGAAGGAGAAGCCGCAGGCATCATTGTGATAATTGGCCGGCAGATCGATCCAGCGGCGATCCGCCTGCGAGTTGAAGAACGCACCGTCATTGATGCTGTCGGGATGCTCGTCGACAAAGACCCACAGCTTGGAAGGGCCGGGATCGGTGACATCGACGGTTTTCTCGAAGATCTTCTCGCAGTTCAACAGACTGTCGGAGGCCGCCTTGTTGCCTTTGCCGACGGCGCCATTCATGGAGACGCTACGCACGCGCTCGGGCCACCCGCGACGTCGCTGTTCGCCGCTCACAAACTTGTCGGCGGGGCACTTGTAGATGGCGGCGGTGTTACCGGAGTACTTGGCGAGGACGGAGTACTCATTGTCTTGCAGGTACAACTTGTTGGTGTTGTGAGCACTGGTGCCCCAGTCGAGCCATCCCATCACCCAGGGGTAATAGCCGGTGGTGGTCTGGGTGATTTTTCTCCCGGACTGCGCCTCGCCACCGTGGATGTTCATGGGAAACTTCTCATCGTTGTCCCCGGAATAGAGGTGAACGGCGAGCATGAGCTGCTTGGTATTGCTCATGCATTGGATGCCTTGCGCCTTGGATTTGGCCTTGGCGAGGGCGGGGAGAAGCATGCTGGCCAGAATCGCGATAATCGCGATGACCACCAGCAATTCGATAAGGGTGAATCCCTGCCGGCGCGGGGCTGCAGGATGGGTTGGGTATTTCATAGGCTTATCAAAGTACGGAGGATCGTTTGGTTGCCCTAATTGAATGCCTCCCCAAAGTCTGCGCAAGGTCGGAGTGGCCTTCGGACGGCTGTGCCATCAAACGCACCGGACCCCCTCCCGCCGGCAATCATCAGCTCCCCCTGTGTCTTCTATCGCACGGCCTCATTCTGCGCTTGCCGGACACAAGGCGTCGGTCCTAGAAGCTGTCTCAACAGCCAACCGTCAGACCCAGACGCACTATGCCTTTAAACCTCACCCACACTCGGAAGGGCGGGAGACGCCGCGCCTTCACCCTCATTGAACTGCTGGTGGTCATCGCCATTATCGCGATTCTGGCCAGCATGCTTCTCCCCGCCCTGGCCAAGGCCAAGACCAAGGCCCATGGCATTCTCTGCCTGAGCAACGGCAAGCAACTCATGCTGGCCTGGAGCCTGTACGCGGGCGACAACGACGATCGACTCGCCGGCAATCTCGACGGCGGCGATGCCTCCAACCTCGCCAATACGAACCGCACCTGGGCCGTGGGCTGGCTCGACGTCAATGTGCCGGCCAACACCAATTGGTTGGTTCTGATGCAGTCGCAGCTCGGCAAGTATAGTTCCGCCCCCGGCATCTATAAGTGCCCGGCCGACCGCAGCCTCAGCAAGGGCAAGAGCGGCTCGCCCCGCGTTCGATCCATTTCCATGAACGCCTACGTCGGCACCCGGTTCAACGGGTCTTCGGGCAGCGAGAATCGCCCCTACACGGGCGGCTACCGTCAGTTCCTCAAGATGAACGACATCTCCAGCCCGGCGAAAACCTGGGTCACCATCGATGAGCGCGAAGACTCGATCAATGACGGGTGGTTCGCCGTCGATATGAACTCCTACGATCCGCAGCGGTCCTCCGGCCATATTATCGTGGATTATCCCGCCAGCTACCATAACCGCGCCGGTGGTTTGTCCTTCGCCGATGGCCACGCGGAAATTCGCAAATGGGTCGATGGCCGCACCGCACCCGTGCTGAAGTTCGGCCAGCTTCTGCCGCTCGGCCAACCGTCGCCGAACAACAAGGATGTCGACTGGCTCCAGGAGCGCTCCTCTCACAAAGTGCAAAACCCGACACGGCTGTAATCAGCCTTTCTTCATTCGCCTGGTCGGATGACAAAATGGTTCGCGCTCGCGCGAACCATTTTGCTTTGGTGATGGTTGTTGCGAGACCGTCCGCATGTCCGCTTCCTCTGCCTCCAGTCGTCCCGGCGCGGCCCGCTCGCCGTTTCGGGGGCGGGCCCTTGGTCTCGGTGTCGTTCTCTTAGTGCTTCTGGGGACGGCGGTCCTCCTCTTTCGCCAGGCACATCCTCCGCTTCCCATTCCGGTCCCTGTCCAACTCGGCACCTTGGATATCCAGGTTCGCGACTATCTCACGAGCCTGGCCCGGAAAGTTGCCGACGCTCCCGTGGATTCGGAGCGTCGAATCGATCTTGGATTGGCCTTTGCGGTGAATGGCCTCTGGCCGGAAGCGCGCCAGTGCTTTCTCGACGCCGGGCGACTGGGTTCCAAGGGACCCTTGCCAGCGCTGTACGCGGCCGTGGCGCTTCAGGAGATCGGGGACGCCAAGGGGGCGCTCACAGAGCTCCGGGACCTGGTGCGTCGGCATTCGGAGTCTGCCGCCGCCTGGTATCGCCTCGGTCACCTGCTGGCCACCATGGGAGAGTTCGACGAGGCAGCGGCGGCCTATGAAACGGTGACGCGCCTCGCGCCCAATGAGTGGCGGGGTTGGGCCGGACTGGGCGAGGCACGGCTTCGCGGCGGGCGTCGCGAGGACGCTGTTTCCTCTTTGGAGAAGGCGGTGAAGCTCGATCCGTATGCCCGCAGTGCGCGTCATGTTCTCTCCCAGGCCTTGCGCGCAGTCGGGCGAACCGCCGAGGCCGATCGCGAGGCCGCCGCCGGGAAAGCCCAGACGCTCGGTCCGATGCCGGATGATTGGTCACTGCGGGCCCTCGCCCACATGAAAGGGCTCCCGGATCAGTTCGAACAATCCGACCAACTCCTGGGTCAAGGTGAGGAAGCCGCCGCCATTCGACTTCTGGAAGACGCGCGGCGCTATCACCCCACCAACACGGCGGTTCTCCGTCGGCTTGCCCTTGCGTACCTCGCCGGCGGTCGAGCCGAGGAAGCGACGAGTCTGGTGGCCGCGGCTCTCCAACGGCTGCCCAACGATGTCGGTTTGATTCTTGCCGCCTCGGAGACGGCTGCGGCGACGGGCCGGGCTGAGGACGCCCTATTGCTGAGCCGACGCGCCCTTGAATTGGCACCACGTCTGGCCGAGGCACACGTCGCCGAGGCCAATGCTCTTCTCGCCAATGAGCGGGACGCCGAGGCGGCCGATGCGTTGAACCGGGCGCTCGAACTTGATCCCAGGAACACCACCCTTCTCCTCCAGCTCGGCGATCTGCTCGTCGTGAATCTTGGCAAGGCAAGGGCCGCGATGGACCACTATGTGCGTGTCCTAGATCTCGATCCCATTCATCCCGCGGCGCTCGAGCGACTCGCGGGCTTCCACTTGAGAGACCAAGAGTGGGAGTCGGCAGCGGAGATGATCGCCAGACTGCGCGCGCTCGATCCTTCGAACCCCACCGTGCATCGGCTCGAGAAGGTTCTCACGACCTCGCGTCCACAATGAACCGCCCCTTCGGATCGCACCGGTGGTCCGTGACACTTCTTGCGGCGGCCCTTGGCCTCGTCCTGGCGGCCTGCGACCCGAGTCCGAGCCATTCTCCAACCGTCGAGACGGTCCAGAATGCGAAACCGACGGAAGCGTGGTTCGAGGAAGTCAGTGACGCCATCGGACTTCGATTTCGGCATCGCTCCGGGCATCAGGTTCGATTCCTCATGCCGGAGATCAACTGCGGGGGCATCGGCCTGCTCGATTTCGATCGCGACGGATGGCTCGATGTTTTTTGCGTCAATGGCGGCCACGCGGATCCGACCGTTCCCAACCCACCCGGCCACGGTCTCTTCCGCAATCTGGGCAACTGGCGGTTTGAAGAAGTCACCGCGCGCGCCGGTGTCGGCGACAATCACGGTTACGGCATGGGTGTGGCGTGTGCGGATTACGACGGCGATGGTTGGACCGACCTGCTCGTGCTCAACCTGCGTGGCGACGTTCTATACAGGAATCGTGGTGACGGCACCTTTGAAGACGTCACCGCCAAGGCAGGCGTCGCCGGTGACGAATGGAGCAGCAGCGCGGCGTTCTTCGACTACGATCAGGATCGGGATCTCGATCTCTTCGTCGTCAACTATATCCACTGGTCCGTCGCCACGGAGGTGGAGTGCTATTCACGCGGCGGCGTACTCGATTACTGTTCGCCCTTGAGCTACCGGGCCCCAGCCATGGCCCGGCTCTATCGCAATCGCGGCGACGGCACGTTTGAAGATATGTCCCGTGCGGTTGGCCTGGCAGCGGCCTTCGGCAACGGGCTCGGCATCGCCACCGCCGACTTTGATCAGGACGGTTGGACGGATGCTTTTGTCGCCAATGACGCCACACCCAACCAACTGTGGATGAACCGCGATCGCGGAGCGCGGTTCGTCGACGAGGCCCTGTCCCGCGGTTGCGCCTTGAATTCGATGGGCGTGCCGAGGGCCGGCATGGGCACCGTTGCCGTGGACCTGCTGCAGAAAGGGTCGTTTGACGTGTTCGTGACCCATCTCGTCGGTGAGGGACACGGATGGTTCCTGAATTCCAACGGTGTATTCGCCGACGTCATCCTGCCGAAGGGTCCAATGTCGGGTAGCCGCGCCTACACGGGATTCGGCATCGGCTTTCGCGACTTCGATCACGATGGCGAACCCGATTTGTTCGTCGCCAACGGCCGCGTCCGACTCGGCGCCACGGACCTCGATCCCAAGGATCCGTTCGCGGAACCCAACAGCCTCTTGCGCGGTCACGGTCGCGGTGAGTTCGAGGAGGTCCTGCCACCCGGGGGCACCCAACCGCCGTTGATGAGCACCAGCCGCGGGGCGGCATTCGGAGACCTGGATAACGATGGGGCAGAAGACATCGTCATTGCCAATCGGGACGGTCCAGTCCACGTCCTGCGCAATCGAGTGGGAGCGCGGGGGAATTGGATCGGCTTCGTGGTGCAGTCGGGCCCACACCTGACCGCCCACAACGCAGTGGTTCAGGTGGAGGCCCAGGGACGTTCCTGGTGGCGTCAGGTCCAACCGAACGAAGGATACGCCTCAAGCAATGATCCCCGGCTGGTTTTCGGATTGGGCCCGGCAACCAAGGTCGATCACGTAATGATCCGATGGCCGGGAGGGCGGTGGGAGGGATTTGGTCCTTTCGATGGCGGCCGCTATCACACGCTCACGGAAGGCACCGGTCAGGCGGTGGAGAGCGGAAAGGGGCGGTAGAGGGGAAGAGTTTGTGGGGAAGAGGGAAGGGTCGGACCGCCCATGCATTGACCCGCCCTTCCCCCTTCCCCACAAACCCTTCCCCTTTTCCGCCCCCCCAGAGACCTCGGTCTTGCGGCGACGCCCGCAGACGCGCACCTTCGGGCCGCTTGCCCATGGGTCCTTCCACCTGCTGTCCCTGCCCTTCCCCGACACGCGCCTTGCCGATGCTCGCGGCCGGCCTGTTGGTGTTGACCCTCGTGATGCCATCAGCCGTCGGCGCCGTTCCGAGACGCGTCGACACCGACGCCGCCGTCGACCGGGTCAAACCATCGGTCGTACGAATCCTGGTGGTCACGACCTCCTATTCGGATGGGCGCGAGCTGAAATCAAAAGCCTCTGGCAGCGGCGTCATCGTTTCCAAGGAAGGCCATATTATTTCGAACCACCACGTGGCCGGTCGAGCGGTTCGGATTGTCTGCACTTTGGCTGACCGCGAGGAAGTGGACGCGGAGCTTATCGGCACCGATCCGCTGACGGATATCTGCGTCCTTCAATTGCGTCCTACCACGCCTCGCGAGTTTCCCGCGGCGGCGTTTGGGGATTCGTCAAAATTGAAGGTCGGCGACCCGGTGCTCGCCATGGGCAGCCCGATGTCCCTGTCGCAATCCGTGACCTTGGGCATCGTGAGTAATCCCGAGATGATTTTGCCACGCTTCTTCGGTCCGATGGCGCGCCTGCGACAGGAAGGCGAGGATGTGGGATCTCTCGTCCGATGGATTGGGCACGATGCCCCTATTTACGGCGGAAATTCCGGGGGACCATTGGTGAACCTCAAAGGCGAGATCGTCGGCATCAATGAGATCAGTCTCGGTCTCGCAGGGGCGATTCCGGGCAACCTGGCACGCCAGGTTGCGGACCAGATTCGCCGGTTCGGCAGAGCGCGGCGCGCGTGGTTCGGATTCGAGATTCAACCGTTGCTGAAGGGCGCCTCCGAACGCGGCGGCGTGCTGGTGGCCAGCGTTCTAGAGGATTCGCCGGCGGCAAGCGCTGGTCTCAAAGCGGGCGACACCCTGTTGTCCGTGGCAGGCAAAGCGGTGCGCGCCCGCTATGAGGAGGAGATACCGCAGATCATGGGATTCCTCAGCGACCTTCCCATCGGACAGGACGTGCCATTGGTGATTTCCAGGGATCAACAGCCGCTCGAGCTCAGGATGACCTCGGTCGAACGGGAGGAAGCTCGCCCCCGTCAACGCGAGCTTCCCGCCTGGGGCATCACCGCGCGCAACCTTTCCGAGGTGCTGGCCCGCGAATTGCGGCGACCTTCGCGCGACGGAGTCATGATTACGTCGGTGCGATCGGGCGGGCCGGCCGGCGAAGCCAAACCCCAACTCCAGTCCCAGGACATCCTGGTCGAGGTCAATGGACAATCGGTGGCCAGCGTGGAGGACCTGGTCCGCCTGACCGAGAAACTCACCGGCCCAACCACGGGCAGCACCGTCGATGTGCTGGCCACCTTCGACCGCCGGGATCGACGACACGTCACGGTGGTTTCGCTGGGTTTGCGCGACCTCAAGGATCCAGGCCTGGAAGCAACCAAAGCCTGGCTGCCCGTGGAGACCCAGGTCATCAGTCGCAATATCGCGCGGCAGTTGGGCAACCCGGCACTCAAGGGATTTTACATTACCCGCGTCTATCCCGACAGCGTGGCGGCACAGGCCGGACTCCGGGTCGGCGACATGATTGTTGCCGTGGACGACGAGAAGCTCACCGCCGACGCGCCAGAACATGAAGAAGACCTCGCGGTTCTCATTCGACAATACGATCCCGGCACCCGCGTGAAACTCGGCCTTCTCCGCGGTCAGGAAAGACTTTCCGTCGAAGTGGCGTTGGCCCGTTCCCCGCATCAACGGCGGGAGATGAAGAAATATCGCAACCAGGAGTTCGAGTTCGTGGCACGCGATCTCGCCTTCCACGATCGCGCCGAGGAACAATGGGGAAGGGATCAACCCGGGGTGATGGTCGAGGAGGTGAAGTCCGGTAGCTGGGCGGAACTCGGCCAATTGTATTCAGGCGATCTGCTTCTGGAGGTCGCCGGCCAGGCGATCCGCGACGTCGCGGGCCTGCAGTCGGTGATGGAGAAGATCGCCATCGAACGCCCCCGGTTTGTCGCGGTCAAAGTTCAGCGCGGCATCTACACTCGTTTCCTCGAACTGGAACCCAAATGGACACCATGAAATCCGGACTTCGCTCTGTTCTCCTGCTCGCCGCAGGATGGGCTTTGCTTTCCTCCACCGCACCTTGCGCCCTGGCTCAGGCAGCGGATCTCGCATCCAAAGGCCGTGAAGTGTTCGCCAAGCACCGGGATTGCGTGGTCACCGTCCAATTGGTCATCAAGACCAAGATGAACATCCCGGGCTTCGGCGGTGGCGACAATGCCCGTGAATCCCGCGAGGAAGTGACCGGCACGGTCATCGATCCGTCCGGGCTGACGGTCGTCGCCCTATCCAGCGTTGATCCCATGGGGGCTCTCCAAGGGATGATGGGCGGGTTGGGCGGCGATGATGGCGAAGGCCTCAAAATGAAGATGGAGAGCGACGTCGCCGATGTGAAGGTCCTCGGCCAGGATGGCACCGAAATCCCTGCCGAAATCGTGCTTCGGGACAAGGATCTCGACCTCGCCTTCCTGCGGCCGAAAGCCCCGCCCTCCGCCCCCATGAAGGCTCTGGATCTGACCGCCCCGGGGACGGCCGAGATTCTGGATGAAGTGATTGCCATCAACCGGTTGGGGAAAGTGGCGGGACGCGCCTATTCCGTAGCTTTGGAACGGATCTGCGCGGTCGTACGCAAGCCTCGATTGTTCTATGTCCCCGGCAACAGCGCCACCTCCACCAGCCTGGGTTGCCCGGCCTTCACCGCCGACGGCAAGGTGGTCGGGGTGTTTGTGATGCGCAGCCTTAAATCGGGTGGTGAAGGGATGAGCCTGTTCAATCCTCAGAACGCCGGGATGACGGCAATTCTTCTGCCCGCCGAGGAAGTGCGCAAAATCGCCGCCCAAGTTCCGGCGACAGGTGCGGGAAAGTGACCGAGTTGGGAAGGGGTGGAAGGGAAGCGGGAACGGAACGAAACGGTCAGGCGTCGGACCCTTTTTGTATCTCCAGCTGGTTGATCAATTCGCTCTTCCAGGTTCCCCCACCCCACTTCCCCCATCGGACCGCCGCCGGACGCCCAACACACAGGCGACCGGTCTTTGAAACCCCGAAATCACCGGGCTCCGAGGTCGATTGACGACTCGCGCACCCGTCCAACCGCCGGCAAGAACCATCGCGGTGGAACCACCGCCATCGAAGTTGATCGCGTCGGCGGCACCCAGGCCCTTCAACAATTCGGCGGACTCTTTCGGGGTCAACCCTTCGCTGTACCCCGGTTGCCGCCCGTCCACGACCAGCCAATACATCCAACGACGGTCCGCTGACAAACCAACCGCCGTCGCCGCATCCTGGGGATGGCGCTCGCCTCTGTTTTCGCCGGACGCCACGGTCACCAGGAAACCGCCGACGGCCAGTTTTGCATCGGACGCCTCGCGTTGTCCTATCTGCAGCGACCAGGTCCCGTTCTTCGATTGAATCAAGGCGTCCAGATTTCCACTAGGACCGGCCACCGCCCAACCGTTCATCACGACCAAGCCATCGGGTTTGACCAGTGGCCCGGGAAGATACGGTTCCGGCTGGAAGGGCGTGGCGTTGATCACCGCCAGCAGACCCTCAGAGCGAAGCAGGGAGCTTGGCCAGGCCGAAGTGAACCAATCCACCGCCTCCGGCCGCGCGGCCGCCACCACCTCAATCTCAGGATGCTGCAGATCGATGCGGAGCGCGTGACACTTCAACGGGCGGGGTTCCGACAAGTTGGCCCGGCTATAGGACAGCCCCGGCGTCACTTCCTTCCAGTCCGTGAAGTTCGGCCCAGGGGCCGGCCATGACTCCAGAAAGCGAGGACCCCGAGCGCAAGTCCACCCATAGAAGCCCCCGATCAAGGGAACCAAAAGGAGCATGGTGAGACCAAGCCATACCGCACTCCGACAGCGTCGCGAGCGTCGTCGACGCGGCAACGGAGGTGTCGGAGGCGGCCGGCCGGGAGAGCGTAATGCGCGATCCGCACTCATACTGGCAGACAGATTACCACACTTCGACCGGACCACGAGGCACCGGGACCGATTGCCGGGTGGCGGCGGCTGGATCACGATCGACCTCGGCCGCGGTTGCCAGAAAACTGGGATGCAATTGCTGCGGTCGGTATTTCGGCAGCAACTGACCCTGATCGTCGCAGAACTGTTTCCGCCATCGGAGGTAATGCGCCAGGATCTCCTCGAATTGCGAACGGGACGCCAGGTGGACGACGCGCTTGTTGAATTCGTTGACCGGCCCGAATCGCTTGGCGTACCAGGGCGCGATTTTGCGGAACATCAGGCAGCCGTGGCCTTCGCCAAAGACCTCGACCATGAGATCCAAGTGACGGCGCATCACCTGGATCCGTTCCTCGAACGGTGGTTCCGGCACACACTCGCCCGCATCAAGCAGGCGCCGTGTCCGCCGGAAAATCCACGGATCATAAAAGGCACCGCGGCCGATGCTGACGCCGGCGCAGCCGGTGATCTCCAGCATGTGTTTTGCCGCCTCCGGCGTCGTGACATCGCCATTGCCAATCACCGGCACCCGGCGCGCGGCTTCCACAACCCGCCGAATTCCACCGAGATTCACAGTCCCGCCGAATCCCTGTTCGCGCGTACGGCCATGAACGAAGATCGCGGCGATCCCGACGTCCTCCAACGCCCGCGCCAGATCCGGGGCAGTGATATTGTCGTCATCCCAGCCCAGACGCATCTTTGCCGTCACAGGGATCTTCACGGCCTCGACCATGGTTCGCACCAGGTGCTGCGTGCGCCCCAACTCGGTCATCATCGCCGAGCCGCCACCCACCCGGCAGACTTTGCGCACCGGACATCCCATGTTGATGTCCACGGACGCCACACCCAGGGATTCGAGGTGCAACGCGGCATCGCGCATTTCCTCGGGCACCGCACCGAACAGTTGAACGGCCAACGGACGATCCGCCGGACTGCTTTCGATAAGCTTCAACGCCTTGGAGTTCCGTTCGATCAGGGACCGGGCGTTGACGAGATCAGTGGTGCAAAGGTCTACGCCGCCCAACTCGCGGACCACCAACCGGAAGGGAAGGTTGGTATACCCTGCGAGGGGCGATAGAAACAGGTTCGACCTCAAACCGAGCGAACCCCATTGGAGCACGGCACCCGACATGCGGCGCCCGTTCTAGCCCGAGAACCCGGCCCGAAGCCACCCCGGAAGTCGGACGGCCGTCCGGTTCAAGTCTCTTGGTCCGACGGTAAGATCCCAACGGTCGGAAGCGTCGCCGTCCGGGAACCTGAAGAACCGGCGCGGCCGTCTCATCGCCAGCCGACGATCCGCGGTATATCCAGACGCACCCAAAAGCGCTCCTGCGACTCTCCGCCCCGGCCACGGTTCCCCTGCCGTCCCGACACCACGAAACGGCCCGAGTAGATGCGGCCTCCAAACTCCACCCTCACCTCGCCCGCCGCTCCATCCGGAGCTTCGCCTTCGTAGAAGTTGACGGAAGCCTCCACTTCCCGCAGATCCACCGGCTTTTCGAACTCGATGAATTCATACTCACGGTCCGGCGACTTGCGATGGTCTTTGAAGTAGTACCCCTCGTCGCTGCGGGTTCGCTCGAAATACAGGGTCACCCCGTGGGAGGCCGGGCGAGCGTACAGATCCAAGTCCCAGGCGCCGCGCCAACGAATGCCGATCTTCATCGGACCCACCTGGGTGCTGGGGGGAGCGGGACGTTCCCCACCAGACAGATCCTTGGTAATCCAATCGGAGATCCCCATGTCGCGAGTGATGCGCAACATCTCGACCTTGGTTTGTTCCGGGTCGAGGGCATAGCGAGGCTTCACCGGCACCTCCGGGTCGGGTCCAGATGTTCCCGGTGCCCGTACCGCCTGAAATACCGTGGGCAGATCACCGGTGCAGGTGGCCAACCGGCCACCTTGCAGTTCCACGAACAACGTCCAAAACCGCACCACCCTTTCCTCGTGGATGGCCGAGGACCAGGGAGTCCCAAAATACCCCAGATGCACCGTCAGACCCTTCAACGCCTCACCCCGATCCTTGAGGCCGAACACGGACTTGTCCCGCGCGGCAGCCAGATGGCCGTCAGAAGGGAAATAGCCGTCGGTCATGGCAAAGGTGGGCTCCTTCGCGTCGAGATACAATGGACTGCCGAGGACCATGGCGACGACGTTGTGATCGGGGCCCATCGCATTTGCGGCGAGGAAATCGAGAAACTGCGGCAGGCGCACCGCCTGGGTGAAATCCAGCGAGCCCGCCGTGGGCTTTGAATGATCATGCGCCAGGAAGTTCTTCAGGTCACGGATGCGATCCTGAAACTGGTTGGCGCGCGTTTTTCCGCTGGAGAAAGCCCGCAATCCGGGCACTTCGATGGTGGCGATCGTGCGCAGATGATAGGCATCATACAGCCACAACGACGAGTTCAGTGGCATGGTTTCGATGAGGAAGCGCACCGTCTGCCGAAACGTGTCCTCCTTGGCTGCCGGCTCCAAGAAGGGCGAGATGCCGATCACGAAACGAGTGTGGCGGTCCGGT
>JAEUHG010000091.1 GCA_016795425.1 Verrucomicrobiales bacterium
CGCCGCCCACGCAGACCAGTCAGGCCTTTACCGGTTGATGCTCCCGGACAAAGTCGGGATCAAGATCGATCCCGGATCCCGGCCCCGTGGGCACTTTCAACTTCCCGTTCACCACTTTGAGCGGCGACGTCCGGCATTCGATCAAGGCGGGCTTCCGCTGAAAAGCGGGAGAGGGCTCCCGCACTCCACGACGGCGAGCGTTCTCCTGGATCCAGGTGCAAACTGGCGCGAAGCGTCGTGGAGCGCGGTAGACCTCTACCGCTTTCCCTGCACCGCGATTCCAGACCAGAAAGGCGGCGCCGCCCACTCGGACCGGTCAGGTCTTCACCGGTTGATGCTCCCGGACAAAGTCGGGATCAAGGTCGATCCCGGATCCCGGCCCCGTGGGCACTTTCAACTTCCCGTTCACCACTTTGAGCGGCGACGTCCGGCATTCGAAACGCACCGGCGTGTTGAGGCCCTTGAACTCATGGTGGGCCCCAGCATTGGGCAGGGCGGAGACCAAGTGGATGTTGTAGAGGAAGCCTAGGCCGCCGCCGGACATGTGCGGCACGATGGACTTTCCGAACGCCGCCGCCATGCGCCCCACCTTCACCGATCGGATCATCCCCCCGAAGTAATAGCTGTCCGGCTGGACGATCTCGATGCCGTCATTCGCGATGAGCCACCGGAAATGGCCGAAGCCCTGATCCTGCTCCCCGTTGGCGATCGGAATCGACAACGCGTCGGCCACCTTCTTGATGCTCTCGAAATCGTCGAACATCACCGGTTCCTCGAAGTACGCGTACTTGTTCTGCTCCAGCAACCGGCCGACTCGGATGGCGCCTTCAACGTCGTAATACCCGTTCGCATCCGCGTAGAGGGCCATGTCCGACCCGAAATGCTCCCGGAGTTTCGGGATCAACCGCTCGGTCTTGCCGATAGGCCCCTTGGCGTGCAGGTCCGTGGTCATGAACATCAGGTACCCGACCTTGATCTTAAGTGCCCGGGCATCATGCGCCTCCACCGTCCTCCTAATGAGATCGAACGTTTCCTCCAAGGGCACTTCGCGCCATTCGGTCGCCAGATACACCGCCACCTCCGGATGATGAATCTCCCCAATCAATTGCCCCATCGAACGCCCCGCGATGCGACCCAGAAGGTCCAGCACCGCGAACTCGATCGTCGCCAAGGGAATGCCCAAAGCGATGCCCTGGTATCGGAAGTTGAACCCGTAGACATGGACGCGCTCCAGGATCAGATCCAGATCCCGCGCGTCCTTGCCCACGAAGAACGGCTGAAGCAGATGCAGAAATATCGGATACAGCGTCCGCATCCCTGGATGAGCCACCGACCACCCCTCCGCCCCGTCCTTGGATCGCACCCGACACAAGAAATTGTTTTCCCACCGCAGCAACTCGACGCTCTCGATCACAATCGGGTTCTGGAACAACTCTCTCTTGAGCACCGGCTGGCGAAGGATCTCCTCGAGCTTGGCCTGGCGCGCCTCCGCGTCCGACGCCGGCTTCCCGCGCTCACTGCCCACCGCGGCGCGTTCGACCGCTGCTGGCAGCGTCCCTCCCGCGGCCAAAGTTCCTGTTGTGGCCAGAAATCGTCGTCGCGTGGTCTTCATCATGACGGTGAGTGACAAAACATTGCTGTTCGGCGCCGTGGGTACTGCGGTGGAGGAACGTATTCCCCCACCGGACCTACCCGAGGTCAACCTTCATTGCATCGTCGCAGCGCGACGCGGGCCACCTGACTGAGTCCATTTCCAATCCAGGTAGGACCTGTCTCGCTGCGCAACCTACCGACCAGGACTCTGGTTTTGCGACCAGGCCCGCTGGAGAATCCGCAATCGCTCAGTCGGCTGCGCGGTCGGCTTTTCGTCCTCCCGCTGGTCGCTGTGCTCCAGACTCCAGCCGCTCCATTCCCGAAACGCGTGATAGCTCCAGTCCCATCCGTGCTTCTCGAAGAGGTCGATCACGTCCGACAGATAACGCGCGGCGCTGCCCTCAGGCGCCCACCGAATGGCGCTGAATTCACCGATATAGATATGCACCCCATAGGCGCGCTGAAAGTCGACGACAGGCTGCAACGCGGCCTCCAACTCTGCCTTGTTCCAGTTCTTACCCTCGATCACACCAGGATAGTGGTAGGACGGTCCCGCGGAATGGACTCCCTGATGCGTGAAAGCATGCGGCAGATACATGTGCACGCTGTAGACCACATTCGAGACCGGCAGTGGCACCAGGTCCGCCAATCCTCCCGGCCCGCCCCATGCCGATGGTTCCACGATAATGGTGCGCTCGGCGTCAATGCCACGAATCGCCAGCGCCACCCTTTCCGCCAATGCCTGCCAATCATCGCAGCCGTCCTCGACAAAGTCCTCCACCGGTTCGTTGACCAGGTCATACCCCCAAATCGGTTGCACCCCGCGATATCGGAGGGCGATGTGTTCCCACACCCGGACCAGTTTCTTCTGGCACTCGGGGTCAGTGAACAAGCGGTCGTCCGAACCCACATAGCCGCCGGAAGTCACCTTCCCGCCCGGCGGCGAATGCAGGTCAATCACCACCCTCAGACCATTTTCGCGGCAATGCGGCAGCGCTGCATCCAACTTCTTGAGTTCGCCCTCCAACCAACCGTCGTAGTCGCTATCGGCCAGCGCCCGACCGGCGCGCCCGTGCTGAATGAGCTGCCACCGAATCAAATTGGCGCCCCAGTCCCGTCCCAATACCCGCAACCCTGCCGCATCGATGTCCGGACTGATCATGGCCCCGCGCAATCGTGGTACCTCCCGCCCCGTGTAGACCGTCGTGCCGACGGCGGGTTGCGCCGCGCGCCGAACGGGCGCTCGCGCGACGCTGATCTTCACATCGTCGAACCAGACCTTTCCGGAAACAGCCTCCAAGCCGAGGACCAGTTTCGCCGATTCCGCATTGGTGGGGACCCGGACCGTGAACCCGACCCGGCGCCAGTCGAACGTTCCGGTTCCGATCTGGGCCTGGGGCCACAGCTTTCGATCGGGAGTCTCGATCGCCATCATGCACTTGATGCCGTTCCAAGGGTGGGGAGGCGAACCCACCTTCTCGCCGCGCACCGAAGCGGTGCCTCGAACGAGGTAGCCCCGCATAGCTGCCGCCGGCAGGGAGAGGCTCACCACCGAGGTCGCCGTCTCGGCAACCGCCACCTCCAGGACTCCTTTGCCTTGCGGCCCGGCTTGGTGTCTTCCTGCACCGGTCCATCCGTTGAGCCCCTCGTTCCCGTCAAAGCCAGTCTCAAAGAAGATATGCCCACGTGGGAGTGGTTCCGCATCGGCGGCGCCGACGGGCGCGATCGTTGCCGCGACCATTCCGATGAACGCGCCGGCGAGCCGAAACAACCAATGGCCGGAAGATTGGCGGGAGTTCCTGGACACCACGCCTCAATCCAGACGCCGATTCCAACGCCTGGTCAATGAACCGGGGGCGTCACCAGTGGCAAATCGAGCCAAGCCAACCCCACGTCCCGGTTCATGTGGCTCTTCACGCCGGTCGGCATGGTCGCCTCAGCGTTGCCGTCGTAGAAGATGGCCAACCTGTTCCCCCGTCGAACCACCGACGGCAATCCCACGATGTGTTTGGACCATCGGCAGTTCTTGGAGTCCAACACCACGGCCTTGTGATCCGGATTCCAGTGCTCGAAGTCCTTGGTCCAATAAACCCAGATCGCATCGGTGTACTCCAGTCCGTCGCGCAACCCGACGTGATTGGTAAACACCCACCAGGTCCGACTCTCAGGATCAAAATAAACCGACGAGTTCTCGATCTGCTCCGCCGCAGGCAACATCGGCTTTGCATCGATCTCCCAGGGGCCATCGAGATCGCGCGTCCGCGCCAAGGCCAACGTTCGCCAAATGGGTTGATCGGTCGAGGCACTGAAGACCATCACGTAACCACCGTCGTGCGCGAGTACGTGCCCCGGACTGGCCGTGACCGAGTAGTACGTACCGGGCTTGGGACGGAAGGGAACCACCCCTGCCTGCTTGGTCCACGGCCCCGCCGCACTCGCCCCACGCGCCTTCAAGGTCAGATAGGGAAACGCGGGAATGTAATCCGGTGCCGGCGTCGTATGGGGCGTGCCCAGATAAAACATGTGCCAGGCTTTGCCATCGAAGAATGTCACGCCGTATGAGGCCGACGCCGAGTCGTCTTGACCCTTGGCGCCAAGATCAAGCGCCGGCCCGCGGCGGGTCCACGTGTGCAGGTTGGTGCTGGTCGCCAGGCAGGCCAGCCAACCGCGCGGACCCGCGCCGTCATAGTGCATATAGTAAGTGCCACCGCTTTCCCAGACCCAGACATCCCGCGCTCCGAGATCGTCGCAACCTCCCGGCCCGCTTCCGTGGCGCAAAACCGGACCCTCATCCTCCGCATCCAGGCGATATCGCGCGACAGGCCGGCCATCAGGATACGCAGCAATCGATGTCGCCGGCTTTACTGTGGCCCCGCCCGCGTCGACGACCGCCACCATGGTCATCACCATGCCGACGGCCGCGAACTTCCAAATCGATCTACCCAGTTTCGAAAGCATGATGGGGTCCTTTCAGCGATTGCCCTTCCTGGAGACTGCCCGCTTCAACGGAGGCCGAACACGATGATGATACGGGTCGTCGGTCTCCAGCTCGGCATGATACAGTTCGATAAGACGAAGCAACGCCTCCTCCGCCGCCGGGGTTCCTAATCCGCCGCCAATATGACGTTCGCGATCCAGGATCGCGCGAAGATTCAGGATCTCCCATCGCCAGTTTCTCCGGCCCCACTCCGGCAGAGACGCCTGCAGGGATTCCGCCAGTCCATGGGCGCGCTGCACCGTCTCGCGATCCACCGGTTCCTTGCGATAGGACCGGGAGGCGGTGTCCTCCATGGCGTCGAGCAGCGCCAGGAAATCGGAGATCGTGCGCGGCCCAGCTCCGAATTCGTAGGCCGCGTACTCGACCAGCGTCTCCCTCGCGCTCCGATTCGGATCCCAGTAAAACTGCGCCACCACCGCCTTGTTCAGATCCTCGTAAATGCCTTCGCTGTACGGGAACCCGCCGCTGACCTGGCCACGGACCTGGTTCCATAGCCGCTGGTAGCGACCGGGCAGCGGATTGGCACCGTAACCGCCCCACGGCCAGTTCCCCCACATGCTGATCTCGGGAAAATTCAGCAGGGGCAACCCGCCGGGAACACCGACATCAAGGGGATACCGCGGGAAATCCTCGTGGGAATCGGCGAGTATGTAATCGACCCAGCTCCTATCCCGGGCGAGCGATTCCGTCAGTCCTGTCCACTCGCCTTCGGGCGGGGTGTCGAACATCCATGTGCTCAGCACCGACTTAAGACGCGGGAAGTATTCGCGACCCACCCGGGTGAGATCACGCGACAGCCGCAGGTACCCGTTGCTGCCCCACGGACGGCACGGTTCACAGGAACACCCCCCCTCGTCGTACGGCCAATGCACCAGGATGTCCAAACCGACGTCCGCGAGCCGTTCGAAGAGGCGTCGGGAATTCGCTATGAGATAGGCGTGACCTTCCGGATTGGACGGGCAAATGGGATGTCCGCTGTTACCTCGCCGTCCAGTGGGATCAGGCAGGCGTCCGGCACGAATCGCGGCGGGAGCGCCGATGAACATCGTATTGTTCAAACCTGTGGCGAACTGCATGCCCAATCCACGAATGGCCCGCGCATAACGACGCACCATCTCCATGGCCGGTTCGGCCTCGGGATCGTCCCAGCCCTGGAGATTGATCATCGGGAAGATGACCATGACCGCGTTGACGCCCCACAGAGCGAGGTCCTCAAGATAACGGACCATCTCCGCTTCCGAGGCCTGATGATACCAGTTGTGGAAATGAGAGGCGAAATACATGCCGCGCACCGAACCGCGGGGTGCTGATTCGCCTCGCCAAACCGAAGGGCCGAACGTCCCGTCATAGCTCGAGGTCCGGAGGAACTTTCCCACTCCATGAATCAAACCCTGCAAGGATCCGCCCGACACTCGAATCGCCTGGTCGGCGGTATCCAATCGATACGCCTCCGCTGGCAGTCGACGATCCACTTCCAGACGAATCGGAGCGCCCTTGTGGCCCTCGGGCCACCGCACGGACACACGCTCGTTCACGCGGTCCTGAAGTATCGACCACGCCCGCGCCACCCCGGGATCGGAATCGCCTGCCACCCTTCGACCCACCTCCAACCGTGAGGTGTCCGCTCCCTGCCCCTCCGACGCTGCCGGGCGGGAGGCGCACCCGGCCCATTCGGCACCAAGGAGCGCGGCGCCTGTCACTTTCAAGAAAGCCCTGCGATTCGGCGCTTCAGCCGCGCCCCCTCCCTCGCGTGAGATCATCGCGCAGTGGTGCGCGAAGCCGGGCGGGAAGGCAAGACAGCGGTCGGCGGGCAGATCCGCCGCTTGCCACATCCCAGGAACCTGCGAATCCCGTACACCTCGTCGCAGCGCGACGAGGGCCACCGGATTGGGCCCAGTTCCAAATCAGGTGGGCCCTGTCGTGCTGCGACAGGGCAACCCGGCCTCGGTTCATGGCCGGTGAGCAGTTCCAAAAGGAACAGACCATTTCCCCTGTTCCGTGTGGCGCGATCGGTTCCATGAGCGACACCACTCCCACCCCTTCACCTGCTCCAGAACAGGCCTCGAAGCGTGGATGGTAGATGGCGGAATTCGTTCAGCGTTTGGCGCAAACGGTGTAGCGCCGACACGTCACACAGCGCAGAGTCCGAGGGCAATCCCCCTTCATGAAGCGATCCCTCGCCACAGAGACTCCCAGACGCCGAGGTGAAGCGTCGTTGCCACTTCGCCAAGTGCCTCGGCGACTCTCTGGTGAATCGTCCGCGCGTTCCCGGACCCCAAGCGCGAAACCGGCATGGTCGTGGCGCCTCGCGCCTGCCCCTCGTCGCGGTCCGACCATCGGCATCCTTGCCCTCCTCCTCCCGCTAATCCTCGGTCGCGCCATGGCTGACGACGAAACCAGCCTGCACTTGACGCTCAGCTGGGGACACCGATCCGCGCGCCCGCAACCGTTCGTCCTTCGCATCTCGGGTGAGGAACTCAACGTCGGCAAGTCCCGTTTGGTGGGTGCGGAACCAGGGGACACTCTGGCCGACAGCACCGCCCGGACCCACGCCGGCGCGGGAGACGTGGATGGCCTATCCTGCACCCTGACCTTCCCGGATCGCCCCGTCGCCACCCTCACCAATGTGCATTCGCTCTGGCGATACCTCTGGTATCACGGCGACCCGGAAGCCGCGCGACGCCTGCAATCCGACCCGGCTTACCGACCCGACTCCCGCCACCTGACGATCACCTTGGATGAAACCGGCACCTCAGGCTTCACGCTGACGGCGGACCAGATCTTGCGGCAACGATCCTTTTGGTTTCCCGAACTCGATCTCTTCCTTTCGGCGGGCCAGCCACCCATCGCTTTCGCCGATCACGAGGCGGCTCTCCGTCCCAGGCAGGGGCTACGCGTGCTCGATCGCGTGCTCCGGGAACCCGAAGCTTCCTACGCCGCCTTCACCAACCGCTGGGAGGACATGGGGAGCCCAACCTTCACCAATCCACACTCCATCCCGCCCGGACATATCGTTGGCCTCTCCTGGGACGGAGCCCTGCACAAGTTCGGCGTCGACCGACTAGCCGGGGTGCAAAATGACTATGGGAAAGCCGATGAATTCCGCCTCGCCCTCGATTTCGGTGAATTCGACGGACTTGCCCAGGCCCGCCTCACCCAACGACTCACCGAGGGCTTGCCGATCATCGTTACGACCTTCGCAAAGGACGGCATTCACTGCGAGGTGGAGCAATTGGTTCGACCGCTCAACGATCCGTCCGCCGCACTGCCAGGCAACTCTCCAATGGTGTTCCTGCAGCGGGTACGCCTGACCCACTCGCGAACCGACACACGACGAATTCCCTTCCGCCTGTACCTGGATCGCGGTTCGGAAGCTTCGATGATTCAGGAGGTGTCTCCCGGTAAATCCGGTGCGTTCGCCCTGATGGATGCGGCCCGACGCACGCTGCTCGTCATCCAAGGCAGGACGCTCCCCACCCCGCGTCTCGTTCCGCAAGATGTGCCCGCTTCAAACCAAGGCCCGGGACGTCGTCATCGTCTCGACCTCGAAGTTCCGCTGTCCGCCGGCGGCACCGCGGAATTCCTGGTCAAACTTCCGTCGCCCTCCGTCGTCGGTGCGGACGCCAAAGCCCGCACGGCACTCCTGGCGCTCGATTTCAGGAAGAGTCGCGAGGCGGTGCTCAGGTACTGGACCCGACACCTTCAACGCGGGGCCCGATTCGAGGTGCCGGAAGCGACAGTGAACGAACTCTTTCGCGCGAACCTGTGGCATGCCCTTCGTCTGCCCCGCCGCCATGGACCGCCCACCCCAGGCACACGCATCGACTTGCCTTACTCCAATTTTGCCTACGATCAGGTGGGCATTCCCTGGCCGGTCAATCAGGCCGTCTATGTCGATTACATGCTGTACGACCTGCGCGGCCACCACGACGTGTCGTCGGAGGAACTCGCGGCGATGTACCGCGTGAACCAGGAACCGAACGGTCATGTCGGCGGCTTCGCCAACTGGGGCGTCTACACTCCCGCCATGCTCTACTCGGTCGGACAACACTTTCTGTTGTCCAACGACCGCGCCTCGTTCGATCGACTTCTCCCCCCCAGCTTGCGCGCACTCGACTGGTGCCTGGGCGAACTCCGCCGGCCAGGGAGCGACGGCCCATCGATTCCCGGCCTGGTGAACGCCCCGCTCAATGATCTCTCGCACGATTCCCTGCCCTGGGCCTTCAACCAGGCTTACTTTGTCGCCGGCTTGTCGACCTTCGGTCGAGCCCTCCATCGCATCCAACATCCCCGGGCCTCCGAATGTGCCGACGCTGCCAACGCCCTGCGCGCCACTGTGCAACAGACCTTTGCCCGCGCCAGCGTCCGCTCACCCGCGGTCGAACTCGCCGACGGCACCTGGATGCCCTACGTACCCTCCCACGCCTTGGCGTCCGGACGGCACTTCAACTTGTGGTACCCCACGGATGTCGATACCGGCAGCCTGCATCTGCCTCGATTGCGAGCGTTGGAACCCAACGGACCGCTCACGACCTACCTTTTGCAGGATCATGAGGACAACCTCCTGTTCCGGCAGTGGGGCGCGATCAACGAACCGGTCTACAACATGCAAGGCACCGCCTACCTGTTGCGCGACCAACCCGAAGCCGCCATTCGCACGTTCTACACGACGATGGCCTGTGCCTTCAGTCATTGCGCGCTGGAACCCGTCGAACACCGCTGGGGGTGGGGCCAGTACTTCGGCCCGCCCAGCACCGACGGCGCCTGGTTCGAACTCTACCGAAACCTGCTCATCCGCGAACTCGACGATGACACGCTCCTGGTGGGCCAAGCCACCCCGCGCACCTGGCTTGCCGACGGACAACACATCGAGGTGCAGCGCGCCCCCACGTACTTCGGAGAGATAAACTTCCGGATCGATAGCGCCGCCAACGCCGGACGGCTCAAGGCCACGGTGAAGTTCGACGACACACGCCGGCCTTCGACGCTGTGCGTCCGCCTCCGACATCCCGCCAAACAACTCATACGTTCCGTCACCGTGAACGGAAGACGTTGGACGGATTTCGATCCGGCCAAGGAATGGGTTCAGATTCCTGCCCCCCGCGCCGCCCGCTATGAAATCGTCGCCTCCTACTGAACCGCCTGCCGCGCGTTTCCATGAACCCTCGTCGCAACGCGACGAGGGCCACCTGCCTGGATCCAGTTCCAACTTAGGTAGGCCCTGGTTCATGGCGGGCGCATCTCCGAGTTGTCGAGTGGGCGGCACCACCGTTCCGGCCGGGAATCGCCGTGCTGGGAAAGCGGCAGGGGACTGCCGCAGTCCAAGACGCTTCGCGCCAGTCCGTACCCTGGGGCCAAGCCAACGCTGGTCGTCGTGGAGTGCGGGAGTCCTCTCCCGCTATTTCAACGGAAATCGCCCCGACAACTCGGGGTTGCGCCCGTTCATGGCCGGTGTGCCGTTCATTAAGGAGCAGGGACCTTCCGTGATCTCCGCCTCGTCCAAAGCCCGATCCGCCATGGCATCGATCCTGGCCCCGGCCATCGTCCTTATTGCCCATGGTCCCCTCTCCTTCGCCACCACCGCCCGCGACTTCGCCGACGTCGCCGTCAGGACCTTGGCGCAAGACGTTCACGACAAAGGCTGGGTCGCCTTCTCGGCGCCCACCGGACAAGGCACCTGGGACATTCACCTGATGCGCCCGGATGGGTCGTCACGTCGGCCCCTCACCACCACGCCTGACGCCAATGAGTTCTGGCCTCAGTTCTCCCGCGACGGCACCAAACTGTTATACCGGCGCGTGCGTCGCGACGAA
>JAEUHG010000129.1 GCA_016795425.1 Verrucomicrobiales bacterium
GGTCGAATTCGGTGAGGCACGCATCCGCGGGGTGGGCATGGGAATCGATCAGGCCCGGCACGACGAACGCACCCTCCAAGGAAACCACCTCCGTTCGCGCGCCGCGCAGCGCCAGGACTTCGGCGTCGTTTCCGACCTTCAGAATTCTGCCGTCGCGGATCGCCACGGCTTGCCGCATCGAGAAGGCCGCGTCGACCGTAGCAATCCGGCCCCCGTGCAGGATCAGATCGGGAGCGACGTCGGGTTCTGCGCCAGAGACCATGGCGGGCGATAATAGGCTGCCCAAGGCGAACCCCAGGCTCAGCCACCAGCCACCGTGTGACCGCGCAGGATCCACCCGACAGTCTTGGTCGCACGTTAACCTCGGGCAGGCTTTGGAGAACAGCCGGGTCATGGCCCCCACTACCACCTTGAACCCCAGTCAACCAGCCCAGACTTGGGTCGGACAGGAAGGACTGGGACGCGGGCATCGCCGGCGTCGCGCCTGTGCGCGCCTCGCACATTTCCAACCCTCAAAGGTTCCGCTAGGGTCTTGGCATCTTGGAAACCATGAGCGCGCCTCCCATCGCCTCCATACTTATCGTTGAGGATGACCCGAAGCAGCTTCGGCTTTACTCAAAGGCTCTGCGAGGCTACCGCCTGACCTGCGTGACCAGCGGCACCGCCGCCCTCGAGGCGCTTCAGGAAGCGACTCCGGATGTCATCATTCTGGATCATATCCTGGGCGAGGGTGAACGCGGCGCTGACTTCCTTCCCAAGCTCAAAGCCGCGGCCGCCCACGTGCCGATCATCGTCGTGTCCGGGACCCTCGCCATTCACGACCAACTCAAGGCCCTCCAAGGCCCATCGGGAGCCCACTTTGTACTCGAGAAGCCGGTCGACATTGACCAACTCGAACGCACCGTCGAAATCGCCGTGACGGAATGCGGACTCGGCGAGGCGGTGAGGATGCTTCGATCCCTCGAAAGCGCTGAAAAGGTCGATCGCGACGAACCGGACCGTCGTTTCACTGAACGCCTGGCTCGCCAACATGGTCTCCTGCGACGCCTTCGCGGGACCACGGAGCGCCCGAACATTTCGCTCTTCAGTCGCGAGTACCAGGTTTCGCGAAAGACCATCATTCGCGATCTTCGCGACTTGATACAGCGCGGCCAACTGCCCGCAGAGATCTACCCGGAGTGGCAGACGGAACTTGGCGATGACGCCGCCTGAGGCTCGCCATTGGCGGGAGGCAGGCCAACCGGCGATGGTCCGTTACGCGCGCCACGGAGTCCGCGATCAAACGAAGTCGACTCCTGGGCGGCTTTCCCCCAAAATCTCACCAGAGTGTCGAATACTTCGAGCCCAACCCCGGAACCGCCGCCGCAGGATCTTCCGCGGATGAAGCGGCGCAGCGCCGAAGATTTTCGTCAAACGGTGCTCCGCGTCGAGAAGCTGTACTCCATCCCCCAAGTCCTCAGCCGTGCCTTAAGACTCGTCCGTCAACCGGATGTCAGCGTCGGCCAGATAGCCGACTTGGTGATGAACGACGCGGCGCTTTCGGCTGATTTTCTCCATCTGTCGAACAGCGCCCTTTTTCGCGGCGGCGAACCCTGCACGCGGCTTACCGACGCCATTCAACGGCTCGGGACCAAGGAGCTTATTCGGGTCATCAGCCTGAGTCTCAGCAAGAATGTCTACGGGAAGGACCTCGCCAATTATGGCATCACCGCTGGGCAGTACTGGACAGAGTCGGTATGGGCCGCCCTCTTCATGGACGCTTTGGCCAGACAGGCCAATGCCGACCCCAGTGAAGCCTACGTGGTTGGCATTCTTCATCAATTGGGAAGGGTTCTGATAAACGAAGCCATCCTGGAAGCGGGTTGGAGCCTATTCTGGGACGGACGTGAGGCCATTGAACGTTGGGAAGCGGATCATGTCGGCTTCACCTACGCCGAAGCCGGGGCCCTGCTTCTCCAGCGCTGGGAGTTCCCCGAAGCCATTATCGCCCCGGTCGCCCACCAACTCACCGCTCCCACTCCGAACGGTCCGGATAACTTTTCGAACCTGCTTCGTTTCACCCGGGTCTGCCTGCTCACCGCCGATCCCGCCCACCTTTATCGGTTCTCGCGAGTCAACGTGCCCGATACCTTGTTCCGCAGCTTTGGCTTCAACAACCCGCACGAATTTCGCGAAAGCCTCGACGACACGACCGCGCGCGTAGGGGACATCCGGCGCGGGCTTGCCGCCAGTTGATTCCGGTCGCATCTGGGAACGTCGCGCTGGCCAAACGCCAACCTGCAGTTTCGCCTTGTGTCGTCGTGCCGGAATGGGAGCAGGATCCCGCGATTCTCCAAGCCTATGGCCCTGGTCCGATTCACGCAAAACATCCAGCGCCACGTCGCGTGCCCGCCGAGGAATGTCGAGGGACCGACGGTCCGCGACATTCTCAACGCCTACTTCCGAGGCAACGCCCTCGCCCGCGACTATGTATTCGACGAACAGGGGCAGCTGAGACGGCACATGGCCATCTTCATTGATGGCGAACCCGTCCTCGACCGCAGGGGGCTGGCAGATCCAGTATCTCCGGCGGGTACCATCGACATTGTCCAAGCCCTCTCCGGGGGCTGACCCTTCGTCAGACTTTCCGAAACGATCGCATCGGTTCTGCCCCACAACCTCGCAACACGGGTCCTCATGAGCCAACGACTCCACGTCGCCACCCGCAAAGGATTGTTCACCCTCGACCGCCACGGGGCGCGCTGGTCCATCACCCGGACCAGTTTTCTCGGCGATAATTGCACTCTGGTGATGCATGATCCGCGTCCGATCGGAGGGCGCACGCGCCAGCGACGCACCAAGTTTTCCGGTCAATTGGTCGCGGCACTGGACCATGGCCACTTTGGCGTGAAGCTCCACCGATCTCGCGACGGAGGAGCCACCTGGCAGCCGATCGGCACACCCGCCTATCCACCCAAGCCAGCGGACTACAAACCCCGGATGCCTGCGGAAGGAGCACCCTACGAATGGGCTCTTAAACGGGTGTGGTCCCTGGCGCCGGGCGGTGCTCATCAACCGGGTCGGCTCTGGTGCGGGACCCTTCCGGGCGGACTCTTTCGTTCCGACGATCATGGGGACAATTGGGAGTTCAATCGGACCCTCTGGGACGATCCCAAGCGGGAAGAATGGTTCGGTGGCGGTGCCGAGGTGCCAGGAATTCATTCCATCTGCGTGCATCCCACCGATCCGGATCGGCTGGTCCTGGGAATCTCCTGCGGCGGTGCCTGGATCACCGAGGACGGCGGCGGCAGTTGGCGATGCAGTGGTCCCGGAATGCGGGCGGAGTACATGCCTGCTGAACGCGCCTTCGATCCCAATATCCAGGATCCCCACCTCGTCGCCCAGTGCACCGCTCATCCCGACACACTGTGGGTGCAGCACCATAACGGGATCTTCCGATCCACCGACCGCGCGGCCCATTGGACCGAAATCCAAAACGTAAAACCTTCCGCGTTCGGTTTCGCCGTTGCCGCGCATCCCAAGGACCCAGACACGGCGTGGTTCGTACCCGCTATCAAAGATGAGAAACGGATCCCGTTCGGGGGCCGGGTGGTAGTCAATCGGACCACCAACGGCGGCCGGACCTTCAAGACGCTGACCCGGGGTCTGCCCCAGAAGCACGCCTACGACCTGGTGTTTCGCCATGCCCTCGACGTCGACGAATCCGGGGACCGGCTCGCGTTCGGCTCGACGACGGGTTCGCTGTGGGTGAGCGAGAACGGCGGAGATTCCTGGAAGTCCCTCTCCCAGCATCTGCCACCGATTTATGCGGTGTGTTTCGAGAAGCCGCTGGTTGCTGGGTAACCGCTCGGCGTCGCGGCTTATTCCGCCAGCCTCCAACCGCCTCCCAGCGCCCGGTACAGCGTCACCACACTCAACAATTCATCGAGACGCGCCCGGGCCAGGGCCAATTCCGACGAAAACAACTCCTGTTCGTTGTAGAGCACCTCTAAATAGCTCGTCACCCCACCCTCGTACCGGAAGGCCGCCAATTCCGAAGCGCTCCGATGCGCTTCCGTTCGTTCCTCCTGCCGTCCACGAAACTCCCGCGTGCGCTCATAGTCGTTCAAGGCATTGGCGACGTCCCGGAATGCCGACTGCACGGTCCGCTGATAGGCGGCGACCGACTCATCAAACCGGGCACGCGCCGACCGAAGGTTTCCCCGCAATGCCCCACCGGTGAAGAGCGGGAACGTGACGGATGGCCCGAATTGCCAAGTGCGCGCCGGACTGCTGAACAAGTCCGAGAGCGCCACGGATTGGAAGCCGTAGAGTCCCGTTAGGGTGATCTTCGGGAAGAAAGCCGCCCTGGCCTGACCGACATCTGCATTCGCCCCGACCAGTGCGTATTCAGCCGCCACAATGTCGGGTCGACGCTGCAGCAGGTCGGCCGTCAATCCCTCGGGTACCGTCATCTCGAGCTTTTGGTCCAACAGTCCGTTTCCTCGCGCTGGGCGGCCCGGATACCGACCCAGAAGCAACTGGAGTTCGTTCTCCTGTTGTTGAATCCGTCGCAGGGTGTCAACGATCGTGGCCTCCGCGGTGGAGACAAGGATCTGGGCCTGGCGGACATCCTGGAGCGATGCCACACCTCCCTCCTCCCTCGCCGTGGTGAGCGTCAGCGAATTGGTCCGCACCGCCAGCGTGCGACGAGCAACCTCCAGTTCGTAGTCGAGTTCCAGGAGATTCAGGTAAGCCGCCGCCACCTGCGCCACCAGTGTCTGCCGGACGAGGCGTTGTGAGGATTCCGCCGCCAGCAGCCCAGCCCGAGCGGCCTCGCTGGCCCGGCGCAGCCGCCCCCAAAGGTCCAATTCGTAGGGGGCCATTGAAAGGAACACGTCCCCGTAAACCCGCTGCGGATCGACTCCCGCAGGAGGCGCCGCGGGTCCCCGCTGTGAACTGCGCGCCGTGACGACATCCCCGCCTGCCGACACGGAAGGGAGGAACTGCGACCGCACGATCTTCGCGTTGGCCTCG
>JAEUHG010000137.1 GCA_016795425.1 Verrucomicrobiales bacterium
GTGGGCGCGGGCGGCGGCGCGGGCGCGGGGCGCACGGGCGATTGCGGTGAATCGGCGACGGCGGCGGCGGCCGCTGGTGCCTTTTTTCCCGGGCTAGCGGAATGTCTGGCCCTGGCGGCGGCGCACGCGGTGCCGGCGGAGTGTGTGGAGAAGTGGTGGCGGGAGCAGTACGCTCGGGGCGGGCTGGACCGGCACGGGCAGCCCTTGAGGCGATGGCAATCGAGCCTCCTGGCGTACGCGGCGGGGTGGCGTGAGCGGGAGGAACGAGCGCCCAAGGGCGGGACAGGGGGCCAGCGAATGGCGGGTGCGCGGCCCGACCGCAATCACGTGACCCTCAATGGCGGTGTCATCGGTCGTTATGGGAACGGGGAACGCATCATCCGGGCGTGAGGTGGAGGGCTGGCGGGAATTCACCGTGGCGCAGGAAGTAGTGGAGAACACCGAAGGGGCGAGCTCTGCAATCTCCGGGTCCGAAATGGCGGATCGGGATGGATCGTTGAGCATTGGGAAACGGCGCGGATAAATCAGAGTTTTCATGGCTTGGCTCTCTTGTCTTTTGTTCGCGCTCCGCGAGGAACAGGGGGCGCAATGAAGACATAGGCGGAGGCCATGGCGCTTGACCGGCAGAGTCAAAGGAGGAACGGAAGGGACCGAAGGACCTCCGTAGATCCTTGAATCTCCCGGCAGCGACATACAATTGGCCTTCAGTCCTTTATCGCTCCTCCTCCATCACCCAGCGTGGGTCGTGATCACCACACCAGACTGAAAAGTCCGTTTTGACAGGTTTAACCATACGACTGTATGGTAATGGCGAACATGACAGATTTAGCCGTAATCATCGCCAGTCGAGTAAAGGCGGAGATCTTCCGCCTTCTCTTTGGCCTTGGACGGCCCGAACTGCATCTCCGAGAAATCGTCCGGCAGTCGGGGCTTTCCTTGGGGACGGTGCAACAGGAATTGAAAGGACTGACCTCCGTCGGGCTCCTCAAGTCCCGCCGGGACGGCAACCGGGTCTATTTTAGCGCGAACCCGGTTCATCCTGCTCATCGGGAGCTGTCCGCCCTGGTGCTCAAGACCGATGGCCTGGTCGGCGTGCTTGGCAAGGCTCTCTCCGACGAGGAGATCCAACTGGCCTTCGTCTTTGGGTCCATCGCCCGAGGGGAGACGCACGCCGAGAGCGATGTGGATCTGATGGTGATCGGCACCATCGGACTTCGACGCCTGACCAAGTTGCTGTCCGGCATCGCCGAAGTCGTCGGCCGGGAAGTCAATCCGCATATTCTGACGCCGGAGGAATTCCGGGAGCGGAGGAGGAACAAGGATCACTTTGTCACCACGGTGCTCACCGCGCCGATGCTCTTCGTGAAGGGAACCGAGCATGACCTTGCAGCAATGGGCCAATAACGGCTGGCTCAAAGCCCATCAGACCAGCCCGAAGGAAATCCAAGACCTGCTCAAAATCGTCGAGCGGGACTTGGCCGACGCCGTGGTGGGGGACATCTCGGCCGACTGGCGCTTTGGGATCGCTTACAACGCGGCGCTGAAGCTGTGCACCATCCTCATCTATGCCTCGGGTTTCCGGCCCGAGAAGGCGCTTCAGCACTATCGGACCTTGCAGGCGCTGCCGCTGATTCTGGGGGTGAACCGGCGTGCCGATGCGGACTACCTTGATGCCTGCCGCATCAAACGGAACACCGTCGAATATGACTACGCCGGCGGTGCGACCAAAAAGGACGCCGATGAGTTGATCGAATTCACCCGGGAACTTCGGGAGGACGTCCGGGCTTGGTTGCAGG
>JAEUHG010000150.1 GCA_016795425.1 Verrucomicrobiales bacterium
TTCCTTCAGTTGGCGGATCTCCTCCGGACTCAGGTCCGTCTGTTCCACCAACGAGATCAGCATGGCCGCGGGTTCCCCGCCAAAGATCCGACGCAGAAAACTCCGGCTTTCCTGCTCGATGCTGGCTTCGCGACGAACCAACGGACGATAGAGGTTGCGTCGGCCGTCGGCCTTCACCCCCACCACCTTCTTGGCCACCAACCGGTCCAACAACGTCCGTGTCGTGCGGGGTTTCCAACCTTTCCGCGTCTCCAAGGAATCCACGATCTCCGCGGAGCCCAAAGGCGATCGCTCCCACAGCAACGCCATCACCTCCCGTTCCGCCACCGAAATGCGCCAGTGCCTCTTCATTGTTTGGGCTACAGTTGTAGCATTACGACTGCTACAACTGTAGCTCTAGGACAAGAAAAAAAATCGCGCCTGCCCCTGAAACCGTGAGCGGGCGTGGCTCCGGGTGGTTGCGAGTCTTGACCCATCGGACAACCGGGATGGCAGGACGACCGGCGGTCGGGCCACCGAAGCAGAGCGTTCTTGGATTCCCATGCCATCGAGGTTATCCAGGGTCCACACCCGTTTCTCGCCTATCCGAACCGCACCCACCCTTTCGCCACCAACCGCGTGAATCCATTGCTGTCCATGCCCGCCCTTCCTCACTGCCCCGGCGCGTCTCCCTCCCGGCTGCGATGGTTGTTCCTCTCGCTGTGCTGGATCGTCGCCGTTCCTTCGCCGACTGACGGCAGCCAGGATCCCATCGAAGGAGGATTGAGCCCGGGTGTCGTGGTGGGAAACGGCCGTCGTCCTCCGGATGACGTGGACCTTCGTGACTGGTTGAACAACATGGTGACGCATCACCGCTTCACTCCGGACGAAGCCGCCCTTGCCATGGACATGACGGCCGCGGAAGTTCGCCAGGCGCTGCGGCGGTTCGAGATTCCGGAAACGGCCGATTCGAGTGTCCCTTCAGATCCGGCGGCGCCATTGAGTGTGCTTCCGTACCCCGGGGGTCGACACCCGCGCTTGGGGTTTTTCGACGGCGCCATCGCCCCTCAGCGCGAGACCAAGGCCAGTGTTTTTCTGCCCTGGGATCGGACGGCTTACGTGGTGGTCGACGTGCCCGAGGCGATCTTTTCCAACCTCGGCTTAACGTACCTGGCCCACACTCATATTCCCACGATCTGGGATCCGCAGGGCATCCGGTTGCCAACGCTGGAGTGGCGTCGCACCGGCAGCGGAACTCTCGTCATGGAACGTTCGTTGCCGAACGGAATCGCGTTTGGTTCCGAGGTGTCCTCCCAAACCAACGGCGTCCGATTCCGTCTTTGGCTGCGCAACGGGACCACGAATGCCCTCTCGGGACTTCGAGTGCAAAACTGCGTGATGCTCGGCCGCGCACCCGAGTTCGCCCCACAGACTCTCACCAACAAGGTCTTCTCCGCGCCCTTCGCCGCAGTCAAATCCAGGCATGGACAACGATGGGTCATCACCGCCTGGCAACACTGCGGCCGGGCTTGGGGTAACGAACAAGTGCCCTGCCTGCACTCGGATCCCGTCTTTCCGGACTGTGCCCCGGCACAGACCGTTCAAGTGAAGGGTTGGCTGAGCTTTTTCGAGGGGGCCGCGGTCCAACCCGAGTTCGAGCGCCTGCGCCGGGCTGGGGTCATTGAGTAAGGAACAAGGAACCAGTGTCGACGACGACGGTCGACTCGCCATGGCGCGAGTCCTAAAACCCGGAAACACAGCGAGTCTCAGTCCCCGCCCGGCACTTCCATGCGAAATCGCGGGATCCGGGTAAACACACGGCGCCCGTCGCCATCCAGCCCTAGGTAGGCCCCTTCAGCGACGGCAAGCTTGGTCCTCAGAAAGTGAAAGCTGTTATACGAAAAGCTTTCTCCCGGATGGATCAGCGGGTTCTGACCCACCACGCCATCGCCTTCAACCGCCGTGATCTCGCCGTCGTCCTCGCGCACCACCCATTTCCGGCCCCGGATGGTCACGGGTATTTCAGACTGGTTATGGATGGTGATGAAATAGACGAAGCAGTACGGGCGGTCGGGCGGCGCCTGGGCTTGGGCGTGGAACACCACGCGGTCCACGGTGACCTTCAACCCGGCCATTTCAGCCGGCGCGCCGCCAAACTCTGCCACTTTGGTTTCGTCCTCTCGAAGTGAACGATTCGCTCAACCTCAGCTGCGCGGGGCCGAACCCGCCACGCTCAAGGTCAACGCCACTTCGTCGGCCACCTTGTCCACCGGCGCCTTTGGATTGATGCCAAAATCGGACCGCTTCACCGTGAAGTTGGAGCGGATCACCAATAGATCTCCCTTCATTTGTCCGTTGGTGCGCGCCTCGAGCTTGTCCTTCAGGTAGCTGATTTTGACCGGCACCGTCACAGTCTTGGTCACCCCTTTCATGGTGAGCTTGCCGGTCAATTGGGCGGTGGTCACCTCTCCCACCGTCTTGGCATCGGACAACGACACCGCCTCAAACACTAGGGTCGGATGCGTGGCCACATCCATCCAGTCCTTGCCATGCATGTGTTGCTTCATCATGGCGTTGGGCACCTGCATCGACGCCGCGTCCACCGTCAGGGTGCCTTTGATCCCGGACGGTTGCGCCGGATCGAAGTGGACTTCACCCGAAATGCCATTGGCGGAACCGCTGATGGCCTCCAAAGGGGCGTCCATCGTGAAATTCACGGTGTTCACTCCCTTCGGATCCTTGAAATCAAATTTGATAGCCGCGGCTTGGGAGACATGGACCGCTGCAAACAACAGGCCGACCGCAATGAGGTTCTTCATTCTCGACAAGATATAATTAGGTTTTTTTGGAACGTACCGACGGAGTCCTCGCGATCCAGGAAAGGCCGAACACCAAACCGGCCACCCCGAGGGCGGCCCCGACAAAGTCCAAGCCCGGGACAAAGTTTTTCTGCCATTCGGTATATTCCTGTTCGGTCACCGGATCCTTACGAAGGACCGGCACCTGGGTCTTCGTCCACCCGAGATTCGGGCCGCCGAAGAACCAGAATACCAGTCCCACGAGGGCGATGCCCAGTGCGACGAAACGGATCACAGTACGCATGCCCCGGCCAGTAATAGTCAACATTAGCGTCCGCGCAACTTCACATCCTCGCATGAACCTCCGAACCCAGCCCACCTCGTCGCATCGCGCCGAGGGCCCACCTGACCGGACCCCTTTCCAACTCAGATGGACCCGGTCGCGCTGCCACGGGGCAATCTCTGGACGAGCTTGCGATGGGCGGCGGTGAATGCCAACTGGTCGAGGGCTTCGCGGGTACGCCAAACCAGCCCCCCCGAGATCCGGGGCGGCACTCCGGGCCAGTTCACCAGACTGGCGCGCTGCAGGATCCGGTACCGCGTTATGGCGTGGCGCACCGTTGCCAACGGCATCAGGCGCCCTGGCCGCACCCGCCCCTCGTCCACCCGAAGACCCGCCTCCGTCAAAATCCGAGTCACGGCTCCCCTGGCCGTTGCATTCAACGATGCAACCTCCAGGCACGGAAACTCCCAGAACCCGCCATTCACATCGCCTTCAGCACGTTGGCGGACCGCATACCGGTCACCGCATTGGATCACCAAAACCTCGAAAAACCGCTCGGTCGGTGGCTGTCGTTGGCCGACTTGGGGAAACTCCGCCACTTTTCCCTCCGCGTGTGCCTGACACTCAGAGGCCACCGGGCATCTCCCGCACGCCGGTGCTTTGGGCGTGCAAACCAAGGCTCCCAACTCCATCAACGCCTGGTTGAAATGCGAACAGGCGTGAGGGCGTCCAGTCCGGGCCGCTGCGTTCACCAACGCGTCTGCCCGCTCCCACAATCGACCCACCCGAGGTGCCCGACGCACATCCCCGCGCAACATTTCCCAACGGGCAAGAACGCGGGCGACGTTACCGTCCACAATCGGCGTGGGTTGATTAAAGGCGATGCTGCAAATCGCACCTGCGGTGTACCGACCGATCCCTCGCAACTCCAGGACTCCGGCGAGATCCGTCGGGAACTCACCCCGATTCTCGGCGATCAAGTGACGTGCCGCGGCCTGCAGATGGCGCGCTCGCCGGTAGTAGCCAAGACCTTCCCAGTGCTTGAGCACCGCCGCCTCCGGGGCTGCGGCGAGGGATTGAATGTCGGGAAAACGCGCCATCCAACGCTCCCAATAGGAAACCACGGTCTTGACCTGGGTCTGTTGAAGCATCACCTCCGACACCCAGATGGCGTAGGGATCCGAGGTTCGACGCCAGGGCAGATCCCGCGCGCACTGCTCATACCAATCCAGCAGGTGCGTCGCGATTTGCCGATCCAATGCCGCCGACATCCGGCTACCGTCTCTAAACCCACCCAAAGTGCCAAGCCACAGCCCTCCCCACCGAACGGTCGCTTGCACCAAGACACCAACCGACTAGCCTTCGCCCATCTCCATGATCCACTGCTCCGTGGCCGAACTGGACGAGGCGTTGATGTCGCCGATCCCAGAGGTCCTTGAGGTTGTCCGCAACCTGCAAGGTCCGGTGGTGATCCTCGGCGCCGGCGGGAAAATGGGACCTTCGCTCGCGGGTCTGGCGCGGCGTGCCCTGGACGCCCTGGGCCGCTCCGACCCGGTCATCGCCGTCAGTCGGTTTCGGGAAGCAGGTTCCCGCCAGTGGTTTCACGATCGTGGCATCGAAACCATCGCGGCGGACCTCTTCGATCCGCTGGCCGTGGCCGCGTTGCCGGATACCGACACCGTGCTCTACCTGGTCGGCCTCAAATTTGGCACCTCACAGAATCCGGCCGTTACTTGGGCGGCGAACACCCTCATTCCTGCGGCCATTGCGACGCGGTACTGTCGTTCCCGCATCGTCGCGCTGTCGACCGGCAACGTCTATCCGCTGGTATCGACTTCGGGACCTGCCGCCAGTGAAGACCACCCTCTCACTCCCATCGGCGAATACCCCAACGCGGCGGTGGCCCGTGAGCGCATCTTCGAATGGCATTCCCGGAGCAACGACACCCCGATGGTTCTTGTCCGTCTCAGCTATGCCGTCGATCTGCGTTACGGAATCCTCCACGACATCGCGCGTCGGGTTTGGCTCGGGCAACCGGTGCCTCTTGCCACCGGCCGCTTCAACTGCATTTGGCAGGGTGACGCCAACGCCATGATCCTTCGGATGATCCCTCACGCCTGCCACCCCCCATTGGTTCTCAATCTGACGGGTCCCGAGGCCCTCTCCGTACGTGATGTGGCATTGGAACTGGGGCGCTTGATGCATCGGGAACCGCATTTCAGCGGCAGCGAATCCGACACCGCGCTGCTCAGCGATACGCGCCGCTGCCGGGACTTGCTTGGCGATCCGACAACCACCGTGGATGACATGATTCGTGCCACCGCGGATTGGGTCTCCCAGGATCGACCGTCCCTTGGCAAACCCACTCATTTCGAAGTGCGGAACGGCATTTACTGATCACCCGCATCGCCGAGGGAACCCGGCTCGATCTCTCGCTCCTCAACTTGACTCCACCCCACTCCTCACCCACCGACCGCCTCCGTAGCGGGCTGGTCATTCCGGCCCATCCGCTGGCCCTGTCACGGACCCGCAAGCTGGACGAGCGCCGCCAACGCGCCCTTACCCGCTACTACCTCGCCGCCGGTGCCGGCGGACTCGCGGTCGGTGTCCACACCACCCAGTTCGCCATCCGCGACCCCCGGCACGGTCTTTTGCGTCCAGTCCTCGAACTGGCGCGCGATGTCGCGCTTGCGTCCGAACCTCGGCCTTCCGCTCCCATCACCCGTCCCGTGCTCATCGCCGGTGTTTGCGGCAGAACGCGGCAGGCCACCGCTGAGGCCGTTCTGGCGCGCGACCTCGGCTATGACGCCGGTCTGCTCTCGCTGGGGGCGCTTTCCAGCGCCTCCGAACGAGAACTGCTGGCGCATTGTCGCTCGGTCAGCCGCGAGATCCCGGTGCTGGGATTCTACCTTCAACCGGCTGCCGGCGGTCGCCTGCTACCCTACTCGTTCTGGCGTCGGTTCGTCGAAATTCCAAATATCGTCGGCATCAAGATCGCACCCTTTAACCGATACCAGACCCTTGATGTCGTTCGCGCCGTCGCTGAATCGGGGCGTGCCGCGGAACTCGCCCTCTATACCGGCAACGATGATCATATTCTCACCGACCTGGTCACCCAATTTGAATGGCCGACGTCGGGCATGCGTCCGGTCCAAATCTCCATGGCCGGCGGCCTCCTCGGCCAATGGGCCTGCTGGACCCGAACCGCGGTCGACCTCCTGACCCAGGCGAAAGCCATCCGTCGCCGGGCATCGGTGCCCGCGTCGTTCCTGTCGTTGTCCGAACACCTCACCGACGCCAACGCCGCGATTTTTGACGTCGCCCACGCGTTCGCCGGTTGCATTGCGGGTATCCATTATGTCCTCGCCCGCCAAGGTTTGCTCGCGGGAACCTGGTGCCTCGACCCGAACGAAGGTCTCAGTCCCGGACAAGCCCGCGAAATCGATCGCGTCTCCCGGGCCTACCCGCACCTCACCGACGACGCGTTTGTTCGGCAACATTTGGACGATTGGTTGCGGGACTAGTTGCCCCTTCCCGCCGGGCGTCGGCACCTTCCGAATTGCCCGCCCCGGCACTCCCCGGTTCGGACCTCGGTGATTCCACGGCCCGGATCCACGCGCCAATCTGGCGGGCACACGAGTCCGCCAGGCCGCGGATCTTTTCAACCGCCGGTTGGATGGGTTTGGTTTTGGTTCGACGAACAATGACGGCGAGCATGGAGCGCACGTCGACCGCGGAACTTCGCGCGTCCCGCAGCAGGCACAGCAGGTCGTCCCGTGTCGCGCGCTCGAAGCCGTCGGCAATCTGGTTGGAGGTGGCGAGCGCCGCCCGCTCCAATTGATTTCGAAAGGTCGCAGTCCACGGAACATTGGGTCCTTCGACAACCTCCAACACCGCCTCGTACAATTGCGCGGCCTCCTGCCAGGCGGGCAGGTCTTCGAATTTTTGATACTTGGGCATGGAATCAGGTCTCCACCCCGATAACGGAGAAAGCGGGGGAAATCTTACAAGGTTTCTGGCCGCCAGCGGCTGCATCCTTGACGTCTTACCCGCTCGCGACAGTCTTGCTCGCCACTCGGTCGCATCCGAAACGTTCATGCCCGAATCCACGCCGCACCGCTCGCCGCAAGATGGCATGGGACGCGACTTTCGTACCACCCACTGGAGCATTGTCGCGCTCGCGGGACAGCAGGATTCCGAGGCCGCCTCACATGCTCTCGAATCCCTCTGTCGCGGCTATTGGTATCCGATCTTCGCTTACCTCCGGCACCGCGGGCACGATCCCTATCAGGCGGAGGATCTGACCCAGGCCTTTTTCACCCGGCTTCTCGAGAAGAATTACCTGGCGTCGGCAGACCGGGAGCGCGGCCGATTCCGCACCTTTCTGCTGGCGGCGTTGAACCACTTTCTAGCCAACGAATGGAATCGATCCCAAGCCCAGAAACGCGGGGGCGGATGCCAGTTCATTTCGCTCGAGTACGCGCGCGAACAGGATGAGCATTCCCTTCAATTGGGCCACGACCTCACGCCGGAGCGGGTCTTTGAACGACGCTGGGCGGAAACCGTCCTCGCCAAGGTCCTCGATCGCCTTCAAAGCGAATTCGACGGCGCGACCATCAAGCGTTTCCAGGTTCTCAAGCCGTTCCTGACCGAGGACAAAGGCTCCCAGTCGTACGCGGAAGCCGCTGCCCACCTCCAACTCACCGAAGCCGCTGTCAAATCCGCTATCCACCGGCTCCGACTCCGCTGGCGCGAACTGATGAGGGAAGAAATCGCCCACACCCTCCATTCGACGTCACCTCAGGAAGTCGACAACGAAATCCGCCATCTGATTTCTGCCCTCGACTGAATCGATCTGGATCCCGCACTCGATGCCCCGGTCGACGAGGAATTGTTCCCGTCGCCCTTCCCCACCTCAGGGGCCCTCGGAATCCATGGGCCCGCGCTTCGAGTCCGAGGCCCCTGGCGATCCCGACCCGGGACGCCTGGGATGAAGCCTCACCCGGCGGGCCGGGGCGGCGGCCGTTTCCAACCCACGCCTCAATAGGCATCGCGGACATAACCCAGCCAAAGTGCCTGGGTTGAGCGGTCCCCCGCATTGCGGACATGTCTTCCCAGGTTTGGCCACGATCGGTTCCTTACCTGTCTATAACGAGTCCTGGGCCAAAGGTTTCCGAGAATCCTTGATCCGCCGACTCGGCCCCAGCGGATCTTCCCGCCGCCCCTGAGGATCGTTCCCCTCACGGCCTCATAAGTTTTCGCGAAACTTTCGATGCGTTTTCTGTCAGCAGCCTGTGACTCAACCATGCCTCGCCTTGTCGCATCCACCGACCCAGTGCGGTTTCCCCTTACGCAACCATGAGAATTCCCATTCCTTGGCTCGTTGCCTTCGTCGCTTTCGCGGGACCCTCGCACGCCGACACCACGCGCACCCAAATCCTTCAGCTCCGGGCGGGCTGGAATTCGGTCTATCTGGAAGTTCAACCCGCCACCGCCAAGCCGGAGCTGTTGTTCCAGGGTCTCCCCGTCGACACGGTGGCTGCGTTTTTTCCCGGACGCCTCCACTCCCAATACCTACGCAGCCCGGGTGATGCCCCATGGCGGGAAGAGGGGTGGGCCGTCTGGTATGCCTCGTCCCAACCCCAGGCATTCCTCTCCAACCTCAACGAGATCCAAGCGCAACGTGCCTACTTGATTCATGCCGCCGCGGACCTCACCTGGCAGGTGACCGGAGAAGCACGGACCACGCGCATCGACTGGCACCCCAACACCTGCACGTTGACGGGTTTGCCCGTCGATCCCGAAGCCCCGCCCACCTTCGCGGAATTCTTCGAAGCCAGCCCGGCCCACCGGCGATTGCGCGTGTTTCGCCTCGAATCCGGCCTCTGGAAACTCCTGCGTCAACCCAGCACCGAGAAACCGCGCTCCGGGGAAGCCTATTGGATCGAGACCGACGGAGCGTCGACTTACCAAGGACCGCTTGCCCTCGACCTTCCGCGCACCGCCGAACTCGACTTTGGATCCCAGGGCGGTACCCGGACCCTTGGCATCGTCAACCGATCCACATCACGTCCTGCGCGTGTCGAAATTGCCATCGCGTCCGGCGCCGACTCCCTTCCCTTGCGTCAATGGCACCGTGATCTTTCAACCCTCACCACCACGACGGCGCCACTTCCGGAGGTCCTGCGCCTTCCGACACTGACCGCCGGGGCGCAAACCTCCGTCCGCCTCGAGCCCGACCGAGGTGCCATGACGTCCCCAACCGGCGGTGCCCTGCTGCGTATTACCGACGGTCGAGGGACCCAGTTCTGGTTGCCCATTCTCGCCCGGCGATCCTCAACAATTGCCCTGGCCGGCCAACCCTGATTCTCAACCTGGCTTTCTCCCATGAAGTCACCTGTCTCACGCCCGACATCCGTTGCCGTATCATCGAACCCCACACCGGGAACCACGTCGCGCTTCGCTGTCGCCGTCCGCCGACTCGCTTTGCCGCTCGCATTGCTGGCGGCCACTCCTGCCCAACTCCAAACCGTTCCCCCGTTCGATCCTGCCGGCCTCTGGGTGGGCGACGTCACCCTCAACCAGGTCAGCAACGCCCGGAACGGCACCCTCGAACCGACGGCCAGCACGGCGCAACTCCGTCTCCTGCTCCACTCTGATGCCACCGGAAAAGTGCGCCTGCTCAAGGAAGTCATCGTGGCGCGAAACTCCACCAATACTTCCGAAATCCTGCTCCTCTCAGATCCGGCGCGCCTCGCCCAGTTCCCGGTCGCGCGAGACACCGTCACGTCGGCACCCTTGGCCCAGCGCATCAGCACCGCCTCGATCGATTTCACTGACAACGATGGGACGCCGGACAATGCGCTGGACCTGGCGGGATCGCTCTCCACCGCCTCTCCTCTGACTGGGACATTGACGTTGGGTCCCAGGCATCCCTCGAACCCGTTCCGCCATCCTTTTCATCCTGATCACAGCAATGAAGGGGCCCAGTCGTACACCATCACCCACCACATTCAAATCCAGCTCGCCGCGCTCGAAATGAGTGTCAATGGAACCCCGCGTTTCACGGGTACCTACCAACAGACAGTGGAGGGACTGCACAAGGCAGCGCTCAAGGCCAGCGGCACCCTGGTCCTGTCACGCCTCGCCTCCACTGCGGCGCTGAACCCCTGATTCCTGAGTGCCCCGCCATGCGCCCCTCGCCCATTCCTTCCATGCTCACCTCCTCATCGTTGGCGAATCCCCCGTCCGATGGCGTCAACCCTTCACCGCCTTCGCTCATGACAGAACGCATCTCGAACCCCGCACGGCGTCCAACCCCGGAGCGTTCACGAACACGTTTCGCCATTCTGATCTCTCGCAAGACGCTCGCCTGGCAATTCGCCGTCACGGTTCTCTTGGCGTGCCTCTTGACTCCTCATCCGGCGCAGGCCCGCTCCACCTACGCGAAGACGATCTCCGGCATCCTCGCCGACGGCGTCGAAGACGAAGCGGCCGCACAACTGGCGGAGGCCGATGTTGACGGTTCGGTCGTGGTGGCTGGAAATTTCCTGGGTGGCGCGCAATTCGGCCCCACCATCCGACTTCCAGTCCCCTCGATCCCAGCGAATAACCGGTACACCAATGAGGTCTTCCTGGGTCGAATCGACGGCAACGGCGGCTGGGTCTGGGCAAAGCGGGTGCTTTTCCCTCTTCCCGCCAACTCGTTCAACTCCATGGGACCCAAGACGACGCCGCAGGATAGTGAACCCGTTCGCATCAAGGACCTGAAGGTGACTCCCTCCGGCATCTTTCTCGCCGGCTCGTTTCGTTCCGCCCAGCTCAATTCAGTCGGCTTCGTCCTAAAAACGGACACCAACGGCAATGTCCAGTGGACGAGGTTCGTCGTGGCCCCGCTCTTCGCCGAGATCAATGCCGTCGCCGAAACCTCCGACGGCGGCATCTGCATTGGCGGCAGTTTTCTTGGCTCCGCGGCCCTGGTCACCAGCGTCACGCCATCGACCGCGACCTTGGTCTCACTCGGCAACTCCAGCATTGCCAACGATTACGTGGCGTTCGTCGCGAAGATGACCGCCAACGCGACCGGCGTCTTCTGGAAGTTGGCCTGTGGCTCGGGGAACTCAACACGAGAGGAAACCGTCGCCCTCTCCGTCGATGGCAACTCGGATATTCATGTGCTCATGAACCTGGCTGCCAACGGGGCGCTCTACAACGCCGACAACAGTCTGTATGTCGGAAATGTCAGTGGAGATTTCACCACGACTCCGGTGGCCGGGAGGTTGGGCTCCGATGGCAGATGGAAAGCATTCAATGCCCTCGGACGCGGCGCCGACCTCGGAGGTCTGCCAGCGCCAAGCTCGAGCGCCACGTCCCCCACCACCGGCTATGTGGTGAATGGCACCGATCTCCGCTTGATCGGTGGCAAGACCTTCGTCGCCGGTCTCGCCACGACCACCACCGGCGGTGCGACGCCGGGCACGACGCGTGTCGGATTCCTGACGCGCCTGGGAAGTGACGATTACACGTCCGACAACGCCGTGGTCTATTTCCGGTCCGGTGCCCTGGATGCCTCAGGATATGCCTCCGCCGATCCATCGCCTCTCAGGATCAAAGGCTCCGATGGCTTGGTGCTCGCCGCTGGCCAAATGCCAACCACCCTGCATCTGTTTTCCAGCGACAATTCCAGGGCCTCCCTCGGACCCAAGACCGCGGAGATCGTCGGTCTGCAACCGAGCCAGTACGTCGGCGCCTTCGACCTGGCGCTCAACACCAAGTGGCTGAAAACCACGGCGCAACCTTCGACGGTCCGCCGGCCATCAGGGTTCACCGCCACGGCCCTGGCGTATCTGCCCACCAGCGACCGCATCGTCTGGGGGGGCGGTTTCCGCGCCAACGCCAACGAGGTTTTGCTGCTGGGCGAATCTCCCGATGAGACCAGCCTCCAAACCATGGATGCCGATCAGGTACGAACTTGGGGTTGGCTCACCGCGTTGCATAGCAACGGCATCTTCGTGCGACAGGCCACCCTGCAGGTCATTTCCGCGCACGCTCCAATCCTGGTGAATTCTGTCCCGTTCCAAACCACCAACTACGTCGAGAATTACCTGGAGGGCACCACCATTCGCCTCGCCGTCCAGAACCAAATCAGCAGCGGGACTCGCCATCTTGTGGAGGGATACTCCATCGACACCCAGGTCGGCGATTCTCAGGGGCGTACCGCCACCTTACTGCTCTTTGATGATGCCACCGTGACCTTCAAATGGCGCACCGACCACAAACTCACCATTCTGAGCGATCATGAAGGGGTAGGCCTGACCGAGGTGGCTGCCGCCGGTGATCCGTCGCCCCCGCAAGGCATGCATTGGATCACCGCGGGCGAAACCGTTTCCCCCACGGTCGGAGGTTACGTCGTGCCGGTGAACTCGAGCGACTGGGGTCGTCGGTATGTCGTGAAAGACTACCAACTGACTGCGGCGGGCCCCACCCAAACCATCCCCGTTCCGGACGTCGTCGACCGCGTTCAAGTCTCTCAACTCACCATGACCAATCCGGTCACCATCACCTATCGATGGAAGAAACAGCATCGCCTCAACGTCCAGACACCGAGCCCGGAGGCGGCCCCTCTTCTCCTCACCCGGCAAACCAGCACGCCCACCAATAGTGCGGCTGGAACAGGCTACTTTTGGTTCGATGACAATGCGGCGGTCCAAGTCCTGGCACGCGCCACCAGTCCCGATGGTCTCCTCAGTCTCAAGGGCTGGAGTTTCGCCGGTCCGGTACCGGTCTTCTTCCCTTCCACCACCTTTGAGGCCAACGATCTGCTGATCCCCGACGCGACCGAATTGGCGACGAATAACACCCTCGTTTCCACGGTTCTCAACAACGTTTCCTACTGGTCCCGGTCCATTCCCACATTCACCAATGAGGCCACGATCATCTGGAGCTACGGCGAGACCATCTTTCCGACGAACATTGCCGTCGGTGCTTCCTTCTCCCCGCCGGCGCTTCCCAATCTGCCAACCCCTCCCAAGACCCGCTGGAACCAACTTCGAGTCCTGGATGCCCCGCCCGGCAGCACTCCCGACGACATGATGCTCTGGGATGCCAAGAACCAGTTCTCCATCGTGACGCGACCCGGCATCTTCCTCGTCGATTGGGATTACGGCGCCGGCCCGGATGCCAAGCGCGTGGTCTTCCAAGTCTACAGCGGCTTCGCCGGTGATCCCTGGCAGAACAACTCCTCCCGCACCTACTCGAATCCGGTGCCTGCCTATAGTCATATCGCCGCAACCCCCCCGGTCGAATTGGATGCCTCTCCGAACGACAAACGCTTCTTCTCCAGACTGCTCTACTCGACAGGAGACGGCATCGCCGCCAACGGACAATTCTCAGCGCAAACACCCGGCAAAACCGTTCTGCTCTTCTACTCGCTACCTTCGACAGACGTCCGCTCAGCCATCGGCGACACCACCCGCGAGGACGCGGAAGTCAGAGTCGTACAAACCCGCCGCTGGAACGATTCCACCCCGCCCACCAGCACCGCCACCATCGGAGCGCGGCTGTCGTCTTCCGCCGACACCGCCAATCGGCGCTCCGGGTATGTCATCAACGAATTGGCCAATTACAATCCTGACATCTACGACCGCAACCGCGCGCAGGGTCCCATCATCCCCGTCAACTCACGGCCCACCGTCGCACCGAACCCCAACACCCCGGGCGAACTGGTTGTCGTCTGGTACGAAGCCAAGGATGGCATCGAGTGGCCCTCCTCGGTGGTCTGGTACAACCGCTTCATCTGGCCCTCTCCCCCCACCAGGACTCCCACGGAAACCAGCCTGAAACGTATTGTCATCGCCAGCCGCCTCGGTTCCGAAGGCCTCGACGCCGCCGGCGCCCGACAGGTCATCTTCGATCCCACGCGCTACGAGAACGTCAAAGTCTACAACCAACCCGACCGTCTCAGTGCCGGGTACAACCCGAACGAGGAACATGCGCGTGTCTTCCCGTCCTTGCGTGCCAACCTGGCCGGCCAATCCATACCCGCCGCCTTCGCCCTGCGCCATGACCTGAACATCACCACGGGCCTCATCGCCGCCTCCGGTGGTCAACTGCGCACCAGTCAGTTCACTTCCGATCCCTACGTTCTCGTCCAGTACTTCGACAAGGAGGCGAACGAAGCCAAGATGGCGGTCTACCAGGTCGTGGCCCAAGACCCCGCGACACGCGATCCCTGGGCTCTGGCCCTGCCGGGATCCGTCTCGGACCGTTATGAGTTCCTCTACCGATTGACGGCGGGCGAATTCATCTCCGCGCCTTATCCGCTCAACCAACTCATCGGCGCAACGCCTTGCATCAACACCGTCCCGGGGCTCGAGTTCAATACCACCGCCGCTCCCAACGGCACCTACTTCCAATATCGCGGCCTCGCCACGCGCAGTTGGTTTGTCGACCACAAGGGCGGCACCTGGGCCGTGGCCGGTGGCACACGCTTCGCCGCGCGCTTCTTCTACACGCTCCCCGACGACTTCTGGTACCCCTTCGATCTCGACGATGTCGGCAACAGCGTCGAAGGCCCCGGGGACTGCCTGCCGTTCCTGCCTTCCTTCAATATCGGCGCCGGCCTGCTGGGCGTGTTCGACTTCGACGACATCACCCGGACCGAGCCGGTCGCCGTCCAGTTCGACACGGTCTGGCCTGCGGATGCCCCGATTCTCAAGGCCGGTGAGACGCTTACCTACGCCGGCGGCGAGTATAAGTCCGACAACCCCGAGACCACCGGCTTGCCGGGAGTCGTTGGTTTCGCGGCCGGCGAAGTCGTCTTCGACTCGCTTAACCCGAGCATGCAGGGCCTCGCCTCGAGTCCCACGAATTTCCTGAACAGCTTCTCCGCCCGCGTCATCGCACCGCTGGAGGAACGCACGCTGCCGTTGCCGATCGGGTCCCTACCCGCGAATCTCAACAGCCCTGCCAGCCCCGACATCACCGTCGACGGCGACACCTGGTACTTCAACAAACTTCCACCCTCCCTGCAGCGACGCCTCCTCTATCGCCCCCTGGCGAAACTCACGGCGACCAGTTCCCCAGGCGTCCTCGTCCTCCGTGGTTTCCTCAATGACCGAACCCTCGGGGATTCCGATCTGACCGCGAGCCCGCCGCCGGTCTATGTGCTGGAGCCCAATGTCCTTACCACCAACGAAGTCGGGGTGCTCAAAGCCATAGCCCAAGGGAGCAGTCCGAATCCTTGGACAACCGCGATCGATGCCCTCTACGCCCTCTCCCGAAATCCATTGGGTCTGGCCAAGGGAAGTGGGAATGGATGGAACGTCGGGTTGGAGCCCATCGGTGGAAATACCAACGTGGTCAAACCTCTGACGGCTCTCGGTCCTGGCTTGGCGGTGGTCACCAACCCCAGACTCCTGGATCCGACTATTTCCCAACCCAGCTCCGCCTACATCACCATCGCCGAGAACAATCATCCCAGCCTCGGCGCCGCCCCCGTCGCCTTGCACGTCCTCCGCATCGCACCCACTCAGCCGTATCGCGGCGCGATCAAGACGATCCTGCCGGCCAATGTCTTCGACGAAAAGATCACCCTCCGCCATACCGCCGACTTCGGTGGCAATGTCGATCAGATCGCTTACGCCTGGTGGTACCACGAGGACGACGGGACCGTGAAGGTCGGCGATCTCCCGACGAATGCCTCCGGCTGGAATGTTTTTGGTTCCGGAGGCGACGGCGTGGCCGGTTGGAATCAGATCGATCTGCATTCGAATCCGGCTCTGCTTCTGGCCGACAACCTCTTCCTCACTCACTACCGATTCAACGTCCCCCTTGCGAGCAATCCAAATTGGTCGGCCTGGGCGGGTGCCGCCAATTCGTCAGATGCGGACCTCGATAATGACGGACGCCCCGATTATCGGGCCCAACTCGCCTCCGGCTGGGTCAAGCGGGTTCTCGATGCGGTGAATCCTTACGAAGCCCGAATTCGTGACTTCGCCAAGAACACCAGCCCCTCGACGGCGGCCACCATGATTCAACAACTCGGCGGGCCCTTTGTCGGTCCGGTCGCCCTCAATGCCTCCAAGGACGTGGTCGAGAACCTCGGCCTCATTGAACTCTATGAAACGGTCCTGAGACGGGCACGCCTCCTGAGCATCGACGCCAGCCAGCCCCTGGCCACCCCGGGGATCAACGCCGCCATCCTCCTCGCCTCCACCCGGCTTGCTGAGTTCTACACTCTGCTCGGCCACGAGGCGTGGGACGACGCACTCGATCCAACTATCGGGTACGGCATGGACGGCGTCGCCCCGAACACCCTTAACTCGGCCCGCTACTGCTTCGAGAATCAGGTGCCGTCCCTCCTCGCCGAGGAACTGGCGCTGCTCCGCGGCGTCGACGAAAACCACAGTCGGCCGGTGTTCAACCGCCTCGTCTGGAACTTCACCAAGGGAGCCGGCGAAGTCGCCTATGCGCTCAACTACCAGATCACCGACGCCAACAACGACGGGTTCGTCGATGAGTTGGACGCTCTCAAGCAACACCCGATGGGACACGGCGATGCTTGGGGTCACTACCTCCAGGCGATGCGCAAACGCTACGACCTGCTCGTTTCCCCCTTCTTCGATTGGGAAGCCCGGGGTGAGTATTACAACCTTTTGGACATCGTTGTTTCCGTCGACTACAGCGACGAACGATCGTTCGCTCGCACCGCCGCCGCACGCGCCCAGGTCGGGGCCGAGATCGTCCAACTCACCTTCCGATCGCGCTACAGTGAGTCGCCCGACGCCAAACTCACCGGCTACACGGATCCTGATTCCAGCCGCGCCTGGGGAGTCACCGAATGGGCCCGTCGCACTTCCCAGGCTGCCTTGTGCGATTGGCTGACTGCCAATGCCCTCCTGCCGGCGGTGGATCCGAACCCCGCACATCAGGGATCGGACCGCCTCGACCGCTATGGCGTCCCGGAGATCGCGCAGATCGCCACGCATCTCGCGGGCATTCAAGTGACTCTTGATGCCGCCAACTCGGGCCTCAATGCCCTGGGGTTGGATCCCGATGTCCTGCCCTTCGACATCGATCCCACCCACATCGACGTCGGCTCCACGGCCCAGATCGGCACCAAGGCGGTCCAGGGCTTGTCCCACTACGAGCAGATCTTCGAGCGCGCCCTGGAAGCTCTGCGCAACGCCAGTGTCGCCTTCGATCACGCCAACCACCAAAAGTCGGAACTCCGCAAGGTCGCCTTGAACGCTGAGCAACTTCGCCTGCAGGCCGTTGCCCAGGACCTCGAATACCGCAATCGGCTGATCGAAATCTTCGGCACGCCCTATGACGGCCAGATCGGGCCAGGCAAAGCCTACCCCGCGGGTTACGCCGGCCCCGACCTCAACTTGTTCATGTACGTCGACGTGAACGCCATCACCGCCGAGACCGTCCCGGTGGCCAACAATGTCACCTACTTCGATGAGTACGTTTCATTCTACGACCTGGCGAACTTCGTTCCCGAGGAGTTCCAAACCACGGTTGAAGAACACTTTCTCAACGATATCTCCCTCGAAGGAAACACCGCCGTGGAATTGCTCGGTGACGATCTCGTCCATCTCCGACTGCCCGCCACCGCCGGCGATTACACCTTTGTTGCACCCGCAGACTGGGGACAACGCGCCGCTCCTGGCCGCCTCCAGACTCTGGTCGGAGAAATGCTCCAGGTGCAGGCCGATCTGAACATCGCCGTCGGAGACTATGACTTCCTCATCAAACAAATCCGCGACCGCGTCGAACTGCTCACCGCCAAAACCGCGTTCGATGCGGATGAACTTCAGCTGCGCAAGGCGGACTTTGCTGCGACCACGTCATTGAAGAGCATCATTGCCGGACTGCGCGTCGCCCAGACGGTGGCCGAGCAATTCGCGGAGGAGGCCAAGTTCACCGCCATTTCCCTGGGTGAAGCCCTGCCCAAAGCGGTGGGCGCCGCCACGGATCCCTCCTTCGTTCCTCGCGGCGTCAGTTACATCCTGGGCAACACCGCCGCCAAAGTCGCCAACGGCATCGCCGCTGCCGCGGAAGTCACCTCGCTCGCCACGGAAATCTCGCTCGAAACCACCCGCGAAGCCCATGAACTGCACTTCATCACGGATGGCATGAACCTCGAGGTCATCGCCATGACCCATGAGATCGAGGAAATGCTGGTCAACGAAGGCGTGACGCGCATCCGACTCTTCAGCATCCGGGAACAGCTTCGCGGCCTGCTCGATCAGTACCGAGCCACGCTCCAAACCGGCGTCCGAATCCTGGAGGAACGCCGGAACGCCGGCGCTCAACTCGCCGCTGCCACCCAGAATCAACGGTACCATGACATGCTCTTCCGCACCGGGCGCCACGAAGCCATCCAACGCTTCCGCGCTCTCTTCGACCTCGCCCAGCGCTACTGCTACATCACCGCCAAGGCCTACGATTACGAGACCAACTTCGATCCGCGCGATCGCGCCTCCGCCCAACCGCTCTTCGCCGAAATCGTGCGTACCCGATCTCTCGGGCGATTGGACGAAAACCTCCTGGTCGCCGGTCCAGGCCTCGCCGGAATCATGAGCCGGCTCCAGGACAATTTCCGCGCCGTGGAAGGCCGCCTCGGCTTCAACAATTTCCAACTCGATACCACCGGCTTCTCCCTTCGCAACGAGAAGGCCCGCGTCACTGCGATCGAGGGTTGGCGCGACTACCTTGCCGCGGCCAAGGTCGACGACCTTTGGAGCCTCCCTGAATTCCGCCGCTTCTGCCGCCCCTTCGCACCGTCCGGCAAGGTCCAGCCTGGCATCGTGATCGATTTCCCCACTGCCGTCGTCGCCGGAAAGAACTTCTTCGGCAACGATCTGGGCCCGGGCGACTCCGCTTACGATCCGACATTGTACGCCACCAAAATCCGGGCGGCCGGCATTCGGTTCGAGAACTACCCGATCGCCAATCTTGCCCGCACCCCTTACGTCTATCTCGTCCCCGCGGGCCTCGACATCATGACGATTCCTCATAGCCCGACACTAGCCACGCGACATTGGAAGGTGATGGATCAAGCCATTCCAGCGCCACATATCACCAGCACCGCCGACCTGGAACTGCCGGGCTGGCTGGCGACCCTCGACAGTCTGGGGGGCGCGTTTGGCGAACAACGCCGATTCTCCTCCTTCCGCGCCGCCGTCGATGTCAGCGACGATGACCTCAACGTCACCCGATTTATCGGGCGCAGCGTTTGGAATGATCGCTGGCTCCTGATCATCCCGGGACAATCCCTCCACACCAATCCCGATATCGGCATCGCGGACTTCATCGACAAGGTGACGGACATTCGCCTCACCTTCGAAACCTACGGTTACTCCGGAAACTGAGACCGATACTCAACCTGCCTCCGGACCCGCCTCCATCCCAACCGTCTCAAGCCATGAACAAGGTTTCATCCGCCCCTCAACAAGACGCGGTCTCAGGCCACCGCCCTGCCCATTCGGCCTCCCACCGCTTGCCGCCCAACGGGTACCAGCGTATCTCCGCACTCTCCACGGCGGTCGGCATCGTCCTGGGTTGGACCGCCTCCCATCACGGTCATGCCGCGCGCATCTCCGAACCAGACACCATCCTGTACGGACGTGTCGTCGAACGTCTCGGAAGTCGCGAGTTCCCCGTGACCCAGGGACTACTCGTCTGGAACCTGCGCGTATCCGGACCAAGTGGACGCGACGTGCGCCTGGAAACCCGACTTGAGTCGCTCAGCGACGGACGGTTTTCCTATCGGCTTCGCATCCCTCACGAACTCCTCGCCTACGACCTTACGGTCCGGCCGAAAGCCGTCGGCCTGACCACCACCTCAACCCCGGTCCAACATCTCTCGGTCACTCTCGATGGGCGCCCCCTCAACATCTCCCCGGGTGCCGTGGATGGCTTCTCCTTGGCTCAGTCGCGGCGAGCAGGAACCCAACGCGTCGACCTCGAGCTTGGAGGTGCGTCGACCGACACCGATGGTGATGGCGCCCCGGATTGGTGGGAGGACCAGCGGGGTCTCGACAAGTACGATCCCACCGATAGCTCCGAATCAGCACCCGGCGGCCCCGATCCGACCATCCCTTCGGGCAACGGCATCCACACGATCATTCGCACCTTCGCCGATTGGCGCGCCGCATGGTTTCCCAATGCGGCGGGCGACTTGAATGCATTCGGCCAGGAGGACATCGACAAGGATGGCATCTCGAATTTTCTCGAGTACGCCTTTGACCTCGATCCGCGCCAGGCGGACTCGACCATCGGAAGTAATCTGCCAATGCCGTTCCAGGCGGCCGGTCGCCTCGGACTCGCGTTTCGCCGACGCAACGGCGCCACCGACCTTGTCTATCATGTGGAGACTTCGGCGGACTTGTTCCAATGGGAGAACGCCGCGGAGGCGCTCGAAGCTCTGTCGGGGACGACCAACGATCCGTCGCGAACGATCCTGGCCGACCGAAACCCGACCACCAGTCCCCAGCGATTCTTCCGGGTGCGCGTCGAGCGCCAGTGACTCGCACTCCCGGTCCATGGCGCGCTCCCTCAGGAACGATCTCACCTTCGCTCTTTCCTCCATCATGAAACCGCCTTGGTCCCTGACCGCGTTGGCCCTTGGGATGCTCGCACTCACCGCCTGCGAACGCCCCAAAACCGTCGACGCCACCACACCGGAACCGATGGACGAACCGATCGCCGTTATTGATGGAAGATCGATTCCGATCGAGAAACTCCAGGCCGAACTCATCCACTTCACTCGGGGAACTTCCTCACCCGACTCTCGTCGTGTTTTGGAGAACTTCATCGAGCGGGAACAACTGGTCGCTCGCGCCCTTCGAATGGGGCTGGATCGCGACCCCACCGTGCAGCGCGCCATCGAATCCGTTCTCATCGCCAAGTTGAAGGAGTGCGAACTGGAGCCGCGATTCCGGGAACCCCGAGTCGAGGTTCCTGACCACACCAGAACCCCGACGCCCGACCACCACCAAACCGCGCCACCCGACGAAGTCCGCCTTGCCGTGCTCCGCCTGGAGGTGAATCCCAAGGCCACCAACGACCAGACCCGGCGCGCCGAGTCCCGATTGGAAGAAGCACGAATCCAGGTCGGCAAACTGCCGCAAGGAACGACCGATTTCGGCGGACTCGCCGCGGAATATTCCGAGGACCCATCGACCCGACTGCGGGGAGGTGACCTCGGGTGGTTGGCCGCGGATCCTTCGAAGTACAACTTGGATCCAGCCATTCTCATCGCAGGAATGGCCCTGCTCAAACCAGGCGATGTGAGTCCGGTCATTCGCGGTCGCGACGCGGTTTACCTCGTACGCCTCGCAGACCGCCGTCCGGGACGCCGCGCAACCCTGGAGTCCTCGGCCAGCCTTGCCCAGCATCGCGATCACATCGCCAGGAGACGGTCCATCGAGGAAGCGTTCCTGGAGGAAACGCGCCGACTCATTCCCGTCTCGGTCAACACCGGACTCGTCGCTCGGGTCATGGCCCAGCAGGCCACCGAAACTCTGCCCCCACGACCGCGTTTGTAGTGAAGGGTGCGGCTGGGGTAGAACCCTCGCACGCCGCCGCGGCCGTGAAATGATTCCCAACCCGCAGATCCGACCTTGGCTTAAAGACGACGCCTTCCTTGCGGACGTCGAGAAAGCCCGAGCCGAGCAGAACTCAACCGGCCATGCCGCTCCGCGCCTCGACCTTTGGTGGCTCGGCCAAAGCGGTTTCCTGGTCCATTTTCAGGGACGCACCGCGCTGCTTGACCCCTATTTGTCCGACTCGTTGACCCGGAAATACGCGGGCACTGACAAACCCCATGTGCGGATGAGCGAACGGGTGATCGCGCCCGAGCGCCTCGACTTCATCGACGTCGTCACCTCCAGCCACACCCACACCGACCATCTCGACCCTGAGACCCTCCGACCGCTCGTGGCTGCCAATCCAGGTCTCCATCTGGTCTGCCCGGAGGCGAATCGGGCCACGGTACAGGAGCGAAGCGGTTTAGACCCGCAACGCATCTTGGGAATGGACGCGGCCAGCCCTGATGGACTGCCGGCTCATGCTCCGTCGGACCTCTCCATCTCGGGTTTCCGATTCATCGCTGTACCCGCAGCTCACGAGGAACTGTCGCGAGATGCCTCGAACCGCCTGATCTATTTGGGTTGGGTGCTGGAAGCCGGTCCCTTTCGTCTCTACCACAGCGGCGATACCATCCGATTCCCGGCTATGGCGGACGCCTTGCGTCCTTACCAAATCGATCTGGCGCTGCTGCCGATCAATGGTCGGGCTCCGGAGCGACGGGTGGCTGGGAACTTGTGGGGTCGCGAAGCCGCGGAACTGGCCAAGGACATCGGCGCCCGCCAGGCAATTCCCTGCCATTACGACATGTTCACGTTCAACACGGCATCGCCCGACGAGTTCAGAGCCGCTTGCGATACCCTTCATCAGGGTTACCGCGTCCTCGGCCAGGGGGAGCGCCTGACTTTGACCGGGCGAACCGACTCTCGGGTGTGACAGGCCAGCATCCTGCCAACCCGGCACCTCGCCGCACGCGCATGGGATGGTTTCTCCTTCTTGGCATACCGTTGGCCCTCTGGCTGTTCTTTCGCTGGTTCGAGAGGGTCAATGTCTATCAGCCAAGCCGATCTTGGGCTGTCACGCCGGATGCCCTGGGCTGGCGCTGGCAGGATGTTCGGTTCCAGACCGCCGACGGTGTCGAATTGAGCGGCTGGTTTCTTCCGGCGCCAGACGGTGCCCGCCATGCCAATCTCGCGGTTCTGGTCAGCCACGGCAATGGAGGCAACATCAGCCACCGGGTGTCTCTCTATGAACTCCTGCTGGATCTTGGTCTCAATGTCTTCGCCTACGATTACCGCGGGTATGGCCAGTCCAGAGGGCGCCCCACCGAGCAAGGCACCTATCGAGACGCCGAAGCCGCTTTGGAATGGCTCCAACGCCACGGCTTCGCCAAGTCGCAGATCCTGGCACACGGCGAAAGTCTTGGCGGTGGCATCGCCGCGGAACTGGCATTGCGGCATCCCGACCTCCGTGGACTGATCCTACGGAGTACCTTCACCAGCCTTCCCGATCTGGGAAAAGAGTTGTTTCCCATCCTTCCGGTGGGCCTGGTTGCCACCATCCACTACGACACCCGGTCCAAGCTGCCGGCCATCCGTGTGCCCGTGCTTATTCTCCACAGTCGCGACGACACCCTGATCCCGTTCCATCATGCCGAAGCCAATTTCGCCGCGTCGACGGGCGCCAAGCGCCTGGCTGAGATTCGCGGTGACCACAACGACCAACCCGACGCCAGCCCTGCTCTTTACGCAGACGCGATTCGTGACTGGCTCAACCTCCGGCGCCCCCAGGACTCCGTTCCCTGAACCTTTTCGGCAAGGCGCGTCAACGTTCACTCGGTTCCGCCCGAAGGTCCCCCACCGGCTCCGGCGCGCAGCGACGCCATGCTGGCAAAGAGCCGGTGCCGCCAGTATGGCATGGGCGCCATGAGCAGCGTTCCGGTGCCTTCGTAAATCCGCACGAATCCTTCACCCGAAGTCAGGGATCCAAAGAGCGACTTGGTGGCGCGCTGAGCCGAATAGTGAATGGCACCCGTGCGGGCCAACACGTAATTTCCGTCCACCACGAGCTTTTCATCGTTGAGTTGAATCGTCTCAACCGGGCCTTGGGCGGCCAGCACCACCTTTCCTTCGCCCGAAAGTTTTGTTTGGTAGTCCAGGAATCCCTCGCCGCTTTTCAACGACGTCAACGCCTTTTCCCGATGCAAATCCACCACGACACCCACCTCCGATGCCCAGTAGGCGCCGTTCTCCGCGATCCAGGTGGCACCGCCACAGTCGAAAATGTGGAATCCGCCCAGCGAAGGTTCCAGGTACAACTCCCCGGTGCCGGTGTAGATCGGGCGGAAGACCTTTTCGCCCGTGGCAATGGACTTCAGGAATCCTCCAAGACTCGGGGCCTTCGATTCCATGAGGATGGCTCCGCGCATGTAATAGAGCGCGCCCGATTCGGTCCGCACCGCCTCATCCTTCAGGGTCACCTTCACCAGACGCACGCCCTCCTGCTCGATAATCTCAAAGTTGGCCATGGAGCCGCCAACCTGTACCCGTCACGTCGCCGCGCAACCCTCAAGTAGCAGGAATTCCTACGACCATCGTCGCATTTACCTGACCGCACTTTCCGTGTGAGATCGCATCAACGGAAGTGCTGTTATGTATGACGTCGCCTGCATTCCGCCGTTGCCGCGTTTGAAAGTCCGAGTGGGTCTGGCTTTCGCGCACATGGCGGCCATCGCACTGCTGTGGTTGGTGCGGCCCGAACACGTCCGTCATCATGAGAATGACGTGCGTCCGAGCGGCCCTGCCCAGCAGCAGGGTCCTTCCAATGCCAGCCCGGTGGAGGCCCGGGCCTGAGGTGTCCCAGCTACGTTCCAAACCTGCGGCCGGCCTTCTCAGCTGCCGCAGGAATTCGGATCGCGTCATCAACAATCTCTCCTGAGGAAATCCTGCCAAGGAGGTGGGAATCCGCTCCGCGGGCGGCGAAGCCGGACGTAACGGGGCGGCGCCAGATAAGGGGACCCGCTGGGTTGTGCGGGAACTGGCGTCGCCCCAGAGGCAGTGGCGACTCGCCCGCCCAGGCCAGGCCAGGCGCCGATGCGACGGCATGGATCGTTCGTCGCCGCACACGTCCCTCGCCCGCTTTGCCTCCACGAAGGAACCCTCAGCCCCCCACGGAACGTTGCGCGTTGAGGCTAGATTCGTTCGAAGTAACGCTGCTTCTCCCAGTCCGTCACCGCGTCGTCGAATGATTTCTGCTCCAGCCGCGCATGATGCGCATAGAAATCGACCACCTCGTCGCCGAAGGCGGTACGGGCCAGTCGGGAACCTTCGAGCAACTGCGTCGCTTCCTTCAAACTCGACGGCAACCGGGTCAATGCGGGGTCAATGTAGGCGTTTCCTCGATATTCGTCGCCACAGTCCAGTCCCTCGTCGACGCCTGCCAACCCGGCCGCCAACATCGCGGCGAAGGCGAGATACGGATTCGCGTCGGCACCTGGCATCCGGTTCTCGATGCGAAAGGATTTGCCTTCGCCCACCACCCTGAACCCGGTGGTTCGATTGTCGGTGGCCCAGGCCATGCGCGTGGGGGCCCAGCTTCCCGGCTGATACCGTTTGTAGCTGTTGATGGTGGGTCCGAAGAACAGGCAGAACTCGGGCGAATACTTCATCAAACCACCCAGGAACGCGCGGAAGAACGGGGTCGGCGCCCCGGAACGCTGACTCTTGGCGGCTCGACCGGCCTCCTTCCAGAACAGGCTTTTGCCGTTCTTCCACAGACTGACGTGGATGTGGCACGAGTTGCCGGCCTCGTTGGGCGCATATTTGGCCATGAAGGACACGCTCTTACCGTGCTGCACGGCCATTTCCTTGACGCCTTGCTTGAAGACCACGTGGCGGTCGGCCATCGCCAAAGGCTCCGCATACCGAAAATTGATCTCATGCTGGCCGCGGCTCCACTCGCCCTTGCTGTTCTCGATCGGAATCCCAGCCTCCGTCATGCCATTGCGAATCGCCCGCATGAGCGGCTCGTCCCGCGTCGGCTGCATCAAATGATAATCGATCCGGTAGTCGCTCGACGGCTGAAGGTCGCGGTAGCCCCCGGCGTGAACGGCCTCGTAACTCTGGTTGAAAAGGTAGAATTCCAACTCACTGGCACAGAATGCGGTCCATCCCCGGTCCGCCACCCGAGCCAGTTGTCGTCGCAATACCGACCTCGGCGCTTCCGCCACATAACTCCCGTCGTCCCGTTGATAATCGCAAATCACCAGGGCACTGGCCGTCTGCCACGGGAGAATGCACAACGACGACAGATCCGGCACCATCTTGAAATCCCCGAAACCGGCATCCCAGTTGGCCACCTTGAAACCGTCCAAGGGGTCCATATCCATGTTCACCGTCAGCAGATAGTTGCACCCGTGGGTGCCATCCTCGATAACGTGGTCCAGGAAGAAATCGGCTCGATAGCGTTTGCCGACCAACCGGCCAAATGGGTCGGGAAACCCCACCAGCACGGTGTCAATCTTGCCCGCCCGCACCCATTGACTCAGCTCTTTGACGGTCACGCGATGAGTCTAGGAGTTTTCCACCAAAAGGAGAAGAACGGCGTGAGTCCGGGCTGTCCCCTGCCTACACTTCCGCCATGGCCGAGTTGCCGTCCCCGCGTTCACCCATCGCCCAGGCCGTGATTGCCAATGGCACTCCCATCGCTCTGGACGCTCCCATGGCGTTGGATGCGTTCCTCGTTCGACAGGGTCTCCTGCCCCGCAGCGTCGTGGTGGAATTGAATGGAGAGGCCGTCGCCCCGTCCGAGTTCTCCCAACGACCCGTCGCCCCCGGCGACCGACTCGAGATCGTCCGGATCGTGGCGGGCGGCTGAGGTCCAGTGGACGAACGCTCGGACGTTTTCTTGCCGCCCGGGCGGCCGTGCCGTCATCGTCTCCGGCATGCCAGATCAAGCCGCCGATGCGGCCCGGGTGTTTCAGAAACTGTCGGACAACATCCGCAAGGTGATGCGGGGACAGGAGGTGGCCACCCGGCGCCTGCTGGCCGCCTTCGCCGCGGGTGGTCACGTGTTGCTCGACGATTTCCCGGGTACGGGAAAAACCACGCTGGCCAAGTGCCTGGCCCAATCCATCGACTCCCGCTTCGCGCGCATTCAATTCACCCCTGATCTTCTGCCCACCGACATCCTTGGCGTCTCGGTCTTCAATCAGCGCGAGCAATCGTTCTTCTTCCGCGAAGGCCCGATCTTCACCGACATCCTGCTCGCCGATGAAATCAACCGGGCCTCGCCCCGCACGCAATCGGCGCTGCTCGAAGCCATGGCGGAAGGACAGGTCAGCATCGAGGGCCAACGACGCCCGCTGTCGGACCTGTTCTTTGTCGTCGCCACTCAAAACCCGGTCGAGTTTCGTGGCACCTACCCGTTGCCCGAGGCGCAAATGGACCGGTTCATGATGCGCTTTGCACTCGGCTACGTGCCGGCGGCGGAGGAGGTCGGTATTTTGAAAGGCCAACGCCAAAGCCATCCCATCGAGGAAATTCAGCCCTGCTGCACGCCCGATGAGATTCGCCAACTGCGCGCGGCGGTGAAATCGATCCGGATCAGCGACGAACTTCTCCATTACATCGTGGGCCTGGTTCAGGCGACCCGGTCGATCCCTGGCGTTCCACTCGGCGCCAGTCCTCGGGCATCCCTCGCCCTCATGCGCGCCGCCCAGGCGATGGCACTCTTCGACGGCCGCGAATTCGTCGCTCCCGATCACATTGCCGAACTGGCGCTGCCGGTCATCGCCCATCGACTGGTCATCGATCCGCAGGCCCGCTTCGCCGGCACTTCACCCGAAATCGTGGTCGAAGACCTCCTGCGATCGCGGCCTCTGCCGAAATAGACGAGGCGAACGCGTTCGCCGCGAGCCCTCAACCATGGCGAGCCCCGCATCTCCCCGCACCGCCGCCGAGTCTCCGCCCCCCGGCAGCCAGGTCCCGGCGCTTCCCAGCCGGCCAGAACCGGCCTTGTCGCCGCGACTCGACGCCCGCTTGCATCGCAGTTACCGGGTTTTCTTCGCCTTGCGCCAATGGCTGTGGCGTCACGTCACTCCAGCCGGGGCCCTCCTCTTCTGGGCCATGCTCGCCGCCGGTTCCTTCACCGATGTCGGCCAGACCATGGCGCACCACCTCTTTGGCCTCCTGTTCTGCCTGTTGTCCGTGGCGTTGCTCAGTGTGCGTAAACCCAAGGACGCCTATGCGGTTGAACGGTCCCTGCCCCGGCATGCCAGCGTCGGGGCACCCATGCGTTATCGCATCACTGTCCACAACCAGACCCGACGTTGGTATCGGGGCACCGAGTTTTGGGAAGGCATCCCCGATCCGCGCCCGACACCTCTCGAATTCTCCACCCTCGTCGAACCCGAGGAATCCGGCCGCAACTGGTTCGACCGCCGCTACCGCTTCTATCGATGGGCCTGGTTATGCCATCGCAACCGCCGGGCGCGCGTTGATCCCACCCCCCTCCCGGACCTTCCGCCGCTTTCGTCGGTCGACCTGCCGGTGGAACTCCATCCGCTTCGCCGCGGACGTCTGTCGCTGGGGCCGTCGGAGATTGCCCGCACCGATCCCCTGGGACTGTTTCGTCGATTGGCGGTGGTGAAGGAATCGCCCGCCCACCTCATGGTCTTTCCTCGCCGGTTCCTGATTCCCCCCATTCCACTTCCCGGCCGGGCCCAACGCCTCCATTCCGGCGGCATTGCCTTCGCCGGTTCCGTCGGCGATTCCGAGGAGTTTGTGTCCGTCAGGGAATACCGCGCCGGGGATCCCTTGCGTCGCATCCATTGGGCCGGTTGGGCCCGCACCCAACGTCCGATCGTCAAGGAGTTCCAGGAGGAGTTTTTCGTCCGCCATGCCTTGCTCCTGGACACCTTCGCCGGCGGTCCGGAGGCGGACGCCTTCGAGGACGCGGTGTCCCTCGCCGCCTCCTTCGCCAGCACCGTCGACCAGCAGGATTCTCTGCTCGACCTGATGTTCGTCGGGGATCGCGCGCATGTGTTTACCGGCGGACGAGGCGTCGCTCACGGCGAGCAACTGCTGGAAGTGCTCGCCGGCGTCGAACTGCAACCCCTGGGCGATCCGTCCTCGTTGGAGCAGCTGGTATTCAAACACAGCACTCACCTCAGCGGCTGCATCCTCATTCTGCTCCTCTGGGATGACCACCGCCGCCAGCTGCGCGACCGACTCGAAGCCCAAGGCATTCCCACTCTCGTCTTTGTCGTGCGCAAGGGTGCCCCGCCCGATTCCGATCCCTTGCCCGACCGGGTTCATTGGATCAACCCCGGAAGGGTCGAGGAGACCCTGGCGACGATCCGATTCTAGCCCGCACCCTTATGAGAGCATTCCACCAGTGGCTTGGCGTTCTGACCTTCCTGACCGCGGGACTCCTGGATGCGGCGCCCCTCGCCGTCGCCGCACCGCCGGCCACCGACCGACCCAATGTCGTGCTCATCTTTTGCGACGACCTGGGCTACGGAGACCTGGGCTGCTTCGGCGCAAAAACGATTCGCACGCCCCATCTGGATCGTCTGGCGCGACAGGGCATGCGCTTCACCGACTTTTACGCGGCGCAACCGGTCTGCTCCGCGTCCCGGGCGGCACTGCTTACCGGATGCTACCCCAACCGTGTCGGCATCACCGGTGCCCTCGACCATCGCGCCAAGCACGGCTTGGATCCGACGGAGGAGACCATCGCCGATCTGCTTCGCGCGCGCGGCTACGCCACCGGCATGGTGGGCAAATGGCACCTTGGTCATCTGCCACCGTTTCTCCCCACCCGTCAGGGATTCGATCGATGGTATGGGCTGCCTTACTCGAACGACATGTGGCCGTATCATCCGGAAGCGAAGGCCGGCACTTACCCGCCGCTGCCACTCTACGACGGCGATCGGATCGTTGACGCCGAAGTCAGCCCGGCCGATCAGGATCGACTGACCACCGACTACACCCGCAGGGCGGTCGCCTTTATCGAAGAGAACCGACATCGCCCGTTCTTCCTATACGTTGCTCATTCCATGCCGCATGTGCCCTTGCACGTTTCCTCCGCCCGCCGGGGCGCCTCCAAAGCCGGGCTTTACGGCGACGTGGTCGCGGAAATCGATCAATCGGTCGGGGAAATCATGCAAGCCCTGGACCGCTTCGGGCTCGACCGACAAACGCTCCTTCTCTTCACCTCCGACAATGGTCCCTGGCTTTCCTACGGACCTCATGCCGGATCTGCCGGGCCTCTGCGCGAAGGCAAGGGAACGACCTGGGAGGGTGGGATTCGGGTGCCCATGATCGCCCGATGGCCCGACCGCGTGCCTCGCGGAACGGTGTGCCGGGAGCCTGCGATGACCATCGATATCCTCCCCACGCTCACTCGCCTCACCGGCGCCTCCCTTCCCGTGCGGCCCATTGATGGCCTCGATATCTCGCCGCTGCTCTTTGCCATGCCCGGAGCCTCCAGCCCCCACCGCGCCCTATGGTTCTACTACCACCAGAACGATCTCGAGGCCGTGCGCAGCGGACCCTGGAAACTCATTCTGCCCCATTCCTACGCCACCGTGAACCCACAGGCGCCACCCGCCCGGGATGGGCGACCTACAAAATACGCTTCCGCCAAGGCCGACCTCGAATTGTACCATCTCGTGGACGACGTGGGTGAAACTCGCAACGTCGCGGCGTCCCATCAGCAGGTGGTCGCCCGATTGCAACTGTTGGCGGAGGAGGCGCGCGCAGACCTCGGCGACACGCTGACCCAGCGGGCGCCCACGCGTGCCCGACCCGCCGGGGTCGCCACCGTGATTCCGTGAACTCCGACAGCGAAAACCGTTGGCACGCCATCCTCCCTGGATAGACTTCAGATCGTCATCCGCGATCGGTCCCGGCACGTTTTGCCGTCCCATCGCCAAATTGTTGCCCCATGCCTCCCACGTCTCTCCGAACGACCTCGCATCGTCCGCTGATCGCTCCTGCCACGGCGGCCTTGTTTTTCACCCTTGCCGCGACGCTGCATTTGCCCGCCCAGGATCGCGCTGGAAGACCCGCCGCGCTCGCGCAGATGCAGCAAATGAAGGTCGCCGATGGGCTGGAAGTCACTCTCTTCGCGTGCGAACCCGCGGTCCGCAACCCCACCAATCTCGACATTGATTCCCGCGGGCGCGTTTGGTGTACGGAAGGCGTGAATTACCGGCTGTGGCAAAAGTGGGGAAAACTCCAACCGTCTGGCGATCGCATCGTCATTCTGGAAGACACCGACCGCGACGGGGTTGCCGACAGCGAGAAGACATTCTACCAGGGCAACGATATCAACACCGCCCTCGGAATCTGCGTGCTCGGCTCCCGTATCCTCGTCTCGCGTTCACCCGACATCCTGGTCTTCGAAGATAAGAATGGGGACGACAAAGCCGACGGCCCTCCACGCAAGCTGTTCACGGGCATTGCCGGGGTGGATCACGACCACGGCGTTCATGCCTTCACCTTTGGCCCCGACGGCAAGCTCTACTTCAACTTCGGCAACGAAGGAAAACAACTGCTCGACGAAGCCGGGCGCCCGGTGCAGGACCTCTCCGGACGGGTGGTCGCCGCGCACGGCAAACCCTATCGCCAAGGCATGGTTTTCCGCTGCGAACCCGACGGTTCGAAACTCGAGACCCTCGCCTGGAACTTCCGCAACAACTACGAAACTGCCGTCGATGCCTTCGGCACCCTCTGGCAATCCGATAATGACGACGATGGCAATAAGGGTGTGCGGATCAACTTCGTCATGGAGTACGGAAATTACGGGTATACCGATGAAGTGACCGGTGCCGGTTGGGGCAACAAACGTTCCAACCTCGAAACCGACATCCCTCTGCGGCATTGGCACCTCAATGATCCCGGCGTCGTCCCAAACCTGCTCCAAACTGGCGCCGGCTCGCCCACCGGGATGTGCATCTACGAAGGCTCGCTCCTTCCAGAGGTTTTTCGCGGACAAATGATCCACTGCGATGCCGGACCTCGGGTGGTCCGAGCCTATCCGGTGGAAAACGATGGAGCGGGATATCGCGCCCGTATCGTGGATGTCGTTTCGAGCGACAACGACTGGTTCCGACCCAGCGATGTCTGCGTCGCCCCCGATGGCGCACTGCTTATCTCCGATTGGAATGACGCCGGCGTAGGCGGCCACTACATGGCGGACCAGAAGCTCGAAGCCATGACCGGGCGCATTTACCGCGTCGCACCCAAGGGACACAAACCGTCCGTTCCGGCCCTCGATCTCCGAACGCCGGACGCCGCGACGGCGGCTCTGGCCTCACCCAATCACGCCACGCGGTACCTCGCCTGGAATGCCCTGCACCAGGCCGGCGCCGCCGCGGAATCCGCCCTCAAAAAGCAGTGGAATTCCAGCAACCCGCGGCTGCGGGCCCGGGCGCTGCACCTGCTCGCGCGCATCCCCGGCAAGGAATCCGCCACGGTGGCCACCGCCCTCACGGACACCGATCCGAATCTGCGCATAACTGGACTTCGCATCGCCCGCCAACTCGCGCTGCCGCTGGAGCCGCTTGTGCAAGCATTGGTCCGGGATCCGCAGCCCCAAGTTCGCCGCGAGTGTGCCATTGCCTTGCGTTTTCTCTCCACGCCCGCCGCAGCAAAGCTCTGGGCGGACCTGGCCGGACAGTATGATGGGGCGGATCGCTGGTATCTCGAGGCGCTGGGAATCGGTGCCGAAGGCAAATGGGACGCCTGCCTGGGGGCGTACCTCACCGCCCAACCCAATGCCATTCAAACACCCGCCGGACGTTCCATCATCTGGAGGTCACGAGCCAAACAGACCCCTGCCTTGCTGGCCAAAATCATCAAGGACCCGGCCACTCCAGAAGCGGACAAACCCCGTTATTTCCGGGCGTTCGATTTCCAAAGCGGTCCGGAAAAGGAAGCGGCCCTGGTTGAACTGCTCACGGCAGCGGCCAAGTAAAAAGGTCACCCCCCGCACACGACACCTGGTCCCGGGCGAACGTCGTGACCTTCGCGATGAACGACTTCATCGGTTCATGCCGCTTTGGCACGGGGTCCTCCTTGAGGCGGCCATGCACAGGCCCGTTGTGCCGGGCTGAGGAATTCCCGACCCTCGACCAGGTGAAACCGCGCATCCCTCGTCGCAGCGCGACGAGGGGCACCTTGCCGGGCCCATTTCCAACTCAGGCAGCCCTGTCGCGCGGCGACAGGGCAATTCCGTCCTGGTTTACGGTGCCAAAGGCACGAGGTGGCACTCGCCTACCTCAGACCTTCACCCACTTCCTGGTCTTGCTGCTCTTCAGGATGGCGTCACAAACCTTCACCTCGTGGTGGCCGTCGGCAACCGTGGCAAAGAGCGCTCCGTTGGTCTTGCCACTGGCGATGGCGGTGTAGATCGCTCGACAGTTCATCTTGAAGGTGTCCGGGAATCCTTCGGCATGTCCACCGGGATAATCCGAGAACCCAGCGACGTCCTCCATGAATCCGGGACACCCGCGAGGCGCGACTTCGTTGGCACCATCGCGACTGCCGTAGTGAATGGTGTTCGGTTCCTCCGAGTTCCAGGAGGCCGATTTCTTCGAGCCGTAAATCTCCAGGCGCAGGCAGTTCTTCTTGCCCGCGGCAACCTGCGAGACATTCAGACTGCCGAAGACACCGTTGCCCCAGCGCAGCAGCACCGCCGCGTAATCCTCCGTTTGTACCGGGTACGTTTCGTATTTCTGATCCGCCGCCGATTTGGCGTATGTCTGCACCTCGCCGATGGGCCGGCGGCGCGTTTTGTGCAGTGTTTCCAACTGTGCGTAGACCTCGCTGATCCGCGATCCGAGAACGAACGAGGCGGCGTCCATCCAGTGCGTTCCGATGTCGGAGACAGCCCGCAACGCCCCGCCCTCTTTGGGAAGCAACCGCCAGTTGTAATCGGTGTCCTTGAGCAGCCAGTCCTGGAAGTAACTGCCGTTCACATGAAAGATGGTTCCCAGATCACCCCGTTGAACCGCGGCGCGCAACTGCAGGACTGCCGGGTAGAAGCGAAGGTTGTAATTGACGGCGAAGACCTGCTTGGGACGGGCTTCGGCCAGCTTCAAGAGCTGGGCCGTCTCCTTCGACGTCATGGCGAGCGGCTTTTCGCAGACAACGTGTTTGCCGGCTTTCAGCGCGTCGGCGGCATGCTGGGCATGAAGCTTGTTGGGCGATGCAATATGCACCACGTCGACCTCGGGATGCGTCACCAACTTCTTGTGGTCGAGGTCGGTGATCGCGTTCGGCACGCTCCATTTGTCGGCCACGACTTTGGCGCGCTCGTTGTCGACGATCGCGGAGACCTGAACTCCGAGCCGTTTGAGTGCCTCGATGTGCGCGGGACCGATGAATCCGGTGCCAATGATGCCGGCGCGCAGCGTTGTGATCGGTTGAGCCATGTCAGTTCGTTCTGGTTTTGAGGTTGCGGAGCATTTGAGAGGACAAAAGCAGAGCGCGCCCGCTGTGGTAAGCGCCCTGCCACATCGAGCTTCGTGAAGTGTTGGCATGAGCCGACCCGTCCGCATTGCGGGTGGCCCACCAACCGCCGTCGGCGGCGATCTGATGTTTCTCCACGAAATCCAAAGTGCGCGCGAAAACCTGATAGTAGGCCGGATCGCCCGTGAGTCGGTAGAGATCCAGCATTCCCACCAGCGCCTCCGCCTGAACCCACCATTCCTTCCGGGTGTCGTCGGACGGCGCCCCCAGCGGGCCGGTGTAGAAGAAGCCCCCGTTCACCGGGTCATACCCCAGCGTCACGGAGTAATTCCCGATCGCCTGCGCCCAACCCCGCAACGGTTGTTCCGACATTCCCAAGGTCCGGGCCGCATCAAGGACCAACCAGAGACACTCGACATCATGCCCATAGCTGGCCCGCAGGTTTCCAGGCTCGTTCACCATCCGCCAATCGGGGAGCCAGCCGTCAATGTTGCACCGGTAGTTCGGGTGCTGGACCGTGGTGGTATTGATGCGCAGCAATTCCTCCAGGCGCACCCGCAAGCGTGCATCCGGCCACACTCGATAGAGCGCGGCGAAGGATTCCAACAGGTGAAGGTGGGTGTTGTAGGTCTTGGTGCCGATGGCACCGACATACCGGGACTCTTTCGGGTCCGTGATCGGCCGCCAATCGAGATAAAAGAACTCGTTGAATCCACCGTTTGCCGTGTCGTTGGCCCGGCGATCCAACACCCGAAACAGGTCCTGTGCCTTGCGCAACGCTTCGCGATCCTTGGTGGCCACGTGATACGCCACCAATCCATAGAGGGCGAACGAGTTGTGATAGACGTGCTTCCGGGCATCCACAATGCGCCCCGCCTCGTCGGTCTTCGAGATGTACCCACCGTTCCGAGTATCACGGAAAAACCGGTCGAGATTCGAATAACCCAACCACGCCGCTTCGAGGCTCTTCGCACGTTCGATATTCTCGGTGGCCATCACCGAGAAGAACCATAGCTGGCGCGCTTGCAGCGTCAGAAATCGCTCCCCCCGGCGTTTGAACTGCCCGTCCTGCCAATCCTCGAGGTATCCCCCGTTCACGAAGTCCAGACAGCCGGGATGATAGAAATCAAACACCGTCCGCTTTAGCAGATCCCGACATCGCATCGCCTGACGCTCCAACTCGGCGGAGGTCGGCGCGGCGGGAATATCCGCGCCGGCCGCGCCCAGCTCCCCGTGAAGGCCCAGCATCACCAACAGAAACAATAGCTTGAGGGAGTTGTCACCCATGCGCGGTTGCCATGCCTGCCTACGGCCAATCGTTCCTTGGGTCAAGCCTGCGGGGATCCCAAGAGCCGAGATCGCCACTCTCCCCGCTCTCCACCCTTAAGAAATGAAGGCGCCGGTGCCATCGAGCGTCGGGACCACCGACCAACATCCCCGTTTCGCACACCATGCCACGTCATCCCGCAGGTCCGGATGCGCCAATAGCCGGCGGCCGTTCCTCCCACGACCCAGCGCCCCGGCCAGGTCCGCCCCCACCCCACGCCATGCCGCCATCGCCAGCATCGCCGCGTCCCCCAATTCCGTGCCCGGTCCCGCCAACCGGTCGCACAAGGCGCCGGCGGCAATGGAATCTTCCCAAGCCGCCTCCGGGCCGGTCCCGCTCCCGATGAGCAGCACGCGCGCGTCGGGCATCGACTGCAAATGGGCGGCGACGGCATCCAGATTCAGGAACGCCCCCGCGACCACCACCTTCGCCCGCGCACAGGCCTGCAACGCCAGCGTGCCATTGGTGGTCGTCATCACGATCCGGCGCCCAAAGACCCGCTCGCGAGTCAACTCCCGGGGCGAGTTCCCCAAGTCAAACGCCACGCCTCCGGCCTGGTCAGCCCCAATTCTCAATCCGCCCCGCTCGCCCGCCAGCAAGCAGTCTGGGTCCCGGCTGCGCTCCTTCAAGGCTTGCTCGATCGAAGCCACCGCCCGCACCGATGCGGCCCCCAGCGCCAGGGCCGTCACCAAGGTCGAGGTCGCCCGTAACACATCAAACACGACGCAGACCCGATCAGGTAGATCCTGGGCCACCAACGCCGCGTACTCGGCTGGCGCATGAAGCACATCAATGACCATGGGAATACTCCTCCATTCCTCCAAAGACACCCGCCGTCACGCGCCCGGCTCGCCGCCGCATCCAGTGAAACAAGTACTGCTGGGCATACCCGCCGTGGGGTCCGAAATGCCCCGCGGCAAAAGTCTCGAGTGCTGACATCGACACGGCCCGTCCGCCGAAGTAGATCTCGCGCAAGGCTTTCAAAATCCAGACATCCACCGGAAACGCTTCGGCAAAACCGTAAGCGAAAAGCAGGACGCAATCCGCAATCTTCGGTCCGACGCCCGGCAACTGCATCAATGCCTGCCGTGCGTGGGTGCGGTCCATGGTATGAAGCGATTCCAACGACAGTTGTCCTGCCGTCACCCAAACGGCCGCCGCCCGAAGGTATCGGGCACGAAACCCCATTCGACAGGTTCTCAGGTCGAATTCACCGAGAACCGACAACCGCTTGGCCGAAGGAAAGGCATGCCACACTGGACGCCCCGGTGGCGTCGGTACCGGGGTGCCAAAGCACCGCGCCAAATCGGCCACGATCTGCCGGATCTGGGGGATCTGCTTGGTAGAGGACATGAGGAACGACGCCAGGCATTCCCAGGGATCCTGCCGCAAGAGACGCAGTCCCCAGCACGTCTTCACCGCCTCCAACAAGGCTGGGTCGGAAGGAAACTGGGTGACCAACGCCCGCAAATCGATGTCCGCCTGCAAGTAATGCCGCAGCCATCCCCAATCCCCAGGTTCCATCCAAGTCTCGGCACCAAGCGTCTCTTCATCGATTTGAGTGAGTCGGACCCATCGTCCGTCGACGACACCCGACCAACCGTTGCCGTCGGCTGTCCATCGAAAGGCCTGCCCCGAGTGCAGGGTCGAGGCGAGGTCATAATCCCGCACCCGAAAGGCGGTCTCGAAGGGAGGCGCACTCATGACGGAGGGAGTTCCGAGGAAGGGAGAACGGCGTTGGGTTCCTGGCCTTCAGCGCTCGCAGGTCGGAGCCAGGACACGGGCAGTCGTGGCCACCGGCGCCCCCAACGGCGATGCACCCGTCGCCATAGCCGATGCAGAAGTCCCAGAGCAATCGCCGCCGTGCCGGCGCCCAGCAACCAGCCCGCCAACACATCACTGGGGTAATGGACGCCGTTGTAGACCCGGGAATAACCCACCGCCACCGCCACCGGGACCAGGACCACCAACGATCGCCGGTAGTACCAGCCCGCCACGGTGGCGAGCAGCGCCATATTCAGGGCATGCGCCGATGGCATGCTACCCCGCGGATTCCCCTTGCCCGCGCGCAAGACAGCGAGATCAGGAAACTCAACATAGGGACGGGGCCGTTGAACCCAATCCTTGAGAGGTTCAACGACGAACTCGTTCGCCAATCCCGCCGCCACCAGTGCGGTGACGAGAAAAAAGCACCCGCGGCCGCCTCCCTTCCAGATCAGCGCCACTCCCAGCGCAATCAGTGCCGGCCAGAAGAAGGGGTTCCCGCTCAGGAACCGCATGACCGCGTCGAGAAACGGATGTGCCCCATCGCGATTGATGGCCCGGAACAAGGCGAGGTCGAAGCGGCCAAGGGCATCCACGCGCCAAGCTTGGAAAACCGAACGCCGCGCCGCGAGCCGCAATTCTACGAGTCATCGTCCCCCTGTCGGCAGCGTCCGCGCCGAAACCGGAAAAGGCCGGTTTCATTGCGGTTTTCTCCTTGTGAATCGCCGCCGACCCGTCACTTTGACGGCGCCTTTTCGAAAGCCAGCCGATTTCGGGATTTGGCAGATCCTCGACCGGACTTCGTCCGCCGATGTTTTTGCACCGCCGTGGGATTTCCCCCCCGGATTACCTTCCGAAGTCGCTCGCCATTCCTGAGGCAAGTGTCAGTTGTTTCTCGCCGCACCGGTGGTCTCGTCTGCAACCGGCGTGGTGATGTGTTTCGGATACCCGCAGACGAATTCGGATTGCATGCAAACAGCGATAGAGACTCAGGGGCGGGTGACGTCGGTTCTTGCGGGCACCATGTTCCGCGTCCAATTGGACAACAAACACGAGGTGCTGGCGCACATATCCGGAAAGATGCGCCAACGCTTCATCCGGCTCACGGTCGGCGACCGGGTCCGCCTGGAGATGTCGCCCTACGACATCCACAAGGCCCGCATCGTGTATCGCCTCGGTTAGGGTCGTTGGGCGCCAGCCGGCGCCCCATTGAGGTCGCGACCGCCCTGTCCGCTGTTCCCCAAACTGGCTAACGGCTCAGATCGGCTTGCGTCAGGACCCGGAAGTTATGACGGCGCAGTGCTTCCGCAGCCACTTCGAGATCTTCCAAGTTCAGCGCCAAAAGAGGTTTCCCATCCGGCAACGCCAGGAACGCATAGATGTAATGGATGTTGATCTCCGCTTCCAGCAAGGCAGCCAGCGCCTGCTCCAGTCGGGTTTCGATATCCACCTCCACGACCAGAATTCTGGCTTCCGTGAAGGGAAAATCCTGTTCGCGGAGCAGTTCCCGCGCGCGCGCCGCGTCATCCACCACGACGCGGAGGATCGCGCTGTCCGTCGTGTCCAGCACCGTGAGCGCCAGAATGTGAACGTTGTTTTGCTTCAGCAGGCTCGTGAGGTCGTGCAGTCGCCCCAGCTTGTTGGCGACAAAAATCGAAAATTGCAGCACTGCTTCCGCGCCCGACTGAGTCAGCGTCTTCCAGGCCATGTCCTGAGAATTCAACACGCGCCGACTGAATCTTTCCACGCGGAAAGTCGCGTCGCCTTCTATTCGGTGGCAGTTCCGGCTTGAATCACCCCCTGCGCTCCGACGAAATCCCTGCACGTCTTTCGCACTATGCACCTCGCGGACATTCTTTCCTCGGCTCAGATCATCCCCGAGATGCGGGCGACCAATCGTTGGGAGGCAATCGACGAACTCGTCGAGCAGTTGGTCGCGGCCGGGCGCGTGCCAGCCGAACACCGGCAGGACATCGCGGCCGTGGTCAAGAAGCGCGAACAATCGATGAGCACCGGAATCGGGTTCGGCGTCGGAATCCCGCACGCCGTCTCCGACCTCATCTCGGAGGTGGTCGGCGTGCTGGGCAGGTCCTCCTCCGGCATGCAGTTCGAGGCTCTCGATAATCAACCGGTCAAGCTCGTGATCCTGTTCCTGGTCCCCCAAGGTCAGTTCCAGAAACATCTGCACACCTTGTCCAATATCGCCAAGAACCTTCACAACGCGGATTTTCGAAACGCCTTGGCAACCGCGCCCGACGCCGAGGCCATCTACCGGGTCATCGCTTCGATGAAGCCGGGCAAATAGCCCGAGGCCGGTCCGGCCGTTCCCTTCGACGCCGCCATCCCGCGGCATCCCGGCGACCCCTCCCTCCGCCCCATCCGTTCTGCCATGCTGATCCCCATCCTCCAAGACCGCCTGCGCTCCGCTGTCGTCGCCGCGCTGCCTGATGCTGACCTTTCGCGGGTGCTGATTCGCCCCTGCACCAACCCCGCCCACGGCGATTACGAGACCACGTCGCTCATGGCCTTGGCCAAGGAGCGGCGAATGAACCCTCGGCAACTCGCCGCGGATGTTCTCGCGCGCCTCGACGTTCAGGACCTCTGCGAAGACATCCAGATCTCCGGCGCCGGGTTCCTTAATTTCCGACTCAACCTTGCGGCACTGCAGCGCGCCATCCAGGGCGCCGCCCGTGGCGAACACCTGTTCCTCACGCCCGCTTCGCGCCCTCGCACGGTGGTCATCGACTTCAGCTCTCCCAACGTGGCCAAACCGCTCCACGTCGGGCACATTCGTTCCACCTTTCTCGGCGATTGCCTCGCCCGCATCTTTCGCAAACTCGGACACCGGGTCGTCACCGACAATCATATCGGCGACTGGGGCACGCAGTTCGGCATGCTCCTGCTCGGCTGGAAAACCACGCTGCGCCGTGACGCACTGGCGGCCGATCCCTTCCTCGAAATGGAGCGCCTCTACAAGGAGGTCAACCAACGCTGCAAGGACGAACCCGGGCTGCGCGACCAGGCTCGCGCCGAATTGGTCAAACTTCAAAGCGGCGATCCGGAGAACCTCGCCATCTGGCGCGAAATGCAGAAGCTGTCGCAGGCCCAGTTCGACAGTGTCTACGCTCGTTTAGGGGTCTCTTTCGATGTCACCCTCGGCGAGAGCTTCTACAACCCGCAGCTCCCCGGAGTCGTCAAGGAACTCACCCGCCTCGGTCTCGCCCGCGAAAGCGATGGTGCCATGGCCATCTTCTCCGACGGATCGTGCCCCCCGAAGGAAGATCCGTTCCTCGTCCAAAAGGAGGGAGAGTGGCAGCCAAACCCCTTCCTGGTCCAAAAATCGGACGGCGGTTTCAATTACGCCACCACCGATCTTGCGACGCTCGAATACCGACTCAAAACCTGGGCACCCGACGAGATCCTCTACGTCACTGGCGCCCCTCAGCAGCTCCATTTCCGGCAATTGTTCGCCACCTTCCGCCGCTGGCACCCCGACACCCGCTGCCGGCTGGAGCACGTCTGGTTCGGATCCATTCTCGGCGAAGATGGCAAACCCTTCAAAACGCGCTCCGGGGAAACCGTGAAGCTGACGGAACTGCTCGAGGAGGCCGAGGAACGCGCAGCCAAGATCGTGGCCGCCAAGAATCCCGATCTCCCCGCCGCCGAACAGCAGGACATCGCCCGCCGCATCGGAATGGGGGCCATCAAGTATGCCGACCTCCTTCCCAATCGGCAGAGCGATTATGTGTTCAGCTGGGAGAAACTCCTGGCTCTGAATGGCAATACCGCGCCGTATCTCCAATACGCCTACACGCGCACCCGCAGCCTCCAACGCAAAGGCGCCGAACTCGGCGATCTGTCGGCGGTCACCGGCACTTTCGTTCTCGCCGCCCCCGAGGAACTGGCCCTGGTGCGCCACCTCATCAATTTCGGATTCACGCTGGAATCGGTGATCGCCGATTACCGCCCCAATTTCCTGTGCAATTATCTCTATGAACTCGCCGGGCGCTTCTCGAAGTTCTGGGAGAATTGCCCGGTGCTGAAGGCCGAGGATCCGGCGGTGCGCGCGTCCCGTGCCGCATTGTGCGAGGTCACCGGTCGGGTCCTGGGAGAAGGCCTGGGCCTGCTCGGCATCGAGACCCTCGACCGCATGTAACCGGCGACGCCGGGGGCGCCTTGGACTGCGTGCGGTAGCCCTCTACCGCTTTCCCATGCCAAAGCGCCAGTGGACGGGCGCACTCCACGACCTGGCGGACTCCCACGCGCCGGACGATCGCAACCTTATTCAGGTGCGGCGGCCGCGGCTTCTTCCGTGTCGGGGAACTGACTCCACCGGTCGGTGTCTTCGAGCATGTGCCCGGTCACTTCCCGGCACAGCCCCACAAAGGTCTCTTCAGCCAGATTCAACGGCCGCGATTTCCAACGGATGATACCCCACTGCCGGCGCAGTTTCCGTTTGCCCACGGGAAGCGCCACCAAGGTCCCAGCCTGAAGCTCGTCTCGCACGATCCAGGGCGCCAGGACGCTGATGCCGAGATTCAGTTTCACCAACTCCTTGATGGCCTCCATGGAGCCGAGTTCGATGAAGGTGTTGAGGACCAATCGCTCCCGGCGGAAATAGTCGTCCACCAACCGGAACGTGTAGCTGTTTCGGTGGTAAAGAATGTAGTTCTGCCGCGGGACGTCACGACGTTCCACCGACCGCGCCTCGGCCCAGGGATGATGCGGACTCATGACGAACACCAACTCATCCTCGAACAACGGTTCAAAGACGAGTTTCTCCTCCGGCTTGGGCTCCAAAGTCAGCGCCAGATCCACCCGCCCCGCATGGAGATGGTCCAGCATTTGCGCCGTATCCGCCGGCACAATGGTGATGGCGTATTGCTCGAAGCTCTCTTTGAACTCCCGCAGCACCGTGGGGAGGATGTAGGTGCACGCCGTCGTGCTGGCCGCCACACGCAAACGGCCGCGCCCCCATTTGCCCAGCCGCCCGATCGATTCGCGGGCCAAACTCATCTCCGCCAGAATCTTCTCCGCATGCTGCAACAGTTGTTCACCTGCCAAGGTCAGGCTCACTTTTTTGCCCACCCTGTCAAAAAGACGACAGCCCACGTCCTCTTCTAGCGCACGCATCGAGTGGCTGATTGCCGATTGCGATAAGAACAACTCCCGACCCGCAGCGGTAAAACTGGCCGTGCGCGCCAGGGTCGCGAAGGCGCGCAGCTGCCGACTGTCGATCGGAGACCGAGTATATGAGCGAGTTTCATCATTCATCATCAAAACATGCTTGGCATTCATTGAGCACGAACCCCGGCGATGGCACGGCACACGCTTAAGTGTCGTCGCCCACCCGCGGGTGGCTCGAAGTGAACAGAACCATCGCATCCTCCAAATCTCCGGGCCCACGCCTTGCCGTTCAGCGGCGTTCCCCCGCCGCGCTGCGCGTGGGCTACGTTCCCCTCATCCACGCCGCGCCCTTGCTGGTCGCGCGCGAACTCGGCCTCTTCGCACGACACGGACTCCAAGTCCGCCTCACCCGCGAAGTCGGTTGGGCCACCGTCCGTGAAAAAATCGTCAGCGGCGAACTCGATGCCGCCCAGACCCTGGCCCCCATGGCCGTCGCCATGACTCTTGGCCTCCACTCGGCGCGCGTCGATTGTCTCACCGGCCTCATCATGAACCTGCACGGCAACGCCGTGGTCATCGCCCAGAAGCTCTGGGCGACGACGGCGGGCCATCCTTCCCAGCTCGCCGCAATCCGGGCACGACGGTCCGAGCCGCTCACCCTGGGCGTTGTCTACCCCCACTCGGCCCAGTGTCTCGTCTTGCATCGCTGGTGTCGGCAAGCGGGTCTCGTGCCGGACCGGGATTACCGACTCGTGGTCGTCCCTCCGCCGCAGATGGTGGCGCACCTCAAGGGCGGGCACATCGATGGCTGCTGCGTCGGCGAACCGTGGGGATCCCTGGCGGTTCGCGATGGGATCGGCGTCATCGCCGCTCTATCCGCGGATCTCGCCCCCGGTCATGCCGAAAAGGTCCTGCTGGTGCGCCACTCGTTCTCCCAAGACCGCCCCGACCACCATTTCGCCCTCATCCGTGCCTTGCATGAAGCCTGCGCGTGGTGCGCCGCGCCCGACCATCGCGGCGACGTCCTCGCCCTGCTCGCCGGCCGGGATGGTTTGTCGCTTCCCACCGATGTCCTGCGACCGGCCTTGACCGGGGATTTCGATCTCGGTGCGGGTCGACGGCGACATCATCCCGACGCCCTCATCTTCCATGGAGATGGCGTCAACGAACCCAGCTTCGGCCGGGTCGCCTGGATTCCCGAACAACTCGGGATCCCCAGTTCCCCGGAATTACTCCATCGCAGCTTCCGGTCGGATCTCTTCCGGACCGCCATCCACGCCACGTCCCACAACCCCCAGTCCCCCCTTCCGCATGCCCTCGACCATGAAATCGCCACTTGCGCCGTCTAACCTCTCCCGCCGCCGTTTCCTTCGACGATCGGCGACCGCCATGCTCCTCGCCGGTCTGCCGAAAGGCTGGGTGGGCACGGCTTATGCCGACGATTCGCCCGAACACCCGGAGATGCGGTTCGGCATCATCGCGCTGACCGACTGCTCACCGATCGTCATCGCCCACGAGAAGGGCCTCTTCAAGAAGCACGGCATCCAATCCACCGTCGCCAAAGGCGCGAATTGGGCCGCCATCCGCGATTCTCTCGCCAATGGCGACAACCAGGCCACCCACATGCTCATCGGCATGCCGATCGCGAGCACCATGGGCCTTTTGGGGTCGCCAAAGAAACCGATGGTCATCCCCTGGCTGCTGAACCGCAACGGCCAGGCCATCACTCTCAAGGCCGGCTGGAAGACCAAGATCCAGGCCGACCCCAAAGCTCTTAAACCGATGGTCGACAAGGCCAAGTCCCTCGGCGAACCGCTCACGTTCGCCATGACGTTTCCACCCGGGACCCACGCCATGTGGATGCGCTATTTCCTCGCCGCCGGCGGTATCCATCCCGACAAGGACGTCGCCCTGATCACCATCCCGCCGCCCCAGATGGTGGCCAACATGAAGATTGGCAAGATGGACGGCTTCTGTGTCGGTGAACCCTGGAATGCGCGGGCCATCTCGGACGGCGTCGGGTTCACGTCGGTGACCACGCAAGACTTGTGGAAAGATCATCCGGAGAAGGTCTGCGCGTTCACCGCTGAGTTCGCGGACAAGAATCCGCGCACCGTCAAAGCCGTTCTCAAGGCGCTGCACGAAGCGAGCGTCTGGCTCGATGATCTGGGGAACCGGCCCGAGCAGTGCGAAATCGTGTCGCGCCCCACCTACATCAACTGCGACAAGCAAATCCTGCTCGGCCGACTCCTTGGCGACCTGGACTACGGGGATGGCCGAAAAATCAAGGACGAGTACCCCATGCATTTCAGCCGGCGGAACTGCAATTATCCGCAACTGAAATACGGCGTCTGGTGGCTCACCCAGTTCCGCCGCTGGGGCATGGTGACGGGTGCCCCTGACTACCAGGGTATCGCCTCCCAGGTCCTGCGCCCCGACCTCTACGAGTCCGCGATGAAGGAGATGGGATTCGCCCATGACGGCCCTGACACGAAACCCGAAACGCTCTTTGACGGCCGCACGTTTGACCCCTCGAAACCCGAGGAATACGCCAAGAGCTTCGAGGTGCACGGCCTCAAGGGTTGAGTCTTTGACGCCTAGCCCGACGTCACCCCGCACACCCCGCACATTCATGAAACGCTTCCGACTCGATTGGTTGGTGCTTCCGGCCCTCGGCTTTGGTGCCGTGATCGCCTTCTGGTATTTCTCCAGTGCCACTTGGGCCAAGGAACTGCCCAACCCCACCAAGACCTGGCTCGCAAGCCGGGACTATGTATTGAAGCCCTTCGAGAAGCGGGGCGAGATGGACCAGGGAATCCTGAGGTTCACTTGGTACTCGCTGGTTCTCGTCACGAAGGGGTACCTGCTGGCGCTCGTGCTGGGGACACCCCTGGGCTTCTTCCTCGGGCTGTCCAAGACGTTCACCAAGACCTTCGATCCCATCATCCAGATCCTCCGTCCCGTGTCGCCGCTCGCCTGGCTGCCTCTCGGCATCATTCTGTTCATGGGAGCCGGAAAATCCGCCTCCGAACTGGGCGCACTGTTCACCATTGCCGTGTGCGCGATGTGGCCCACGGTCCTCAACACCGCCGTGGGCGTGCGCGCTGTCCCGCAGGACTATCTCAATGTGGCGCGCGTGCTAAAGCTCTCCCGCGCCAAGACACTTTGGAAGGTTCTCATTCCGGCGACGCTTCCCTACATGTTCACCGGATTCCGGCTCAGCCTTGGCATCGCCTGGTTGGTGATCGTTGCCGCCGAGATGCTCACCGGCCGGCCCGGCATCGGTGGCTTTCTTTGGCAGGAATACAATGCCCTGGTCTACGAACACATCATCCTCTGCATTCTCACCATCGGGATCGTTGGCTTCGTCCTCGACCGACTCATGAGCCTCATTGAACTCCGCTTCAAGACCGCCTGAATCCTCACCGATCCCCGCATGCCATTCCTCCAACTCAGCGACGTCTCCAAAGGCTACGGCGAAGGGCCGGGCCGCACCTCTGTGCTACGCGACATCTCCCTCACCATCGAAAAGGGAGAGTTCGTAGCCATCGTGGGTTACTCGGGTGTCGGCAAGACAACACTGATCAATCTGATCGCGGGACTTGCCCGCCCCGACAGCGGAACAGTGACGCTCAACGATCTCGAGATCACGGAGCCCGGTCCGGATCGCGGCATTGTCTTCCAGAACTACTCACTGCTGCCCTGGCTGAATGTCGCCGAGAACATCCGCCTGGCGGTTGATCAGGTCTTTCCCAACTGGGCCGAGGCCAAGAAGTCCCGGCACGTGGATCACTACATCGCCATGGTCAACCTCACCCCGGCTCGCGACAAGAAACCCGCGGAGTTGAGCGGCGGCATGCGCCAGCGGGTCAGCGTCGCCCGCGCCCTCGCCATGGACCCCCAGATCCTGCTCCTCGACGAACCGTTGAGCGCGCTGGATGCGCTCACCCGCGCCACACTCCAGGATGAAATCGGACGGATCTGGCAGGAGAATCGCAAGACCGTGGTCCTCATCACCAACGATCCCGACGAAGGCATCTACCTCGCCGACCGCATCATCCCCCTGAGCGCCGGACCCAATGCCACCCTCGGCCCCTCCCTCACCGTCGATATTCCGCGTCCCCGCGATCGTCGCGCCCTGAATCACGACCCCCGCTTCAAGGACCTTCGACGCCAGATCTTCGCCTATATGCTCGAATCCCGCGCCGCCCAACGCGTCGCGGTCAGCCGCAAACTGGTCCTTCCCGATCTCGAGCCCGAGGACCTGGACCGTCCGCGCCCCAACGCCGGTCGCGTCGGCCCGATTCGGCGCGGCGAATGGAAGCGCGAAACCGTGGAGGTCCAATGAGCGATCACGTCGAGCTTTCCAATCTCACGAAAACCTACCCGACCCCCGGGGGGCCGGCGGTCATCGTGAAGAACTTCAACCTCCGCATCCGCCGTGGCGAATTCGTCTGCCTCATCGGGCATTCCGGGTGTGGGAAATCGACGGTGCTGTCGATGCTCGCCGGTCTCAACGAGATCTCCGAAGGCGGCATCGTCCTCGCCGGCCGCGAACTCACCGGGCCGGGTCCCGATCGCGGAGTGGTCTTTCAATCGCCGTCGCTGCTGCCGTGGCTGACCGCGTACGAGAATGTCATGCTCGGCGTCGATCAGGTGTTCTTTACCGCCAGCGCCGCCGAACGCCGCCAGATTGCCGAATACTATCTGACCGTCGTCGGCCTCGGTGATGCCATGGATAAACGTCCGGCCGCGCTGAGCCAGGGCATGCGCCAGCGGGTGGGCATCGCGCGCGCGTTCGCGCTCTCCCCCAAGATGCTGCTCCTGGACGAACCCTTCGGAATGCTCGACTCGCTCACCCGCATGGAACTCCAGCAGGTTCTGGTCGACCTCTGGAACCGGAATCACCTCACCGCCCTCATGGTGACCCACGACGTGGATGAGGCCCTCTTCCTCGCGGACCGCATCGTGATGATGACCAACGGACCCGAGGCCTTTGTGGGCGACATCCTCCACGTTCCCTTCCCTCGACCGCGCGACCGGCGGGTCCTCCTGGAGGATCCCGAATACTACCGGTTGCGCGAGGAACTCATCGAATTCCTGGAGGTCCGCGCCTACACCCTCAAGAATCAATCCCCGCCGCCGAGCCCACCCAGACCCGACGGCGCCGCCTCCCGGGAAGCCGCGCCCCGCTCTGCCGTGCCGATGGCGGCGCCTTGTCCCACGACTCCTTCCGTCCTTTCCGCTTCATGACGCATGTCAAGGAGCCTTCGCCTTCCCATCCTGTAAGCTGGTGCTGGCATACATGAAACCATCCTCATCACACGTCCCAAACCCCACCTCATCGGCCGCCCTTCTGGTGCTGGTGGCCGCCACCACAACTATCGCTCCCCAGGCGGTCGCCCAGTACGCCCCGCCTCCGCCCCCGGCGCCGTTCGCAGGATTCCTCAACGAGGCCATGCGCCGCGAGGACCCGTACATGAACGCCTGGGACATCGGCGGCTCCGCCCGCGTGAGGTACGAACTCAAGGACGGCAATGGCATCGCCGGAATTCCCGGGTCGCTCGATTTCCGGGAAAACAATACCGACAATCACAATGCCTATTTCATCGAGCGCCTGCGTTTCCGCATGGGTTACACCGATACCTGGTGGAGCCTCTTCGCCGAAGGCCGCAGCAGCCTGGCTCAAGGCGATGAACGCTTCGCCTTTGCCGGCACCCCTCGCAGCAAAGGCGACGGCCCCGAGTCCGATACCCTCGACCTGCACCAGGCCTATTTCACCATCGGTAATCACAAGGAGTTTCCCCTGTCGCTCAAGGTCGGCCGACAGGAAATCATCTACGCCGACGAACGGTTTATCGGCGCGTTCGCCTGGAACAACATCGGGCGCGTCTTCGATGCGGCCAAAGTCCGCTGGCAGAACAGCTGGTTCGCCGCCGATGTTTTCGCCTCCCGACCGGTCATTCCGGAGGACGACCACTTCAACGTGAGCAACGATTACGAGGGTTTCCTAGGCATCTATGCCACCTCGACCAAGGTCCCCAAGCATAACCTCGACGTCTTCCTGCTGTCGCGCAACGCGTCCGCCTCGGCCGCCACCGCTGTTCCCCAGCCGCAGGTACCTCTTCCCACCGCCCGCGATATCTACAGCCTCGGCGTGCGACTCAAGTCCAAGCCCGGCGATTTTGGACCGTGGGATTACACGGTTGATGCCGTGGGCCAAATCGGGAACTACAAGGACACCCGCATCGCCGCCAACTCGGAACGGCTGGATCATCTGGCGTACGCCTTCGTTGCGCAGGGCGGCTACACCTTCAAGGACACCTTCGGCTCCCCGCGCATTGGACTCGAATATGCCTACGGTTCCGGCGACGACGATCCTCGCGACGGCGACCATGGAACATTCGACAATCTCTATCCCACCAATCACAAGTTCTACGGGTATGCGGACTTCGTCTCGCTCCAGAACATCCATGACATTCGCGCGATCTTTCAGATCAAGCCGACGCCTCGCCTGAGCGTCGCCCTCGAAGGCCACGCCTTCTGGTTGGCCGATACCTCCGACAACTTTTACAACGTCGCCGGAGCGCCCCGCGGAGGCCTGGCATCGACCAACGGCCGTGGCTACGGCGTCAACCCGGCCAACGACAGCTTCGTCGGCACCGAAATCGATCTCATCGCCGGTTACGCATTGACCCGGTACGCCCAGATCGAAGCCGGCTATTGCCACTTCTTCACCGGCTCTTACATCAACGAAAGCCTCTCCGATCCGGCCTTCGGATCGAGTGACGCCGATTACTTCTACGCGCAGTTCAATCTGAATTTCTGAACTGCCCGGCGAAGCCGCCGACGCATGCCGCCCGCTGCCACACCATCCCACGAAGCGACCACTCTCATCGACGAACTCCTGGCCCAGGAGCGGAACCTCACCGCCGTCGATCGCTTCAGCCAGTGGCACGGGCGGCAGACCCCATCGAGCGACACGCGTCCCGCCTCCCGACTCTACCGAAGCCTCCTGCCGCTCCACGCGCCAGGCCCCGGGGAGCAATACGCCTTCGAGGTCGATCTCGACCGCTGTTCCGGTTGCAAGGCCTGCGTCACCGCATGCCATGCTCTGAACGGCCTCGAGGATGGGGAATCGTGGCGTTCGGTGGGCCTCCTCGTCGGTGCGCCGCCTCCCGCGTCCCCCGCACCGGCGCTTCTTCAGCACGTCACGGCCGCCTGTCATCACTGCCTGGAACCGGCATGCCTCCACGGTTGTCCGGTGCTCGCCTACGAAAAGGACCCCGGCACGGGCATCGTTCGCCACCTCGACGACCAATGCATCGGATGCACCTACTGCATCATGATGTGCCCCTACGAGGTGCCTCGCTTCTCCCAGCGCCTCGGTATTGTCCGCAAATGCGATCTCTGCAGTGAACGACTCGTGGCCGGTGAGGCTCCTGCCTGTGTCCAGGCCTGCCCCACCGAAGCCATACGGGTCACCCATGTCGCTGTTCGCGATGTCCGCGCTCGCCTCCTGCCCGCGCTGCCCGCGTCCTCGAACCGATCGAAGATCAACCCGTTTCTGCCCTCCGCTCCTGATCCCATCCTCACTCTGCCCACCACCCGCTATTCCTCCGAACGCCTGGAGTTGGCGAGCATGCGATCGGTAGACCTCAGCCACGCCACACCTGCCCATGGCCATGCGCCCCTGGTCATCATGCTCGTTCTCTCTCAGGCCGCGGTCGGCGTGTTCTCCTGGCGGGCCTGGATGCCCTCGGCCACCCCAACCGCCACCGTCTGGCTCGGATTGGCGATGCTGGTGCTGGCTCTCGGCGCCAGCGTGCTCCACCTCGGACAACCGCGGCGTGCCTGGCGGGTGTTCCTCGGACTGCGACGCTCCTGGCTGAGCCGGGAAGCGATTCTCCTGGGGGCCCTGCTTCCGGCCGCGCTGGCCGCCACCGTGCTGTCGCCCGAGTCCGCCGCCGCTCCGCTTGCCGCCGGCCTGGCGGCGCTGCTCGGGTGGGCGTCCATCGGCGCCTCCACCATGGTCTACGCGGCCACGGGGCGGCCATACTGGTCGGCAGCATGGACCGCATCGCGGTTCGTCGGCTGCACCCTGGCGCTCGGCAGCGGTCTGGTGGGAGCGCTGTCCCCGCTGCCCGATCCGTGGTTGCTGCTTTCCACCCTGGCGGGGCTGTTGGGCGCCGGACTTTCGCTCGCTCCGGACCTGATGCTGTGGACGCATCGGTGCTCGACTGCGACCACCGCCCTCGCACGGACCGCCTTCCTTCTCTCCGGGAGGCTGCGGTTCCGCTGGCGGGCGCGACTCGGTCTTGCGGCCGCCGGCATGGTCGCCTTGATCGCATCGTGGTTGGCGAGCCCTAACCATAGCGTAGAGCTTCGATGGATCGCCGTCGTCTGTCTCTTCGCGACGACTTTGCTGGAACGCCACCTCTTCTTCACCGCGGCCTCACCCGACCGCATGCCCGGGAATGTGCCCGCATGAGCCCCCACACCACCGATACTCCACCTTCGGCGGTGCGCCGCATTCTGCGACGGCGGCAAGGTCCCATGACCGAGGAATTGGCCCGCGTCGCCGGCGGTCCTGGTTTGGGCCAGCTTCCACGTCGCCTGGCTCCCAGTGGCATGGCGCAAGCGATCTGTGGCTTCTGCTCAACGGGCTGCAATTTGAAGCTGCATCTGAAGGACGGTGCCGCGGTCAATCTGTCGCCGGATCCGAACTATCCCGTAAACCTCGGCATGGCGTGCCCCAAGGGTTGGGAATCGCTGGCCTGCCTTACCGCTTCCGACCGCGGCACCACGCCGTTGCTCCGCGCAACCGACGGGTCCCGTCGTCCCATCGCATGGAGCGAGGCGGCCGACGTCTTCACCGCGCGCTTCAAAGACATTCAGCGTCGGCATGGTCCGGACTCCGTCGCCTGGTTGGGCACGGGCCAAATCACCACCGAAGAACTGGCGTTCCTCGGCGCCTTGGGAAAGTTCGGCATGGGCTTTCGCCACGGGGACGGCAACACCCGCCAATGCATGGCCACTGCCGTCGCCGCCTACAAACAATCCTTCGGGTTTGATGCGCCACCCTTCACCTACGCCGACTTCGAAGCTTCGGACGTGATCGTTCTCGTCGGATCCAATCTCTGCATCGCCCACCCGATTCTCTGGCAGCGGATCCAGCGGAATCCACACCGTCCCGAGATCCTGGTCGTTGACCCGCGTCGGACGGAGACCGCCATGGCGGCGAGCCAGCATTTGGCCATCCGCCCGAAATCTGACCTGGCGCTCCTGTACGGGATTGCGCATCTCCTCGTCGCGGCCGAACGCGTGGATCGCGAGTTCATCGCCGCCCACACGGTTGGCTTCCAGCAATTTCGGGACTTCATCCGGGCCTTTTCGCCCGATCGCGTCGCCTCCGAAACCGGGCTGACCGTGGGCCAGATCGTCCGGACTGCCGACACCATTGGTCGCGGGCGCGCGGTTAGCTTCTGGTGGACCATGGGGGTCAACCAGGGCCATCAAGCAACTCGAACCGCCCAGGCGATCATCAATCTGGCGTTATTGACGGGCAACATCGGCCGGCCCGGCACGGGCGCGAATTCCATCACAGGCCAATGCAACGCCATGGGCAGCCGGCTCTTCAGCAACACCACCAATCTGCTCGGTGGCCGGCGCTTCCAGGATCCCGCCGATCGCAGCCACGTTGCCATGGCCTTGGGCATTCCCGAGGACCGCATTCCTCGCGACGATTCATGGGCCTATGACCAGATCGTGGAAGGCATCCGACGAGGCGCCGTGAAAGGCCTCTGGATCGTGGCCACGAACGCCGCCCATTCGTGGATCCATCAAAAGGACTTTCGCGAGGTGCTGGCGCGCCTCGAGTTCCTGGTGGTGCAGGATATGTACTTCTCCACCGAGACAGCCGCCCTCGCGCACCTCTTTTTGCCCGCCGCCGGCTGGGCGGAAAAGGAAGGCACCTTCATCAACTCGGAACGACGCATCGGCTGGATCCAAAAAGCCGCCCGCCCCCCGGGGGACGCCCTCAGCGACTTCAATATCTTTCGCCTGCTGGCCAACCACTGGGGCTGCGGCGACCTCTTCCGACAATGGAACTCCCCGGAGAGTGTTTTTCGCCTGCTTCAAGCCTGCTCCGCCGGACAACCCTGCGACATCACCGGCATCCGGGGTTACGCGCACCTCGCAGAGTCCGGCGGCATCCAATGGCCCTTTGCCGCGTCGCATACGCGCGACCACCTCGCGGAGGACACCCACCCGCGCGAGCGGCGTCTGTTCACGGATGGGCGCTTCTTCACTCCCGATCAACGGGCTCGATTTCTCTTCGAAGATCCATCACCCAGCCCAGAACCCCCGGACGCCGAGTACCCGTTCGTTCTGCTTACCGGCCGCGGCACCAGTGCCCAATGGCACACCCAAACGCGCACCGCCAAGTCCGCCCTGCTCCGGCAACTCTATCCCGATCGCTTGTATGTCGAGATCCATCCGGACGATGCGCGGCGCCTCAGCCTCATTTCGGGAGCGCCCACATGCGTGCAGTCCCGACGGGGTCAACTCACCGCCACGGCGTTCGTCACCGCGACCGTCCCACGCGGCCACGTTTTTCTCCCCATGCACTATCCTGAAGTGAACCAGCTCACCCTGCCCAACTTCGATCCCCATTCACGCCAGCCCGGCTACAAACACTGCGCCGTGGCGATCGCAGCGGTTCATCCCCAGCCATGACAGCTCCCGCCACCCCTGCGCTCCGGAACGCATCATCGACCGGTACTCCAGAACTGCGCTCGAGTTCCGGAGCCTTCACGGATGAACAGAAGGAATACCTCGCCGGTTGGCTGGCCGGGGTCGCACATCGCCCGGTTCAACCCTACGTCGGCGAGGTGCCCGGAACTCGCCAACTCACGTCCGAACCAGCCCTCGGCGGTCCCAACCTGTCCGCGCCGGCCGAAGAGACCATCCACGGCACTCCCATTTCCGAAGTCACCAAACAGGAGCTTTGGAAACGCGAACTCCACGGACTCGACGCGTGGGACCGGCTCCTGGAGCACGCCGACGCCGGGAAGTTTCCCGACGAAGCCGACACGTTTCGCTTCCGCTACCACGGGTTGTTCTACGTCGCACCGGCCCAGAACAGCTTCATGCTCCGCTGCCGTATCCCGGCAGGAGAACTCACCGCAGCGCAATTGTCCGGGCTGGCGCAAATGGCGGATGACTTCGGCGACGGCAAAGCAGCGATCACCACGCGATCCAATCTTCAAATCCGCGGCATCGCGCCCCAGAACCTGGTCCAGGTCGTGGTCCGCCTGCAGTCTCTGGGCCTCACCGCGCGAGGTTCGGGCGTCGATAACGTGCGCAACATCACGGCCTCGCCGACCGCGGGTTTCGATCCCCAGGAACTGATCGATACCCGGCCCTTCGCCCACGCCCTGCACCACTACATCCTCAATCATCGGGACCTCTTCGATCTGCCCAGGAAATTCAATGTGGCGTTCGAAGGAGGCGGCTCCATCGATACCGTCGCCGACACCAACGACATCGGTTTCATGGCGGTGCAGCTGACGACACCCTGCCAGGGCGTTTCGCTGAAGGACGGCTCCACCGTGCCCCTGCCGTCCGGCGTCTATTTTCGCGTCGAACTATGCGGCATTTCCGGACATCGCCAGCTAGCCAGTGATGCTGGCATTCTCATCAAACCCGCCGAATCAGTGGCCGTCGCCGCCGCCATGATCCGGGTCTTCGGGCAGCACGGGGATCGCACGGATCGGAAGAAGGCGCGACTCAAGTACCTGGTCGATCGTTGGGGCGTTGAGCGATTCCTCCAGGAGACCCAGCAACGTCTGGCGTTCCCGGTGGCAAAGTTTCCGCGCGAGCAATGCCAGGAACGCCAGTCCGCTATTCGCCACGGCCATGTCGGGGCGTTTCGCCAAAAACAAGCGGGACGCAACTACCTGGGCGTGGTGGTGCCCGTTGGCATGCTCACCTCGCGCCAGATGCGGCGCCTCGCCGAACTGGCCGCCAACTATGCCACCGGACAAATCCGGCTGACGCCTTGGCAGAACCTCCTGATCCCTGACATTCCGGACGGCTTCCTCGAAACGGTAAAACGGCAGGTGGTCCGGGCCGGACTCCATCACAGCGCCACCGCCATTACCGGCGGCTTGGTGGCCTGCACCGGCAACAAAGGCTGCAAATGGGCCGCGACGGACACCAAGGGACACGCGGTGGCGCTCGGACGAACGCTGGACAAGGCCGTGAGCCTCGATCAACCCATCAACATCCACCTCACCGGCTGCCCCAATTCCTGCGCTCAACATTACGTCGGCGACATCGGGCTCCAGGGCGTGAAGGTCAGCGCCGGCGGGGATTCAGTGGAGGGTTACCATGTGGTGTTGGGGGGCGGAACCGGTCCGTTTCCACAGGTCGGACGGCAGATCTTCACCGGCATCCCCTTTGAACAAATCCAACCGCTGCTCGAACGCGCCCTGCAGGTGTATCTCGCACGCCGCCAACCCGGCGAGAGTTTCGCCGCGTTCACCCGGCGTCATGACGTCGCCCAACTTCAGGAAATGTTCTCATGACCCAGGCGTTCATTCCCATCCTGCCGGAATCCGCTCCCTTCACCCCGGAACAGCGCGCCTATCTCAACGGCTTCCTCGCCGGCCTCTTCTCAAGAGCCCCGGGTCCCGTCGCCGATCCCGCCGCCACCCCGAATCCAAGCCGCCTCCAGGCGATCACCATTCTCAGCGGATCGCAAACGGGCACGGCCGAGAAACTGGCCAAGCGCATGGCCAAGGAGGCCGGTAAACACGGATTCGCCGCCACCGTTCACGACCTCTCGAAATTCAGCCCTGAACAGCTGGCGGCCGAGTCCAAGGTTCTTTTCGTCACCAGCACCTATGGTGACGGTGAACCGCCCGACAACGCGCGCGGCTTTTGGAAGGCGCTGCGATCCGATGGCGCCCCCCGATTGGGACAACTGAGTTTCAGCGTCTGCGCCCTGGGCGATTCCAATTACCCCCGTTTCTGCCAGTTCGGTAAGGATCTCGACGCCCGCCTCCTGGCCCTCGGCGCCGTCCCGCTCCATCCGCGGCAGGATTGCGATGCCGATTTCGAACGCCCGTTCCAAGGATGGCTGACGGCCGTTCTTACCCGCCTCGCCGCGGCGGCTGGCTCGGAATCACCATCCTCAGCCACGTCCGTCGCCCTGGCGGAAACCACCGCGGTGGCTTCCGACCACGAACCGGCTGGCTGGTCGCGATCCCGGCCCTTCCCGGCACGATTGAGAACCAACCGCCGACTCAGTGCGGCCGATTCCTCGAAGGACGTTCGCCATTTCGAGATCGACCTCCTCGATTCCGGCATCGACTACGAAGTGGGCGATGCCTTGGGGGTCTGGCCAACCCAATGCCCTGAACTGGCGGACTCCCTGCTCGAGGCACTCGGATTCGACGGCGAGGAAGCCGTCACCGGTCGCGACGACCTCTCGGTGCCTCTGCGACTCGCCCTGACGCATCACCTCGAACTCGGACGTATTCCGCCCGCCTTGCTTGAGTTCTATGCGCGGCAGTCCGGCGACCCCGACCTGCTGCATCTCCTGTCCCCGGAAGCCAACGGGGAATTGCCGCGATTCCTGCGGGGCCGCGACGTACTGGATCTTGTCGCAGGTTGGCCAAGGGTTCGACCGACGGCCTCGGAGTTCGTGGCGCTCCTTCGCCGTCTGCAACCCCGCCTCTACTCCATCGCTTCGAGCCCGAAAGCCCATCCCGGCGAAGTTCACCTCACGGTGAGCGCGGTCCGTTACCAGTCCCTCGGCCGGGCCCGTCGCGGCGTCGCCTCGTGCTTCCTCGCGGATCGGTGTGGATCCGACACACCGCTTCCGGTGTACGTGCATTCGAATCCGGCCTTTCGTCCACCCGCCCCGGACGCGCCGCTCATCATGATTGGGCCAGGGACCGGAATCGCGCCGTTCCGGGCGTTCCTGGAGGAGCGCCGGGCGGTGGGTGCGCCCGGACGAAACTGGCTGTTCTTCGGCGACCAGCACGAACGCACGGACTTCCTCTATCGCGAAGAAATCGAAGCGTTCCAAGCCTCCGGATTCCTGCATCGCCTCAACCTCGCCTGGTCTCGTGACCAGGAGGCGAAGATCTACGTCCAACACCACATGCAGACGTGCTCAGCCGACCTATGGCGCTGGCTGGAAGACGGTGCCTGTGTGGCGGTGTGCGGGGACGCCAGTCGCATGGCCAAGGATGTCGACGACGCGCTGCGGCAAGTGATCACCCAATCGGGCGGGAAGACCGTCGAACAGGCGGCTGAGTACCTCGAACGGATGCAGTCCCAACGGCGTTACATCCGTGACGTTTACTAGTCAGGCGTGGATCTGCTGCTCGAAAACCTGACGATAAAATGACCCCTCGCGGAGGAGCGCCTCGTGGGTGCCGCTCTCGACAACGCGCCCATCGCGCAGGACCAATATCACGTCGGCATGTCGGACCGTGGAAAGCCGCTGCGCAATGACCAACGTGGTGCGCCCGGCGCACAATTGACGCATGGCTTCCTGGATCAAACGCTCCGTTTCCGCGTCCACACTGGCCGTCGCATCGTCCATCACCAGCCAACGCGGATTCATCAGGAAGGCCCGCGCAATGGCGATCCGCTGGCGCTGCCCCCCGCTCAAGGACACACCCCGCTCCCCGATCACGGTGTCGTAACCCTGGTCGAGTTTCTGAATAAACTCGTGCGCCCGCGCCGCCGCGGCCGCCGCCTCGATCTCATCGCGGTTCGCGGATGGACGACCATAGGCGATGTTCTCCGCCACCGTCGCGCTGAATAGGAACGTGTCCTGGAAAATGAACCCGACGGATCGCCGGAGTTCATGCAGGCTCAGTTCGCGAACATCGACGCCATCCAAAAGAATCTCACCGTCCACCAGATCGTGAAACCTGGGAATGAGACTGACCAGGGTGCTTTTTCCAGATCCCGTCGGTCCGACAATCGCGACTGTCTGGCCAGGTTCGATCCGAAAGCAGACTTCTCGCAGCGCCGCGGTTCCGGGCTCAGCCGCCGCGGGTGTTGGCGATTCTCCGGGATGGTCCGGCGCGGCGTCCGTGCGGTCGCCCATGAGCCCACCCTCCCGACGGTGTTGGAAGCTCACCTTGCGGAATTCCACGCGACCACCGCCCTCCGGCAGCGTGCGGACCCCGCTCACCACCGTGCGCGGTTCGCGGATGATTTCCATGATGCGGTCCGCACTGGCACTGGCGTTCTGCAGAATGCTGGTGAACTGCCCTACCATTCCCATCCGGTGGCTGATCGCCATCAGGTAGAGGATCACTTTGCCAAGATCACCCACGGGAAGGTCGCCGCGAATGACCTCGCGTCCGCCGATCCAGAGCACCAGCGGCACCGACAGCCCGAAGATGAACTGGGCCAGGGGAACGCGCGATGCCCAGTAATTGACGGTTCTCATCACCGTCGAAAGAAACACGTCTTTCCGGCCCCGGAACTTGTCGATCTCCGACTGCTCCCGCGCGAACGCCTTGACCACCCGCACACCGGCAATGTTCTCCTGAATGACCGAAGTCATCGCTCCGTGCAGGTCATGCACCTGGCGCCATTGAGGCTGCAGTTTGGCGGCAAAGAACGCGATCAACCCGACGGTCGGAACGATGGTCAGAACGGTGGCCCAGCCCAGCCATACGTGAGTCAGAAAGATGAGAACCACCGTCACCACCAAGGCTGCGCCGATGTCCACCAGGAGGAACAGGCAGGCAAAAAAGAAATCCTGCAACCGCCAGACATCAGTCGTGGAACGGGAGATCAGCTCGCCCGAGCTGGAGCGATCGTGGAACCCAAAGGCCAACCGCTGCAGCGCGTCGTAGATGTCCGCTCGAAGGTCGTTCAATGACTGTTGGACCGCGCGGTTGCGAATGGGACCCACGATGATGCCGATGACTGCCCGAAGCGTCACCAGTGACAAAAATGCCGCCACGAACGGCCCCGGGACGAAGGGCGCGCCCGATGTCTCATGCCGCTGCATGCCGGTCATCGCGGCCCCGACAATCTGCGGCAGGGTCATTTCGATCCCGATGTTCACCAGCAGCAAGCCCACGGCGAGCGACACCCCGATCGGATAGGACTTCAAGTAGCGCAGCACCAACAGGAGTCCTCGCAGACTCCCTTTCGCAGACGCTTTCTTGGTGTCGAGAGACATTTGCAGCGTTGGTGTCCCGCCAGTAACTGGCGGCCGACGATGGTGCGCGACGGCCTCTCGATCGGCAATGGCGGGCAACGATTCCAGTCGCTAGACGCCACGCTCGCGATAGTCTGAACCGTATGACGCTGAGCCCCTTAACGCTGCTGCGATCCGTCGCCGTTGCGGCCGCCTCGATTTCATCGGCTCACGGGCAGGTCTTTTTCCCGGTCGGCATGGATCACGTCACCTACGACCCCCGCGTGAAGGGCACACCGGCTGGCCGAATCTATGTGGGGGACCATCTGCGAAACGGGAATTGCCATTTCCGACTGGAACTTCCCGCCATGAAAACGGTCACCCAAATCGAGATGGTGATGTACGCGATAGGTGGCGGTATCATTCGCGGCGTGGTCGTCACTACGGGAGACGGTCGACAGCTGTTATTCGAGGATTCGGAGTTTGAGCGGGTGGATCGAAACGGCGATCGCTGCGATCCGGTCTTACCGTTCGCACTCGCCGCCCCAAAGCAGGTTCATGGCGTGGCCGGACACAAGATCGCCATCTCGAACGACGCGGATTCCTTCGCCGTCACCTGCGATGGTCGAATGGCCGTGGTCGTCGGTGCCAACAGCGCCACGCCAGTATCACTGGTCGATTTCGCCTCCCGGCAGGAAGTGGACCGGTTCGCCGCCGATTCCAATGTCACGGGTGTCGCGACTTTCGACGACGGCGAATCCGTGGTGGTGGTGCAGAATATTCCGCCGAGGAATGCAACCAACCGGTTGCGGCGACTAAAGGTCGTCAATCAAAAGCTCGTGGACACCGGCGAGAGCCTTGCCGCGGCAGCCGGGGGGGATTTTCCCGACTACCGTTTCAAGAAGGTCTTTTCCGTCCCGGGTTCAAGGATCGGAGTGGCGCTGGCGGAATTTGGCAATCCGCAGATCGTCACCTTCAGCGTGCCGGGTCTGAAGATCCTCGACTCACTCGCCAGCGCAGGCGGGCATTCGGGCGCGGTGAGCTGCGCCGGAGACAGAGTCTACGTGCGCGTGGGCTCGCAGGTTCGCGGTTACACACTTGATCCAGTGACCGGTGCCCTCGGCAAGGCGCCGGTACTGACGATTCGGGGCATTGGCGAGATCGAACCGTTTTCCTCCAATTTCGGCAACGCCCTGTCGATTTCGCGCGACGGAACGCAGTTGATCGTCAGCGAAGGCACAGCTTTTCCCGACAGTCCGCCGACGCCGCGCACCACCTTCTTCGACAGCACCACCGGTGCACGGCTAGGATTCTTTGAAGCCTTTGATGGCGGAAGTCCGACGCTGGTCTCCACCTATCCATGCTGCTCCATCGTTGGCCTCCGCCTGGGCATTCAGAGATTGGCCTCGGGTCTCATCGAGATCACATCGACAGGCAACGTCGGGAGCACCTATGAACTGCAGAAATCCGCGGACCTCACCACCTGGAGCAAGCTCCTGCAGTTTCAAATGACGGTCTCGCCCTCCTCCTACATCGATCCGGATTCATCGACGACGTCGACCCGGTTTTACCAATTGAAACTGGTTGAGTGAATGGATGCGTGCCTTGGCAGTAGCCCTGCCGCGGGGTCCCGGCTATTCTGCCGCCGAAATGCTCCCGAAAGGTACGACCCTCCGTCGGGCCACGCTCGATGACCTCGAGATGCTTCGCGGTTTGTGGTTGGAATGCCGTCTGCCGGATTACGAACTCGAAAAGCGGTTCACCGAGTTCCAGGTCGTCGTGGATGCCAACGGCTGGATCCTGGGCGCCTTGGGCTTGCGCTTCGCCGGCCACCACGGGCAGGTCCACAGCTTGTGCATTCGTCGGGCCGACCTCCAAGAACCGCTTGTGCGCGCCCTTTGGGAGCGCGTCCTATCCCTCAGCCAACAGCACGGAGCCTACCGCCTTTGGACGCGGGAATCCGGGTTGTTTTGGGAGACGCACGGCTTCCTGCCTGCCGATGGATCGACCGCGAAAGAACTGCCTTCGACGTTCGGCCAACCCAAGGAGTCCTGGCGCACGATCAAACTGCGAGATGAACCCCTCAAACTGATTGCCGCCGAGGAGCAGCTCGAGGCTTATCTCGAAATGGAGCGCCTGAAAACCGAGCAACTGGTGCGGCGGGGACAAGTTCTCAAAATGCTCGCCACGGTCTTCGCCGCCCTGCTGTTCGCCATCGCCCTAGGCGCCCTGGTCATTCTCCTCAGAAAGTCCCCGAAGAATCCCCAGCGCCGCTAGTCGTCCCTTCTCTCTTCAGCCGCTGAGCCGGCCCCCCGGATGCCCCACGCCTATTGGGGAACTGAGGAACGGGGTCGCAGGGGTGCCTCATCAGCATGATAGGAACTGCGCACCATCGGCCCGCTGGCCACGTGCAGAAAACCCATCGCTTCCGCCATCTCGCCGAACCACGCGAAGCGCGCGGGCGACACGAACTCCACCACCGGCAAGTGCTTCAGTGTCGGCTGCAGATACTGGCCTAACGTCAGAATGTCACACCCCACCGACCGCAAATCCTCCATGGCGCCCAACACCTCGTCCTGAGCCTCCCCCAAGCCGAGCATCATGCCCGATTTGGTGTAAAGGCGATCGCCACCCCGCGCCTTCGCCTTGCGCAGTACGCTCAGGGACCGGTCATAGGTGGCACGGTGCCGAACCGATGGCGTCAGCCGACGGACGGTTTCCAGGTTGTGATTGAATACCTCCGGCCCGGCCGACAACACCGCATCGATCGCCTCATCCTTGTCCAGGAAGTCCGGAGTCAGCACTTCAATCACAATGCCGGGATTCAGTGCCCGAACGTTTTCGATGGTCTTGCGGAAATGATCCGCGCCGCCGTCGGCGACGTCGTCGCGTGCCACCGCGGTGATGACCACGTGCTTGAGACCCATCCGTCGGGTGGCTTCCGCCACGCGCCGCGGCTCATCTTCCTCCAACGCCAACGGTTTGGCCGTGTTGACCGCGCAAAATCCGCAGGCCCGGGTGCAGCGGTCGCCGCCGATCATGAACGTCGCCGTTCCCTTGCTCCAACACTCCCAATGATTCGGGCACTTGGCACTCTCGCAAACCGTGTGCAACCGAAGATCCTCCAGCAGATTCCGCGTGCGCGAGAATCGGTCGGAGGTGGGCAGGCGCAACCGCAACCATTCGGGCAAACGCGGACGTGCGGGCGGCGTGACCGGGGTCGGAGACATCAACGGCGTCATCTCGGCGCGCATTCTATGCGCGCAGGACGCGATGTCCAAGGGGATTACCCGCGTCGCGTACCCCACCACCTCGCCCAGGGGCGAATCGCTGACTCCCGTCCTATCGGAACAATTGCGGCGTGAATTCCTGCAGGTACTCGCGCCACTTGATCCAGGTGTGCGCCCCGTCCGTCTCCCGATAGACCACGTCAAAGTCGTGCTTCTTGAACATCTCCACCGTTGCCCGCGAGGTCGCCACCAGGAAGTCGTCCTTTCCAGTCGCAAACCAGAACAAGCGCAGACCCTTTTTCAACTTCGCATCGTTCAGTCGGTCGTGGTGCCGCTCCTCGAATGTCGGACCGGCCGGCGCATTGGTGCTTCCCGGACGATTCCCGCCGGTGATGCCAAAGACTCCGGAGCTGAAAACCCCGAGATATCCGAACTTGTCCAGATGCGGGATCCCGATGTTCAAGGTCTGTCCCCCTCCCATGGAGAGTCCCGCCAACGCTCGACTGCCCCGGTCCTTGTTCACACGGAAATGGGACTCCACATAGGGCATGACATCCTTCGTGAAGTCCTCGGAAAACTCGTCGACAGCCGGGCGCGGCGCTCCGGGAATCATAGGGCCGGTGTGCCCGGCGGTCATCACCACGATCATGGGTTTGGCTTTCTTCTCCGCGATCAGATTGTCGAGGATGAAGCCCGCCCGACCCACCGTGCTCCAGGAATCATCACTGTCGCCAGCGCCGTGCAGGAGGTAGAAGACCGGATACTTTCCTTTGCCGAGTTCATAGCCCGGTGGCGTGTAAACATGCATCCGGCGAAACCGCCTCAAGGCGGTGGAATAGTAGGTCACCTCGGCGACGACACCCCGGGGGACCGGTTGGGTGTCCATCCATGCCAGGCCCGGCACGCCGACCAAGCTCCAGACATTGCCCACCGACTCGCTGGTGGATGGATTCCGCGGGTCCACCACGTTGATGCCATCCACGTTGAAAACGTAACGGTAGTAACCCGGGGACGCCTCAAGGGTCACCTCCCACACGCCTTCGGCATTCTTCGTCATCTCCTTGCCCTGCCCGACTCCTGGCATGTCGGATCCGCTGAGTTTTACGGCTTCGGCACGGGGCGCCAGAATGCGGAAGGTGACCGTACCGTCGCGCACTTCGGGCGACACCACGCGCGGTCCCTGGTTGCCACCCCCGCGGGCTTGGGCGCATGCCCGGTGTGAAATCAGTGGGGTAATGATCATGAGGGCGACCGCCGCCACTCTCAGTCTGGGGAATAAGAGCTGTTTCATGGGCGTGAAGGGTCTGCGATGGTGCGATTCCGCCAACGGTGAATGACCGATTCCTCCACTCCCATCCGCTCCAGGCCAGCACAATCTCGCTTCTCGAATCGGCTCGCCGTGAAGCTCCAGGCCCCGGCATCCGCTGTTGCAGCGGACCGAAGGCCCTCCTGGACCAGAGTCTCCTTCAACCACGCCGCTTCTTCTGGAAGGTGTAGGTGACTTTGGTCATCACGCTGCCTTCCTCCTCCTCGCTCTCATCCTGCACGTGATTGAACACGACGTACCAGTAGGTGTTATACCGGAACCGCCAACCGTAGATGACACTGTAGTTGTGAACACCCGTGTCCCGCAACTGCAGCGACGTCTTCACCCACATGTCGTCCGTGATGTAGAGATCCACCACCAGCCGATTCAACCAGACCACCTCCGGATCGTCGTCCTGTCGATCCTCCAATCGCACATTGAAGTCCCACCGAATCGGAAGGCGCTCCCAGAATTTGAACCGCTTACCGACGACGACTTCGTCGTAGAGCGTCTTTTCGAACTCCCCGTGTCCGTAGGAGATGTTGATCGCGCGAAAATAGTCGGACGCCCACACGTCCACCCCGCCGCCCACCCGCCAGTTGTCGAAGGGCCGGTGGTATTGGTTGTCATAACTCGCGCGCAGGGCCAGGTCGTTGCGCAGGAGCACGCGACCATAAATGTCGTGATCGCGAATTGACTCGTCGCCCGAGCCGTCCATCAGGTACTGGGTCTCGTAGCCCACGTTGTACTCCTTGTACCACGACGAACCCGAACGCGGATGGTAGTCGGCCCACAGGCTGGGACCAAACACGTCGCGCCGGGGGATGTAGCCCAACAACGGAAAGAACTCGCGGCTGATGGCGTTGTAGTTGGCCTGGACCGTCCACGGGTACAGATCGTAGATGAGCGAAGCCGAGCCGAGTTGCCCGGCGCCATCCCGGGACGTTCCGGCCCCATCGACGAGCAGTTCCTCATCGGTCAGCGCCGTTTGAAATCGGGCTCTCCAGGCGTCGGTCAGGAAGAAGTACCCATCCGCGCTGGCCGCGATCGAGTGCCCTTCGTCCAGAGCGGATCCCGCAGCGTAATAGCCCAGCGAGGAGCGTTCACCCACGTCCTGGTTCACACGCAGGACCGTCGAGTTGCCATGGAACTGTCCGTCGTTGGCGACGTCGCCATAGATATTCTGGAAGTTGAAGTTGTACCCGCTCCCCTGCCCACTCGCTTTGGCCCCGAAATCGAGGTCGGTGAACCGCCGGCTGTAATACACCCGGTGCGGCGCCCGCATCAGTTCCTCGCCTTCATTGAAGAATAGCCGTTTTTCCGGAAGAAATCGCTCGGTGTCGCGCAACTCGATCGTGTCGTCGTCCGCCTCGATCTGCCCGAAATCCGGGGTGACCGTCCACGACGAGATGATGGACGGCGTGACTCGGAACTTGGCGTCCACGCCGGCGCGGAACCGCGTATCGACGTCACCATTGAAATCGGTCTGCACGCTGGCGTAGGGCGTCACTTCCCAGTTCCGGTCAAACACCGAATCGCCGAGATCGAGATCGGTCAGATGACCGAAATGGCGGGGCTTGTAGAAGTCGGTGGCGTTAAAACTCCAGAAGCTGGTGACGTCGGTTCGACGCTGAAGCCGGGTGATGTTGAATCCCCAGCGCTGGTCGTCGCGACGGAAGTAGTTGAACACCGTGAACGGAATGCGCATTTCGAACGTCCAGCGGTCGGCCAAGATCTTGGCGGCGCAGTCCCAGTCCGCTGACCATCCATAATTGAAGACCCCGGAAGGGCCTTCGTTGGCGTCGGCACGGGTTCCCAGTGGATTGGTAAAAAAGGCGTATTTGCCACGGTGATTGTGAGGCGGATCGACGTGGACCTCGATCCAGTCGTCGGCGACGAACGAACGATCCTCCCGACGTTCCGTCGCCCGCAGGGCCGCCGTGTTGGTGTCGAGGCATTCAACCGCCACATAAAGGTAGTTGGTAGTGTAAGCGATGCGAATCAGGGTTTGTTCGACGGCCGGTTGCCCGGTTCGCTGATCGATGAGGCCCGTGGCGACAGTGCATTCCTTCCAGAACGGTTCATCCAAAACGCCATCCACGACCATCGCCTCGCCGGTCTTTAGCGCGGCAAACTCCGGTACATTGGCCGCCGAATCCTTATGTCCCAGCGCGTCGGGGGATCTAGCAAGCATGGTCAGAACCAAGGCCCACCAAAAGATTGAGAGGCCGGCGAAGCGTAACGATGAGGGCGTCTTGGAACCGTGCAAAGCGGCGGCAAACTAGGAGTTCACCACGAAGTCCGCAAAAGTTTCGGGGCGACTTTCAGGGCGACGGCGCGATCTCCAAGGCCCGCAGCGGACTTCCACCGTCCTGCCGAGGTCCCAGCGGGGCGCGCTGCGATACCCCAGGGCACGTCTCGTCTTGAGGCGTAACGTCGCCCTGGGGCCCCGGCCACCCAATGTGTCGAGCCCAGAAAGGGCGAACCTCGAGTTTCGCCATCCTCTCATCCGATCCCGCCGAGGGACCTCGCCCGTGGCTCCTCACCATCCCAGGGGATCAATCGTCCGCATCTTGCATGCTCAAACCTCCCGCCATACCGGCACCCGACCCGCTTCCTCCGAAATGTTGAATGTAGATGTCTGACCCCATTGCCGCCGCCGACAACTCGATGCCGATCACGCGATTCGATTTCTACCAGGTCCAGGGGAGATCGGTGCTCGTTGCCGCCGCGATCGCGGACCTGCTGTGTCGTGTCGAGCCAAGGAGCCGCTGTCAGGCGGCGTAGTGCCCCGCCACTTTGCGAATCGCCTCGATCGCACCATCGATGTACGCGTCGTCCATGGCTTCGTGAAGTGTGAGACGAATGCCGGTCGACAAAATCGCCTCCGCTTCCGGGGTCTCGTGCCGGGTGTAGTCCATGGTCGTCAAACCAAGTTCTTTGATCGGCCAGCGGCCGCCGAAGAACGCGTGCTTCTGAAAGACGGGATTGCGGTGCAGCGGCACCGGAATGTAGCCGGCCCCCGCTTCGACACCTTCGGCGGCCAATGCCTTCACGACTTGGGCCCGATCACACCGCCAACGCTCTGGAACCATTCGGAGGAAATAGAACCAGAACGAACAACGATCCCGCGGATCCACCCCGTGCGGTCGCACCCCCGGCACGTCGGCAAGGCCGCGGTTCAACCGTTCACCCAGGCCAGCGCGCCGTTGAACGATGGACTCCAGACGCTCCAACTGCGCCGTCGCCACCGCCGCCTGGGGCTCGGTCATGCGGTAATTGGTGGCGAACGACTCGTACAATCCGCCTTTCACGCGGTCGAAACCCTTGTCGCCAAAGCGCTGGAGCAGCGGGCCGAAGCGTTCGTCATTCGAAGCCACCACCCCACCGTCGCCGCAAGTGATGTGCTTGGAATTTTGCAGGGACCAGCAGGCCAGATGGCCCACTGTACCTACCGGTTCGCCCCGATACTTCGCCCCCCACGCTTGCGCGCAGTCCTCGATGAGAATCAGGCCGTGGCGATCCGCGATCGCCTTGAGAGCCTGCAAATCGCACGGATTGCCGCAGAGGTGCACGGCGATGATGGCCTTGGTCTTTGGCGTCACCCGACGCTCCACCTCAGCGGGATCCAGGTTGTAGGTGGTCGGCCCCAGATCCGCGAACACGGGCACGCCCTGCTGGTAGATCGTCCCCACCACGGTCCCGATGTCCGTGATCGGCGAGGTGATGACTTCATCGCCGGGAGCAATGCCCGCCGCCGCCACTGCAATGTGCAGCGCCGCGGTCCCGGAGGAGCACGGCATCACGTACTTCGCGGGACAGACGCGGCGAAAAGTATCCGTGAAAGCGGTGGTCTGCGGCCCCTTCCAATAAAACAACGTGTCCTGCCGCAACATGGCATCCAGCCGCGCGCGTTCCAGGTCCCCCCAACGGACACCGAGCTTCGGGACGCTCTTGACCGTCTTCTCGCCACCGTCGATGGCCAGCTTGGCCTTGGTCGCTGGCACCGACGGATTCGCCTGGGCCAATGTCAGCGGTGCGCTTCCCAAGGCGACGCCTGTGGTGGCCAGGAAATGGCGACGCGTCATGTCCTCGAACCGGGTCATGCGGCTACGCTAGTCCGCCGGATCCATGCCGAACAAGGCGCGAAGCGAGATCAGTCCAACGCCTGGACCGCCTTCCACCGGATGGATTCCAACTCACGATCAGCCAGCGAGGATTCCACCAACTTGAGCCAGGCTGATTCGAAATAAAACAAGGGCGCGTGAGAGCCAAAGAGCAGGCGATCCCGGGGAACCTGATCGAGGATTGCTCGGATTCCGCCCAAGCCCTCAATCATGGACACCTCCACCCAGACCGACCCCGTGGCCATGAGTTCCAGCAGCGGTTTAGCGCGGACCGTTCGCAGCGCGTTCAGCAGAACCACTCTCGATCCGGGCACCGCACGGATGAGGTCCGGCAACGGCGCCGTGTCCACGGGTTCCACGCGCATCAACGGGTGCATCATCCGCTCGTCCTCCATGACGACGGCGATCTCGACGATCAAACGCGCCGCGGCCGCAACCTTGAGCAATGCACCCATGGCCGGATGATCCAACCGGTAGCCGTGATAGTTCGGGTGCAACCGGATCCCGCGCATGCGGTGAACGTCAACGCAACGCCGGACTTCGTCCTCCCAATCGGGTCGGGTCGGATCCACCGATCCGCGTGCCTTGAACAGACCACCTCCCACGCGCCGACAAGTCTCCGCCAACCGCGCGTTGGCTGTGCCGAGGTCTTTGTGCAGCAGCCCGTCGAAGGTCCCGGCCCACGCCTGTTGGACGCCGTGCTCCCGGAGCTTGCGGGCCAATCGTTCGGCGGAGTCCAATGGCAACCGACGCGTCGGCCATTGGCCCAAGGTCACGTTAACATCGACGAGAGGGCCCCCGGCCTTCGGCGCCGCCCGACCCCTTGCCTGGGGCGTCATGGCGGACGCGGCCAATGCGGTCGTCATGGTTCCGGCGAGAAAGTCTCTCCGATTCATGTCTTCACCCCTTTGGCGTTCAGGATGGGTGACAGAAGGCGCCGCAGGTTCTCGCCCAGAATGGCCCGTTTGGACGCGGCGGAGAGTTCCGCTCCGTGAACCTTCGCCAATTGCGAGGCGAAGCTGCGACCACCGATGTCGCTGCCGTACAGGACCCGGTCGACGCCCAATTCGCGCACCGCCATCTCCGTCAGTCCCGCCGCCGGATCGCCGCCTCCCAAATCGGCATGGACATTCGGGTGAGCTCGGATCGCGCGGAGTCCCATCTCCCAATCGCCGCCCGAGTGGCCGCACACGAAGTTCGCGGTTGGATGGCGCTTCGCCAGGGCGACGAGATCCATGGGCGTCGATTCCCCGGGCAAGTTGCCCGTAATCTTGATCCACGTGTGTTGGAAGATCAGTGCACCCAGTTCACGCGCCCGTTCGACGAGCGGATCCAGCGACGCGGAATGGCAGCGTTCGGCGACCCACAACTTCACTCCCACCATCGGTCCGTCCCGCACGCAGCGGTTCAATTCATCCAGGCTGGCCTGGGTATGGCGCGGGTTCAGATAGACGAAGCCGAACGCACGCTCGGGATAGGCGCGAATTGCGCGCAGCACCTGGTCATTGTCTTCACGCAACTTCTCTGGCGTCGGATCATAGCTCCATTCCATCCCCATGAAGACGCACAAGCGCCCCACACCCATGCGGTCGGCGTATTCGAGCAGATGTCCGAGTCGCGCCTCGGGCGTGTCGCCCGGCACTCCGCTGAGGTGGGCGTGGAGATCCCAGATTTCCATGCGTGGCACTCGCTCGTGGCGCTCCGAATTCACTCCCCAACGGCCACTGGACGGTGCCGCGGGATCTCCGACCGAAAATCCCCCAGGCTCGACCAGTAGAGCCGCTCGCCGAGATCCACTTCCGCAACCGCCACCGAGCCCCATTGCTTGGCCTGCGCGATCACGCGTCCCTCGCGGTCGAACACCGCCGACACCATCCAGTCGAGGGACGTGTCGCAATAGGTGCTGCTCACCACGAAAACGTGGTTCTCGCAGGCGCGCGCCGCTGCCAGCAGCGGGTTGCAGCCGGCCACCGGGAAGGCCAGGATTTCCGCGCCCCGGTTGGCCAAAGCCCTCGCCGGTTCTGGAAAGAAGCCATCATAGCAGACCATCAGCCCGACGCGCCCCAGGCGGGTGTCGAAAACCGGATAGTCGTTGCCGGGAGTGATGCCAGCCTCGATTTCGGTTCGCGGCAGGGTGACCTTGCGATACTTGCCAATCACGGCGCCGTCAGGACCGATCAAGACTGCGACGTTGTAGATCAAGTGCCGCTCGCGCTCGACCAGTCCGACGACCAAGTGCAGGTGGTGTTGCTTAGCCAGGCTTCCGAAATAGGCCGTTGACGGGCCAGGAATGGACTCCGCCGCGTCGCGATACGAGAGGCCATTGCCGGTGGCGGTCAAGGTCTCCGGCAGAACCGCCAGATCGGCTTTCTCGCGCGCCGCCTGTTCGATCAACGGCGCGAATTGCCGGCAACTGTCCATCGCGTTCGTTCCTCCTTTCGGCACGTAATGGACGGTGGCCAATCGCACCCGCCGCGGTGGAGGCGGCGCATGCTCCGCGAGTTCAACCCCCTTCCATTCCACCACGGCGTTGGTCGCCCAACGCAGGTGCAACTCGATGATCGCCCGGGTGGCCTTGGGGGGCGCGTGGTACACGCCGGAAATCTCCATCCAACCATCGGCCCGTGCGACGCCGTCCACGGGATAGTCCGGCTCGGACACCGGGGCTTCGCCGGGCGCAAAACTGTTCGCGCCCGGCGCGTCACGCCGAACCGGAAGGCCCGCGTCATCGGTCCACCGGATGCGCACCAGCACCGACCTGCGCGGCACCGGTACGTTCTCCGCGCGGCGTTCCGTGCGAAACCGATACCATGCCCCGCCTTTCACCGGAAACCGGCGCTCCCAATGTCCATCGAGTCCCTCCCGCGCATCAGTGCGAATCCGCAAACGTCCATCGCTCTCCCGTTCGAAGACAGGACGCAATTCATCCCGTGGAGATTCAGCGACCCAGTCCCCCGCCGCTTGTCCACCCCCGAAGACCCGCAGGCCGAGGGCGACGAGCACCATGACCAGGCAGCATGGAACCCAGCACTGCCGATGGCGTGTGGAAGAGGAGGTCATGGGGAGAGGCTCCCTTGGGTGGCACTCCGAGGCGTCGGCGAGAAGCGCCACAACTCGGTGCCCGACCCGAAATACACCGCGCCGTCGGCCACCGCGAAGCCGCAATCGACACGTTTCGGCGCCATTCCCAGAACCGTCACGTCGCCCGATGCAACATCGACTTCGTATACCGCCTTCCCAGTCAGACCGATCAACCGATCTCCCAGAAAGCCCATCGCCACCTCGACTTGCCCGCCCGGGAGCGGGTGCGTCGCGAGCAATTCCAGGGACCCCGGATGCACCACCAACAGTCGGTCGCCGGCCGTTGTGAAGACCTTATCGCCAGCCGCCACGGTGGCCGGATAACTGCGCGCCCCGGGCACCAGCGAGACAGCCTTGACGAGGCGCTTGGCCGACGGGTCGAACGCAAAGAAGCGGGCCTCCTTCTCGACCGGACGCGTTCCGCCCCCGCCCCAATTCCCGCTGCCGCCGAAGATCAATCCCCGCTTCGCGTCCCAGGATAGCGACACAATGCTTTGGTTGGTCACCAAATGGCGGTAGTTCTCAACCGTTTTGTTCAGGGTCGGATCCCAAACTCCCAACGCGCCACCATGTTCCCCGTAAGGCGGTTCGCTGCCGATGAAAAGTCGGCCTTCCGGCCCGCGAATCATCGCGCGCGGTCGCAAGTGGCCGTCGCCGACCCCTCCGAAGGAAATGGGATTGGAATCGGGTGAGGTACCGTAGCGCCAGCCTGTCCGTGTCGGGTCGTAGAGATTCATGATCGCCCCACCGTAGTAGCAGAGGTAGAGGCGACCCTGATGTTCCATCATCGAATACACTTCCCCGCCAGGCATGGCACCGAGGTGCTCGCTCTTTTTCGTCGCCGGGTCATGGCGGAAGACCTCCAACGGCATCGCGGTGCTGCCATAGACGCAGCCGCCCGGGCCGTTCCCGACCATGAAGATGCGATCGCCGGCCCCGGCGTACTTGAAGGTGCGTTCCTGGACTTCCCCGGTCTTGGGATTCCTGAGTGTGAAGCTGCCTCGGGCAAACGCCGTCACTTCACGCCCATCACGCAGTTTCATCGGGGCTTTGCCTGAACCGCCGTTCACGACTTCAACCTGATCGTTCTTCACGCGAACCGTCTTGCCAGCAATCTCCGCATAGACCTCGCCATCCGCGCCTTGCCAGACCCCCACCGAGGTTGCTCCCGAACGCGCGCGCAGGGTCTCCGGCAAGATCGACTTTTGGCTGCCATCGGCCGGATCGAATCGAACCAGGTCGCCCTTCTCCATGCCGATGGCCACGTAGATCTTTCCATTCTTCCCCGCGGCCAAAGAGCGCGAGTACATCTCGGTTGGATGCAGGCGCCCGAGATCCTCCATGCGATCGGTCCGCGGATCGAAGCGAACGAGTTTCGCCTGCGGATAGGTGCAGGCATACAGCCAGCCGTCGGTGCCCAAGGCGTACTGCCAGAGGTACTCCTCAGTCCGGGACGGCTTTCCCAGGACCCGAATGCCTTGATCGGGTTGGCGCGGATCGAACCGGAGGACCAACCCACCGTCCCAGGTTCCCAGATAAATCCGATCGTCGGGTCCGGCCAGGAAGGCCCAGGCACCTGGTCCTTCGGGCGCGTCGTACTGCCTGGCCTCGCCAGTCTCCGGATCGACCTGCACCAAAAACAGCTTCCCGCTGAGCTGATTGAAATTGAAATACAGCGCCTCGCCGCCGCGGCCGTTGGGCCCCACCAAACAACCCATCAATCCGCCGGCGCGCACGGGAATGCCCAAGGATTCGAATCGACCCGCTTCGGCATCCGCCCCAGGCGCGGTCAGGTTCCAGGCCGCCACACCCCATAGGCAACCGGCGAGCCATCGATACAACGCTGACCGACGGGTGAACATGGCGCCGAGAGTGCGTGGAGGGCGAAATCCTGCCAAGCGCCGACGCGGCAACGGTCGCCGCTTCACGTTTGGGGAGCCTTTACGGCGCCATGATGGGATGGACGAACGGGCGTGCTGGTTGGCGTCCGGACCGCGGAGTTCCGAATGACGAAAGACCCGTCGGGATCAGGCGACCTTGCGCAGCTTGGTCACGCGACCGACCGAGACCCATTCCACGACGAAGATGTTGCCCTCGCGATCGAAGCAGGCGTCGTGTGGATGAATGAATCGCCCGTTCTCCCAGGTTTCGGGCTTGGTGCGCATGATGAACCCGCCCTGGCCGCCCTTGTTGAGCACCCGATCGGTCCACGCCTGGTCGAAGCCGAGATGGGTAATAACCTGGTTGTTCCGGTCGAAGAGCGTGACCCGCGCGTGCAGGTCCGGGCAAAGCAGGACGTCGCCGCGCGTGTCGAGGTGGGCGGGAAAACTCACCCCCTCGACGGTGCTCTGGTACTTGCCGTCGAGTGAGAAATACTCGAGCCGTCCATTGGCGCGATCGCAGATGCAAAGCTGCGGGTCTCGACCAGGACGCGTGTCCACCCACAAACCATGGGGGGTGGAGAAACGGCCATGCTGATCGCGACCGCCCTTTCCGCCGAAGACGGCGAGGAAGCGGCCGTCGAGACTGTAACGAAGGATGTGGCCGGTGCCGTAGCCGTCGGCGATATAGAAACTGCCATCCGTGGGATGGAAAGCGACGTTGGTGGGAATGAACTCCTTGCGATCCTTGTAGACGCCGGATTCCCACGGAGTGCTCAGGGCCCAAACGATCTCACCCTTGAGGGTGGTCTTGGTCACGAGACCGGCCCAGGTATGGGTGAGGTAAAGGTACTCGGTGTCACCCTCACGGCGGATATCGATGCCGTGCCCGACGGTGTGGATATTAAAGGCGCTGTATTCGCTGCCAAAACTGCGCACAAAGTTCCCGGCCGGATCGAACACCACGATACAATCCTGATGCCGGAGTCCGGATGGGCCGGTGTTGTTCTTGACGTAAATGAGCCCCTCCGAATCGATCGCCACCCCGTGGGTCTCACCCCACTTCAGGTGTGCGGGGAGTTGGCCCCATCCGTGGTGGCATTCGTACGTGTGTTCGCCGTTTCCGATGACAGCCGCCTTGGATCCCGCCTTGTCGGTGGCTCGCAGGATTGCAGGGACGGTGGCCACGGCAGCGGTGCTGGCTCGAAGAAAGGATCGACGGTTCATGACGGCTTGGGCTGAATTGGATGGGGAGCTTGTAGGCCGGGGTGGACGGCCTGTCGAGCGATGAAACCGAAGGACGCAGAGCCTTGCTCACCCCACGTGCGGCGTCCCGTCCGTCCAGGCCGAAAGGCCATCGAACCGCCCGGCACGATAACGTGACTTGCTTCTTCGCATTCCACGGCGTGAACTCTGTCATCCATGGAAACGCGCCTCCACCCCGGGGAATTCCCAACCAAGTCGCGTCGCCGCTGGTCGACCGCGTTCACCCTGATCGAGTTGCTGGTCGTCATCGCCATCATCGCCATTCTGGCTTCGATGCTGTTGCCTGCCCTCGCCAAGGCCAAGGAATCGAGCAAGCGCGCCAAATGCCTCAATAATCTCCGCCAGATTGGAATCGGCATGGCCATCTACGCCGATGACAACGCCGACAAACTTCTCCCGGCTCGCGGTGGTGTCGTGCAGATCTGCCTCAACCCGCTCGAGGAACGCGAGGCCAGCCGCCTCGGACTGATTGTCAGCAACGCCCAAGGTCAGATCTGGACCTGTCCCAACCGCCCCACCTTTCCCCAGTTCGAGCGGGAGTTCGACCAATGGGTTATCGGCTTTCAGTACTTCGGTGGGATCGAACAGTGGATCAATCCGGCCGGCACGTTTCCGTCCCGCAGTCCGGTGAAAACCACCGCCTCCCAGCCCGGTTGGGTCCTGGCCGCCGATGCCACCATGAAGGTCGACAACAAATGGGGCGGCGGCCGTGACACCGCCTTCAAGGCGATGCCTCCCCACAAGAACGCCTCCAGTCCCGTGCCCGCCGGTGGCAACCAAGTCCACATGGATGGTTCGGCGCGGTGGTACAAGTTCCAGCAGATGCTGTTTCTCCATTCCTGGGACGCGGGCGGCACTCGCAATTCCTACATCTACCAGGAAGACATCGGGGACCAACTGGAGAAGCAACGAAGCAAGCTCCTCGCCAAGCCGTAACAGAATCCCCCCGCAGTTCGCGCCCCGTTTTTCCTACTTGTTCGCCGCTTCGCGCATGCTGGCGAACAGGCTCTTCCCCTCACCGGCTGCCACCGGCTTGCGCGCGGCGGCATCCTCGCTGACCACCAACTCCGGCGGCAGCTCCCTGAGAAACGACGACGGATGCGCCGGCAACAACTGGCCGTATTTCTTTCGTCCCAGGCAATACGTGAGGGTCAAGGACCGCATCGCCCGGGTGAGTGCCACGTAAAAAAGTCGGCGTTCCTCGTCCAGGGTGCCTTCTTCCTTGGAGCGACTGTGCGGCAGCAGCCCTTCTTCCATGCCGACGATGAACACATGGGGGAACTCCAGACCTTTACAGCTGTGCATCGTGATGAGCGTGACCTCGTCCCCGGCTTTCTCCTCCCCCTCCGAACGCGACGTATCGAGCGCGAGGTCCGCCAAGGCTTCCGTCAGTCGCTGCAGCGCGGGCAGGCCCGGGCTGATGTCCGGAATGGTATCCAGGGACGCGATCATTTCCTTGAGATTGCGCACGCGATTTTCCGCGGTCTCCACGTTGCGCTCGGAACGACGCAGGTGATCCCAGTACCCGGTCTCCGTGAGTATGCCCTCCGCCCAGGGAGCCAGCGGTTGCCCGGGGGCGGCATGTTCCAACCGCTGTCGCGCCGTCTCCAGGAAGATGACGAACTCGCGCACGCTCTCCTGCGTTCTGGCCGCGAACTGCTGTTGCACATCGGTGTGCCGCATCGCCGTGAAGACCGAGCAATGCCGGTCGTGGCTGGCGGAGATCAACCGTTCCAGGGTGGCGTCGCTGAGTCCGCGTGTCGGCACATTGGCAATCCTCAGCAGGCTCGCATCGTCGTTGGGATTGGACAGCACTTTCAGGTAGGCGAGGAAATCGCGGATCTCCAGGCGGTCGAAAAACGATTGGCCGCCCACGATCCGATACCGGATGCCTGATCGACGCAGCGCCGCCTCCACCGGGCGGGACTGCTGGTTGGTGCGGAACAGAATGGCCTGGTCGCCCCAAGGAATGCCGCGGACCATCTTGCTCAACTGGATCTCGTCGACGACGAACTGCGCTTCGGCCTCGTCGTGCTCGCAGTTCACCAGCCGAATCTTGTCGCCATCCCCATGCCGGGACCACAACTGCTTGCCTCGGCGTCTGGGGTTGTTGCGAATCACGTGATTCGCCGCGTTCAGGATGTTGTTGGTCGACCGGTAGTTTTGTTCCAACCGGACGACCTTCACCTCGGGAAAGTACTTTTCGAATTCCAGGAGGTTGGCGATCTGAGCGCCGCGCCAGCCGTAAATACTCTGGTCATCGTCGCCAACCACGCAAAGGTTCCGATGCTGTGCGGCGAGGGCGCGCACCAACTCGAACTGGGCGCCGTTGGTGTCCTGGTACTCGTCGACCATCACGTAGCGATACCGCTGACGGCATTCGTCCAGGGCATCGGCGCGCTCCTTGAAGAGGCGCAGGGTCAGGAGAATGAGGTCATCGAAGTCGACGGCATTGGCGGCGCGCAACGCCGACTCGTAACTGCGCCGGAGATGCCGCGCCAGGGCCAGGGCCTTCGGATCCACGAGGAGCGGTTGATCGTCGGAGGCATTGCGAATCCGGCTCAAGACCGCCAGGACGTCCCCGGGTTTGACCTTTTCGTCGCCCAGGTTCATGGACGACAGCACGCGTTTGATGACACCGAGTTGCTCGGTGTCGTCGTAGATCGTGAAGTTCGGCTTGTACCCGATCTTGTCGATGTGCCGACGCAGGATGCGCACACAAAGCGAATGAAAGGTGCACATCGTCGGGCGTTCCGGCTTCTGGCCGTCGGACGATTTGCGCCGGGGAACCAACTGGTTCACTCGTTCGAGCATTTCCCGCGCGGCCTTATTGGTGAAGGTGACCGCCAGAATGTTGCCCGGCGGAATGCCACGGGAGAGCATCCAGGCAATGCGATGGGTGATGACCCGCGTCTTGCCCGTGCCCGCGCCCGCCAGGATCAGAACCGGGCCATCGACGGTCGTCGCTGCTTCGCGTTGCTGGGGATTCAGATCCGAGACATCGAACATGGGGCGCGCAGTGTAGGTGCGCGAGGCGCGGGGGCAACGGGTTTCCGACGCAGCCCGCCGAATCCGACGCTTCAGGGTACGGCCGGTGTCGCCGCGGCACCTCCCGGATCCACCGGGAGCGCTTTCACCACGAGGAGGGTCAGATCGTCTTCCAACGGATCCGGCGCCGAGAACGCCCGCGCCTGATCGCACAACGCTCGCACAATCTCTTCCGAACTCTTGCCGGAATGAGTCCGCACCGCCTCGACGATACGGTCGAGACCGAATTCCTCGCCGGCTTCCGAATGGGCGCGGGAGCGGCGGGCTTCCTTGATGCCGTCGGTGTAGAGCACCAGGACATCCCCTGGCGTCAGCCAAATCGGCAGCGAGGCGGCGATCGGTGGTCCGATGGAAAAGCCCAGGGGCCCCCCGGTGCGACGCAGTTGGGCTTTCACCTCGCCATTGGCGCCCACCACGATGGCGGCAGGATGCCCGGCATTGGCATGCAGCACTTCCCCGGTCTTCGGGTTCAGACGCGCAAAGATCAGGGTGACGTAGTTCTTGCCCTCCACGTCTTCGGACAGCACCCGGTTGGCTCGCGCCAGAATTTCCCCGGGATCGATCCGATTGCGCGCCACCACCCGCAACAAGGCGCGCGTCTCCACCATCAGCAGGCTGGGACCCAGCCCGTGCCCGCTGACATCGGCCACCACCAGGCCCAGGTGGCCGTCCATCATCGGCAGAAAATCGTAATAATCACCACCGGTCGCATCCGCCGGAACCGAGGTTCCGGCGATGTCGAATCCTTGGATCACCGGCGCATGGCGGGGAAACAGTCGCTGCTGAATCTCGCGAGCGGCCCGCATCTGCTCCTCCTTGGCCCGCAGTTCGGTCTCATTGCGCCGCTTCTCGGTGATGTCGCGGACAATGAGCACGAACCACATGCGCTCGGGCAATTCCAGACGGGTCGAGGTGGCCTCCACCAGGATCTCCGTGCCGTCCTTCCTCACCGCCGGGCCCTCGACCAGCGTCCGGTTGGTGCCGCCCGTCGCCGACTCCGACGCCACGCGCAGAGCCTTGCCCAGTCCGCCGCCGCCCGGAGGACCCAGCGTCGAGATCGCCATGCCCGTGAGGTCCGCCGACGGATAGCCGAAGATCACTTCCGCCGCGGGATTGGCGAATCCAATGAAGCCCAACTCGCTGCACAAGAGCACGGCGTCCGGAGAGGTTTCCCAGAGACTGCGATACCGCAGTTCGCTCTCGCGCAACAAACCCTCCGCCTCGCGACGCTTGCGTCGAACCTCGGCTTCGCGAAGTTCCCGTTCCACCGCGGGAAGCAGGCGCGCCGGGTTGCCCTTCATCACGTAATCGTGGGCCCCCGCCTTCATCGCCGCCACGGCGACGTCTTCGCCGATGCCGCCGGAGACGATGATGAACGGAATGTCGAGATCGGCCCCCTGAAGAATGCGCAGAGCCTGCGGCGCGTTGAAGGCGGGCATGTTGTAATCCGCCAGCACCATGTCCCAAAGCTGCTCCTTCAGGGCCTTCTCCATCACTTCCGCCGTCTCCACGCGCTTCCACTGAACGTCGTACCCTCCGGCTTTCAGCGCCTGCACCATGACACGCGCATCGAACTCCGAATCCTCGAGGATCAGGGCACGCAGTGGGACACGGGCACTCATGAATCGCGGTAAGAACCTCTGCCGAACGAAAGGCTGCGGTGCGCCGGGGCGTGAGTCAAACCCGTCGCGAGGCTCCGACAGGCGCCTCCCCGGTTGACGGCGAGCCATCCCAAGCCATGCTGTGGGTCATCGATTCCTTATGATGAACCGTCGATCTGCTCTCATGGCTGTGGCCCTCGCGCCCGCGGCCGGCAACACCCTCCTCGCCGCCGCCCAACCTGCCGCCCCCGCCGCCGCGGCCCCGGCTGGCCCGTACCAACTCGCGCCGCTGCCCTACGCCGCCGACGCGCTCGAACCGTTCATCGACGCGAAAACGATGGAGATTCATCACGGGCGCCACCACGCCACTTATGTCACGTCTCTGAACAAGGCGGTCAGCGACCAACCGGACCTGGCGAAGAAATCGCCCAAGGAACTCATCGCCAATCTCGCCTCCCTGCCCGAGGGCATCCGCACCGCGGTCCGCAACCACGGCGGAGGTCACGTGAATCACTCCTTGTTTTGGTCCATCCTGAAACGCAACGGCGGCAGCACGCCGTCCGGCCCGCTCATGGAATTGTTGGTCAAGAAGTACGGGACCTTCGACGGCTTCAAAGCCGAATTCACCAAGGCGTCCATGTCGGTGTTCGGTTCCGGCTGGGCGTGGCTCAGTATCGACAAACAGGGGGAGACCGGCATCGAAACCACTCCCAACCAGGATTCGCCGTACATGGCCGGCAGGGTCCCGTTGCTGGGGCTCGATCTCTGGGAGCACGCCTATTACCTCAAGTACCAAAACAAGCGGATGGATTACGTGACGGCCTTCTTCCAGATCATCAACTGGGATGCTGTCGCTGCGCGCCTGGCCAAGCCAGAATAAGGGCAACTGACCCCACGCGGGGCCCTCTCATACCCCGTTTCCCCTGCTTGCCCCACCTCCCGGGGGCACGGTTATCCTGTGCGCATGCGTTGTTCGTTGCGGCAGTGGATCACCACCACCTTCCTGGGGGGATCGGCCGCCCTCATCTCCGGTTGCCTCAATACCCCCGCCAAAGGCCGGGTCCAATACCGCTACCTGCAAGGCCAAAGCCGCGTCGCCTGCGTGGGCGACAGCATCACGGCGGGCGCGGGTCTGTCGGACCCTGGGTCCTCCGCTTATCCGGCCGTGCTGGGGGAGCTCCTCGGCGGCGCCTATCATGTGCGGAACTTCGGCGTGAGCGGAGCCACCATGTCCAAGGACGGAGACCTGTCGTACAGCGGGACCTTGGAGTTCCAGGAATCGCGGGAATTCCTGCCACACGTCGTGGTTGTCCTCCTCGGCACCAACGACTCCAAACCCATCAATTGGCGATACCGCAACACCTTCGAGCGCGATACCTACGCCATGATGCGGGCCTACATGACCCTGCCCAGCGCTCCGACGGTCTACATCGGCACCCCGCCCCCGGTCTTCAAGGATCGCTGGGGCATCAATCAGCAGACCGTCGGTCAGGAAATCGTCCCGCGTCTGAAACGCATGAGTGCCCGCGAAGGCTGGCCCCTCATCGATTTTCACAAGGCGCTGCAGTCCAGCGGCGAACATTTTCCCGACGGCGTCCATCCGAATGCGGTGGGTGCCGCCCAGATCGCCAGCAGCGTCGAAGCTGCTTTTCGCGGTCGTTAATGCAACCGGTTGCTCAGGCGGGGCGGTCGGTGCCCAGCGTCTTCTCGTAAACGAGATAGTGCGTCTTCTCCATACCGTGCCGGCGATAGGTGGCCTGAGCGCCTTCGTTGTTTTCCTCCACGTAGAGACGCAACCCCACCGCGCCCGCCTCGCCGGCCGTCCGCTCCACGGCCTCGAACAGCGCACGAAAGACCCCCTGGCCGCGCCATGCGGCATCAACATAAACGCTCTGCAACCACCAGAGCTCGCCGTTGCGCCAGTCGCTCCATTCGTAGGTCACGCTGCATTGCCCGATCACCCGACCCTCCGCCACGGCCACGAAATAGATCCCGTGGCGAGGCTGGGTCAAAACCGCCTGAACCCCGGCGGACACCGTCGCCGAATCGAGCCGGAGTTGTTCGGTTTCCCATGCCAATCGCTGGTTGAAATCCGCAATCGCCGCGTGATCCATCGGGACCGCCCGTCGTACTTGAAAGGATGCCGGCATCGGCGCGAAGCCTGACTCAGGAGTCGCGCGTCGTCGATGACGCAACATTTCGACGACACGGGCCGAGGCTTGCACCGTCCCTCGGAACCGGTTTACCACGCACCCCATGAAGCGCGTCGCCGTCGCCATTCTTTGTTTTGGATGGTGGATCTTCCCCGCCCAATGCGCGCCGGTTTTCGAGATTGGCAACCACCCGCAGGAATCGGCACGGCTCGACGCCCTGTTTCAACAGCACCGGGTCACCGGTCCCGACACCACGCTGTGGGACCCGTGGCTGCCCATGTCGTTGCTCTGGCACGACACCACCAATTCCCCAGCTCTCTCCAGTCTCCGCCAGACCTACCGTGACCGCCTGCTCAATCGGCGCATCGATGCCGAGGGCTACGTTTCGAGTCAGCAGCACGAGGGATTGGCGCATGCCGAGGGCTGGCCGTTTCCGCTTTGGACCCAGGCAGGCGGTGTCGGCTGGCATTTCACGGCGAAAGGCGTTCCGTACGAGGTTCCAGCCGCCGTCCAAACCGCGGGGTCCATCGGCCAATGGACCCTTGCCGGAGCCACCACCTCGAAGTTCGACCCGAACGAAGGCTGGACGCTCCAACTCCCCGAGCGCCAGGCCACGCTGTTGTCGCCGCCCTTCCGTTTCGACGCCGCCGCGACACCATGGCTGCGGTTGAAATGGTCCGTGGCAAACCTCGGTCCCGACGCGGTCGCCTGGCTGGAATGGCAGAAGGACGGAGAACCCTCGTTTCCGGCCGATCGCCGCATGCTGATCCCTTTGCCCCGCGGAAATGAGATCGAGGACACCCATATTCCGCACTACCGGCACCCGGACTCCGCAGGAACCTGGGTGCGACTTCGCCTCACGCTGGACCGCGTCCAACCTGGATCCACGGTGACGCTTCAGCGCTTGTTCAGCGCCGTCGATAGCCGACACAACATCAATAACGCCGCCTACCTCCAGGCCTGCGATGATTACCTGCGATGGACGGGCGATCTCGATTTCCTCCGCCGCAACCTGCAACGCATGCGCCTGGCCCTGGCCTGGGCCATCCGCGAATTCCGCCTCGATGAAAAGGAACTCGTCTACACCAGCTGGCCCGGACATGACGGTCGCAGCGGTCATGAGGTGGGTCCGGATGGCCGACGCACCCTCCGCCCCGGGGTCGGCGTCGGGAACAACTACTGGGATCTCCTGCCCTTCGGCGGCGAGGACGCCCTGGCCACGATCTATTACTTCGACGCCCTCCGCCGCATGGCGGCCCTCGAACGCCAGATCCAACGCAATCCCTCGTGGAACCTGCCGTCCGGCCCGCTGTCCTTCGAACCTTCCGAACTCCTCGAACTCTCGGAATCCCTTCGCAAGACCGGGAACGACCGGTTCTGGAATGAAACCACCGGGCGCTTCGCCGGATGGCGCGACTCCCAAGCGGTCGCCTATGATTACGGATTCACCTTCGTCAACAACGAGGCCATCTACTTCGGATATGCCAGCGAAGACCACGCTCGATCGATTCGCGAGTGGATCGACGGCCGCCGCACCGTGGAGCGCGATACATCCACTGGCTCCGACATCTATCACTGGCGCTTCGGCCCCCGCGCCACCACCCGCCGCAATGTCGAAACGTACTTCTGGGGCTGGTCCGATCCCGCCAGCATCCCCTGGGGCGGACAGGTCCAGGACGGCGGAGCCGTCCTCGGCTTCTCGTTCCATGACCTCATGGCCCGACTCGCAGTCAACGGACCCGACGACGCCTGGCGCCGATTGCGCGACGTGCTCGCCTGGTTCGGCGAAGTCCAGGAAGCCGGCGGGTATCGCCAATACTACAAAGCCCCTGGACGCGGCACGCTCCAGGGCGGCGGAACGGCCGGAGGGCTCGGATTGGACCATGAATTCTTCGAAAGCGTTCTGGTTCCGCAAGTCGTGCTCTACGGATTCGCCGGCTTTCGCCCGCGCCTCGACGGGTGCCTGGTGGCCCCCCGCCTCCCCAAGGACTGGCCGTCCGTAACCATCCGCGACGTTCGCCTGCATGATGTGTCCTTCGATCTCACGGTCGATCGAACCCGAATCCGTCTGGCGGTACGCGGTTCCCCGTCGCTTCCGTTGCGCCTGTTCACTCCGGGCGGCGAGGATTCGAAGGTGGAGATCCGCGACGGCTTGATGGAGATCACTGCCCCCCGTTGAACCTCGCCGCGCATGGGGCCGGATTCCGCCAGACCCAGTCCAATCACCGCCGCACGCGACTACGACTCGCGCCAATCCCGGGGGGCCCGGTCGCTCGTCCTGATCATTGCGGCGATCGTTACCACCGCCTTGTGGCTGCCCGCCGACGGGCGCTTTCCTGTTCGCGATCTCGAACCACCGCCACGGCGACTGTCCACACTGGCGCGCCTCGAAACGCCCCGTCTGGCCGCCGTCCATCGTGATCGCCAGGCGTTGGCAGAGGGCCGCCGATCGCTTCCTCCCATCCCGGGCCTGACCGACTTCCGCGTCATTTGCCACGCCCACGCGGAGGACTCCGTTCACACCGGGGGAACCCGCCCGGAAATGCTCATGGGTGCCCGGGAAGCCGGCGTGAATGCCATCTTCCTCACCGACCATTTCCGACCGCCGCGTGACTTCATGGACAGCTGGCGTGGACTCCATGAGGGCGTTCTCTTCGTGCCTGGTTCGGAGGCTCGCGGATTCCTGATTCATCCCCAGACCTCGGTCATGGACGGCATGAACGGAAGCGTCCCGGAATTGCTGTCCAAAGTGAGGGACCAAGGTGGATTGGCGTTCCTGTCCCACATCGAGGAACGGCCCGATCATCCGATGGATCAGTTGGACGGGCTCGAGATCTACAACCGGCATTGGGACGCCAAACGGGACCGGGTCACACTCATCGCCCTGGCCTTGAAGCTCACCAATCCCCGGGACATCGCGCAACTGGACGACGCGTTGAGACGGTTTCCCGACGAGGTCCTGGGAGCGCAGGTGGATTACCCTTCGGATTACCTCGCGAAGTGGGATGCCGAAACGCCACGCCGACGGCTCACGGGTGTGGCCGCCAATGACGCCCATCACAACCAGGTTTTCATCGTCAAGATGGTCGATGAAACCACGGTCCTGCTCGGAACCATCGTGGATCCGGACGACAAGAAGCAGCGCGTCTCGGCGCTCCTGCGGCCGGGAATCCGCGAACTCACCCGCGGGCGCCAACCGGGTGATGTCTTGGTACGCCTGGATTTTGATCCGTATGCCCGCGCGTTTCGTTGCGTCGCCACCCATGTCCTGGCACCCGAGCTTACCGAAGCGTCCCTGCGCGACGCCCTAAGAGCCGGGCGCGCCTATGTCGCTCATGATTGGATGGCGGACCCGACCGGGTTTCGATTCGAGATTGGGGAGCGCTCCCGCCGTGGCGATCCAACTCTTGGGATTTTTGGCAGCGAAATTGAATATCGGGAGGGCTTGGAGTTACGGGCGGAATTTCCCGTCCGCTGCAGCCGCATCCGGCTCCTCCGCAATGGAGCGCCAATCGCCGTCGGCCGCGGCGAGAGCTTCACCCATCGGCTGACCACCCCCGGCGTCTACCGAATAGAAGGCTGGTTGATGCTGGATGGCGAGGAACGCTGCTGGCTGTTCGGGAACCCGATCTACCTCCGTTGATTCCGCCCGCGTCCGACGCGACAATTTCCGCCCGCAACGAAGGTCGTGAATCCCTCTTGCGTCGGCACGTCGAGTTCCGCAGTTTTTCGCATGGCAGCGACGCCACCTTCGGTCGATTCAGAGTTCTACCTCACAGCAGCGGAGTTTTTTGCCGAGCATCGCCGAGTGGCGATGACCTACGACGACGTCACGCTGGCGACGTTGTACTCCGAGATCCTGCCCAAGGACACCCAGCTTTCCACCACCCTCGCTGAGGGATTGACCCTCAATATCCCTATCATCTCGGCCGACATGGACACGGTCACCGAGGCCCGCATGGCCATCGCCATGGCGCTCAATGGCGGTCTCGGTTTGATCCACTACAACATGCCCGAGAAGGAGCAACTCCGGGAAGTCAGCCGCGTCAAGAATCACGTCCATGGCCTGATCCAGGAGCCCATCCAGGTCAGCCCCGACCAGAAGATCGGCGATGTCCTCCGCATGATCGAAGAACGTCGCTTCACCTTCAGCACGTTCCCCGTGGTCGATGGGCGCAACCAATTGGTGGGGCTCCTGCCGGGCCACGTCGTGAAGCAGCGATACGCCTCCAAGTCCGTCGCCGAAGCCCTCACACCGCGTTCCCAGGTCCACACCCTCAATGTCAAGGAACTCGCCAGCGATCCCATTGCGCGTGCCGACCGCTTCTTCTCCGAGAACCCGGGTATTCACAAAATCCTGGTGGTCGATGACCAGGACTGTTTGCACGGACTCTTCACGCTGAGCGACATCGAACGCATCTCCCAGGAACGCCGGGCCCAATTCAAACCGGCGCGTGATGCCAAATTCCGCCTGGTTTGTGGCGCCGCAGTTTCCGCCACCCGCAACGTCTTTGGACAACTCGACCGCGAGCGATTGCTGGGACATGTCGGCGCGCTCGTCGACCGCGGCCTCGACGTCGTGGCGGTCTCGACCGCGCATGGCTTTAGCAAGGGTGTGGGGGAGGCCGTGCGGATGATCCGCTCCGCCTTTCCAGCCCTTCCCATCCTCGCCGGCAACGTGACGAGCGCCGCCGGTGTCGATTTCCTCGCTGATGCCGGTGCCAGCGCCATCAAGGTCGGCCAAGGTCCGGGTTCGATCTGCACCACCCGCCTGGTCGCGGGTGTGGGCATTCCGCAACTCACCGCCTTGTTCGTCTGCTCGCGGGCGTCGTCGGTGGCATCACGTGGAGTCACCCTCGTGGCGGATGGGGGCATCAACAAGTCGGGCGACATCGTTAAGGCGCTGTGCCTCTCGCAGGCAGTCATTTGCGGAGGAATGCTCGCCGGTTGCCCCGAGGCTCCCGGCGAAACGCTGGAAATCGCGGGCAAGCTCTATAAGCAATACCGCGGCATGGGCAGTCTCGCAGCCATGAAGGCCGGCGCCGCCGCCCGCTATGGGCACTCCCGCGACAACACCCAGAAGGTCGCCGCGGAAGGCGTCGAGGCCCTCAAGGAACTCACTGGCGCCCTCGATTCCGTCCTCACCCAACTCATCGGCGGTATCCAGTCCGGCATGGGATACCTCGGTGCCGCCGACCTGGAGCAACTCCGCCAGAAGGCACGGTTCATCCGCGTGACACCCGCCGGCCAGCGCGAATCCGCGCCTCACGATGTCGTGGAAGTGAAGACCGCCAAATAACGCGCCATCGACCCGCATCCCATCGCCCGCACCTCAATCCCGAGCCGGCGGGCTTTTGCCGTCGTCCCGCCCCTTGGGTGCGGACGGTACCCACCACCAAACCACGCTGGCGCCGATCAGCAGCAAGGCCAGAACCAGCACGCGGATCCACGGGCCGGGCAGCACCACCAAGCTCACGGTTCCCACCACCGCCATGGTCCCCAACGCCGCTTTCTTCACCGGCCTCGGAATCCCCTTTCCCTCGCGATAGTCGCGAACCAGCGGTCCGACCTTTGGCAGGCCCAGGACCCATTGAAGCAGGCGATCGCTACTGCGGGAGAAACAGTAGGCGGCCAGGATGAAGAAGACCGTGGCCGGCATCCCGGGCACCACCAACCCCATCCCGCCCAACCCGCAGGCACCCAACCCCAAGACCATCCAGAGGCCCCGAACCCACCGCGACGCGCGCTTCCGATTCGCCACCGCCACGGATACCGTGCCCTCCCCGCCAGCGACCCCGGACTCGGAGGTTCCTCCGGACAATGGGCATGGGGCGTTGGTGGCAGGTTTTCTCACGGGATGCAAACACCCGGCCGAGCGTTCGCAACCGCGTTTCTGCTGGGGCCCCGTCCCGATTGTCGAGCGTGAATCGCCTGGGCACCCATGCCGGGGTGCATCTCCCCGTTGTCGAGTGGGCGGCACCACCCTTCTGGCTGGGAATCCCCGGGCTTGGAAAGCGGTGGAGGGCTGCCGCCGCACACGACGCTTCGCGACCATCCGGCGCGCAGGGAGTCCGCCAGTTCGCGGAGTGCGCCAGTGCTCTGGCGCTGTCGTGCGGAGGCCACGATGGCCGGGTGTCTCGCGCCGCCTTGACCCAAATCCTCCGCCAGCCCTGGATTGACCGCCGCCAATGCGGCAGGGGAAGCTGCGGTCCGTTAACGCATGGAGATCAAAAAGGCCGTCATCACCGCCGCCGGGAGAAACCAGAGAGCCCTGCCCCTGCAATCGCTCGTCGATCGCGACGGCCATGCCAAGACGGCTTTGGCCATCATCGTCGAAGAAGCACTCTCGGCCGGCATCGCCGAAATTGCCGTCGTCGTCGCCCCCGGCGATGCCCCCGCTTTCCGCATCGCCGCCGGTCCGCTGGCGTCGCGACTGCAATTCCTGGAACAAACGGAGGCCAGGGGCTTCGGGCAAGCGGTCCTGACCGCGCGGGACTTTGTCGAGAGCGCACCCTTTCTGCTGCTCGTCGGTGACCACCTCTACGTGAGCAGGGAAGACCGACCCTGTGCGCGGCAACTCGTGGAGACCGCCGCCTCCCAACAATGCTCGGTGTCGGCCGTTCAGAGCACCCACGAAAGCAAATTGCCATTCTACGGCGCCATCGGCGGCCGCCGGGTGCATGGGCAGGAGGCGCTCTACGAAGTCACCGATGTCATGGAGAAGCCCACACCCACGGAGGCCGAACAACGATTGCTGGTACCAGGTCTTCGAGCCGGGCATTACCTCTGCTTTTTCGGCATGCACGTGCTGACCCCCTCGGTCATGGAGATCCTGGCGGCGGCGGCCAAGGCCTCCGTCGGCACCCTCCAGTTGTCCCCCGCCCTGGCCAGCCTGGCGACGCAGGAACGCTACCTGGCCTACGAAGCCCGCGGTCGGCGCTACGACATGGGAGTCCGCTACGGCGTTCTCAACGCCCAGCTTGCCCTCGCGCTCGAGGGACACGACCGCGACGAAGTGCTCACCCTGCTCCTCGAACACCTCGCCCATCGCGAACACACCCGGCGCGCTGCCTGACCATGGACCATCCCCTGATCCGGGTCATCACCTCGACCGACCCTGCCATTCGCGATCAATCCCTCGATGTCCTGTGCCGGGACGCGACGGTGTCCGACCTGCTGGCCGCCACCGAAGCTCTCGACCGGTTTCGCAGGTCGTCCGATAACCTCTACGCCCGGGTCCGGGCTTTGTTCTTCCTCTACGCCATCCACCGGTTCCATCTGCCGGCGCGCCTCATTCGCGAGGGTGGCGAGACGGCAGCCCGCCGGGGCTTGATTCCCTTCCGCGGCTACGAGCACCTGCTCGAACGGCGATTCGAGGAAGCCATCGACACCTTCCTCAGTGTCCAGGCCGACCTGGGGCCGAGTGACGGCCTGTCATCCGCCCTGGCCGCGGCGTTCCAGCGGCTGGGATTCCAAACCCTCGCCAACCAAGTCCGCCGCAGCGTCCGCTCAGTTCGCGGCAACCAATGGATGTTCCGCGTGGGACACCCCGCCGATCAGCCGCTTCGCATCCGAGAGGAGCTCTTATCGCCAGCCGAGGATGGCACCTTCCCACTGTTGCGCGAACAGACGGCGGTTCGCATGGATCTCACCCATTGCGGGTGGAGTGACATCTTCTTCCTCGGCATGGATTTCCCCGAGGGCGCCAAAGTCCTCAATGTGTCGGTGGACTTGGGCGTTCACGGACGCGACCAGGCCCCGCGCCCGCCGGTCAGCGCCTTCCTCCGAGTTCTCGACCAGCCCCTGCTACGGCTCACGTCGGTCGACCTGGGTTGCACGGCTGACATCACCTCCCTGTCTGAGGTGTTTGATTTCGCCAAGGATTACCTCGGGCTGCTGAAGGCCGCGGTGATCGCCAGCGGGTTGGTACCACCGGGTATCGAAGGCAGTGGCCGGGATCTTGGCGAGTTGTTGGCCCAACTCGTTGGGCCCGGCCGGGGACTCGAGATCGTATCGTGTGTCAATGACATCCCCAAGGGCTCCAGGCTTGCTGTTTCCACCAACCTGTTGGGCTGTCTCGTCAGCGTCTGCATGCGCGCCACCGGCCAGGCCCGATCCCTCACCGGGCCGCTGGAGGAGCACGAACGCCGCATTGTCCTGGCGCGCGCTCTGCTAGGTGAGTGGCTGGGCGGCTCCGGCGGCGGTTGGCAGGATTCCGGCGGGGTCTGGCCCGGCATCAAGCTCATCTCCGGCTGTCCAGCCCTCGAAGGCGATCCGGAATACGGCATCTCGCGCGGTCGATTGATGCCGAATCACAAGGTCTTCAGCACCGACGAAATCCCGGCGCAGGCCCGCGCCGCCCTCCAGGCCTCCCTCGTGCTGGTTCACGGCGGCATGGCCCAGAATGTCGGTCCCATCCTCGAAATGGTGACCGAGAAATACCTGCTCCGTTCCTCCCGCGAATGGGTGGCACGGCAGTCCACTCTCGGTCTTCTCGACGAGATCCTGCTGGCCATGCCGCGCGGGGATATCCGGGCGGTGGGTGCGGCCACCACGAGGAACTTCCGCGAACCCATTCAGGAGATCATTCCCTGGGCGTCCAACCATTTCACCGAGAGTCTCATCCAACGCACCGCCGCGGAGTTCGGCGGCGATTTCTGGGGCTTCTGGATGCTCGGTGGCATGAGCGGGGGCGGCATGGGCTTCATGTTTGCTCCCGAGCGGAAAGCCGCCGCCCAACGTCGACTCCAGAAGATCATGTCCGATCTCAAGCGCGAACTCGAACACGCGCTCCCCTTCGCCATGGAACCGGTCGTCTTCGACTACGCCATCAATGAGCGTGGTTCCTGGGGCGACCTCCTGACCGGCGACGCCGCCCTTCTTCCGCCGGGATACTACGCGCTTACCGTGCCGCGCCTGCTCCGCTGCGACCCCCGAAGTTTGCCGCCCGCCCAGCGCGCCGAACTCGACCGCTTCGGCTCCGCGTGCCGCACCAAGGCCGACCTCAGTGGCATGGTGCAGACGCTGTTCGACCGGCTGCTGCCCAAGCTCAGCGCCGGAGGCGAATCGCGCCACCAATTGGAGCAGGTGCTCGCCGAGAATGGGTTCGACCCCACCCACCACGAGCAAATCCGTGGCGACCTGCGCGATGGTCGCATTGGCCTCGCCCAAAATCGCCTACGCCCCGACACCGTCATTGAAGATGTGCGCGACGAGGATGTCGTCGATGCCCGCGGCGCCGTCGACGCCAGCGATTACGACCTGGGCATGGGGGCGCTGCGTCGCGGCGAACTGGCCGTCGTCACCCTGGCCGCGGGAGCCGGTTCCCGATGGTCCCAAGGTGCCGGCGTCTGCAAGGCGCTCCATCCGTTCTGCAAGATTCAAGGCCGCCATCGCACTTTCATCGAGGTCCACCTCGCGAAGTCCGCGCGCACTTCCCAGCTTGGCGTGCCCGCCTTGCCGCACATCTTCACCACGAGCTTTCTTACCCATCCACCGACCGAAGCCTTCCTCGCCCGAGTCGTTCGAGATACCTACCCAGGGCCACTCCTCTTGTCGCCGGGAAAGTCCGTGGGACTTCGCCTGATCCCGACCCAGAGGGACCTCCGTTTTCATTGGCAGGAAACGGCGCAGCAGATGCTCGATGAACAGCAGCAGAAGGTCCGCGAGAGCCTGCGCCACGCGCTGCTCCAGTGGGCCCAGCAGGCCGGCGAAGCCCGGGATTACACCGCCAACGTCCCGCTCCAGTGTCTGCACCCCGTGGGGCACTTCTACGAGATCCCCAATCTCCTCCGCAACGGCGTGCTCGCGCGCCTGCTACGGGAACGCCCCTCCGTCCGTCATCTCCTGCTCCATAACATCGATACCCTCGGTGCCAACGCCGACCCGGCTCTTTTCGGTCGTCATCTCACCGGCAAGAGTTGCCTTACGTTCGAGGTCATTGGTCGTCGACTGGAGGACCGCGGCGGCGGCCTGGCACGCGTCAACGGTCGACCGCGGCTCGTCGAAGGCCTGGCCATGCCACGCGAGGAAGACGAGTTCCGGCTTCGCTATTACAACACCATGACCACCTGGATCGATCTGGATCGATTCCTGGAACTGCTCGGGTTGACCCGCGAAGACATCCACGACGCCGAAAATCCGGCGGCCACCAACGCCCTCGCCAAAGTCAATCACGCCATCCGCCAGCTCGCGGCCCGACTCCCGACCTATGTGACGCTGAAGGACGTCAAGAAGCGCTGGGGCCACGGTCAGGAAGATGTCTTCCCCGTGGCGCAGTTCGAGAAGCTCTGGAGCGACCTCACTGCCATTGCGGATCTGAAGTCGCAATTCGTGGTGGTGCCTCGTCTGCGCGGACAGCAACTCAAGGATCCCGCCCAACTCGATGGCTGGTCGCGGGATGGTTCGCGCGAATACCTCGAGAGTCTCGGTACCTGGGCCTGATTTGTCCGGGGTCTCTCCGCAATCCTCCGAACCCCGCACCCCTCGTCGCAGCGCGAGGAGGGCCACCTGACTGGATCCATTTCCAATCTCAGGTAGGCCTTGTCGCGCTCCAACTGCCCAAGTCTCACGGCGACTTGACCACGAAGATCTGGTTGAAGATCCGGCCCATGCCATCCGGCACCCGCCGCACATAGGCGATGCGGTCTCCACTCGGTGAAAAGACGCAGGCCTCCGCCCGCGGCGCCCCCTCCCCCTCCACCTTTGGAGTCAACCGCCGGGTCTGCCCGTCTTGCACACGTGTCACGCAAATCGAGCCATCCAAAACGTGAGCGATCCTCGTGCCATCCGCGCTCCACGTGAATGCCGAGGCCACCGCGTCGGGCCCCTGGGTGATCTGGCGCGGATCACCGCCGTTGGGTGAAATGGTCCACACTTGCGCCACCCCGTGGTCGTCCTTCATCAGGAAACCGATCTGCGAACCGTCCGCTGAACTGCGCAGCCAGTGACGCGGACCTTGCAGCCCCGGGAACTTGCGCTCGGCGGTGCGAGTCAGTCGCCGTTGAGTCACACCCCGCGGCACGCCGGGACGCCGCGTCGAAGTACCCGGCAACGGAGTTTCGCCAGCCACGCTGAGATCCTCCGGCAAATCCACCACAAAGACTTCGGCGTTGGTTTCTCCCTTCGGGCCCCGAACGTGGCCTTGAAAGGCCAGGGCATAGCGCTGGCGCGAGCCATCGGACCGTCGGTAACCCTCCGTGCCAATCCATCCTTCTTCGAAAGCCTTCTGGATCTCATCGGATCCGGGTCGCGGTTCGTCGGTCGTCCGCGTCACCAGCACCGTGAAAGCGGTGCCATCGTGATTCCGCGGGTGCCCGGGTTTCACGGCGACAGGTCGTCCGATCACGCTCACTCCGACATTTCGCAAATTGCGCTCCGTTCCCGGCGCGGCGGGAGCCATTGCCAAAACATGGTCTTCGTAGGTGAAACTGACCCGGTCGCCGGCGTCATTGAAGACGTGAACATGGGAACCGCCTCGAAGCGCCCCGACGGTGAACGGCGGGATTAGATCGCGCGCGTCGAGGGATCGGCCGATTCCCGGACGTTCCCAATCCACCAACACTCCCTGCCGATGAAAAGGGCCGTAACTCCAATCCGACGTTGGCCGCTCGGGTCCATGGATGAAGACCACCTGCCACAGTTTGGGGTGGAAGGTCGCCACGCCGCAGTGGGCCCCGTGACGACTCTCATAAAGCACCCGAACCTCACGAGTCTCGACATTCACCGCCTCAATGCGGCTGCCATCGAACTTCTCGCCCGCGGCGTCGGATCGCACATCGTAGACGATCCATCGCCCGTCCGGCGACCAGACGCCCACATTGGTGAGAATATGGCCATAGGCGGCATCGGTGATTTGCCGCTCACGATCCGCAACGGTGTCCCCGAGGGAGGTCATCACAGGCAGGAGTCCCATAAGCATTGGGCGGATCGAAGTGAGCAGGGATCGCAGGTTCATAGACGCGCCCCATTCACGGCTTGGCATCGGCCAGGATGCTGCGCGAAAGGCGCTCCAGGTAATCATTGCAGCGCGGAGAAATACCCTCCACCCGCCGGGGCAGATCCCGCAGTGGCGACAGGTCGCCCAAGCGCTCCTTCGTGGCATCAATGACGTTCATGGCTTCGACGGCAGCCCAGTACCCTCCCACCCTCGGATCGGCTTCCTTCAGTAACGTCGCGCGCCCGTCCCGAATCGACGCCGCATTCCCGCGCCGGACCAATGCCTCCGCCGCGGCGACACGCACCGCCGGCGAAACATCGTCCAGGCAGACGGTGATCTCGTTGGCCACGGCAGCCGACAACGGGCCCTCCCGCACCGCGAAGCCCGTCGCCGCCCAATAGCGCACCCCGGGTTCCTCGTGCCGCAACCAGCGGCGCAACGCGCCTTCGCCATCGAGATCACGATTCGAGGCGAGCTCCGCGGCATCCAACACCGCCCGGATAGACACGCGCCGCACCACCCCTGCCAAGTCACCCGGTGGCACGGTCACCGAGCGCCGATGCATCTCGGATTCCGGCAGCAGCCCGATATCCCGCTGGGCCAGTGCCTGCCGATGCTGCGCCTGGCGCAGGCGTTGCAAGGCGTTTCGATCAACCGTCCGAGCCGAAGCGGCCAGGTTGTGAATCTCGAAGGGATCCGATTCCAAGTCGTACAGTTCCTCCGCCGCTTTCGGCTCCCAATAGGCGCGCTGCTCCGGAGGAAGTTCGCCCCTCCGGAAGCGGGCAAACCAATCCACCGTCATCGGTGTTTCAAACAGGTATTCCACGTGCTGTCCATGCGGCTTGTGCGGATGGAAGTTTCGAACATAGACATATCGACCATCCGTCACGCACCGCACCAGGTCGATCCGCTCGTCCATTCGGCCGCGCAGGCCATGCAGGAATTCCGGCGGCCGTGCGACAAATTCACCTGCAAAGGCACGTCCCTGCATCCCATGCGGGGGCCGGATCCCCGCCAGACTCAGCATGGTGGGCGCCAGATCGACAAAACTGATCAACCGCTTCGATTCACCGCCCTCCTGGTAGTCCGGCGGCGCCAAATGCCTCCATGCCGGAGGGAAATAAACGAGGAACGGCACGCGCAAACCGGAATCGCACGCGGACCGCTTGTGGCGGGGCAACCCCGCACCGTGGTCGCCAAAGAAGAAAACAATGGTGCTCTCCGTCAATCCGTCCGCTTCCAAGGCGGCCAGAACGCCAGCCACACGGCGGTCGACGACGCTGATTTGGTCATAATACTGCGCCCATCCTTCTCGGACTTCTTTCGAGTCCGGCATGTAGGGCGGCACCGGGGCCCGTGCCGGATCATGCACCCACGCGTGAGGTCGACGTCGCGTGGCGCTCTCATGGGTCTCGGTGAAATTGAACACCGCGAAGAACGGCTGATCGGGGTCACGCTGGCGCCAGTGGGCCTTGTTCGACGAATCATCCCAGACATCACCCGCCTTTTGCAGGTTGTAGTCTTCCTTTTGGTTGTTCGAACAGTAATAGCCGGCGTCGCGCAAGTACTCAGGAAACATGCGCGCGCCGCGCGGCAACGGTACGTCGCTGCGCATGTGCTCCGACCCGGTGCTGCTCGGGTAAAGGCCGGTGATGATCGCCGTCCGCGCCGGGGCGCATACCGGCGCCACCGACCATGCTCGCCGGAAACGCAGGCCCCGTGCCGCCAGGGCGTCCAAATGGGGCGTCGACGCATAGGCATCGCCGTAGCAGCCGAGGTGCGGCCCGGTGTCCTCGCAAGTGAGCCACAGAACATTCGGGCGGGGAACCGCACCGAGGCACGGGCTTCCGAGGGCCGCCCAGACCGCGATCAACCCCGCGATCAGGGACCCACCCCAGTTTCGCCGCACGCTTACCTTCACGGCAGTTCCTGCACCCGGATCCCACGCCAGCGGATTTCCAGGGGCTCCGATTTGTCCCCCACTCCGTGAACCTGGAGAGCGATGAATCCTGCCGGGGTCATCGAGTCCTTCAGGTCGGCGGCGGGCACTCCGTTTATCCAGGTCTTGATGGCGCCAGTGCGGGCTTCGATCCGGAACCGATTCCACTCACCTTGCCGAAACGCCCGGCGCGCCGGGTCATTGGTCTTGAGATCGTTCAACCAACCGCGCCGGCTCTCGTCATAGATGCCGCCGGTCCATGCCCGCTCGCTGGGATCGATCTCCACCTGGTAACCGTGAACCCGGCCGGCAGGAATCTTGATCGTCTTCCCGCCCGCCTGGATCTCCTTCGGTTGGTCGAAGCACTCGCTGCGAATCTGGATGCCGGAGTTGAGGTTGGTCGCCACCTTGAATTCCAGTTCGAGAATGAAATTGGTGTACGGCCGCGCCGTGCACAAAAAGGAGTTCGGTGTCTTGGGCACCGAGGTGCCGATCACCTCCCCGTTCTCCACCCGGTACTTCGCGGTTCCGCCCCGTTGCACCCAACCCTGCAAGTCCGGTCCCGGCACCAGCGACACCCAACCCGACTCCGCGGCTAGCACGGAGGTGCTCAACGTCGACAACGCGGCGATCGCCGCCAAGGCAGTGGAAAGCGCACGGCATTTCATAGGAACCGCGGCATTCCAACACAGATGCCCGACGTCGGCAAACCGCGTCTCCACGGCAGCGGTGGAGGGTGGTCGGTGCGGCAGGGAACGGAGGGATTCGGTCTTCTCAACGAGGAGCCGAACTGACGGCCCGATAGAACCGGTTGGAGTGAACCGCTCCCTCGAAGTCATTGACTCGGATTCAGGCCAGGATGTCCTTCACCACCTCGCCGCTCACATCGGTCAACCGAAAATCCCGTCCAGCGTAGCGATAGGTCAGTCGCTCGTGATCGAAACCCAGCAGGTGCAGGAGCGTCGCATGCAGGTCATGCACATGCACCGGCTTTTCCACCGCCCTGAAACCGAACTCGTCGGTCGCCCCATGCACGTACCCGCCCTTCACCCCTCCGCCCGCGAGCCAGACGGTGAATCCATAGTGGTTGTGGTCGCGTCCCTTGCCGTTGCCCGGCGTCCCCGGAGCCGGCATTTCCACCGCCGGGGTGCGGCCAAACTCGCCGCCGCAAACCACCAGCGTTTGCTCCAGCAACCCGCGCTGCTTCAAGTCGGTCAGCAGCGCGCCAATGCCCTGATCGATCTCGCCCGCGAGTTTCCGGTGCGCGTCGGCAATCATGTCGTGGCTGTCCCAGGGTTGCACGTCACCGTGATAGCACTGCACGACGCGCACCCCTCGCTCAATTAGGCGGCGCGCGATCAGCAACTGCCGGCATTGCACACTGTCACCGTAGAGGGCGCGGATCGAGGCCGGCTCTTTGGAGAGATCAAAAGCATCGGTCGCCTCCAATTGCATGCGGTAGGCCAGTTCAAACGACTGGATGCGCGCCTCCAATTGCGGGTCCTCGCCCCGCGCGCGCTGGTGATCGGCATTCAGTTCGGCCAGAAAATTGAGCTGCCGCCGCTGGGCACCGAGAGGCAGGCGCGCATTGGTGATGTTCTCGATCAACTCCTCGGGTCGCGTTTTCTTCGTGTTGATGTGCGTGCCCTGGTAGATCCCCGGCAGGAACGCCGAACGCCAATTGGAGACGTCGGACACGGGCAATCCGGGGCACATGGCGATGAAGCCCGGGAGATTCTCGTTCACCGTGCCCATGCCGTAGGTGATCCACGCGCCGTAACTCGGCCGCGACAGCCTCTCATCGCCGCAGTTCATCAGTCGCATCGACTGCTCATGGTTCGGCGTGTTGGCGTGCATCGACCGGATGAAACAGAGGTCATCCACATGCTCGGCGGTCCTGGGAAAGATCTCGCTGATCTCAATGCCGCTCCGACCATACGGACGAAATTGAAACGGCGATGGAAGCGCCGCGCCCAGTGGCCGCTCGGTCGTCAGATTTCCTCCCGGCAGGACCTTGCCCGCCCATCTCGCCAACGCCGGCTTGGGATCGAAGGTATCGACCTGCGACGGCCCTCCGTTCAGGTAGATATGAATCACGTGCTTGGCGCGCGCGGGAAAATGAGGTGCGCGCGGCGACAAGGGGTTCAGGGATTCGGCACGAGCGGCGGGTGCCAGGATCCCGGTGTCTTTCAGGAGCCCGATCAAGCCCAGGGCTCCAAGACCGGTGCCCATGCGGCGCAGCATTTGGCGGCGGGTCAGGAATCGCGTTGGCAGATGTTCCCAGGGATTCATGGCGATGGTGAACGAATAGCGTGAGATCGGCGCGATCAGTCGACAAACATCGCTTCATTGCTGACCAGCAGCGCCTGAGCGAGCTGCGCCCACGGACCAAACTCGGATCCCGTCGAGGCATCCGCCCCATCGAGAAAGGCCGTGGCGCGAGCCACTTCATGGGCGGTCGCGGAGCGGCTCAGGATTCTCTGGAACAGGGCATCCACGCCTAACGCCGTGTCCGTCACGGTGGCAATCTCCGGCAAGCCGGCCAAGGCCACCGCCTGTTCCATGACAAACGCCGAGTTCATCGCGAACAACGCCTGTTGGGGCACCATGGTTCGTGGGCGCCGCTCCGCGCATTGATCCGGCATGGCAAAATCAAACGATCGGTAAAGCCCCGGCAGGTTCTGGCGATCCACCAGACCGTATAGGGTCCGCCGTCGATTGCCCGCATCGCCCGCCACATCGACCGGCCTCCCGCCCATGCTCAGGTCCAGCCGGCCCGCCACGTGGAGTTGGGTGTCGCGCATGACCTCAAAATCGAGTCGGCGACGCGGAAAATGCCAAAGCCATCGGTTGTCGGGGTCCCTCCGCAGGCCCTCCGCCACCAAAGGGTCATCGGCACGCGCGCCCCGGCCGCTTTGCCGATAGGCTGAACTCAACACCATCTGTCGGTGCATTCGCTTCCAGCGTCCGCCGCCCTCTACGAACTCACTCGCCAGCCAATCCAGCAGTTCGGGATGCGTGGGCCGCTCGCTGCGGGTCCCAAAATCTGCCGGCGACGCCACCAGCGGTTCACCGAAATGATGCATCCACATCCGGTTCACCATCACCCGCGGCGTCAAAGGGTTGTCCGCCGACGCGATGTCGCGCGCGAGTTCCAGTCGGCCGCTGCCTTCACCCAAGGGCCGGACACCGCCGCCGTGCAAGACGCGCAGCGACGATCGTGGAACGCTAGCTCCGGGTCGCGATGGACTGCCGCGCACGAAGATCCGCGGATCCACCGGCTGCGGGAGCTCCTGCACCACCATCGCCCTTGCCGGAGGCGCGTTGGTCGCGTGAGCGGCGATCTTGTCGAGGTTGAGCACCAGCCCGCCATAGCGATCCTTGTCCGGCCGAGACATGTGGTTCGGGGTGTCCCGACGCGGAAAGCCGACCGGACTGTCCGGCCCAGCCACGATCTCATACAGCGCCAGGGTCTCCGGATCCGCGGCCTTCATGAGCGTGGTCGAATTGGTGGCCGGCTTGCCTGCGGCATAGGCATTCGTCAGCAAGGCCCCATAAACTCTGGCGACTTCGGCACGATTGGAGAGCACCGCACCCTGCAGCGCCTCCAGGACCTTGCGATTGAAAATTCCCTGAGTGCCAAGTCGGGCGAGCACGTCGCCTGCCTCCCGCGCCAAGCCGTCCTCCGGCAACGCGAAAAGCCTCGCCCACGGACCGAATACCGGATCGTCGGGAACCACCCGCGCCTGCAAAAAACGACGGGTGCGTTGCATCAGGCTCGGACGAAAATCCTCGGGCGTCAGCGACAGTGCGAACTGCGTGGTTTCGGTGAGGTCGGGCGCGGTCGTGACGGCGCGAACCAGGTAGTCGCCGATGCGACCCCGCAGGATCTCCGTCAACTTGTGGAATTCCGCGTCGATGTGATCCTCCAACTCCCGCCGGGCCTTCGCCAGGGCAACCTCGAACTCCGGTCCGCCAGGAACCTGGGCCGGGTCCTCGATGAGCGGGAGGACGTACGGGCGTTCGGTCGACGCAAAAACTCCGTACAAGCCGTAATAGTCGTCCATCGTCACCGCGTCGTACTTGTGATCGTGGCATCGGGCACACGCCACGGTCAGGCCAAGCAACCCACGGGAAACGGTATCGATCTGGTCGTCGATCTGGTCGTGTGGATTGTTGTCGAACAGGCGCCCGAGCGTGAGAAATCCGAGACCGGCCAGGCGCCAGGGCGGGAGTTGGGGACCGGCCAGATCCGCCGCGAGTTGGTCGCTGATGAAGTCGGGAAACGCAAGATCCTCATTGAAGGCCCGAACCACGTAGTCCCGGTAGGTGTACGCGAAGGGTCGGACCGCGTCCCGACCATACAGAAGCACCAGATCCTTGGTGTCGGCATAGCGGGCGACGTCGAGCCAATGGCGCCCCCATCGTTCCCCATACCTCGGCGAGGCGAGCAATTCATCCACCAGACGGGCGTAAGCGGCCGGCGACGGATCGGCTTCGAACCTCCGTATCTCGTCGTACGTCGGCGGCAATCCGATCAGGTCGAAATAGACCCGGCGCAAGAGCACCCGTGGCGCCGCCGGCGGAGAGAAGGTCAGGCCCGTCGCCTCGAGGCGTGCCAACAGAAAGGCATCGATTGGCGAGGCCACACGAACCGAAGACCTCACGGCGGGCACCGATGGCCGACGAATCGCCTGGTAAGCCCAGTGATTCTTCGCGGCTTCGAAGGACTGACCCGGGGCTGCCCAAAGGACGCCCGGTGTATCCAGGCAAAGGACGGCCAGAAGGAGCAGCCTCCACGGAGCAACACGGCAACACATCATCATGGAATGACCCACTCTCGTTCGCAGGCGACGAGCGAAGCGTCAACGCAAAGTTCGCTGCCTCGCTCCATTTCCTCCCGGACCGCAACGCGTCCCGCGGCGCAGCGCGGTGTCTTCCTCGACCCATTCCAGGTCCCATTGCTGCGGGCTGGGACAGCCCGCGGTCCTTGGCCCCCGTTCCCGGATGGCCCTTCCTCCATTTCCTACCTCCGGACCGCGACGCGTCCCGCGGCGCAGCGCTGTGTTTTCCTCGACCCATTCCAGGTCCCATTGCTGCGGGCTGGGACAGCCAGCGGTCCTTGGCCCCCGTTCCCGGATGACCGTTCCTCCATTTCCTACCTCCGGACCGCGACGCGTCCCGCGCCGCAGCACTGTGTCTTCCTCGACCCATTCCAGGTCCCATTTGCTGCGGGCTGGGACAGCCCGCGGTCCTTGGCGGCCCTTCCCTCTTCCCCAATCGCCCTTCCCTGCCTCCTCACCACTTGCGCACTCGATACAGCGCGTTCCCAGACGGTGGCGCGCCGTCCGTCCACGTGGCCCGTCCTCCGGCGGTGGAGAGGGGTCCGCCCACCGTCGCCCAATGGGCCCCGTCGACACTACGTTCCACTCCATACTGCGTCCCGCTCGCCGCCGGCCACTGCAGGGTCAAGGGATGCGTCGACACGATGGAGACCGAGGTTAGGAACAGCAGCGTAGCGTCCGGCGACTCGGGAGACATCTCCCGGTTGCCGGCACGGTCCGTGGCCACACTGTAGATCCCGAGCGTCGTTCCCGGCGGCGGCTCGATCCAAGTCTCGCTCGCGCCGTTATCGACTCCCAACGGCTGGAAGGCACCTTGATCCCGCGACATCCATACCTCCGTTCCGGCCACGCCGGAGCCTGAACCATCCGTCGCCGACCAAACGATGCGCAGTCGGCCCGCGCTTGACCCGGCGAACCGGGCGTGACTGTCAGGCGCCGCACGATCCAGACGATTCGTCACGGTCGGTGTGACGATGGGCGCATTGGCGTCAAAGACGATCACCGCGCGGTTGGTGAAGACACCGGTGGTCGCGCCCGAGGCTTTTGGCAGGATGCTGAAGCTGACAAACCCTTCACCGTGATGCTCCGCATCATTGGGAGGCAGGAACCCCGCCAGAGGATCCTCCGGCAGTGTCCCCGTCACTTCATCCATGGATTCCAATCGCCACGTTACGATGCCGCGGCGTCGATCCAGTTTCACCGACGCCACCACCGGGTACGGATCGGTGGCGACCCGCGTGGTGGTGACATAATCCTGCGCCGGCGTCGGGACACCGAGCGCGACATGATTGAAGCCAATTTCGATGGGCTGGAACGTGGTCCAATCCAGTCCCGAATCGAGCGAATCCACGATGGTCACCGATTGCGCGGGCGCCGTGGCGGTCTTCACGTTTTCGAATCGGATGGTATAGAGGATGGGTTCGCCGGGACGAACAAACGCCTCGGAACCCACCCCGCTGGAGAGTTTGTCATTGGGATCCTGACTCCCGACGACCTTGACGACGCCATCCGCCACGAGCTTCAAATCGTCCATGGGAGGCTGCCCGGCGTGGGTTCCTCCTCCCTTCCGACAATCCGCCAATCCGGCCTCCATGAGTTTCAGGCCCTCCTTGTAGCGCTGGAGGGCGCGCATGTAATTATCCTGACCCGAGAGGTAGGCGAGCAGACCGTTGCCGGCGTTCTGGTCCAGCGCCTGCAATTCGTAATACCCCTCATAGACGTCCTTGGCGATGCCCAGGCCTTCACGGATAAATCCTAGAATCTTCAGGCGATTTGCCGCGACTCCTTCCGTGTAACGCTGCTGTGCCAGGGTGATCGCGATTCCCGCTCCTGAGAGCCAACCGCCGGCATCGAGAAACTTGCGTTGCCGGACCAATTCGGACTTCCGCAGACTGTCTGCGTTCAGCACGGTGCCGTACAGGTCGTACATTCCGGGCGTCACCGAACTCGGCCATTCCGGGGTCCATTTGTTGAACTTGGAAATGCCGAGTGCGAGTTTCCACGACTTCAGAGCCACGACCAGCGCCCGGGTGGTCACCGTCCCGGCGTTCGCGGTATTCATCGCGCGCATCGCCCGATAGGCTTCGTTCCAGTCGCGCTCCGCCTGAAACGCCAGGCTCGATGCCTGCTTGCACATCGCCCAGCCCGCAACCACTCCGCTGCACGATGTCTTGTTCTGATCCATTGCCTGTTCGTACAACCCGAGATGCGCCTCGAGATCGAGCGTCTGCTGGTCGATGAACAGTTGGGGACACTGTAGTCCGTAGTCGCCCTGCACAAACTCCGGCCAGACTTCACCGGTAAATCCGTCGGCCACCCAGGTGCCAAACGCTTCGAACGGACTCATCCGCCGAAGTGCCTGCCGTGCCGGTGTCGATGCGTCGGTGGCCGTTGCGGCGAACGCGCCGACCCACGCCATGGCGACGGGGCCGGAGAGGGTGAGGTCCAGCCTCTCAATTCCCTGTCCCTCGACGGTGTCGATCACGATCTGGGCGGACCGATGTCCCACCGCGAAGGCCCCCAGGGTCCAGCGGCCGGAGAGCCATCCCGCCAGGGCAAATCCCTTCTGAATCCCCGAAATGTCCACGCCCATCGGAACTCCGGAACCATGGCGCAACTCCACGCTGGCCAACGGCGTCGGTCGCCCATCTGGGGTGAGCACCTTCCCTGAGAGCCGCGCCGAACCTGCCGCGGCAAGATCCATGTTCTGCGCGCGCGATTCGCCGACGGGAATGGCATTCACCGTCACGCGGCGCGCTTGCCAAACTTCGCCCGCCACCACCGACATTTCGAAGGCCGACCTCGGAATTGTGTCGAGTTCGTAACGACCATCCGAGGCGGTCAACGTGGATGCCACAACTGCACCGGCGGCATCGCTGATCACGACCACGGCCTCCGCCAGGGCCGCGCCCTGTCCCGTCACCGTCCCCTCGATTCGCCCACATCGTTCCAACGCCACCAATACCGTGGTGGGGCTCGATAGAACGGATGCTCGCGCTTCCGCCGGAACGAATCCCGGCGCCTTCACCCGCAACCGATAGTCGCCGGAGGCGAGTCCGTTCCAGGCGCAGGCTCCGGCGGTGTCGGTGATGCCGGACAACGACGCCACCAAACCTTCGACCTCGGGCAACGCTTCAATCTGAACCTCCGCGTCCGAGACGTCCGCATTTCGGGATGCGTCCTGAACGCGCACCGTCAACGTCCCTCGCGGCGCCACGAAATCGACGGACCCAACCGACATTCCCGAGGGCACCACGATGGCGTGGCGGGCCTCGAAGACCACGTTGCTGGACGTCGCCAGCACATCGAAGGTCCCTGGCTCCAGAACGAGGAAACCGAATCGGCCATCCGCCTCGGTCATCACCTGAGCCATGACTTGGTTGCTGCTCGAAAGCGAAACCACCACGCCCCGGATCGGCGTGAGGCCATCGGAAGCCAGGCACCGCCCTGAGATTGTCCCACGTTGATCCAGCAGAAAATCGCGGCGAACCTCCCGCGTTCCGGACTCAAGGCGCAGATCGGCACCCCAGAGCCACGGACCACTCCACTCCCCCAATCCGATGGAATAGTTGCCCGTGGGCAGATTCGAGAATCGGTAGACACCATCGTTGTCGGTCGTGGTCTCCAGGAATGGTCCTTCTGGCCGCGCCAGCAATACCCTCAAACCGGCCCCCGCCCTCCCCTTCCACGTCACGCGGCCAACGACGGACCCATGGGGTTCGACAGTGAGCGTCACGCCGGTGCGATCGCCCCTGGCGGCGGCCACCTGGGTCGCCCCTTCATCAAACCCCAATGACGTGGCCACCACCGTAACGGCCGTCGACGGGGCTTGTGCCAATCGGAATGAGCCATCCGCACCGCTCAATGCGGTGAGTCCGCGCCAGCCCGGAACATCGACAAAAACTCGAGCCCCGGGAATGGGCCGCCCTGAATCCGCATGGAGCACTCGCCCCGAGATCGAGCCTGCGTTGTCGAGGGTCAGATCGACGACGGAGGTCTCCAGTGGCGCCAGGATCGGCACGCGAGTTTCGCCCGAAGCACCCGATCCCGTCTTAGCGGCGGAAACTCGATAGACTCCCGGCGCGAGTGAATTCGCCACGAAGGCGCCGTGCTCATCCGTCCGCACCACCCGCGTTCGACCCGTGGTCCGATAGTCGTCCGGTTCCGTCTCCACGATCGATACCTCAGCATCCGCAACAGTTTGACCCGCCGCACTTCGGACGACGCCGCGTAGTTCGGAGTAGAGGCCGTCATTGGCCATGGACAACGAGACCGCTTGTCCATCCATGACGGTGAAGGATGCGGCATCACCGATGAGGCGTTCGCCGTGGAGGGTTTGCAGGACGTAGGTTCCTGCTGCCAGGCCTCGAATCGAGAAGTTGCCGGTGGAACCCGTCTCGGCGAGGTGGACTTCGCCGGAGTCGGTGTTTCGGACCACCAATCCCAATTCGGATACCGGTTCATTCTGGGCTCCCTCGGTGAGGGTTCCCTCCACGCGAGCCGCAACTCCCGTCAATACCAGGTCGAATCCCACCACCGGTTGCGTTGGCACGAGTACATGCGCCGCCGGGGTGGGAAGGTAACCTTGGACCTCGATTGTGTACTCACCCGGCGGAATGTTCCGCACCCCGTACGTGCCATCGTACCAACTCGTGGTGAGATACCACGACGCGTCCGCCGTTTCCGGAATCGGCCGTAACACCACGACCTCGCGGCCGAGGGGATGACTCGTGTCACCCAGGTACAGTCGGCCTTTCAACGTTGCGTCCTGCACGGCTTCGAGTGCTTCCTGAACCAGGAAGGTGAGCAGTTCCTGCTCGGTCAAAAGGTCCAAACCAAACTCCCGTGCGCGACCGGCTGCTCCCAGCAAGGCGCGCTGGTATCCACCGCGCGTGGGGCCGGCGTCCGCTACCACCTTCGCCCAAGCATTGGTCCACAAGGGGTGAGGCAGCGGCGGCACGACGGCACGATGCAAACGCTCATAGTCCATGCTCCCGTCGTCGCCTCCGGTCCCAACGCGAGCTTCGTACAGGATGCGTGGCACCGAGGCCGCGGAGGCCGATCGAAAATGGACGCGGCGAGTGGCGCCGGGTGGCAGCACGAGAGGCGCGCTCGCCACCTCGTTGTTCGTCGTCATCGTCGTCGGGACCGCTTGCCGGTCCGGCGTCCCCATCAGGCCCCATCCCTCGTGTACCTCAACCAGATTGGTGGCAGCATCTCCTGAAGCAGCCCCTGCGAGGCGAACAAAGGTCAGGGCAGTTTCTCGGTACTTCGATTCATCCGCCCCTGGCAACCAGATCTCGCCGGTGCCGTCCAGGCACCCGAGTCCAATGCGAGGAATGACCAGATCGACGTCGCCCGGGTTGGTGTACTCGAGAAACAGATCGAAGGGACGCCGCTCACGGGTGAACTCCGGAAGAACCAGGCGCACTTCGAGGTCCGCACTCGTCGGTGCGACCAATTCCAAGGCATCCCTCAGTTCGCTTTGCTGACTGTCCAACGCCACCACCAGCGAGCAAATCCCCAGGGGTGCATTCGTCAGATCGAACCGCGCGTAAGCCGTCGCCGCGCTCACCACCGCCACTTGGGCAGCGTCGATGTGCCTCCCGTCCACGGTCAGGATCCACGCCGAGAGTCCCGATCGAAATCCCTGGCCCCGCAACGGCACCGTAATCGTCCCCGAGTTGCCGGCGCGCACGACGCCCGTTTCTATGAGGTGCAGCGTCGCGATTTTCGCCTCGATGGAAAAACCAAGGTCAACGCCGGAGAATTCCTCGGGAACCACCACCAAATAGACCGGGGAGCCGTCATCGACAGCAGGCACCAGACACGGTGCGCCGCCCACTCCATCTCCCTCGCTGCGTGCGTCAAACTCCGAAACCGTTGGCATGCGGCCGATGGCGGCGTAGACGCGGACGCGGCCCTGCCGGTCTGCCGTAGTCACTCGCACTTCCAACGGACGATTCGTGCCCGACGCCACCTTGAACCACGCCGGTTGTGCCGGCCCCGACCAGGCGCCGGCCACAGGCGTGTCCAAACGCAACGCGGGTATTCGTAATTGGGTGGTTGTGGCGGCCTGTCCACGGTTGTTGACGGAATGCCGCCCCTCAAAAACCTCCCCCTTCACGTTGGCCCGGACGACCCAGCGCCACGCGCCTTCCGTTCCTCCCGGCACCCGCACCGTTGCCTGACGCTCCAATCCCTGCCCGCCCCCTAGGGGTTCCGACGACACCACGGTCGCCACTTCGAGCGAAGTCGACGATACGTCGGATGAGGTCGGTTCCAGGAGAATGCGATCGTGCCAACCGCCGACGGCCGCACCCACGCCGAGGTTTTCCACCCGCCATCGGACGGTCACCGACTCGCCCGCCTCGACGACCGAAGGACCCACCACGCTTGCCACCACCAGATCCACATCCGAATCGGCGTTCTCCACGAATTCGAAGGCGCCGACGTCGGCATACTCTCCGGATCCGGTGGGAGATCCGGTGTTCGCTGTTCGCGGATCGTCGTATCGCGGCGCGTTGGCAAGGTCCCGCTCCGTCGAGAACCCACCGTCCGCGGCGTCGATGCAGGGTGAAAGGTAGTTCAACCGGAAATCTCCCCGCGTGGCATCCGTGAAGTCGGGATCGAGCTGGCGATTGCCCAGACCTCCGAAGGGCACGGCGATGCCACGCGTTTCGCCTTGGGACGCGACCGGATTCCAGAGAATGCAGGATCTCACGATGGGATCGGGCGACGAAAGGTCGCGAACGATCCCGTTTTCGGTCGAAGCGACGATCAGCGTGTTGAAGAGCGCCGCCATTCCGCCATGGATCTGCACGCCCAGGCGCGAGTTGACGAGGGTTCCGTGCGTCACCGTGACGGCCGAGCCCCCGTGCACGGCGACGGCGCGATCGGCATCGGTGATCAGGCAGTTCTCCAGCGTGGTTGCGCCGTAAGCCAGAACACCGTCGAAGAACGGCGCCATGATCTGGCAGCGCCGCAACGTCACGCGGCCCGTGTTATCGCAGCGAACCATGGCAGAGCGTTCCCATGAGCCAGAAACGGATCCGCCACCGAAGCGCAATAGGGTGTCTTCCAGTGTCGCATCGCCAGCCACTTGAATTCCCAACCAGTCTCCCGCCGAAGGCACGGTTGCCGCTCCATCGCGATTGCTGTCCCCGCCAGCGGTGTCGTCCTTGGCCGAGGTGATTACGATGGGATCCGCCGCGGTTCCACGGGCCTCCAGGGTGCCGCCCGTGGCAATGACCAGCGCCGCCTTGGCTTCAAATTTCACCACCGCCCCGGGATCAATGACCAAACGAGAGCCACTTGGAATCACCACCGTGTCCGGGATCTCATGCAATAGCTCTCCGGCGAAGACGGTTTCACCCGGCAACTCACCGGAATGTCGGATCCGCGCAAACCGCACGAGGGTGTTTTCGTCGCTCAACCAACGCCCGGCACCGCGTGTGGCGAAAGACCAATCGCCCGGCCGCCCCACTGACGCATAACCATCAGCATTGCCGTCCCCGCCAAACGCATCATCAGCCGCAGAGGTGAGAACGACTTCCATGCCCGACGTCCCCCGCGCTTCCACCACGCCACCGTCCTCCACGTTCCATACGGCGCCAGGCACCGACTTCACAATGGCCCCCGGATGAATCGTCAGCGTGACACCACTGGCAATGCGCAGTTCGCCTTCCACCCAGTGCACCCGATCGGATGTCCAGGTCTGCGTCGCCCCCACCACGCCGGTGTGCCAGACCGCCGAATTCAACAAGGTGACACCGCGGACTTCGTCGACCAACAGGTTGCCATCGGGTCCCCAGACCTCGAGGTGCAAGGCATTGCGACCGTCGGGCCACGAACCGGTTTCCCAGGTGAGCTCACCCTGCGGCCCCACCTCGGAAGCCAACCACCCGCGTCGCTCAGAAGCTTCGAGAGTGAGCGTTCCGCGAGCCCCGATCGGATTCACCGCGGGCGCGAACCATCCCAGCGAATGCAGGTCATGGACGATGCCCGACTCGAGTCCCGTCCAACGCAGGCCGAATTCCGGTCCGGCGATGTGCAGGGTCCCGGCTCCGCCGTCCGTACCACCCGCGCCCGGAGTGAGATCGCAGTGACTTGGCGGGAAGAGTTGCCGTTCCCAAGTAAACAGCGCGATGCGACCGCCTCCGCCACCCGCGGCATTCTCGCCGCCCGCGCCGCCGCGGGCTTCGACACGACCGTTGCCCCTCAGAATCCCGCACTGCACGAGCACGGAACCGCCGGAGCCACCTCCGCAATTGCCCGTTCCAGCCCCCCCATTCGCGCTCACCAGGCCGTTGAGTTCCAAGGCCCCCCCAACGATCAACCGAAGTGCGCCGCCCCCGTCTCCGCCTTTCGAATTATCCGCACTGCCACTTCCGCCGCCAGAGCCCAATGCGACGGGCCACCAGATCGACCCGTAGGTTCCACCTCCCCAGCCCGCCGGGATTCCGGAGACGTGCTGTCCGACACCGCCGTAGCCGCCACCCCCGCCGCGTCCCCAGTCGTACCCCGGACCACCTCCACCGGGACCTCTTCCGGAGCCGCCTCGCGTCGGCGCCCCCACATAGCCCTGGGCATCGGCCTCGATCGACGCGCCCTCCCCGATCTCCATGTTGCCGGCCTGAATCAACACTCCACGGCCCGCCCATTGACCGTTGACCACGGTCAGGCGGTCCATGGACCGCGCGTGAATCATCGAATTGGAACCCACCAATCGAAGGGCATTGGTCACCAGCAGGTGGGTTCCGCCCCCCAGCGTGGCCTGACCTCCCACCTGCAGAATCATGTCGCCTCGGACGGTCAAAACGCCCTCCGAACCCAGTTCGAATCGCCCGCCCCGCTCAACTCGCACATGCCCCAATTCGACAAGGGTGCGATCCTCGAGCGCGAAGCGCTGGTGCAGTTCCAGCCCAAGACCGGGAATGGACCGATCGAAGAATCCTAGCGTTCCATCCTCCGCCCCGGCACCGCCGGCCACGGAACAGTGCGCGTGCCCGGCGAACTCACTCGTCCGGTAATACACGGCGACACGACCCCCAGCGCCATGGGCGGCGCCTTCGGGTCCTCCCAAGCCACCCTTGGACTCCAGGATCCCCTTGCCCCTTAACGTATCGGCCTCGATGAGAATCGAGCCACCCGACGCGCCCCCGAAATTTCTCACACCATCACCCCCGTTGGCACTGATGGTCCCATTCAAATCGAAGACCCGATCCACGGTGAGGCGGATGGCCCCGCCGCCGCGACCGCCTTGTCCCCAGTCGGCATTGCCACCACCGCCGCCCGAACCGAGATCCTTG
>JAEUHG010000209.1 GCA_016795425.1 Verrucomicrobiales bacterium
GCAGGGACGATGGCTGAGTTCAGCTTCGTGGCGCGGGCCTGGGTCAACGCGTCCGTCAAGGTCACGCCGTTATTCAGCCGCCACATGGTCCAGAAGTAGGTGCAGAGATCGGTGGAATTGACCGGCACTTTGGTGAGATCGATATCCACATAGAGTAAGGCCGGCTGGATCTGGGCCAGTTGAGCGGGATCATTGAGAATGCCCTGCATGATGGATCGGAGAGTTCCCACGGCGCTGGTGGCGACCGCCATGCTGAATTTGCCCATCGATTGGGCGAACAGGGTACTCAGCTGATTCTGAAGCGCGATGGGGATGCCGATGAACTCAAGGCTGAAGCTGCTGGCCGAATTACTCACTTCGCAACTCGCGGCAATCGAGGCGATGTTGGCTGTGGCAGTGGCCGTCGCGCCATAGGCCATGATCAGCATGCGAACTCCGTAGCCGTAGTATTCATTGGCGATGGCGCCTCCCAAAGTATTGGCCTGAGGCGGCAAGAGGACCAGAATCTCCTGAAGGATGAGTTGGGCGTTCGCCGAGGCCGCCACCGAGAACATGTCCCCATAGCCCAGCCTGCCGGCCGTGTTCAGGTCTAGGAAGACCGAACTCATAGGAACTATGTTGCCCACCGTGGCGCCCTGTAGCGATGGGGGGCCGACCAGGTGGAGGGCAGACGGTGGAGCAATGTCGAGCAGGCAAGCTGGAATCTGTTGGGTCGGATTCAATGGATCCGGAACGAGGAAGGGACTGACACTCAGATTACTATAAATGGATGAGAGAGACATAATGTCTTTCGGAATAATGAATGATTGGGCGGTAACCTTGGAATTCCGGGATGGGGAAAGACTAGACAGGGTTATAAATGTAGTTGGCCAAGGTGATGTCGGCGGGTGGGGTGAGGTAAGCGATGGTCGGATTGGGGCTGAACCGGTTCAGGAGATTGAGGTAAATGGCCGCCATGCGGACGGGAGAAACAAATCCAAACGGGGTGTTGCCATAGATGACCGCATTGTTCTGGGAATCGAGAGTGGTCAGGGCGGAGTTGAACGACTGAGGAAAGAGGTGCTTGTAGGTCCAAGGCATTCCGGAGAAGCGCTGGACGGCATAGCCTGCGGAGAGATCCAAGTAGGAGCTGGGCGCGGACGGAGTCGGCGGAGGCGTGTAGGCAAAGTCGGGCAGATTGTCCGTCACATATCGTTGCACCGGTTTCAAAGGATCGTTCGGATCTGGATTCTGAGCATTCGCGATCAGGCCGGAGTTAATTATTTCTCCAGCGGCTCCCAGAGAAGTGAGCGTGTCACTGGTGAATCCATCGGCCGCCGTGGGTAGCACGCCGATGAGCTTGTTCTGAATTGCGTTGTTCATTCCCAGGATCATGAACATGCAGCTCGCGAAGCTGGCATTGAATTGGGCGTTCGCTGCCACCACCGCCAGATTGGCAGTCACGTTGGCATCCACGCTCGCCGCGGCAACGATACCCTGCACCCCCATGACCCATCCTTGACCAGTGATTTGACTGGAGTTGTCGGAGGTGAACGCCTGAACTGTCCAGGCTTTGACCAGGTACTCCACCAGCAGGAAGGTCGTCGAGGTGACCACTTTTCCTTGAAGGAGAGGTCCGTAGCCAAGCTGGCCGACCAAGTTGGCGTCTATCCGCTGGGTGGTGAGCGAGGCGAGGCTGAAGTCGGAGAGCGGTGGGGGAGTGGGATTCACCTGGGTGACGGGTCCCCGCGTGTTGCGAGTTGCCGGCTTCGCGGCGGTGTCCGGATTAATGCGCTTGATTTGCATGGGATAGAGGAATTCAGGGCTGAGGGGAGGTTGTGGAATGATTCTGGGAGGGCCCCACGCCTGCGTCCCGCAGCGTGTGACCTTCACGATTGGGAATAGTAGAAATTCGACCCACTGTTACATCGAGCCGCCGGGAACTTCGGACATGGAGTATCGGGTCCCGGGTGGATCCGTTCCAGGGAGCGAGGCGGAGAGGTCCGAGGGTGGACGATCGACGGTGAATCCTCCGACTTCGGGCGAGGTTGACGCCGCGTTTAGCGGCGGCCTACCTGTCGGTTGGGTGGATGTCCGCACTCCACACGGTGACGACGCCTTCGCCGTTGGCGGCAAAGAGATCGCGACCCTGGTGACTGAAAACGAGGTCCCAGACGGGTGTGGTCGACATGAGATTCAGGTTCACCAACAACCATCCGGTTTCCGCGTCCCAGACGCTCACCCGCCCGTCGACTGCGGCCGTGGCGATCCGGTGTCCATCGGGAGAGTAGGTCACCGTGAGTACCCGGCCGCCGTGACCGACGAGTGCATGTCGTACGGTGCCGTCCGCGGTGTTGCGAACGTAGGCCGTGCCGTCGCCGCCGCCGTGGGCGAGCGAGCGACCGTTGGTACTGAAGGCGATGGCTCGGAACCGGGCCCCGGGGCGGGAGCGGCGCCAAATTTCAGTGCGGTCAGCGGTTCGCCACAGAGCGATGGAACCATCAGCGGCACAGGAGGCGAAGTGAATGCCGTCCGGAGAAAACCGCAGTCCCTCCACGGCAGCGCCGTGGGCCTGGACGGGTGATGTCGCCCACTTCCGGTTCGGAACGTCGAGGAAGCGGAGCGTGCCGTCGGTCGATCCCGTTACGAGCCACCGCTGGTTCGGGCTGATATCCAGCCACCACAGGTCGGGAGTGCCGACGCGTGCCAACTCGGACGGAAACACATCCTCGAGAAGGTAACGACGGCGGTCCGCCGTTCCCGGGCCGGTGAGTGTCGATTGATAGAGTTCTGCGGTGGCCGGTCTCAGTTTGGATCGCGCCTCTCGAGACGAGTCATCGAGCGACGAGTCGGCGAGCGCGGCGTTGAGTGCGTCCACCAGGAGGTTCACTTCGGCCCCGGCCGGAGTGCCGGAGCGTTCCCAGGTCTCCAAAGAAGCGCGGGAGATTGGTCCCAGAGCCCGGCGCAGGAGGGCACAGACCAGGTCATCGTCCATCAGGATACGGGTCGCCAGCCGCCGCGGTTCCCGGATGTCACTGGCTTTCCAAGCGGTGGGAAGAACATATCCGGACCAGAGAATGGCTCCGTTGGCGCCATCGAGCAGGCGCACGAAGCCGTCGGTTCCCCCGGCGGCGAGCCACTTGCCATCGACACTTTGATCCAGGCACGTCACGAAAGTCCGGCCGACGCTCATCGTTCGGACCAGGGATCGAGACGGGAGATCCCATTCCAGGATGCCTCCATCGCGATGGGCGACGCGAAGGAGCCGGTCCTCCTCGGAGACGACGATGCTGCGCAATTGGCCGATGGGGCCGGCCAACCGGACCGCATGATCGGGGTTCAAGGTGAGTTGTTCGACGAACCCGTGGAGGTTCCAGCGGAGGAGTCCTCTTTCGCCGGGCAACATGAGCAATCCATGTTGGTCACTGCTGCCATCGTAGAGAGCGGCTTCCAGGCGGCCGGAAGGGAGATCAAAAGCCTGGATGCTGCCGAACCAGGAGCAGGTATAGAGACGGGCTCCGGCTGCATCGAATGCCAGCGAGGTGGCCTCGCCGAATCCTGAGAGGGAGGGGAGTTCGAGGTTCCAACCTTCGCTTCGATTCCAGACGATGAGCGCGGGGTTCAGATGCTGGCCGGTGGTTTTGCCGGAAACCACCTGGTCGTCGTTGGGTGATATGACGAGGGGCCCAACCGGGCCTCGCTGACGCCCAATGTCTTGCAGACCGATGGAAGGCGGATCGAGGCACCATTCCCGGACGTGACCTGCTTGATCACCCAACACGACGCGGCGACCAGCGTCCCGAAAGGCGAGGGCGCCGACCGGGAGTGGCGCTTGGATGGAATGTTGGAGATCTGAGCCAGGGACGGTGAAGACGCCGAGGTGTCCCTGGCCCCAACTGACAACCACGCGAGATCCATCCGGGGACAGGGCGAGCGCGTGGGGTGACTCGGGGAGAAGATGTTCCCCCAGGGATTGGCCGGTGGCGATGTCCCACCAGGAGATTCGACCGGAAGTCTCCGCTGCGGCAACACGTCGGCCACTGGAATCGATGGCGAGGCGAGCCAGGTTGGTCGGGCCAAACCGGAAAAGTTCGGCGCTGGTGGCCCGCTTTCGGACGCGAATGGACTGGTGGCGACCCGCCGTGAGCAGGGCGTCCAAGTGGGGACTGTAAACGACGGCCTTCAGCCCTTCGGGCTCCTGGAACAAGTCCTTCTTGCTCCATCGGCGAACCTGGTTGGTGAGGTAATGCCACTCCCATCCACGCAGGTTCGGAGGACATTGGGACAGGATTTCATGCGCGACGGTCTGATAGCCCCGTTGGGCGCGATCAGCCGCCCCTGAGAGGGAAGAGGCATAGAAGCGCCGCAGGGAGGCCTGGCGGGCGCGAATTTCCGAGCTCGCCACGCCCACGAGCCCGGCGAGCACGGCCAGGAGCCCCAACGTGGCGGCCACGGCGAAGCGGCGGTTGCGGCGGATCCAGGAGCGAAGTTGAGCTAAAAGGCCCGTGCTGTGGGCTTGCACCACCCGGTGTTCGAGCCAGGCCTGCAGGTCATCGGCGAATTCGGCGGCATTGCCATAGCGATCCTGAGGGTTTCGGGCCATGGCCTTGGCGCAGGCGGCGACCAGTTCGGGCGGGTGATCCGAATTGCGGAGCGCGTCAGTGTTCGGCGGGCCCTGCTGAACGGCAGTCAGGACTTCCTTGGCGGACGGACGGTGGGCCGCCTCGAGGTAAGGTGGATGCCCGGCAAGGAGGTGGAAGAGAATGGCCCCGAGTGAATAGACATCGGAGCGGGCATCGACGCGGTCCACATGCCCGGTGGCGTGCTCGGGCGACATATAGACGGGAGTCCCGAGAACGGTGCCGTCGGCAGTCACCAGCGGGGATTCGGAATAAATCTCGAACTCGGAACGGGATTCCGTCTGAGGTCGACGGCGCCGCGTGAGAGAATCCGGTCGCAAATCGTGAAGGTCGGGCTGTCCGGAGGCCCGGGCGAGACCCCAGTCCATGACATACACCTCACCCAACGAACCCACCATGATGTTGTGGGGCTTGAGATCGCGATGGATGACCCCGCGTCGATGAGCGTAGGCGACGGCTTGGCAGGCACGGACCAGGACGCCGACGACTCTTTGAAAGGTCCATTCGCCGCGGCGGGAGAGGAGGTCCTCGAAGACTTCCGATAGGTTTCGCCCTTCCACCAACTTCATGGTGAAGAAAAGGCGGCCCTGGGGGTCGATTCCCAGTTCATGAACCGGGACAATGCCGGGGTGGTCGAGTTGTGCGGTGATTTGGGCCTCTTCGACAAAACGGTCGACGGTGGCGGCCGGGAGAGACTCGAGCGGCGGGGCGTCGTCGATGGTGGCCCCTCCGAGGGCGAGCATTTTCATGGCCAAGCGTCGACGAAGTTCCCGGTCCTGGACGGCGTGGATGATTCCCATGCCTCCAGAGGCGAGGTGTTCCTCGATGAGATAGCGGCCTGGCGAGGCGTCCTCCGCTCGGCGGGGCGGAGGCGGGGAGTCCATCGAGACGCGGGGAAGGTCCTTGGGACTCGCGAGATCCGCGTCCCTGAGTTGGCGGAGGTCCGGGGCGCAGTGCGGGTGGTCCTGGCAGAGGATTTCGAAATCCTTCTCCGAGGGGAAATTCGTGGGGTGCCGGGAGCGAAATCTCAGATAAATCCTGGCGGCATCATTCAAACCGGCGGCAAGTCGGCAGGCATCGCAGATACCTGAAGTCGGCGCGCGGAAATAACCGCCGCAAGATGGGCATGGTTCGGGGTCGGGCATGATCCCGCGCGACCCCTGATGGAAGGTCCTCGTGGACGGATCGGAGATGCGCGCCTTTGCAGGAGAGTAGTAAGGCGGCTACGCAGCGTTACAGGATGGGGTGCATCAGCGGCTGACGACCTGCATCAGGAACCGGAGTTCGTCATCGACTTCGGAGGGATCGGCGATGGTTTGGGCCACCGCATCGCGGAGCAGTTCGCGATAGCGCTGACGCAGGCGGTGCAAGGTGACCCGCAGGTTGACCCTCGTCATGCCGAAGCGATCGGCCAGGGTCTGATAGGGCAGGGAAGTCGGGTCGCCCCAAAGATGGGCTTGGAGTTCCTCGAACAAGTCGGGTCGATCGCCCTGGGACCATTCGGATCGAAGTTGGGCGAAGACCTGATCGAGCAGGGAGCGCGCCCACTGGCGATTGTAGGCGAGGTCAGGTGGCTCCGTGGAGTGATCCTCGATGGCGTAACGCGATTCGGCGTCGTGGGTGTCGAGGGTGACGACCTCCTCTCCGCCTCCTCGTTTGGCGGCCGTGGCCTTCCTCCATTGGTTGTGGAGGAAGTTCTCGAAGCACATGACGAGGTAGGACCGAAACCGTCCTCGGGTGCGATCGGCCTTGGCGAGGTGCTGCTCCGCGAGGAAGTGCGCGAGAAACGACTGCACCGAATCCTCCGCTTCGGCCGGGGTCTGTCCTCGACGACGCACGAAACCATAGAGAGGAAACCAATACTTCTCGCAGAGTTGGCGGAGCGCGCCTTCCGCGGCCGGAGACGGTCCGGCAGCGGCGACGACCACGCTCCAATGCGTCGTGGCGAAGCTCGCTCCACGTGGAGGCGTGGCATCGGCAGGGTGATTCAACGGACCAAGGCTCAAGAGATCCTTCCGAGGACGTCAAGGTTTCAATCGATGGCGCGACTTTCTCAACGTCGCGCGATCGCCCGTAGGGGTCCGTGCGGGCGGACCTGCGAGTTGTGGACCCTTCATCACCTTCGGAGTCGGAGTCGGAGTCGGGGTCGGAATCGGATCAATTGTCTTCTAATCGGGGCATTGCTCGTGCCATGAGATGGCATCCATGTTCCACCAGCCCTCGCCGGGTCTCGGGAATACCCCTGCTGCACCGCGGGGATGCCGATCTTTCAGTGTGGTGGTGGCGTTGGTTTTGGCGGCGTGTGCATCCGTGGGCGGCGCCGAATTCGGCGATAGTGGGAATGCCTTCCGCTTGGTGCTAATGAGTCCTCCCGGCCTGCCGCCCACCGAGACTATCCTGTCGGTCCGACGGGGCCCTGGAGCCCGCCGCGAACCGGTCCAGCCTCCGGCGGTCCTGGGTATTCACGACGAGTTCATCACGGGACGGGGCTTGGAATTCGCCGAAGTGCGTTTTGGGGGTCAGTATGTGAAGCTCGATCAGCAGAGTGCCTTCAAGGTCACCGGCATCGGATCCACCCCATCCATTGAAGTGGCCTACGGTCGACTGTGGTTCAGCAGCGCGCTGGGTGCCCCAAAACTGGAGATCACCGTCCGGGCCGGGGCGGAGCGTGTGGTCCAGATTCGGGCCGAGGGAACCGAGTACGGATTGGAGGTGGGGGGGACACCAGAGGCGCCGACGGTGTCGTTGGTCATGATCGACGGCCAGGCACGAATTCAAACGGGGACCACGGAGACCACGATGGGGCCGATGGAGGAAGGCCGGATGATGAATCGGGAATGGCGGCAAGGTCCGCTTTCGCCGGGAGATTCCGTGTCGGCTTGGGTCGCATTGAACCAAAGAATCCAGTGGGCCCTCTACTACCCTTCGATTCTGGACCTGGGCGATCTGCCAGAACCGCTGGACGGAACTGCGGAGTTGGCTGACTCCGTCGCATCCTATCGCCGCGGCGATTTGTTGGCCGCCATGCGTCACTATCCCAAGGCGGCCAACAAAGGGGCGCCCGATGCCGCCGGGTCGAGCGAGCTTCAGGAACCCAGAAGCGCCTCCGAACGCCTCTATTTGGCCGCGCTCTACCTGGCCTGGGGCAGGGTCGATGAGGCCCGACGACTCCTCCAAATGCTCACCGCTGGCGTGGTCGGGGCGTCGACCGATCGCACCGAGCGACTGGCGCACGCGTTCGAGGTACTGATTGCCGCGGTGACCGGAGCATCGGTGGTGCGCGATCAGGAGCCTTCGACCGCCACGGAATGGCTTGCCGAATCTTATTTCCAACAGTCGCGGGTGTCCTTGCCGGACGAACGCGCCAACCCGGAATGGGAGGCGAAACACTATCGAAGTCGGGACGAGCGATTGCGAAGGGCGCTGGTGGCGGCGCAACGGGCGGTGGCGAGTCGAACAGCGGCGTCCACTCCGGGCTATGCCGAGGTGCGCCTGGCGGAAATGCACTTCAGTTTTGGCGACCTCTCCGCGGCAGAGTCAGCCCAGCGTTTGGCCGTCGGCGAAATGCCCGGGCACGCGCCTGCCCATGTCCTGGCCGGGTATCTTTTTGCCGCTCGGGATCATCTTTCCGACGCGACGGCGGCGTTTCAGAAGGCGATCGATTTGGATCCGGGGCTGGGCGGAGCCTGGTTGGGTCGGGGCTTGTGCCATTTTCGCCGCGGCGAGATCGCGTTGGGGCTTGCCGATGTTCAACAGGCGGTGGCGGCGGAACCCAATCGTGCGTTTTTTCGCAGCTATTTAGGCAAGGCCTATGCCGAAGCGGCCGACGCCGTGGACCGGTTTTGGAGTCCGACGTCGCGGGACGCCATCCGGGCGTCAGCGCTCGTGGACGGAACCGACGCATCGCGCCGGACACTGCTGGATCGCAAGTCGGGCGAGGAATTGGCCACGGCTCGCCGTTTGGATCCGGAGGATCCCACGAGTCTGCTGTATTCGGCGCTGTTGAAGCGGAGTCAGAACCAGGTGAATGGCGCGGTACGGGACCTGGAGGCCTCGAAGGAGCGTAACGACCAGCGGGCCTTGTATCGCTCGGGTTTCCTGTTGGATCAGGACCGCGCGGTGCGCGGAGTGACCCTGGCGCAGGTGTATCGCGATGCCGGGATGAATGAGGTCGCCGTGCGCGAGGCGAGCCGGGCGGCGACGGCCGACTACGGCAACGCGTCGGCGCACCAGTTCCTGGCCGGCGGTTACGACGCCTTGCGGGACGTGCGCCAATTGAATCTCCGCTACGACACACCCTGGCAGACCGAGTTGTTGCTGGCCAATCTGCTGAAGCCTGTCGGGGCGGGTTCGTTGTCGCAGGGCATCTCCCAACAGGAATACTCCCGTCTCTTTGAACGGGAATACACGGGTTTCTACTCGGATACCGAGTATCGGAGTCGCGGAGACTGGCGGCAGATGGGATCTGTGTACGGTTGGCAAGGCCGGGTCGCCTACGCCCTCGATGAGGCCTACGAAAGCGTCAATGGGTATCGGCCCAATCAGGACGTGGAGGCGCTGACCCTCTGGGCCAAGGCCAAGATTCGGCTGACACCGAGGAACGAAGTCTACCTGGAGCTGCGACGATTCGATTTCGAGTCCGGCGACCTTGCGCAGTATGCCGATCCATCGGACGCCTCCCGTGGCCTTCGCGTCCAGGAACGGCAGGAACCGCTGATCTTGGCCGGCTATCATCATGAATGGGATCCGGCGAATCACAGCCTGTTCGTCTTCTCGCGTCTGGGCGACACATTGGAAGTGACGGATCCCAACCCGGAACGGTGGTTGGTGCATCGACTGGACACCGGGGAGCCCAACAGCCGGTTTCGGCCGGAATACGTGGCGAGTGACCTCGATTATCAAGGCGAGATGGAGGTGTATTCGTTCGAGTATCAGCAGATCTGGCGTGCGGACGCCGTTCGATGGAGTGGCGTTTCCGGGGTTCGGTACCAGTTCGGGGATTTTCCGACCGCGGAACGGATGGAAGGGGTCACGGGTTATCTGTCGCGCCCCGCAGTCATCGAGCCGTTGTCGCCGGTCTCCGACCGTAGAGTGGATCCCGGCTTCGACCGGGCGACGCTGTACTCCTATAACACCTACGAATGCCTGGTTGACCGGGTGTGGTTGACGGGAGGCCTGGCCGCGGAATCGCTGCGGCTTCCGCGCAATCACCGATTCAGTCCAGTGGATGACGCCTCCGATCGCACCGAGATCGTGGCGCCCAAGGGCGGGGTGGTGGTTCGATTGGATGATCGAAGCGCAGTTCAGGCGGCTTATTCTCAGTGGTTGGGAGGGATCAGCCTCGAACAAAGCTTTGGCTTGGAGCCGTCGCAGGTTGCCGGCTTCACCCAGAACCACCGCGATATCGCTCCCTCCTCGTTGGTGGGCGCACTGGCGGGTTCGGAAAACGAAATGATCGGAGTGCTGCTCGATCGCCGATTCTCCACCGACACATTTGTCGGGCTCCAATGGCAAAGACTGTCCACCGAGGTGGACCGGAGCGAAGGATCATTTGACGCCTATCGGCTTCAACCGATTCGGCCGGGACAGCTCGAACGCTTCCTTGAATACCAGGAACAAACCGTCGCCTTCACGTTGGATCAATTGATCGCCGAAGATTGGGCGGTGAATTTTCGGTATCGCCTGACGGACAGCGATCTGCGCGATCACTATGACGGCGCGGAACTCTTCCCGAACCTTCTCTCCCAACACCAGGGCGCCTTGCTGCACGAATTGGGAATCTCGGGTCGGTGGACCCATCGGACCGGGCTGTTTGCGGTCGTCCACGCCACCTGGTACTCGCAGGAGCTATCGGGGGACACGGCCGCTGTGTCCCAGCCATCGTTCTGGCAGGTCAACGTTGAGGCCGGATATCGATTCTTGCGGCGGCGGGCCGAGGCTCGAATCGGGGTCTTGAATCTGACGGACGTCGATGACCGATTGCACCCGGTGTCCCCTTACCCCGAATGGCCTCCGGACCGGACCTTCTTCGCCGCGCTGCGGTTGAATTTCTGAGGGACGCGCCGAACTTGCGGACTGAGTCGGTCGGCTCCCCTGGGGTGCCGATTCGTTCGTCAGGGCGAAGAGCGAAGCCGATAGTAGCGTGTCGCGGGTGCGGACAGGATCGTATCGGTAAAGGCATTGGTGCTGGTCGCTGCGGCGGGAATCCACGGGCCGGCGCCGAGTTGGTCGGTGGTCTCCAGCCGATACCCGTTGGCTTTCCATTGGATTCGGAGCGAGCCGGGGTGGTTGGGATCGCGCGTCACGGAGAGCGGCGAGGCGTAGGCTGGGGTTGATTTCGAAGGCGGGCCGGAGCGTTCCACTGCCAGCGCATAGGCGCCCACCGCCAGCGCGTTGAATCGGACCCAACGATCGTCCGGCAGGCCCGCGGCATTCAGGTTCGTGCCCAGAACGAAGGGAACATCGAACAATCGCTCGGCGTCGTCGCCCTGGATGAAGTGCACCTTGGCGAGACCATTCTGGCTCAAACTGAGGATGACTGGTCCATCGTAGCGGGGCGCGAGGTTCAGCGTGGAAAAGGCGGTGCCGACGTTAGCGATGGTGGTCTGTGCGTTGATCGAGATCTGACCCTGGCCGGCCACGCTATCGACTCGGATGAGGTAAATGACGCCGACGGCGGCCAGGAAGCTGACGGAGGCGAAAGATGGCGGCGTGCCGCGACCGCTCTTTACCAACTGAACCTTTTCGAAGGTGGCATCGGCGGATTGGTAGACCTCCAGCAGGGTCTCCACTGTGCTTCCTTCGGTGGTGATGGTGATGAGACTTTCCCGTTCCAGGATCGGTGCGACTGCCCAACGGGATCCACCGCCGATGGCGTCGGTGGCCTTGGATTCCCCGAGGTCGGTGGTGGAGGTGTTATTGTTCAAGCGGACGTTTCCAGCAGCTTCGGATTGCCCGCCGCCCGGGCTGGCGAGGGAGGGGCCATTTCTGGACTCGCGGAAGGAGGATTGGGGCGTTGGCGAAGAGGTGGAGGAGAAGAGGGAGAGCGCGTGGCGAAAGGCGTCCACCGAACGATCGAAGGTCCGGTCGAATCCTTTGATCGGTCTTCCTTCAATGACCTCAAGAATAGCCGGTTCGCTGAAGAGCCGCGTGACGGGCGGCGTTCGATCGATGACGACGACCCGGTAGATTCCGACGGCTTGTTCCGCGTTATCGCGGGTGACGGCGACGGCGAGGCGGTTGGAAGAGGCCCAGGAACTGGGCACCGGTTCATAAATGTTGCCGTCGCCTTTCGCGACTTGCCACTCGAAGGTGAGATTCGTGGTGCCGCCGGTCCGGTCGCGCGCCTCCACTTCGAATTGGGCGATTACCTGGTCACGAGTCGTCAGGTTGACGCTGACGTCATCGGGTTGGCTGAGGATCGCGGGTTCCTGGGAGAGCGCCCAACTGAGCAGGATCAGACCCGTCTGGCCGCCGACGCCATCGACGGCAATGAGGTACCGGCGGCCGGGCTCGGGCGCGAATCGGGCAAGGCTGGTGTGGTATTCGCCGCTTTCGTCGTCGTGGGCCACTTCCCTGAGACCCAGGTTGGTGTCGAAGGTGTAGATCGCCAGAACGGTGTCGAAGGCACTTCCCTGGGTGCGAAACGTGGCGATGGCCTTGGAGCTTTGTGGGTCTCTCGGAGCGCGCCAGGCGAACCATGCCGGATGTCGGCTGGGTTGAGCCGCGTGAACGAGCGGTTCGAGCGGGTTGCTACCGGGCGCGGCGGCGTCATTCGAGGCGTAGACCATTCCATCGGGCTTAGCCGTGAGTTCGTTGAGGTCCACGGGATTGGGAAAACTGCCGACGAAGGGGGCCGATGGAATCGAACGGGCCGCGATCAGCAGTGGCTCGCTTTCCTTGGTGCCGAAGGGAGTTTCGATGACCAGTGAATACAAGCCGGCGAATCGCGGATTGAAATTGCGGATGGCCAGTGCACTGCTGGTCGTTCCAGCGATCACGGTTTGGCAGTCGGTCGTTAGATCGGTTCCATCAACGAGGTTCACGCCGTTCAATCGCCACTGCAGGCGGATGGGTATGGTCTCGAGCGGGGCGAAGGCGAGGTCCAAGGAATCGCCGCATCCCGGGCCGGGGGCGCCCACCTGAATCAGCCGCAGGGGCACCTTTTCCACCGTGAGATCCACGAGGGCGGTATGGGTCTGGCCATCGTCATCGGTGACGGTGATGGAGGCGGTCGCCTCGCCCCAGCGGAGGGGGAGTGGGCGCACCTGGAGCGACCACGGATCGGCACCCAGGACGCTGATGCGCGAGGCAAGAATCAGTTCGGGGTTCGAGGCGTTCGCTTCGAAGGTCAAATCCCCCGGCATCGAGTCATAGTCCTCCACCAGCAGCGAAATGTTGGTGGTGGAATTCTCGACCATGGTGAGGGCTGGGACCGCCGGGTGGAGGGTTGGCGGGAACAGGACTTGGGAGGCACGCCAGAAACCTCCGCGCACCGCGTGAGTGGTGTTGGTACTCGCACCGATGGCGAGTTGACCGACCGTGCCGTGAACGGTGCGCGAATCGTCACGACTGATTCCGCCGCCCGCGGCGGTCACTTGGTAGCTCGCTTCGACGGGTTGCCCCAGCACTGGGTGACCCAGCCCGGCGAATAGGAGGCAAAGCACAACGCCGGTTGCGGGTAACAACAACGGGCCGACCGTACGAGCGGGGGGCGACAGGGGAGCTTCGCTTGGGGAACGCTTCATGGCGTCTCAGCGAAGTGTTGCGGCGGGTTGCGACGTGGCGTCGGCCGGGGTGGCCTTCGGCACCTCGCTCCGGCCGGCGATCTGGTGTAGTTCGGCGCCGAGGGCGGCCATTTGGGCGCTGAGTTGGTGGAGTTGATCCTTGAGCTCGCGAATCGTCTGGTCCTGTTCCTTGACCTTGCGTTGCTGTTTTTGGAACTCGTTCAGGAGCATGGCATTCACCGCTTCGTAGCGGACGGTGCGGGGTTGGCCAGCGTGGTCATAGAGGACCAAACCCGGGTCTGCCTTCTCGACTTCTTCGGCGATGAGGCCGTACTGCGGGACACCCGTGGGATCGAGATCCCGCTTGTAACGGAAGGTCACGGGCCGAAGAAGACCGACGACGTCGCTCGCCTGGTCCATGTCGCGAATGTCCTCCTTGAAGCGACGCGAGGACTGGACGGTTCCCAGCTTCCCATCCCCAGAGACGAAGACCGGCTCTCCGCCGACGGCGGTTTGGCCGCTGATCCCGGCGATGTAGGTGGAGGTGTGGGAGTCTCCAAGGCGAATCGTTTGGGACTCGCCCTCGACGCCCGGACTTCCGATGAGGATGTTGGAGCTTCCGTTGGTGAGACCGCGCCCCGAGTCGTACCCGATCGCAATATTCCGGTTGCCGGACTCGAACCGGAAGAGAGCTAATGAACCGACCGCCACGTTTTGGTGGCCTGCAGTGCTGGTCGAGAGCGCGGCTCGTCCCAGGGCGGTGTTGTCGCTGCCCGAGACATTGTCCGACAAGGCGAACGAACCAAACGCCGAGTTCTGGAAACCCGTGTCATTGTTTCTAAGGGCATCGGGTCCAAATGCGGAATTTTCGAATCCAGAGGTGTTGCTGAGCAGAGCGGCGACGCCGAGCCCGGAGTTTCGTCCACCAGCCATCTGAAAGTTACCCGCAGAGGCACCGACAAAGGTGTTGTTGTTCCCAAATGCGTGCAGAAAGGGCGAATTGCCGAGACGAAGGACTCCGGCGGCCCCGCTGGTGGTGACGGGCAGCGATACAAAGTCATCGGCTTGCAGCCTGCGGGCGGAAAAGTCTCCATTCGCATCGCGTTGAACCAGCGTTGACGGCGTGTTCGCCGACGTGGCGGTGGTCGAGAGGGTGAGGGTGTCGCCCAGCGCTACGGTGGCGCCGCCGGTGAGTCCATTGCCGGTGATGACGGTGACGGTGCTGTTCGCCAGTTTGGTATTGTCGACGGAGGCGGCGGCGATTTTAGCCGCCGAGACGGAGTTGTCGGCGGGAACTACCCCAGTCAGAAGCGAGCCGTCCCCGGCAAACGAAGAGGCGTTGACGGTGCCGGCCAGGAAGGTGGCGGTGTGAAGGTTGGGGTCGCCCAGACGGATGATCCCCGATTCTCCGGCCACGCCCGGGTGTCCAATAGCGATGTTATGGTTGCCGACGGTGAGGGCGGCACCGGCGCTGAATCCAATGGCGATGTTGTCGCTTCCGCCGTTTTGCTGCAGACTCCTACCGCCGACGGCGACATTC
>JAEUHG010000220.1 GCA_016795425.1 Verrucomicrobiales bacterium
CGGCCCACGCAATCCGGCTCGCAGCAGGTCGAGATAGATCTGGGCGTCGCTGGCCAGTTTGAAGTCACCGATGAGCTGGGTTTCCCGAAAAACCCCGTCGTCCTTCGGAATGATCAGCCATAGCGTTCCACCATCAGCCACCGGCCGTGCCCGAAGTTCCTTCTCCCCTTGTGCGGTTGGGAATTGCGCGACGTACGCCGTCACCACCGGCGGGATGGTGTAAGGAAATCGCAAGTTGGCGGCAAACCACTGCGTGAAGACCACCGATTCGCCGGCGGCCGAGCTCTTCACCAACCTCCGCGCGACTTCCTCTAAATCCGACTCCAACACGGAGTACTGCCGGATCGTGGTTCGCTTCGCCCATTGATCGCGCGCGGCCCATGCATCCAGGAGGGCGTCGCCACGCAGCAAACGGAGCACCCGGTTCTCTTTCGAAATAAACCCCTCATCGACCAGATGGTTCACCAGGCGTGAGACCAACCCCGGGCTCAGACCGGTTCGCGCGCCCAATTCCCCTTGTGACCAAACGCGAGTCGGTTGACTCAACAACGCACGCACCAATCGGGAGCTCTTGGGTTGGAAGACGTCCGGAACTGCCACGGTGGAACGGAAGCGTTTCTCTTCGGAGGGTCTCCGATCCACCAGCAGGCCTTCGGCTCGAATCCATTGTCGTCCGTTCAAATCCACACAGCTCAAACCGCGCTCCCGGCACTGCTGCACCAGCGCCTCCGAAAGAGTTGGTGCAATCAGGAGCCCGGGGCGCTTCCCGCGACGAAGGACCAACCGTTCCACATCTCGCGCCGACGGCGTGAGCTTCAGAACGGCTTCGAAAACCAAGCGGCGCCCATCCAGGTTCAATTCCACTCTGGCTGAGGTCCCACGCTCCGGCGTCGATTCGAGCGCCTTCCATCGCCACTGCAGAAAGGCGTCACCCTCCAGAACCTCTCTGGAGATCTGGCGGAGTAGCGCCTCCGTTTGGATGGATCGTTTTTTACTCAATGTCTATTCTTTACTGGCCAGTAAAATGACATTTTTGGGTAAATTTGCAATCCCTTCCTCGAATTCAAACGTGAATGTTCCAGGCATAAATCACCTCGAATGAAGGATTTATATCACAGGGAAAGGATCCATTGCTGCGGGCTGGGACAGCCCGCGGTCCGATGCCGCCGTTCCCGGACCGCGACGTGTCTCACGGCGCAGCGATTTGCACCTCTTCCCTTGGTCCATCCCGTTGCCACTTCTGGCTCCGAACCCAGGCGTCCGACCGGCCTGGGGCGGAATACGGGACAGGTCGGTATTGCTCATGAGATCGTAGCGTAATACCATTACGTCCATGACTACGATTTCGCTCAAACTGCCCGAGCGGCTGCTAGAATTGCTCGAGGCGGAATCCCGGGCCCGACGCACCACCAAATCGTCGCTGGTGCGGGAATGCCTGGAAAAGACCCTTACCGCGCCGCCTTCTGGTGGTAAAGCCACCTGCTATGACTTGGCTCAGGACCTGGCAGGATCGCTGAAAGGGCTGCCCCGAGATCTGGCCACGAATCCTAAGTTTATGGAGGGTTTTGGTCAGTGAAAGGCCAAGGTGCGGTACTCCTCGATACCGGCCCACTCGTGGCCTTTCTAGTCAGCGATTCGGATCATCATGATTGGGTCTGCGCGCAGTGGAAGCGATTGTCACCACCGATGTTGACATGTGAGCCGGTTCTTACGGAGGCCGCTTTCCTCATGAAGAGGGAAGGCTGCGAAGCCGACCCGCTGTTTATGCTGCTGGAGCGCGGCGTGTTGCGGGTCGGATTGGAAGTGGAGGATCAACTGGCGGATCTGCGCGTATTGATGCGTCGATACCGGGATCGCCCTATGTCGCTGGCCGACGCCTGCTTGGTACGACTGGCCGAGATGCATCCGGGTGGCAGGGTTCTCACCTTCGATACGGATTTCAGGATCTATCGCCGTCATGGCAACAAGGTCATTCCAGTGCTGATGCCCGAAGATTAATGCTGGTCGGATCCGTAGCGCGGAAGAAGTCGTGGACGATGCGTTGATTCGTTTTATGGGCGGTCATGTTCTGCCGCACTGGTGACTTGATGCCACACTCGGTCCAGTGCTGCGGGCTGGGACAGCCCGCGGTCCGCTGCCGCCGTTCCCGGACCGCGAGGTGTCTCACGGCGCAGCTTCTTGCGGTAAGCCTCCCTGTCCTCAGGGCAACCGATGTGGGCGCTTCTGGAGACGGACTTTGAGGGTGGGACCGTCTTTGTCCCAGGTCGGGTGGTACATCGGGGATCGTGAAATCAATCCCGATCAACCAACCATCTGCCCCTGCCCTGATCACTGCTGTCGTTGTCGCAGGGACTGCTCTGCTCCTCAACCCATCGACACAGGCCGGATTCATCAATTGGGAAGTCCTCAACGGTTCCGTTGACCTGACAGGCCCTGGATGGTGGGACCTCCAGCCTGGCAACGGTCTTTACGTCGATCTCGACGGCACCACCAGCGACGCCGGGATGCTGTTGTCGCGAACCGAATTCCTCTTTGAGGCCGGTCGACAGTACCAACTTCAGTTCGAACTAGCCGGTAATCGGCGGAATGCCTCGATCGATTACGCCGTTGTCCAGGTGGCGATGGGGAGCGTTTTCAATAAGACCTTCGCCTTGCGTGGCGATGAGAATTTTCAACTCATCACGGAGATCTTCTCGGTCAGCACCACGCAGCTGGCGAAGTTGAGCTTTGAAGGCCTGGGTGGCGACCGGGTAGGACTGCTTCTCGACGACATACGATTCTCGGTCGACGGCAATCTGTTGTTGTTGGACACGTTTGACACAGAGAACGGAGGACGACCCTCAGGGAACTACGGCACGATCTGGGAATATGATCCGTTCATTTACGGTGACAATCCGCCGACGGTACGCGTGCCCGACAAGTCGAACGCCGGCATTCTGATGCTGCTGGGAGTGATTGGGATTGGAGTCGCAGGATGGCCACAGGCGAAAAGGCAACGTGAAGCCCGAGATCTGTTGGAGAAACCGATGTCGGCGGCTACGGAGTTCGCTGCAATTTAGGAAGACTCATCGACGAACGATGCCGGCATTGCCGGAGATCGGACCTCGAGGATCGAAGGCTGCGGGCTGGGACAGCCCGCGGTCCGCTGAATGTGAGGCCATCACCGGATGGCGGGGACCGCCCACGTTGCAGGATCAGGTCGAGAACTTGCCATCGCAGGCGGGATAGCGGGAGCAACTCCAGAAGGTCTCGCCGGCGTGGCTGCCTTTGCGCGCCATCCTGAGGACCATCGAGGATTCGCAACGAGGGCAGAATTTCCGTTCGTCGTTCAGGAGTTCGACCATGGCGGGATCGTAGGCGGCATCGGCCTCTTCGAGCATCTTGACGATCTGCCGTTCCTCGATGAGGTCGATGTGGAAATCGGCCGAGGTCTTACGGGCCCGCCTCGGTGAATCCCTTCAGGGAAATCAGGACCGCTGTGGCGATATTTACGAAGCAATCCAGCCAGCTGAAGGCGCGAAAACTAGCCGCCTATTGACTTAGCAATTGTGAGGAACGCCTGTCGTCAATGCGACGGCTCAGCGCGTACTCGTAACACCGAAGGAATGTAGTTCATTCTATGGAAGAAGAGAGCTTTTCAACTTGCTCCGAACGAGGATTTGGCCGGATGGTAAGCAGTAGCAGCTTTAATGCTGTCACCTGTCATGAGCGTCTCAGGATTCCAGGTCCCTTTCACCTTCTCGATCCTGTTCTGCCTGATCCTCGTCCAGTTCCCGGTTGGCGCCACCGTGGTGGGCGGACTTGTCACGGACGGCAAGTCCGTTTCACGGGGTGGCGTGTTCCAGAAGTTACATCCTCCGCTGCCAAGTCGAATTGGAATGCCCAACACCGTTGGGAAAGACACTTTCAATGACGCGAATCTGTATGCGTTTGATGAAGGACAGAACATCGTGCTCGGGCCTGAACCGTTTGCCTTGGACATCGTCCCGCCAGACCGTCCGAAAGTGCTTCCCGGTGGAAGCGTTGTCTCCAGCCATTTCGTGTTCTTTGATCCGAGTGATGGTGACGTGGTCGGATACATTGACTTCGATTCAGAGATTATCGGAGTCCTGGAGAATGTGGATCGCCAGACGGCAACAGATCCCTTGGTACGCACCGACGTGATCTACCTTGATCCAAAACGTCGCGGCCTAGAGGACGCTAAAGATAGC
>JAEUHG010000221.1 GCA_016795425.1 Verrucomicrobiales bacterium
GTCAGCATCTCGTAGAACACGACGCCCAGCGAAAAAATGTCCGCGCGATGATCCACCGCCTGCGGATTCTCCACCTGCTCCGGCGCCATGTAATGCGGCGTGCCCATGCGCTGTCGAAGCTGGGTCAGAGTCGGATCCAACGATTCGCCTCCCACCAGTTTCGCGATGCCAAAGTCAGCGATTTTCACCCGCCCTTCCCGGTCCAGGAGAATGTTCCCGGGCTTGATGTCGCGATGCACCACGCCATTGGCGTGGGCGTATTGCAGGGCGTCGCAAATAGCCGGCACGATGCGCAATGCTTCCTCGGCGGAAAGCTTCCGTTGTTGCAGCACCCGGCGAAGATCCGCGCCATCCACATATTCCATCACCAGATAGAAGTACCCCGCCGTCTCGCCAAACTCGTACACCCCCACAATGTTCGGATGACTCAACCGCGCCAGCGCCCGCGCCTCCCGTTGGAATCGTTCGGCGAATGCCGGGTCGCGCGCCGCATCCTGGGGCAGCACCTTCAACGCCACCCACCGGTCCAAGGCCCGTTGCCGCGCCTTGTACACCATGCCCATGCCGCCTTGGCCCAGGATTTCGAGGATCTCCAAAGACGGAAAATGTCCGGCCAACTCGGTGACGCTCGGGGCTTTCACCTCCGGCTTCGCCGCCGGGGACGAACCCTCCCCCGCCTGTGTTCCCATACCCACCTCCATCAGGCACTTTGGACACAATCCACGCGCCGCGGAACCCGCTGCCAATGGGCCGCCGCAGCGCGGACAGTCTGTGCTTGGCGATTGCGATGGCGATGGCGATGGCGATACCGAGGCAGAGGCGGAGGCGGATTCAACCGGGGGTGACGCGGCGGGGCCCCGCGCCACCTCGGCGCCACGAGTCTCGACGGCCGGTGCGGGTCTGCGAACCGCCCGAACGACCAAAATCACCACCACCACAATGACCGCGGGGACAACGATCAGCGCGATCAGAAGTAAGACGATCTCAGGGAGCCCAATCATGTCGGCAGGTTCTCTTGAAGTTTAGGTGAATCTTCCCATCGCGCCCAGTTTCGCCATCCACCAGGCATCACAGGCTACATAAGCGTGCCGCGCCGGAGGTTACAGCCGACGCGAACCGCGCTGACTTCCCCGCGGACCCGGTACGGCGATTTGAGCCATCGCCATCCGCAAATGCCGTCGCACGACCGGGATGTCAGCCCTCAACTTCCCAAGGCCGCAAAGAGATCCTGCAACTCGGCGTCCACCTGCCCCGGATCAGTGACGGTCTGCGCAATCTCCTCACGCAAGAGGTCTCGGTACCGCTGGCGCAGCCGATGGACCGCAACCTTCACCGCGCCCTCCGTCATCTCCAACCGCTCCGCCATCACTGCGTAGGGCACTGAGGCGCGATCCGACATCAGCGTCTCCCGCAATTGTGCCCAAAGGACCAGCTTTCCGGACGTCGCAAATTCCCCCTGCAATCGCGACAACACCCGATCTAACAGCGTCAATGCCCATTGCCGATCATACCATCGCTCGGGTCCGGGTTGGGAGGCATCCGCCAATCCAGCGAGAACGTCACAGTCCTCCGCGGACATCGATACGAACTCCACCGCACCCCCGCGCTTCAACGTCCGTGCCCGATCCCATTCGTTCGCCATGAAATGCTTCAACGACGCCAACAGAAACGACCGAAACCGGCCCTTCGCCGGATCCACACGCTCCAGACTGCCGCTGTTGAGAAGCTGGCCGAAAAACGACTGTGCCAGGTCCTGTGCGTCGTGCGGCGTGTTGCCTACCCGACGAAGGTAGGCGTAGATCGGACGCCAATAAATCCGGCATAGTTCCTCCAAAGCCCGCTTCGAATACTCCGTGTCGGCTCCACCCGCCTCCATGACCACTGTCCAATGCGTCGTGGCAAACGGCGCGCCTGTGGCCCGCCCAACCCCCGGATCGTTTCGAGGCGTGGCACCGGCTGTGGATGTCGAGTCCGTGGGCACTTTCGAGCTCATCGAGAGGAAAGCCTTCTATAGCCCGGAAACGTTTGGGGCGTTGATCCGCATCGATGGCGGCATTGCCCTGTCGCAGCGCAACAGGGCCTACCTGATTTGGAAATGGCCCCAGTCAGGTCGCTCTCCTCGCGCTGCGAGGAGGTGGGCTGGGTTGGCAGATTCATGGGGAGCGTGGGGCTCAAGCATTCAGCGCCGGGATGCCCGTTGGTCCAGAAAGGTCTCCACGGCACGGTTGAATTCGTCAGCCTTCTCCACAAACAGGGCATGACCCACGCCTTCCATCCGCACCACTTCGACTTTCGGTGCTCGTTCTTTAAGCCGCGCGGCTTCTCGATCCAGCATAGTCTGGTGAACAAACAACACCGGAAGCGTCAGCCCCTCCAGAATCGGCATCCGGTTCAAGGGTGCAGCCGTCGCCTGCAGGGTGAAAGCCGCCGGAGCCGGCGTGCGATCAATGTCGGAGCGCAGACGCGTCACCCACTCCGTCGGTGGCGATTCGTGAAAGAACATCTTGAAGAAGCCGTCCATGAAGGCCGACCGGTTGGTCAGAATCCCGCTCAGCCAGGCCTGCCGACCCAACAAACTTTCCTTGGTCGGATCCTGCCCCAAGAAGCCGTCCACCAACACCAATGCGCGAAGGTTGCCAGCTCCGTTCTGCTCGATGTACCCCAACGCCTCGCCCACTGCCATCGACCACGCGACCAGTACCACTCGATCAAGCTGCAAATGGGCCAACAGCTCGACGATATCCCGCGAGCGCCGTGCGGGCGTCAAGTCAGCCGCACCGCGATCGGATTCACCCTGCGCCCGCGGATCCAATGCGACGACGTGATAGGATTCCTGGAAATAGGTGATCTGCTTCTCCCAAATCCACGCCGGACACATCCACCCGGGAACAAAAACCAGCGCCGGCCGATCGGGGCGACCTGACTCCAGATAACTCAGGCGCACGCCATCCGAAGCCGTGAACTCGCCGCGCCCAGCAGTGGCGCACAGACTCGCCATCATCGCTGCCCCAAACAACCCCAGCCTCAAGATCCCGCCTCTCATAGGGTCAGCCCAGCAGAGTCGCCCGCCGGCGTCAGTCCAATTCCCGCTCCATCACCATGTCACACCGGCAGACGCAAGGATTGCCTGGACGCACCACGAATCCATGCCGCTGATACAAGGCCACCGCTTCACGAAGCACCGAGGCGGTTTCCAAAGTCATCCGGCGAAAACCACGACGCCGGGCCTCCGCCATCGATTGAAGCAGCAGTGCCCTGCCCAAGCCCCGCCCCCGATGCTCCTTCGACAGGTACATCTTCCGAAGCTCGACCACCCCGGGTGCGACCGGGTGCAAGCCAGCGGTCCCCACGACGATTCCCCGTGGATCCGTCAGGACGGCAAACCATCCACCCAACGCAAAGTAGTGCCGGTTCACGTCCGACAAATCGGCATCCACTCCGTTCGGGTCAGGGCGAAGGCCGTATTCCTGAAGAATCCCGAACACCAGCGCTCTCACGGCGGCCCCGTCCGATGCGGCGGCCAACCGTAACACATAGCCCTCGGGTAAGAGGACGTCGTCGCCCGCTCCAGGAACGCCACCCGATACGTCAAGGGGCCTGTTTTCCAAGGGATTCCGCTGGGCCGGTAACTTCAAAGCATCCCTCCCGCGTCCCGCCTCAATTCGCAGGGAATTCCCGCGGATCCACGATCTTCCCAGCAATGGCGCTCGCCGCCACCGTCGCCGGGCTCGCCAAGAACACCTGCGATTCCTTGTGCCCCATGCGACCGGGGAAATTCCGGTTCGTCGCGCTGATGCACTTCAGTGGCGTGTTCATGCGCCCAAACGTATCCACTGGCCCCCCCAAACAGGCGGCGCAACCGGCGTTCTCGGTCATTTGGACGCCTGCATCCACCAGTATGTCCCAAATCGTGCGATCACCCCACCGCGTCGATTGAAGGTCATGAACGATCTCTGGGGTCGCCGGGACGCCGAAAGTATCGATCGATACGTGTCGGCCCCGCAGCACGCGTGCGAACTCAACAAAGTCGCTCGTCTTGCCGCCCGTGCAGGATCCCAAATAAGCCCGGTCCAGCTTCACATGCCCCAGCTCCTTCGCCGGCTTTCGTTGTCCCGGATCCGGATGGCACGCAACGGTTGGCTCGAGCTGATCCAGGTTCACCACGGTCTCGTACACGAATTTTTGGTCACGATCGGGTTCCACTGGATCGTACGACTGCCGGGTCCCATTCAACCGCGTACGCCCCTCGACGAATTCCGCAGTGCGGGCGTCGAACGGAAAAATCGCATTCTTTCCGCCTGCCTCGATGGCCATGTTGGCGATGGTCATGCGGTCGTCCATCGACAGACTGGCCACTCCAGGGCCGTCGAATTGCATGGCGCGATAAGTGGCGCCGTCGAAGCCAATCTCCCCAATCACGTGCAGAATGATGTCCTTGGCCATGACCCCGGGTTGCATGCGGCCTTCGAGACGGAACCGCATCGTCTCCGGCACCTTGATGAGCAGTTTCCCGGTGCCCATCACGAAACCCGCGTCCGTGTTGCCGATGCCGGTCGCAAACTCGTTGAAAGCCCCCGCCATGCAGGTGTGCGAGTCGGTACCGAACAATACCTCGCCCGGCCGGGTATGCCCCTTCTGCGGCAATGCGGCATGACAAACACCAGCATACTGGCTGCCATACTGGCGCTTCAGGACGCCCTTGGTCGTGTCGAATTTCCACGTCCCCTTGGGGTCGTCGATGACGTCGTAGAAGTACGGCAAACCCTGTTCCCGCGCGAACTCGCGCAGAATATCCACGTTCCGGTTTGATTTCGAATCGGCCGTGAAAATGTAGTGGTCGGGAATGATGACCACTCTCTCGCGATCCCAAACCTTCGCCTGGGCGCCAAATTCACGCTTGAAAACTCCAATCGTCCCCGGACCGCACACGTCGTGCGTCATGAGGACATCGGCCTTTACCCAAATGTTGTCGCCGGCCTGGACGGAGGCCTTCCCCGCCGCGCGGGCCAGCAGTTTTTCGGTCAATGTCATGTGCAACCGCGCGTAGCTTGGCGCCAATGTCCGCCCGGTGCAACGGCGAGTTCTTTCCCCCATTTTCCTTTGCGCCCCACCCTTCCCGTTTGGCTCACTGCCCCAACACGTGGCCATGATCCTTTACCAACTTCGCCGCCTGGCCGTCCTGGCCTTTGTCGCGCGGCTCGCCTGGACGCCATCGGCGGACGCCGAACCGCCCCCAGTAGCGGCTCGCGCCCTCCTGTTTCGCCCCGCATCCCACGGACCGCCAATGGTCTCTCCCGACGGCACCCAGATCGCCTGGGTCGCCGTCACCAACGGACTTCCCCAACTGTGGGTCCGCGACCTCACCAACGCCGCGGCGCGCCCACTCCTGCCCGACCCGAGGGGTTCGATGTTGCAGCCGACCTGGCAATCCGATGGCGAAGCCATTCTTTACCTTCAAGACAGCGACGGCCTCGGTTCCCTGCACCTCATGCAGTACCACGTCGCCTCCGGAAATCTCCGCGATCTCACACCGTTCGTCGGCGTCCAAGCGCGTCTCGTTGCCAATCACCCGAAGCAACTCGACCATTTGATCGTCGCGATGAACCTGCGGGACCGTCGATTCTCGGATGCATATCGACTCGATGTCCGGACCGGCGGAATGATCCGTGAAGCCGAAAACACCGGCGAGATCATCGAGTGGTTCGCCGATAATAATCTCCGCCTCCAACTCGCGCAGCTTCGACTCCCCGATGGCACGCAAGCCTTGAGCACCCGCCCGGATGAGCGGTCCATCTGGAGACCGGTTCTCCGGTTGGGGCCGGAGGATGTCCTGGGTCGCGTCGTCGGTTTTGGGCCGGCGAACACCAACGTGTGGTTGCTCACCAGCGTGCTCGCACCCAATCAACGGCTTCTCGAGCTCCACTTGCCCTCCGGGAATGCCGCCGTCGTCGCTCAGGATCCGCGCTACGATGTCAGCACCGTTCTTCTGCACCCGATGTCCAATACCCTCGACGCCGTCCAATTCGCTCGCGGCCGAGTCCAATGGCAACTCGCCAACACGAACCTCCTCCCGGACTTCGCCGCATTGAGGAAATTCCGCGAGGCCGATATCGACATCATCTCCAGGGACGCATCCGATGCGGTGTGGACAGTTAGCTTCGTCACCGACGCCGCGCCCGTCCTTTATGGACTCTACACCCGGGCGACTCGACAAGTCGTTGCCTTGCATTCGGAAACCCAGGTGCCCGCGGATTTTCAGGGAGCCCGAACGCAACTGTTGACTATTAAAGCCCGCGACGGATTGACGCTGGAGGGTTACTTGACGCTCCCGCCTGGTGTGGAACCTAAATCCCTGCCGACCATCGTCCTCGTCCATGGAGGTCCCTGGTCGCGCGATTCCTGGGGATTTGATCCCGAAACCCAGTGGTTGGCCAATCGCGGCTACGCCGTCGTCCAGGTGAATTACCGAGGATCGACGGGTTACGGCAGAGACCACCTGAAGGCCGGCGACAAGGAATGGGGTGGCAAGATCCTGCTCGACCTCCTAGACGCCAAAGCCCACGTGGTGGAGAAGGGCGTTGCCGATCCCAAACGCGTCGCGATCATGGGCGCCGGATTCGGCGGGTACGCCGTCCTGGCCGCTCTCGCCCTGCACCCCGAAGCCTTCGCCGCTGGTGTCAGCCTTTCCGGCACTCCGGACCTCCTTTCACTCCACACGGCGATCCCAGAAAAGGCACTCCAACTTCGGTCACTTCTGGAGCGCCGTATGGGACATCCTCAAGTCGACGCCGACCTGATCCAACGCCAGTCGCCGATAAGCCGGGCTGCCTTCATCAAATCTCCGCTCTTCATCGCCATTACCGGACACGACACTCAAGTGCCGGTGGATCTCATGGATCGATTCGTCACCTCCATTCGCCGCGAAGGGCGTCCCGTCGACTACCTGTATTTCGGTGATGAACCCGGACGCCTACGGTCCGCCACCGCGCGCCGACGATTCCAAGCCGCGACCGAGGCATTTCTGGGAAAGTGGCTGGGTGGAAGAGTGGAACCGCCTGGACCTGGAGAGGACTTTCTCGCCCTGCGTCGTTAGACGCGACGCCCCAACTCGGCGTTGGCCAAGGACCCGTTCAAGGGGGGCACCGTTGGAGAATCGAAGACCTCGGCGGCCCCTGCGATAGCGGGCCCGATACCGAGCTGCCCCTTAGTCGATACCCACCGACAATGCCGTCGATTTAGATGATTTATAAACAATTGATAATTCCTCTACTAGATAGCCGTTCAGGCGACAAATGACGGCAGGAGGAGGAGTCGTTGACTTCTCAGCATTGCGCACCCCGCGTCGTGCACCTCTGCCGCCATCAGCCGCTGGCTTGGCCGTCCATCAGTCATCGCACCAGACTCTCGGTTTCGATTGGGATCCTTCCCGCACGCGGATTCTGGTGTCGAACTGGGGACCAGACCTATTGCTGAGCGTTGGCATGCCCGGTGTTGAGGGGAGGGCAGTACCGTGGACGCAAACCCCGGACCAGACCTATTCTCCGGTTCAAACCCTGGACCAGACCTATTCTCGGCCCCCATCCGCGAGAATCGGTACGGACCTTCTGGAGCATGAACGTGCGGGTCCCAGGGCAATCCATGGTGCCACTTCGGCAAGCCAGGATGCCGGCGGGACCAACGCGCTGAAGACCAGCCCCGTTGAACCCGCATCCGACCGCGGGCTCCTGAAACACCCGGGATTGATTTCAAAAAGTCGGCAAATCATTTGTTGATTCATATACAAAATGTGATACATGCAGGGCATGACTGAAAACGGCCCGGATAGCGCTCGGTACCAAGCGTTGATCCAACTCTTGCGAACCGCCGAAGACTTATGGAATGCCAGTCGAGTCTTCTTCGCCCGCTGGGACCTCAGTCCCAGCCAGTTTAATGTGCTTAACCTGCTCTATGGACAAATCGACGGCCTCTCGCAATCCGAGCTAAGTCGACTGTTGATTATGCATCGATCCAATGCCACTGGCTTGATCGATCGACTGGAGCGACGGCGGCTGGTCCAACGCACGGAAGATCCGCAGGACCGTAGAGCGTATCGAGTTTTGCTAACCCCCAACGGAATCGATCTGCTGCAGACCATTTATCCACACTATTTTAAGGCTGCCGATGCGGTTTGGGCGGGACTGCCGGATCAACGCGTGGAAGGCCTGCTCCGGGAGCTCCGGGATTTGGCCACCCAAGCAACCCAAGTCGCCGCCCGTCCCCCCACAGGAGTGCCAGATGCCCCGCAAGCCCCCAGGAGAACGCGGTCAACCCCTGCACCCCGTGAGCGAAACGGCCGTCGCTCCGTCAAGCCGGCCACAGCACCTGTCGGTGGCATCGACGGAGATGCACGTTATAAGCCGCAACTCGGTTCGGAACAAATCGATGACTCGATCGCCGGGCTGCGAACCGCAGACCTCTAGGCAGAAAGGCACCCCGCATTTCACGACCGAGCGTGCATTTCTCACCGTGAGTACGGAGGCAAATCATCTCGCGACGGTTGGCGACGCACGTCACCCGCAGCTCGGGATCGCGCCGACTCCAACGTGCCCCTCCTGCACGGCGAGGAACGACGGCGAGGAGGTACCATGACGATGCAGTGGCGGCGCCCTCAGTCCATCCGTTACGCGGCCACGAAAGGGAGCGCGTCTGCCGACCTGAGTCCATGGACGCTCGTGCCGATCGCGATCGCCTCGGTCGGTGCTTTTCATGGTGCGTGGCGGCCTGGCATGTCCTGGCTAATGGCCCTCTTTCCCTTGCTGCTCCTCTCCGCCACCCGCCTCCGCACCGTTCGCCAGTCGTTCTACCTCGGACTTGGCCTTGGTCTCGCCATTGTGGCGCCTCAATTGCGGTTCTTTTGGTCAATCTTCGGTGCGGCGGCGATCGTGTTGTGGCTGGTGGTGGCGATTTGGTACGCGGCGTTCGCGGCCACCGGACAGGCACTCCATCGACGACTCGCCGGGGTCTGGACTGTCCCCCTCATCCCGGCGCTGTGGATGGGCTTTGAATTCTTTCGAAGCGAACTCTACTACCTTCGCTTTGCTTGGATCACACCAGGTCATGCCCTTGCCCAGGCGGGGATTTCCCCAGTTTACCATTGGCTCGGCATGTATGGCGTGGGTGCGTTTCTCTTCATCGGCCCCTCTCTCTTCTGGTTCTCACGTCACGGAGGACGATGGCTGGGACTGGCGGTGACGCTCATCGGTGCGGCTGCATTGGGCGTCACCGAGACCCGTCCCCTGGCACCAGCGTCGGCGGCATCGCCCCATCGAATCGTTCAAGTCGCAGGTGCCCAAATTGAATCCATGCCGGAACACCACCTTGTGGCCGTCCTGGATCAATTGCTGGCCCGGTATCCGGCTACCCAACTCTGCGTCCTTCCGGAATACACACTCGACGGTGCCCCCGGCGGTGACCTGATGAGCTGGTGCCGCGCTCATCGCCAGTACTTGGTGGTTGGCGGGAGGGAATTGTTGGAGAATGGCAGGTTCCGCAACACGGCCTGGGTCATTGATGCGTCGGGTGACATTGTCTTCCGGCAGGCCAAGTCCGTTCCAATCCAGTTTTTCAACGATGGCGAAGCCGCCTCGAATCAGGCGGTCTGGTCGTCCCCGTGGGGTGCGCTGGGAATCGCGATCTGTTACGACCTAAGTTACACGCGGGTCATGGATCGATTGGTGCGCCAAGGCGCGGAAGCGCTTCTCATCCCCACGATGGATTCGTTGTCGTGGGGAGCCCATCAGCACGCGCTTCACGCCCGGATCGCACCTATTCGAGCGGCCGAGTACGGAATACCCATTTGCCGAAGCGCCAGTTCGGGTGTTTCACAGGTTGTCGACCGCGAAGGATCCATCACGTCGAGCGCGCCCTTTTGCGAAGAGGTGGCCTTCTTCGCCGGATCCCTTCAGGTCGACGGGCCGGGCCGCCTGCCCATCGATCGCTGGCTGGCCCCGGCGGCCACGGTGATTACTGCGGGACTGATCGGTTGGCTCGTCTGGCCCCTCATAAGTCGACAAACTTGTCTTGGCACCGCCTCTCCGCGAATCCTGTCATGATCAAACGCGTTCTCCTGCTCCTCGCACGGATCTTCTTCCGCCACCGAGCCAACAACACGGCGGCCCTCAAGACTCCGGGACCCGTTTTGCTGCTCTCCAACCATGCCTCATGGCTCGACTGGTTGTTCCTTGGAGTGCATCTCGATGACGACTGGAGATTCGTCACGTCTATCGAAACCGCCCAGACCAGTTGGTTGCACCGGTTCATCATGGTGAATCGCCGGACGTTTCCGATTGAGGTGGCATCACCCTACGCCGTCAAACGCATGGCTGAATTCCTCGAGAAAGGTGGCCGGTTGGTCCTGTTTCCCGAGGGACGCTTATCGAGGACCGGTGCCCTGATGAAGCTCTTCGACGGGACGGGATTCCTGATCTTCAAGACACGGGCCAAGGTAATCACCGCCCATCTTCGAGGCGCTCAGCGTGTCCCATTCTCTCCGCACCCCGGGTGGCGGCGCCTCTTCACTCCTGTCACCGCCCATTTCAGCAATGCCTTGGATGCACCGCATCCCGGCAATGTCAGCACCAGCGCCGCCCGCACCATGCTGACCGCCTGGTTGAGAGACACCATGGTCCGGCAGCACTTCGACGTGGAATCCGAGTTCGGTCCGCGCCACCTGTTGGATGCCATCGTGGAGACCGCCTGTCGGCGCCCTGGCTTCGAAGTGCTCCGCGACACCACGCGGCAACGACTCACCTATCGGCGGCTGCTGGTTGGAACCCGCCTGCTGGCTGAACAATGGCGACAGCTTCTTCTGGCCGAGACGCCTCGTGTCGGGGTGCTGCTTCCGAACGTGAACGCCACCCCGGTGACCATCCTGAGTCTGTGGGCATCCGGCCACATTCCGGCACTGCTGAATTATTCGACCGGAACACCGGTGATGCTCAAATGCTGCGAACTGGCAGGCCTCCGCCAGATCATCACCTCGCGCGCGTTCCTGCAGCGCGCGAAGATCGATCCGTCGCCGTTTGCCCAGGCTGGAATCGAGCTGGTCTATCTCGATGACGTCCGACAACGCATTCCCTCCTTCCGCCGTCTCGTTACTCTGCTGGCTTCGATCCTTGACCGGTCGCTGGGGTTGTCAGGTTCGGCATTTCGATCCGGCACCGACGAGACCGCGGTCATCCTGTTTACCAGCGGATCCGAAGGACTGCCGAAGGGGGTCGAACTCAGCCACGGCAACCTCCTCGCCAACCTGCGCCAGCTACTGGCGGTGCTGGACATCGTTGACACCGACCGTTTCTTCAACGCGCTTCCGCTCTTCCACAGTTTTGGGGTCATGGCCGGAATCGTTGCCCCATTGGTTCGCGGCATCTCCTGCTTCCTTTATCCTTCGCCGCTGCACTACCGAATCGTTCCAACCCTGGTCTACGACCTCAATTGCACCGTGATGTTCGGCACGCCGACCTTTCTCAACGGCTACGCGCGCAAAGCGCACCCCTACGACTTTCGCACGGTACGACTTCTGGTCGCCGGTGCTGAAAAGCTTCAAGAGTCCACGTTCCTTACCTATGCGCGCAAATTCGGCGTTCGGATTCTCGAAGGATACGGCGCCACGGAATGCAGTCCTGTCGTATGCATCAATTCGCCATTGGAACCCCGCGCCGGTTCCGTCGGCCGTTTCGTGCCCGGACTGGAGTGGCGCCTGGAGCCCATGGATGGCGTTCCCGTAGGCGGCCGGCTTCTCGTGCGGGGGCCCAACGTGATGCGAGGTTACCTCAATGCCGACGCCAACGCGAAATTCCAGGCACTCGGCGGTTGGTATGACACCGGAGACATCGTGAATGTCGATGCAGACGGATTCGCGTTCATTCTCGGTCGACTGAAGCGATTCGCGAAGATCAGTGGCGAAATGGTCAGCCTCACTGCCGTCGAGGACGCATTGGCCGGGGCATTTCCGCAGTTCGGATTGCGGTGTCAGGTGGCGGTGGTTGCAGTGCCCGACGACGAAAAGGGCGAACGCCTGATTGCGGCTTCCAATGAGTCCAAGCTCACTTTGGAAGACCTTCGTACGGTGATCCGTGGAAAGGGATTCAGCAATCTATGCGTACCGCGTGAGCTGCGCTTCGTGAAGGAGATACCCAAGCTGGGCACGGGAAAAATCAATCATCGTGAATTGGCATCCCTCGTCGGCAGGACAGAACCTCCGACCACCACCAGCTCACCCCAACCCATTTCGATTGGATGAGACGGTCTTTGCCAACGTTAGCCAGACGCTTCGCCATCCTGGCGACGCTTTGCGCCGGAATCCTTTTGCTCGCTCGCCAGGTTTTTTTTCACGGCCCGTATCAGCCGGTGACCCAGCTGCCCGGACATGGCATCGTCGACCTGCATTGCCACACGGCCGGCATCGGCGCCGGTGGAAGCGGGTGTTTTGTCTCCGCACGAATGCGCGCCAATGTTCGTTACCGCATTTACCTGGAGTCCTTCGGGGTGACAGAGGAGGAGATATCCCGCGAAGGCGACGCACTGGTGATCCGTAAACTCTCGGAGAGTGTCGCAAGAAGCGAACACGTTCGAGCGGCCGTCGTTCTCGCACTGGATGGCGTGGTGGACAGCACCGGGAGCCTCGACACGAACCGCACCGAAGTCTACGTGCCTACGGAGTTCGTTGCCCGCGAGGTCTCCCGCACGACCAATCTTCTGTTGGGCGCGTCGATTCATCCCCGACGCACCGATGCTCTCGAGCGGCTCGACCGGGCGGCGGCCGAGGGAGCGGTACTGGTGAAGTGGATCCCCTCCATCATGGACATTGATCCCGCAGATCCGGCGTATGTTCCCTTCTACCGTCGATTGGTCCACCACCGGCTTCCGCTCCTGTCGCATACCGGGAATGAGCGTTCCTTCACCTCGGCGCAGGATGCCTTGGCGGATCCGGAACGCCTGCGTCTGCCACTGGAACACGGTGTGACGATTATCGCCGCGCATGCCGGCGCCGCCGGCAACAATGGTGGAGAAGCAGATCTCCTGCGGCTGCGCCGATTGATGCAACGCTATCCCAATCTCTACGCAGACATCTCGGCGCTCACGCAGGTCAATCGGCTCGGTGCGTTGCGGGAGACGCTCGAAGCGCCCGAATGCAGGGGCCGCCTGGTTTACGGATCGGACTTTCCGCTCATCAACACCGCCCTCGTTTCGCCGTGGTATTACCCGCTTAACCTAACGGAACAGCAACGGCGCACCTTGGCCGCGGTCGGTTCGCCCTGGGATCGCGATGTGCTGCTGAAACAGGCGTTGGGCGTTCCCGCCGAGATTTTTATCCGCGGCGAAACCCTTCTGCCGTCCGTCGCCAGAAGGAACTCCCGAGCCGACCATCCCTGATCCGAAGCAAGCCGACACGAGACCGGCATTCCTCGAGGGCCACTCGATAGCCCTCCACGATTCCAGCCGGCTTGACGTTCGACCATTGACGGGGCTTGCTGATGGTGAACACCCGCAGGGCGACCCGTGGCCCACTTCATTTCCTCATGAACACCACAACCTCCTCAGTGACCCGTCGTTCCTTTGTGAAATCCACCTCGACCGCTGCCGCCCTTGCAGCCGTGAGTCCTGGTGTTTTTGGCGCAGCGAGCAAGCGACCGCTCAAATCCGCGCTTATTGGCACCGGAGGTCGAGGGACCGGCGCCGCCAATGATCATTTGCAGGCCGCCAAGGAACTCGGGGTCGACCTTCGGCTGGTGATGTTGGGGGACGTGTTCGAAGACCGTTTGGAACGGAGCATCGCTACCTTGAAGAGCAATGCCGGCGTCGAGATCTCGCGCGGACAATGCGTGCTGGGATTCGACGGATACAAGAAGGTGATGGATGCGGACGTGGATATCGTCCTGCTGACCACTCCTCCGAACTTCCGGCCGGTGCACCTCGCCGCTGCCGTGGCCGCCGGCAAACACGTATTCGTGGAGAAGCCGGTCGGGGTCGATCCGGTGGGCTGCCGCAGCGTCATGGCTACCGGCAAAGTGGCGGCGGAAAAGAAGCTCTCGATCGTGGCCGGCACGCAGCGCCGACATGAGCCCGGTTATCTTGCCGTTGCCAAGGCGGTCAAGGAAGGTGCCATCGGCAAGATTATGGGCGGCACCATTCACTTCTGCCTGGGTGGTGGAAGCATTGGCAAGAAACCCGAAGGCATGTCCGACGCTGATTGGCTCATTCGGTCCTGGGGGGGCTGGGCCGAGATGTGCGGCGACCATATTGTGGAACAACATGTCCATAGCATCGACGTCATGAACTGGTTTCTCGGTGGTCCGCCGATCAACTGTGTCAGTTTTGGCCACCGCGCCCGACGCAAGAACGGGAACTGCTACGATTTCTTCAGCACCGACTACGAGTTCCCGGGAGGCGTCCATATCCACAGCATGGCGCGCCAAGTCACCGAGACGTGGAGTCGTATCGGCCAGTTTTTCCGCGGCGACAAGGGCATCGCCGATGTCACCGGCCTCGTCTATGCGGATCGGGTTTATGTCGGCGGAGCAGATCGCAAATCCCCCGTCGACCTGGGCAAATGGGAACGGACACCCACCTCGTATGTGCGCGAACACATGGCCCTTATCCGCAGCATCCTAGACGGGAATCCCATCAACGAGGCTCACACCATCGCGGAGTCCAGCCTGACCGCGGTGATGGGTCGCATCTCGGCATACAACGGGCAAATGGTCACCTGGGAGGAAATGATGACGTCCAGTTTCCGTTGTTCGCCGAATCCGGACGATTTCGAGAGCGGCACCGTGAAGCTGCCCGCTGAAGAACCTACCATTCCCGGCAAAGGCTGAAAGGTACGGTTGGCAGCATCCGACACTGCCCTCCTGGTGCCCGCGGCAGATGTCAGCCGGCGCGGCGTGATTGATCCACTCACTTCCGTCGCAGGCGGAGGCATCCGTGTACCGTGACTTGGAGTCCCGAAGTTACCCCGCCGAGACTAGTCTCAGGGTAAGGATTCAGCGACTTTCAACTCACTGATCTTATTCATCAGCTGAGCAAATCGATAACGGTCAGCATTGGTTTGCCCGACGTGCCGAAAGGCCTCATGATTTTTCTTATCAATGATCAGCAGAGCTGGATAATGAACGAGTTCTCCGTGGAATTCGTAACCAAAAGGGATTCTGAAGGCCTTGGCCCAGCGTGCGTTGGGGTCCCGATAGATGGCGACCTTGTTGGTTGTATCCATCCCGGACCGAGCCACCCACCGTCGTATTTCCTCCTCCGAGTCAGGTTTTAGAAACACTTGCACGACATCGGGCAGTTCGGCGGCTCTCTGAACATACTCGCGAACGTGTCGCTGGCAGAACGGACATTCCGTTTTTAGGAGGAAATGGAGAGCCACGTAGCGGCCCCGAGCCTCGGACAACCGGAACACGGCGCCGTCCACCGGTGCTGTCACCTCTAGATCGGGGACCCCGGTTTGGTCCTTCGCCGATGCGACGAACATCAGAAGGAGCAGGGAAGCGATGTAGATTTGCGAGCGGAACATAGTCGGGATCGATGTCATGGCTAACACCGGGATGAGTCGTCGGATGCATCCACTCATTACAAACATTCCCAGCATGATCCGTCTGTTTGAGCCTGGGATAATCTTGGCGTCAGGCACTCAATTCCTGATAAGATACAAGAATACAGATTGACCCTTGGCCATTCATCTGTCTTTTTGGAGTTCTCCTAACGGAGACAACACAACATGATCCCAAGTATCGAATCCCTCCGTCGTGCATCTGAAATCATTCGTGAGATTGAAGCATTGCAGGGCGAGTTGGCTGGCTTGTTTGGCAGCGGCGCCGCATCGCCGGCAGCCGGAAGGCGCCGTGGTCGCCCGCCGGGCAGCGGCAAAAAGGCCAGGAATATGAGCGCGGAAGGCCGCGCACGCATCGCCGCGGCCGCCCGGGCCCGATGGGCGCGCTTCCACGCGGCCAAGAAGAAGGCTGCGAAGGACTAACAAGCCTTCCCTGAAAGAATTACCTTGATCGGTGCGACCGGTGGGTTTGCCAGCAAAAGGCGAACCCACCGGCTCGTTTTTGGAGGGACGATTCCCCGTAGAATGCGCAGCCCCTGGATTTATCGGACAGTTGCCGTACGATGGCTCCTCCAACATGTGCGGGCGCTACGATCTCTCCGAATCCGGACGAACGCTGAAGATCGGCGACTTCGAACTCATTCTCACCACTTCGCAGCCGCGCTATAACATCTGCCCCACTCAGAAGGCGCCCGTGGTCCGTCGAGGACCCACGGGGTCGTGCACCCTCGAGGAGTTGCGGTGGGGCCTGATCCCGGCCTGGGCCAAAGACACGACCTCCGCCGCCAAATGCATCAATGCGCGCAGCGAAACGGTCGCCGAGAAACCCATGTTCCGCAGCGCTTTCCGACGGCGCCGATGCCTGGTTCCCGCGGACGGCTATTACGAATGGCAGATGGCCAAGCCACGCAAGTTGCCCTGGCGTTTCACCCGCCTGGACCGGCACCCCATGCTCTTTGCGGGTCTATGGGAATCCTGGCGCCCCCCTGGACAGACCGACGCTCCCGAGATTGAGACGTTCACGATCCTGACCAGGGCGCCAACACCCAGGATCGCCGAGATTCACGATCGCATGCCGGTGATTCTCGAACCGGAGGCCGCGGCGATGTGGCTGGATCCGTCCACCACCGAGGCTCAGCTGATCACGCTTTGCGCGCCATCGTCGCAGGAGTTGCTGACCATGGCGCGTGTCACGCTGGTGGGAGAATCGCCGCCTCGGGCGCCTGATCAAGGGGAGTTGCCATTGTGAAATACCGATACCCGAAGAAATCGGGTCGCCTCCGCCCCAGTGATGGGCAGGGTCCAAGTGAACGGACTCGCGGCAGGCACTGTGGTTCCCAACAACTGCCAACTCTTTAAGTCGACCGAGGCCTCCATCCGGTGCGGATAGCCCGCCGCGCCTTGGATTCGGAGCGTCCATTGGACACGATCAACAGCGACGATTTCCATTCTGGGTGGACGCAGAATCACGGTCGAATTGCCCGTACCGGGAGTCGGCCTGCGAAAAAGTTGAAACGCATCGCCGCCATCGGGCATTCGTCCCTCAGATACTCCTTCGTCGTGGTGGGCATAGGCCACTCGGTCGACGCGAACCGCCTGAGCGTCGTGAAGTCCAATGGCGCCGCCAAGCGCGGGCAGCCGGAAATCCAGATGCCCGGGATCCGTTCGCCCATCGGCAGCGAGGACCAGGAAACTGAGCGGTCCCAACACCGTTGGCGATCGGATGCGGAACGCATCGCTGTCCATCGTAAGCCAGCCACTGCGAAGGTCGACGGGCACCGATGCGTCGGCGTTGTAGAGCTCGATCCAGTCGTCTGCGTCCGGCGGTGCGTTAGCCAGCCATTCATTGATGCGGATCGACAGCCAACTACCGATTTCTTGTTCGAGGTTCTCGGCCCCTGGGGTTGGCTTGGCGACCCGCCAACCCCCATCACCTCCCAGGCGCGCCAACGTGAATCCCGCAGCCTGCGGCCCGAAACTGACTGCGTCGACACGCTCCTGGCTTGCGTTCAGGAGCGACAGGGTTTCGCCCTCGGCATCCAGAGAGAACGAGGCATGCCATTCTCCATCGACCGCGGGGCCACCATCGCATCGAATCAGGAGAAATGAACCCGGTGCGAGCAGGGTGCCGACAGGAAAGACGAAAGCGGACGCATTCCCATGGTCGGTGAGGATCCATCCGGACATATCTACCGGCTCCATTCCTCGGTGAACCAATTCAACCCAGTCACTTCCCAGCACATCGCCGGTCGTTGAGACTTCATTGATGCGCACCTCCGGTAGGGACGACCGACGGGCGACGATGCCGGGGGTGCCTACGGCTGCCTTGCTTGACTGCCACGAGGCTGCAGCGCCCGGGTCCTCAACAGGATCCACAAGCTCTATTGACGATCCCGCATGCCGCTGCAGATCCGGCCAGCCCTCATCGATCCGGTATTTCAGCGACGTCACCGATCGCCCATCTCGATCCAAGACCGCGATACGCTCACCACCATTGGCGAGTTCGCCCTCGAACCATCCAAAGACCGGAACGCCAGGATATCGTCCGGCGAAAGCCGTTGGGCTGGCTGCCGAGGCCAGAAGCACCACTGTATTCGGCTGGAGAATGGTGCCGGGCGGAAAGACATAGCGGACGCCTTCCAACGAGAATCCGCCGACATCGAGCGGGGTCCTGCCGAAGTTGGCCAATTCGAGGAATTCGTAGGGACTTCCACCCGAGGGACGATAATGGATCTCGGTGATGGCGATGCTGGGACCCAGTTCGCCCACTTCAAAGATGGCCTCGGACAAAGCGCTCCATTCACTGCCGACGCGAGCACGGGCTTTGACCACCATCGATTGATCCAGAACGACGGCACTTTGATAGGCCTGAGCCGACGCTGCCACGGTTCCTTCAAATGGCAGGCGAGGATCCTGTCCGTTGGTCGTGAAGAAGACCGTGCCTGTCGGCACACTCATTGTCAGGCGAAAGCCCGGCACAACGGTTCCGCCAGTGGCATTGAATTCCGGAGCGACCGCAGTGGCGGGATACAATCCTGCGGCGCGGAGTTGTGTCAGCACGGTTCGCGTCCGGGCGGGAAAGTACTGGGTGAGGAGTCGGTTGCGTTCCTTGGCGAAGTGCTCATCGACGGTATACAGGACGTAGGGCCCGCTGGAGTAGGGATGAACGTCACGTCGATAGTCGCCCCACCTTGCGGATTCGGCGATCATCGCCAAGGAAACACGGGAGGCCCACCGATCGTAGCGCGCGGCGGCAGTTTCGGGTGTCAACGCGCCACCCTGGAAAAAGTGCCGCTGAACCCGGTCGGCAAAATCCAGACGATATTGGGCGTTTTCGCGCAGTTTTGGATGCAGATTCGAGGGTTGATCGGTACGGGTCACGATGTTCAGGTCGGCACCGCTTAGAATCATCTCTCCATCCCAGCTCAGGTAACGATAGCCCTGTCCCGGCGCCCTTCGTCGAATGGCGTACCAATTCTTGTCGGTGAACCAATCTTCGTGCCCGACATAAAAATGGAGCAGAACATAATCGATGTAACCCGGAACATCGAGGTACTCCTTGATCTTGGCGTACTGCTCATCGCTCGCGAGGTTATCGATGGCCCGCATCGCGTTGTAGGCCGCTGCCGTGCCATCGACGACCTGGCCTTCGTTCATGACGTCGAAGTCCGCCTTGGATCCACCCAAATAGGATGCCGCGAACGCAGCGTCGGGACGTTCGGTGGCATCATAGACTCCCCAATAGAGTCCATTGAGGTACAGGTGGAAGAATCGACTGTGGGATGCCAGTCCGCCCATGGCTCGCTGACTGTCCTTCATCCAAGCATCGCGAATCCGTTGACCGCGCGGTCGCTGCGCCCCATTCCAGTGCATCCACGAATTGTTGAAATCGGCGCGAAGAATAAGCGTATCAAACTCGTCGATCGGGGAGTCGGGAAAGATCCGAAAATGAAGCTTGGGCGGGCCGTAGTCTCCTTTGAACACCAACCGAAACGAATGTTTCGCGGTCTTTACCGGGTCACGCACCGAGTTCCCTTGCATCTGGATCCCGCAGTTCGCCTGGAACGATTCCTCGTTTCCCGAGCTGATGAACTCCACGGATGCAGGACGTTCCCAGGAAGGACCGCGAGCCTGCGACTTGGGATAGATGCCGGTGGTGTTGTCGAACAGGTCCGCCGGCTTCGCCACCAGCGAGACGATCGGCAACGACTTGAGCGCCTCAACCATCCGGTCCTTGTAAGCCAGGGCATCCACGACCTCCGGATCCATGCCATAGTCCGCCGTCCATGCGCGTCCTTGAGTATCCAGCCATTGGGCGGGGAGCCCCGTGGGAGTATCGGTTTGATGAACGGCATGCGCGGGGAACAGGTAGCTGTGGGTCACGGATGGCGACGCCAGCGCTCCCTGCTGGAAGGCGGCGGCGCGCAACGTGAGCGTATTGCCGACCTGGAGCGGGGCTGTGTAGCGAATGCCGGTTGCGATCCCGGGCTCACTACCGTCCGTGGTGTACCGGATCTCGGCGCCTTTACGCGCGCACGAGAGTGTCAGTTCGAAGGGCGCGTCGAAAACACCGCGTGTGGCACTGAAGTCCACAGGAGGCACGACTCCATCAAGGCTATCACCCAGGTTCGCGGCGCCCGGTGTTGGCACCGCGAAGATCCGAAGCTGACCCTGATCGTCCAAGCCGCCCGAGACATCCGGTCGCAGGGCCGGGAAAACGGGAGCGACCTCGGAGACAACCCGACGCGGTGACTCGGCGTTGTAGAGTCCAAGGTACTCACCCTCGAGGCCGAGTTTGAAATTCGTATGGCGCCGCCCTCGCGTGTCGTCCCCACGCCGGTCCTTTCCCGATGCGAACACCACCACGAATCCGCGTGGAGCCAGCACGGTGTCAGGTAAGACCCAAAGTCCGGGATCCTGGGCGTCATCGGTAAGCGACCAACCCTTCAAGTTCACCGGCGTATCGGTCAGGTTTTCGAGCTCAATCCAGTCCTGCAGTTCATCATCCTCATCGTGCAGTCCGGCTTCACCGGAATAACCTGCCAGCCATTCGCTGATGCGCACGGACGGCAGGACAGCGTCAGGGTCCACCGTGACTACCCAGGAACCACCAACGAAGGCATTCGGAGTCGAGGCATGATCGCGGATGCCGTGATTGTCCCTCCATGATAGGCGCGCTGTTCCGGCCGATGGGGACGAAAACCGGAAGAGATAGGGTCCTGCCCCTGTGCCCGTGACGGACAGCGCCTCAGCGCCATTGAGTGCAAGGTCACCGGCCTCGACACCCGCAACCGGTTCGTTGAAACGAACCTCGATCTGATCCAGGCCGCGCACGATGACGGAAGGCGGCGGATTCACCTCAATGACCTCCGGCGGCATGCGGTCGACCACCGTGTAAGCCCAGCGACTCACCGATCCGTCAAAGCGATTGGGTGGATTGGCGAAATCATGGATGCCAGCGCCGGCATCCCAGGTGATGTCGGCCACTCCTTCGGCAACCGGATCGAAGGTGAAAGTATAGACGGCGCCAACCCCGGCCATCGCAGACGCCGGCCTCTGGTTGATCAGCAAGTCCGAAAAGCCGATCCCAGCGACCGGTTCACTGAAGGTGACGGTGACCGTTCTCAGGGACGACACGTCTCCGGGCGGCGGATCCACGGCGACCACCGTCGGCGACTGTCGATCGGACAGGGTTGCCTTGAGTTCCAAGTCGAAGATGAAATCACTACTCGTGCGCGAGACGTTGAACGCTTGGACGGCGAGGGTGTTGGTACCGGTATGGAGGTAGGGAAACGGCCCGGGTATCGTCACACCCAGCCAGACGATGGGTTCCGAGGCATTCGCGCTGGCCACCGCCGAGAAACCATAGTCGACACCAGCATGGTTGTAGTTCGTTACCCATTGACCATTGATCCAAAGCGCAAAACCGTCGTCGCAATAGAAGCGCAAGGTGAGCGATGCGACGTCGGCGGCGGAACCGACTTCGAACTCTCGCCGCAAATACAACGTTGTGTAGCGGTTGCGCATGTCGGCGAGTTCGGTGGCGCCGCCATAAACGGCTTCAGTATCGTAGTAAAAGGGTGCGCGACCGGAGGACCAGGATTGGATGTCAAAACGCTCGTCGCGCCACGCGGCAGGCGGAGCGGAAGGTTCCGCAAGCCCTTTGCGGAAGGCCCAGGTGGCGTTGGTGGTCACCAGAACCTGACTGTGGGCCGCCAAAGCACCCCAGATCACAGCCGCCTTTAGAGCACGACCAAACCAGGCCCATGCGACGTCGAAAACCATCGAGTGATGGTCCCAATGAACCCCACGACGTCCCAAAGGTAAATCCGTTTGTCGCCGGCGCGAGGCCGCATCTGAGTTGTCAGGGCTATTCCGCTAGACGAATGAGAAAGGCCTCCCACACTCCAAGACGACCAGCGTTTGCCTTTCTCCCGGGTGGATGCGGACTGGCGTGAAGCTTATTGGACTCGGAGATGCGTACCTGGCGCGATCCAACGATCTTGATGTCGGCGTTCCTGTCCGGGTGCGGACACCTGCCGCACGGCGGGTGAACGCTTTCAACGTCTCAGGGAATACAAATACATCCTTCGGATGAGGAACGAATCACCCCCTGACCTGTCCAATCCCCATGCGCCGCCAGTCCAAATCCGGTCCAACCCCGTGCCGGGCTGCGGCGTCGACCGGCGGATTCACCCTCATCGAGCTCCTGGTGGTCATGGCCATCATTGGCATTCTCGCGTCGCTGGTGCTGGGAGCCGTGGGGCAGGGCCGATTTCGCGGCAAGGTGACCCAATGCGTCAGCAACTACCGACAGTGGGGTATTGCGGTGAATCTTTACGCCTCCGACGACGGCCGGGACCGACTGCCGGCCTTCGCACTGCCGTTGTCGGAGTTCAAATCCTACCGGGATCTTCATCCGTGGTTTGTCGCCCTGGAGATGGGGACGAACATGGCCCCGTACGGCCTGGTTGCCCCCATGTGGTTCTGTCCCGCTCGAACCACCGACTCCCTCAACGCGAACCTGTGGTTTCAATCGACTCACGGCGGCCGAAACCTGACATCGATGGAGGACCTCACCGAATACTGGCTGTGGCAAACCAAGTTCTTCGCCGGCATCGGCCATTCTTGGTTTGTCCCCCGGCCTTTGCGCGGCAGCACCGAAGTCTATCCGGATCCGAAGATTGTCACGACGCCGGATGGCATCTCGTGGCCTTCCCGCACCAGCGATCCGTCCGCAGGCCTCCAACCGATTCTCACCGATCTAACCATTGGAACATGGAACGACACTCGGACCGAATTCAATGTTGTGGGCACTGGGCATGCCTGGCCGTTCCTGGTGACCCGCAACATCAATGTGCTTTTTGTGGATGGCCACGTGGAAACGAGGCCGAAGAAGACCTTGAAATGGCGAATCAACAGCTCGCCGCCCGACGACCACTTGATTCCCTACTGACCCAAGCTCTTAGTCCTCCCGAATCCGGAAGAAGCCGCGATTCCCGCGGGCCTGGATGCGATAGGGTGGTTTGGCGTCTTCTACGACCGTCCATGGGCCGGACAGGCTTTCGGCAGTCTCCAACCGACCGCCGTCTCCCCAGGAAAGCGTTGGCAGGTCGCCGGTGATGGCGACCTCGATTCGACGTCCACCGCACCGCACCGTGACGTTGAACGTGCAGCTCAGGGAATTGTCCTCGTCCTCCAACACACAGGTCACAGTGGTTGTCCCCACCGGAAACAGGCTGCCGGGCGGGGGATTGCATTGGAGCGGAACCGGGGTGCAGCCCTTCAATGCGATGGCCTCGTAGTTGACGATCGCACCATCCGAACTGGCGCAGGCAACCACCAGATTCGTCGGGCAAACCAAGGTGACGGGACCCTCCGGGTTCGGATCGGTGACGACCAACTTCACCACGCACGTGCCCACATTGCCTTGAGCATCGGCCACGCTCAACGTGATGTCGTGGGTTCCCACGCGGACCAGGGTTCCCGCCGGGGGATCCTGCGTCACCACCGGTGCCGCGGTGGACGCGAACCCGCAGTTGTCGGTCGCCTTCACCTGGCTGCGCAATTCCGGAACAGCCGCCACACACGGCGTCACGCCGGCAGGGCTTTGGAATGGACCGGCCACCAGCGTGATCTGTTCCTGCGGACAGGTGAGTTCCGGTGGCGTGGTGTCGCCGAAGAACTGGCAGGCTGGCCAGGCATAGGATTCGTACTCGTTCCATCCGTAAACGATGACACCGGCAGGCTGTGCGGCGGTGACTCGATGCACCCCGGCGGCGACTTGCGCTGTGCCGTGGGAGTAGCCACTGGCCCCAATCGCCGCAAACCCACCTGGGAACGCCGCGCCGTCCAACTGAACGGTTCCCACCGCTGCGGTTGGCACGATCACGTTGATGTGGTGGGTGAGAAATCCCCCGGATGCCGTACAAAAGCGCAGGTCTCGGTTGAACAGGTTCCGTTGTTGCCCCAAGACCATGAACGGATCCGCATTCACGACGCCATCGACATCCGAGCTAGCCGCATACTGCGCCATCTGGGCAGGACGATCGGTGATGATCTGCGCCGCCCCAGCCAACGTGCGGTCGACATATTCGCCAAGGTTCAATGTCGTGATGAGGACGCCGTTGATCCATACCCGAGTGTTGTTCTGCGAAGCCAGGACACGGATGGTGTAGTTCGATCGCGTTCCGGGCGCCCCTGGAATCGCCAGAGGCCGTGCAAAGAACTCCGTGCCCCAGCGATTCACGGGCAGCATTTGCTCAACCAGATAGTCGGCAAAGAAGGAGTTTTGGGATCGCACATTCGCGACCTGGTGCCCACCGAAGGCTGCGATGGGCTTGTCCGAGAGAATCAGAGTTCCGGTCAGGTCGCGGGGAGCGTCGTTTGTGTTGCGCAGCTGATAGGTCTGACCAGCCTTGAGATTGATCAGATAGGGAAAGCCGGAGTCATGAGTGCCGGTGACCTCCGAAGGGACGATCACCACCTTGGTGTCGTCCTCGGTGGCCACCAGCGCGAATTGGGTGCCGTTCAGCTCCGGAACACCGGAATGCACATTTCCGTACCCGAGAACGATATATTGGTTGCCGAGCACCTCTGTCGACAACGCTGTAAAGCCATCGCTGGTGTATTTCACTTGGGACAAGGCATGGACCGTGACCGGCTGGGTGGCGGTGACATGAACGCCCTTGTCTTCGATCAAATCGTTGGAGTCTCCGAGATCCGCATCCTTCGGCAGGTTGACGTTGATCGAGCCTGCCGCCGGAATGACGACCGCGTTGTTGTACGTCAGCGCGGCGATGCGAATGGAAACCTGCGTGCCGGGCGGTCCGATGATGCAGAGCTGGGGTTTCACAGGATTCGCAGGATCGGGAGCGTAGTTTCCTGGGAACGTGAGCCAGAAATCGACACCCGTGCAGCCCAGTTCGCACGGCGCGGTGCGGTCGATGCGAACCGGGTAGTCCTCCACTTCGCCCGCACCGCCGAAGCCTTCGGGTGCGAGGCCGCCCTGCTGGCTGAATCGGAAGCGGGCAAAACTCACACCGCCACGGATGGAGGCGGGCACATTGAAGGACAGTGTATTGAGGCCGGCGCCCAATTGCTCGGCATTGAAGATCTTCTCGCCCGCGTCATTCCAGGATCCATTGGCGTTGAAGTCCACCCAGGCATCTAATCGACCCCGGGCCGTAGTGGTCACCTCGATGCGCGCCACCGATCCTGCCGTGATGGCAGTGAGGAATCGAACGCCATCCTCGTCATCGGGCCCAGCCGCCGGGTTGATGTCATCGCCCGTCGCAGCGGGATTCGGCTGGCCATCGGACTCCACGTCCTCCGCTTCGCCCAGGCGGAAACCCTGTTCAAGCTGATGACGGGCACCGTTGCGCGCCAGCGTTGTCGGATAGGACGTCGTCTCTTCGGGCGCGTCGCCGAAGTCATAATTCACTTCCGGTGCGGAAAGACGGACAGGGTGGTCCTCGACTTCGCCGTCCGCGGCTTCGCCGGTATAGCTCTCGATGGTGGTTCGGGTGAAACGGAAGCGCGAGAAGGATGGACCTGCCTTGACTTCGGCAGGTACCGGGAACGTGAGATTGTTGACGCCCCCGACAATGACAAGGCCATTGAAGATGCGTTCTCCCGCGTCGACCCAGTCGCCATCGGCGTTGAAATCGACCCAAGCCCACAGCCGACCCTGGGTTGAGGCCGTGACCTGCACTTTGCCGTTTTGCCCTCCTGCCAGGGGAAGATCGAACAACACCCCGTCCTCGTCATCCAAGCCATTGGTGGGCGACCCATCGTCGCCAGAGGCGCCCGCATTGGGTTGGCCGTCGGGTTCGGCATCCACGCGGACACCGAGAAACACATCGGGATTGATGCGGTGACGCGCGCCATTGTTTTTCAGGGTGGTCGGATAGGTCGGGTCGGGAGCATCGCCAAAGTCCAGCGTCGATTGCGGGGTCGAGACGCGCAACGGATGGTCCTCGACTTCACCGTCTGCGGAAGGACCGACGAACCCTTCGATCTTCGTGCGGCTGAATCGGAATCGGGTGAAGGTGGGTCCGGTTTTCGAGGTGGCAGGCGCGACGAAGGACAGCGTGTTGGTTCCGCCAACCACAGTGATATTTTCAAAGATGGCTTCCCCGGCGTCCGCCCAATCGCCGTCCGCGTTGAAGTCAATCCAGGCCGACAAGAACCCCTCGGTCGAAGCGCGGACGAGAACCGGGTTGCTCTGTCCAGCAACAGCCTGCGAAGGGAATTCCACGCCATCCTCGTCATCCACTGCGGCCGGGACCGCGTCATCACCGGTGGCACCCGCATTGGGCTGACCATCGGTCTCCGGATCCACGACGGCACCCAGGAACACCCCCTGGACGATGCGATGCCGAGCGCCGTTATTCTTTAGCGTCGTCGGATAGGTCGGATCCGGGGCGTCTCCAAAATCAAAGCTTTCCTGGGGTGCCTCGATGCGGACGACATGATCCTCCACTTCGCCATCCACCGCTGCGCCAATGAATCCTTCGATCTTGGTGCGACTGAAGCGAAAGCGTGAGAAGGTCGATCCAGCCTTGGTAGCGCTCGGCACGAGGAAGGTGAGCGTGTTGGTCCCGCCCACGACACCGGTGTTCTCGAAGATCGCTTCACCCGCATCCGCCCAGTCGCCATCCGCATTGAAGTCGATCCAGGCCGAAAGGAATCCCTGGGTAGAAGCGCGAACCGCGACGGTGGCAGATTGGCCGACGATCAGAGCCGACGGGAACACGACTCCATCCTCGTCGTCGGCGTTGGTGGGATTGAGATCATCCCCGGTGGCCCCTGCGTTGGGTTGCCCATCCTGTTCGGCATCGATGCGCTGGCCAAGGAACACATCGGGATTCACCGGATGCCGCGCACCGTTGTTCTTCAGAGTCGTGGGATAAGTCGGATCTGGGGCGTCACCGAAGTCCAAACCGCCGCCGGATTTCACCTCGATCTGGTAGTCCTCCACCTCACCTGCTTCGTTGCTGGGTCCGAACGCGTCGACGCCACCTTCTTGGCTGAGACGGAATCGGGCGAAGGTGGTACCAGCTTTGGCGCCGGAGGGTACTGCGAAGGTAAAAGTGTTGTTGCCGGACAGAAGGGATCCATCAACGAGATGTTCCGCGGGTTCATCGAACTTCCCGTTGGCGTCGAAATCGAACCAGCCGTCGATGCGCCCGCCAAAGCCCGTGGTTGTAACCAGGTTGATGACGACGGTCGCAGTCTGGCCGGGAGTGAATCCCGATGGAAATGAAACGCCGTCCTCGTCCGCGCCATCGCCTGTAGCCGTGGTGTTGGGTTGGCCGTTGGCTTCCGCGTCGATGGCTGTTCCCAGACTGAATCCCTTTTGGATCCGTTGGGCGGCGCCGCTGTTGGATCTGAGCGTGGGATACGGTTGGTCCGGAGCATCGCCGAAGTCGTAAGGATTGACCGTCACCGTGAAATCGTCGCTGGAGGTTGCCTGACCGTCGCTGACAGTGACCTTGATGATGGCTACTCCGCTTTGTCCGGCGGTGGGAGTGAGTGCGATGGTGCGATCGGCCCCGGAACCACTGATCGCGATTGCCGTGGAACTGATCAGCGCGGAGTTGTCCGATGACACCCGCAAGGTCAGTTGACCCGCACTGGTCTCGGCGTCGTCGATACGGAATGGAATCGGACCTGAGGTTCCCTCCTGGGGGATGACCTGGTTGGGAATATCGGAAATCCGAGGAGCGGTATTCACCGTCACTGCGGTGACCGTCAGCACGAAAGTCTCGGTGTCGGATCGTTGTCCATCGGTTGCCGACACCGTAATGGTGGTCTGCCCGGAGAGGGTCGGCGTGGGGGTCACGGTGAGTTGCCAACCGCCGGCGCGGACCGGCGCGATCGCCAATCCATTGGCGGTCACCAATCGTGTATCGGAACTCGTGGCGCTCACTCGAATACCGGATTGGGGGGTGTCGGTGCCCGTGACGCTAAACGGTATCGGACCGGTATTGGTGCCCTGCGCGACGGTGCGATCGGCGATGTCGGAGATCGCGAACCGTTGGATCACCTGGCCGTTGGCAGTGAAGGCTTGGAGAAAAAGGGCGAAGCCGAGTGCGGCGAGGCACTGCCTGGGCCATCCCAAGACGGTTGCCCGGCACCGGCGGCCCGGTGGCATGGGATTGGGTGAATTCATGGCGTCCCTCCAATGGGCTTGCCCGCAATGGGACGAGCCACGGCTAGAAGCACTTCCTGATTCAAATTCTCTCCGCCCGAGTCCCATCCCGCCGAGATGCTCCGGACTGGATGATGATCGGCACCCAAGGGTTTGGGCGCCCCTCCCGCCGATGGAAGCCGTTCAGGCAACGCCGGTGCAAGGACGGCGCCGGAAGCCGCGTTCAGGATCTCGATGGTTTCGAATCCATCGATCGCGACCGCCTGGCGGCCCGTGCTGGAAATGGCGGTGTCCGTTTGAGTCGTCAGCAGTCCTTGGGCGTCGTAAATGAGAACATCGGTCCCGGTCCCGGCTCCCCCAAAGAGTCCATAGCCAACAGTTGCGGATGGCGCCACGAAGAAGGCGTCGGTGGCCGCGGTACCCAGAATTACCTCCAGGCTACCGGAAGCGTTGGAAACCTGGTTTTCGCCGGAGAGCACCACGATGGCCCCATCGATGGTCACGCTAACTCCGACACTCACGTTCTGAAGATCGACGGTGTCGTTACCAAAGCCGCCGGTCTCCACAATCGAGTCCCTGCCCCAGTCATCCTCGAATCGGTAAAGATCGTCCCCTTGTCCACCTCGAAGCAGGTCGTTCGCCGCACCTCCGACCAACACATCGCCCTGAAGGCCGCCAAACAATCGATCGATGCCCCCCAGGCCCGTGAGAACCACTGGACCGAGACTAAAGGACGAGGCATCGATCACGTTTCCGCCGTCGCCGCCGGTGAGCTTCGCTTGCTGGATAGAGCTCATCAGATCGGTTTCGGCACCAATGCCGAGCTGGTTATTCAGCAGGAGGAAATCCGCGTCGCGTGTTTCAACGACCGTATTGATTCCACCCCCGCCTTGAAGGGAATCGCTGCCCAGTCCGCCGGAGAGCTCGTCATCACCAGAACCTCCCAGCAACGAATCGGCGCCCGCATTCCCCGCAAGGATGACGGGGCCAAGAGTAAAGGCGGAGGCGTCGAGTACGTTGGATGACGCTCCACCCACCAAGGTCGCTGTCTCAATCCCTAGGAGCGTGTCGGTCTCCAATCCAATCTTAAGCGCTGCATTGGATAGGACCATGTCCGCGTCGCGCTCGACGGAAACGCGGTCGAGGGCGGAGGTTCCGCCGCGAAGGGTGTCATTCCCCAGGCCACCATCCAAAATGACGGAGCCCAGTGTAAACGCCGAGGCGTCGAGCACATTCACGCCCGCGCCGCCCGTCAACCTGGCCTGCTCCAGACCCACCAGACTGTCGGTTTCAGCACCGATCGTCAGGTTCGCGTCATTCAGCGAGAAATTCGCATCGCGCTGTTCCACGACGGTATCAGTGCCGGTTCCGCCCTGAAGGTTATCCGCACCTGGGCCACCCGTGATTTCATTGTCGAGCGAGTTGCCGATCAAGGTGTCGGCCTGGGATCCACCCTTCACCGCTTCGATCGAACTTCCGCTGGTCAGCGCGAGATTGGTCGTCGCGGTGATTTCCTGGGGCGTGGTCAGCGAGAGGTCGAAGATCACGGCGATTGTCGTTGTCGGCGAGAAATCAAGGGTGTCCCAGCCCCCGGCCGCTCCATCCGCCTCCTCGATCAGGTCCCCACCCAACGACCCATCGGCATCCACGAGGTACACATCATCGCCGGGTCCGCCCGCGAGGCGGTTATTGCGGCTGTTGCCGGCAAGTCGATCCCCGAGGCTGCCGCCGATGACATTCTCGATACGTTCGCCGGCACCAAGGATGAGCGTCAGATTGGCGTTGATTGCCTGGGCAGCCGCGGCACCGAGATCAACCGTCACGCTCTGAGTGGTGGTGGCCGAGAAGTCGAGGGTGTCCAAGCCGCCATTCAGAAGTTCGACCAAGGTGTCCGTGCCGAGCGCGGTGTCGGCGTCGAAGACATAGGTGTCGTCGCCAGTGCCGCCATTCGCGGTGTCGTTGCCCGCCTTGCCTTCGAGCAGGTCATCGCCTCCCAATCCGGAAAGCACATCGGCACCGACCCCGCCCACGAGATGATTATCGAGGGCGTTGCCCGTCAGCGACCCACCGCCCGAGCCACCCACAATATTCTCCACGGCTGCGGCCGAACTCAGATCCAAAGTCAGGTTGGCGTTCACCAACTGGGGTGCGGCGTCGCCAAGATCAACGCCGACGGCGGCCGAAGTGTCGGACAGGTCAATGGTATCGATGCCTCCGTCGAGATTGGCGAGTTCGAGAAGGACATCGGTTCCCAACGGACTATCGGCATCAAAGGCGTACGTATCATCACCCCAACCGCCCGCCAAAGTGTCGTTCCCTGCCCGCCCTTCCAGGCGATTGTCGAGGGTGCTACCGATCAGGATATCCGCCAAGGCACCGCCAATCACGTTCTCAATCGAATGACAGGTGATGAGGCGCAGATCGAGGTTGGCATTGACCGTCTGCACCAAGCCCATCCCCAGATTAACCTCCACGGGAAGGGTTGTGGTCAGCGCGAACGACAGGGTGTCGGTGCCGCCAGTGCCCACGCCTTCCCAAAGGGTGTCGAGACCCAGCGGGGAATCCGCATCGAAGAAGTACACGTCGTCGCCGCCCTGACCCTCGAGCCAATCATTACCCGCGCCACCCAGGATGAGATCATTGCCCTCGCGGCCTTCAATCCGGTTGTTCTTGTCGCTGCCGGCCAACACATCCGCGAGAGCGCCGCCAATCAGGTTTTCGACGTTGCCAACAACCGCAAAGCTAAGCCGATGCAGGACCGCATTGGTGACGGCGTTTCGGGCGGCGTCCTGGACACCTGCGATGCCGAGTCCGAGACTGACACGAGCTCCCGTTGTGGCCGAATAATCAAGGGTATCAATGCCGGAGGTATCCTGAATGAGGTCCGTGCCAAGATCCGAATCCGCGTCGAAGACGTAGGTGTCGCGGGCGGCATTGCCGGAGAGGGTATCGTCGCCGCCGCCACCGATGAGCGAATCGCGGCCGGATCCACCCGTCAGCGTATCGTTTCCATCCAACCCGATGAGGGTGGCGGATCCGCTAAAGGCAGAGGCATTCAACGTATTGTTCGAGGCGCCGCCTGTCAGAGTGGCGGCTTCAATGCCAATCAGGTCATCGGTCTCACCAAGGCCAATGGTCAAATTGGCATCGTTCAACACCATGCTGGCGACGTCCCGGGTTTCGATGATCCGATCGATCCAGGTGCGCGGGATCGGCAAGGTCACGTTCGCACCGCCATCCAGGGTGTCGTCACCCAAACCACCGGTGAGCATGTCGTTTCCTTTGCCGCCCTCGATCACATTGTCGAGAGCGTTGCCGACCAGGGTGTCGTCATTGTCACCGCCACGGAGGTTCTCGATCACATCCACCGCGGAAAGCACGAGGGTAAGATTGGCGTTGACCGTTTGCAGCGTCGTCAGGCCGAGGTGGACGGTGACGCCAACCGTATTTGTCGGGGAAAAATCAATGCGGTCGAAGCCGCCGGTGGCGGTCTCGGTGATCGTATCCGCACCCAGGTCCTCGTCGGCATCGAAGAGGTAAGTGTCATTGCCGTCACGTCCCTGCAAAGCATCGTCGCCCGCACCACCTATGAGGACATCGAGCTGGGCAGTGCCGATGAGCGTGTCGTTCCCGCCTGCTCCATCCAAAAGCACAATTCCGCCGTAGGCCGAGGCGTCGAGAGTGTTGTTGCCATCGCCACCTTTGAGTGACGCGAATTCGATGGTGCCGATGAAGGTGTCAATCTCGGCTCCTATGGTCAGGGAACCGTTGGTTAGGACAAAATTGGCATCCGCTTCTTCGGTGACCAGGTCCGTTCCCAGCGAGCCGTTGATGGTGTCACTACCGGTGCCGCCAGTGAGGAAGTTGCTGCCACTGCCACCGACGATGGTGTCATTACCACCACGGCCATCGAGGCGCACGACCCCGGAGAAGGAGGCAGCATTCAGCGTGTTGGGATTGTCATCGCCGACCAGGCTGACGTTCTCGAAATCAGAGAGGAGGTCGGTTTCAGTGCCGTTAAATATCAACGTTACCGGTGTACCGTCGAACAACTCGAACCCGCCCCCGCGTTCCTCCTTCAGGGTGTCGTTGCTGGAGTCGCCCGTCGGGCCGCCGTCGAGCGTATCATTCCCTTCGCGTCCCCAGATCACATTGTCCCGATTGTTTCCGGTCAGGGTATCCCCCAGAGCGCCGCCATACAGATCCTCAATGCCTTCGCCGTCCGAGAGCGTGAGGCTGAGATTGACATTGACGGTTTGGGAGACGTTGAGGCTGAGGTCGAGGGCGATGGGCTGGGTCGAGGTTCCCAGGAAATCGATCAGGTCGGTGTCCTCTTCCGTCGCTGAAGTGGCGTTGTCGAAGAGCTCGTCGTGGCCCAGGGGCGCATCGGCGTCGAACAAATAGGTGTCACTGCCGCGCCCGCCTCGCAATTCATCGTCACCCCGACCGCCGGTCAGGATATCATCACCCGCACCGCCGATCAGGATGTTGTCGAGATCGTTTCCGGTCAGCGTGTCGTCCTGATCCCCGCCGGTGACATTCTCGATGACGTTCCCGGCCGGAAGCTGGATCTGCAGGGTCGTGGTGACCTGTTGAACCGCGACACTCGTTAGGTCGAGAGTGATGGCCCGGCTGCTGGTGGTGGAGAGATCGAAGGTATCGTTGCCGCCGAACGGCGATGCAACCTCCGCGATGGTGTCGAGACCGAGGTTTTTGTCCCCGTCGAATAGGTAGGTGTCATTTTCGCTGCCGCCATTCAAAGCGTCATCATCGGCACCGCCTTCGATGAGATCGTTGCCACCTTCGCCGTAAACCTCGTCTTCGCCATTCCCACCGTAGATTTCGTCGTTGCCCATTCCACCCAGCAACACGGCCTTGAAACTGGCGTCGAAGTAGCCGAAGTCGCCCAGGATCACGTCGTTCCCGTCCTGTCCGTAAATCACGTCATCGTCCGGACACGGGTTGTCGAAGATGAGCAGAATGGCGGATGCGAGGTTGCCCTTCACTTCACCACCTGTCGGATTCTTAAGGATCAGCTGGACCGTTTCCGGAGACTCCGAGACGGCGTCCTCGATGACAAAGACAAGGAAGGACCTGGCCGTCTCATCCACACCGAAGCTGACCGTGCCCTTGGCCGACGTGTAATCGGCAGGAGTTACGGCGGTCCCATCGAGGGTGTAATAGACCCCGACGGGTTCGAAACTGTTGGGAGTCCGGTTGATGGTGATCGTCGCGAACCCATCGGTCTCGCGCACGCTGTAGACCAGATGACTAAACTGGATGCTCCAAGGCCCTGGCGAACCACCGGGAACCGATTGCAGTCCGGCGTCGATGTCACCCACCGTGGCACCGGCCGCCACGGAAATGGCGTCGGTCAGGCCGGTCGTGGCACTCACGTCGCTGTTGGTGGCGGCCGCGCCCACCCCTTTGGTGGCGAACTTGTTTCCGGACGGCGGAAGGACCTGCACGTAGTATTTGCAGGCGGCCAGCTTCTCGAATTTGTAGTTTCCGCTGGCGTCGGTGTAGGTGATGGCAATCAGCGTCCAGAACTCGTCGTACAGATTGACCTGCACATCCTTGACGCCGAATTCGGCGCCTTCCTGATTGTTGGCGTCCACGTCGCGCCACACGCGGCCCTGCAACGTACCGGGATCAGGAATCGACGCCGGATCCACATACTTGCGGTTGCCCTGTTCGGCGGTCTGCTGCTTGAGCGTCGCGTCATAGGGATTGCCGTCGCAGGCGCACCCCGGCCCGAGCCAGTGCCCGCCGATCAGCCAGTCATCGCCGGAACCGCCATCCAGGAAGTCGCTGCCCGGCCCTCCGTAGGCGGTGTCATTGAAGAAGGCGAGGCCATTGCCGATGGAGGCTTCAGGTCTAGCGGGGGTGGCTTTGACTTGGTAGCCGATGTTCTTGAAGGCGAGCACCGAAGCCGTGACCGTGGCGTCCTGCGGGTTGTTGCCTGTGGTATTGATGCTATCGACCGGAGTGGTGGTCTCATCCACGGTGACCGTCACGGAACCCAGGATCACACTCGCGCTGAAGGTGCCGTCCCCGAGGGTCGTCGTTGTCTGATCGCCGTTGAAGTCGGTGATGGTCAGGTCCACACCGCCGAGGCCGTATTCACTGCCTTCGTCGAAGAACCCGTTGCCATTGAGGTCGGCGAACACCAGACCTGTGGCAGTGGCCAGGTCGTCATCGTAAATGTAGCCGTAGTCCTCGTAGTCGATGATTTCGACGTTCTGAGGATTGCTGATCTGCCCGCGAACGTACTCCAGCACTTCGGGAATGGCATCGTTCACCAGGGTTACAGAGACGGATTGAATCTCCGTTCCATTGACGGTGCCGAAGAACAACGTGCCCGAGTTGGCCACGTAGTCAGGCCCAGCTTGGGCGTCGCCGTCCGCGGAGTTCCAATCGAGCGTCACGGGAACCAATGAGACGCCCTCGACCACCACATCGAACACCAGCTTGAATCCCGGATCGTTCTCCTCCGCGCCGTCGGGCCAATCGGGTCCAATCAGATTGACCGCAAAGATGAAGGCCGTGGGTAACGGATCGGCTTCCTGGATGGTCAGGACCGCAGTGTCGTTGAGTCCACGCACGGGGCCGCCCGTGGGATTGAGCAGGTGCAGGACGACCGTCTCGTCCGTTTCGTACCCGTCGCCGCCGACGGTGGGGATGGTGAAGGTCTTCGTGGATTCACCGGCCGCGAAGCTGACCACACCGCGCGGACCGCTGGTGCCGTTCTCCCAAATGCCAGTGTAATCAAGAATGGGGGTCGCTGTTCCACCCAGGCTCCAATACACCGCCACCGGTTCGGAACTGCCTTCGGCGCGAACCAGCGTGATGGTTGCGGTGTCGCCCTCCTCCACGGAGTAGGTGGTGCTGCTGAACTCCACATACCACGGTCCCGGGTCGCCGGATTCATCGTTTCTGATGATCACCCGCGCGTGATTGAGTTCGTCGTCGGTGGTGTTGATCTGCCCGTTGATGGCCTTGATCAGGTTGACGTAGAAGTCCTCGTTCGTTTCCCCGCGTGTGTCGCCAATGACCTCGACCGTCACGGTCTTGTCGGTCTCGCCCTGACGGAACACCACCGAGTCGTTGGCAAAGAGGAAGTCCGGATATTCGCCCTCGGGGGCGGCGCTCACCGCCGTACCTCGAGAGGTGTTCCAATCGACGGTCACATCTCGTCCGCTCACGGCGGTAAGATGCAGGTTGAAGGAGACCTTGGTGTTGCCCGCGTGTCCCTCATTCACCGACCGCACGACATCCGGAGCGAAGGGAAGATCGGCGATGGACCACTCCACGAACGGCGTGGCGTCGTCGTCAGCAATGACTGCATGGGCCAGCCCATCCCCGATCACGGCCAGATCGGTGGCGGTCGCCGGATTGAGGGTCACGATCATGCTGAACTGCTCGTCGTACTCATCCAGCGCGTCGGCCAGGACCGGGATGACCACCGACTTCTCAGTTTCGCCCGGATTGAAGGTCAGGGTGCCGAGGATCGTTTCGAAGGCCGCGCTGTAATCCGCACCCGCGCGGGCGGCATCGAACACCAGCACGCCGCTCGCATCGACGATCTGGCGGGTCTGGTAGTCGACTTGAATCGTCCGCGAGCTGGGTCGGGAAAGACTGATGACGAAGGTCATTCCGGTCGCTTCAGGAATCGGATCCAGCACGGTCACCTGTTCGCCGTCCTCGATGCTGACGCTGGGTGCGTCATCGTCGTCGATAATTGTGCCGGTGCCCGTGTCGTTGGCGGCATCGATTGTGGCGTTGTACGGCTGGGACAGCAGCACCTCGAATTGTTCGTCGATCTCGTCGATGTCGTCCCCGAGTATGGGAATCTCAACCGTCTTCACGGTTTCGCCCGGTTCGAAGACGAGCGTCCAGGAGGTGCTGGAATAATCGACAATGTTCAGCGCCGTATCGGGATTGGTGTGATAACACACTGTCACCACCTTGTCGGAGACGCTCGACAGGGTGACCGTGAAGACGAGGTTCGTGATGCCGGTATCGCCCTCCTCGATGGAAGGATCATCGATCACCAGAATTGGCGTCGTTCCCTGAACCCCGGCGTCCCAGGTGTCGTCCGTCTGACCTGCCGTCACCGAGAAGGTGGTGGTGCGTCCCGTCGCCCCGTTGGCATCGCTGTCGATCTCGTCGTCCCCGGCGTCTTGGATCACGAAGGCCAGGCCCGTCGGAAGGGTAAACTTCACATAATAGTCTCCGGCCTGGAGCCCGGTGAAGAGATAGGCGCCCGTGGGATCGGTGGTGGTCGAAGCGATGAGGGTGTTCGCGCTGTCGAAGAGTTCGACCTTGATACCAGGCACGCCCATCTCGCCGTCATCGAACAGGTTGTTCCGGTTGCCGTTGGCATCGAGGGCATCGAACCAGACCCGGCTGCCGATGTTCGCTCCCGGGAAGGTCGTTGCCGCTGCGCTGTGGGCGTCGTCGCCGAATACGACGTCGTTGCCGGCGCCACCATCCACAAAATCCTCCTCATCGGTGTCACCGCCGGGTGTCGCCACGCCGCTGACCAGCAGGGTGCCGCCGAAGATCGCGTCGTCGCCATCCGCGCCGAAGATGATGTCGGCGCCCGGCCCGCCAGCGAGCAGATCATCACCACTGCCATCGACGCCGGTGACCTGCAGCGCGCTGACAATCGTGCCCAGGTCTCCGAGAATCACATCGTTGCCCGAGCCGCCGTCGATGGTGTCGTCGTCATTTCCACCGATCAGTTTGTCATCGCCTCGCCCACCGGTGAGGGTGTCATCGCCATCGCCGCCCTCGATCTGGTCGTTGCCATCGTAGCCATCCAAATTGTCCGCGCCGTCGCCACCGAGAAGGGTGTCGTTGTCGAGGTCGCCCTCGATGGTGTCATTGCCGGCGCCGCCTTCGAGCAGGTCGTCACCCGCATACCCGAGAAGCGTATCCGCGCCGTCGTCGCCATAGAGTTTGTCGCCCAGATCCCAGCCGGTGAGAATGTCATCGCCGGCGCCGCCATGGAACTCATCGACCACGCCGGCGAAATCCCCACTGGATTCCTCAGCCGTGATCACATCGTCGCCATCATCGCCGTCGTACCGCCCGGCGCCGCGTCCGGCGTAGATGGTGTCGTTGCCGGAACCGCCGTGAATCCCGCGTCCGGCGGCAGTATCCACCGGAGCCAGGACGCCGCGAAGGTCCAGGGTATCGTTGCCCTTCCCGGCCACCGCCCAGATCTTCTTCACGCCGAAGTAGGTCTGCTTGATCCCGTTGAAGCTGACTTCGACGGTCTCACCTTCAGCCGTCGAGGGATCACCATCGATATGGACGACGGTGAACTTCTCATCGCCATCCGCGGTATCACCCTCTTCCCGTTCATCGGCGTAGTCGCCCATGTTGAGGCGCAGACTTCCGGTCGCGTCCGCAACCTCGAGTTCACTGCCGGTGACATTCACGTAATTCGCCAGGACCGGCACCGGGCAAACGATGTCGAACTCGAGAATGGTGATCTCGGCGAATCGGAAGGTTTCATCGATCTGGAAGAAGAACAGATCGATGATCAGATAAGCCTCGAGGAAGGCCTTGAACTCGCCGTGGATGTCGAAGATGCAGCGGATATCCTGCTTGGCGTTGGCGATGATTTCGCTGACCCGCACTCGCCCGTCGTCATCCGGATCGTTGAGATTGAAATCGATCTGCGCCTCCAGACCACCCCGAACCCCGGCTTCGGCGATGACAATATCGATGGAACCTGCGGCCCATAGCGAGCCCGTGAGGGTGAGCTCGGGAACATCGACGCCGTCGTCATCGACATCCTTGATGTAAAACCCGTCGAAGATATCGAGGATGTTCTTGTCGTCGCTGCTCAAGTACTTCTGGATGCCATAGGTGTCGAAGCCGATGGTCAGGTCGGCATAGGCGCCGATGCTGCCTCCGAACTTCACGTAGAGCGGCCCGATGATCGGGATGGCCAATTCGAAGGAGGCTTCGAAATCGAGCGTGGGCAGGTGGTATTCGACCAGGCTCACCGGTTGCCCGAGGAACAGTTTGAAGACCTCCGCCACGCTCAGGAACGGGAAGGTGATTCCGATCTCCTCGAGTTTTCCGAGAAATGACTTGGCCGGTTCGTCCTGAACGTCGGTCAACGCGGCAACCGGCCCATCGGTGTCGCCCGCCTTGCGATCCACTCGCCCGAACTTGTCGACGTCCAATTCGAACCCGCCGATCGGCAGCAGAATGTTGCCGTCGTCCGAAACGGATGTGTCGTTCGCCAACTCCACGATCACCACGATGACATCGATGAACTTGCGGGTCTCAGGGGTGATCATCCCCCAAAGTTCGGCGAGATCGAGCAGGGTGTACGGCTCGCCCGCGATGTCGGAGATAATCGGAATGGGCGTCGTCAGCACCGTCACCACCGGTCCCAACGGCTCGGTGATTACCCTCAGCTTGTCGAGAATCGGACGTATGAAGTCCGACACGAAGGATCCGATATCGAGCGACAGGTTGTGGAAGCCAAAGCTGAAGTCACCGTCCAGGCTGCCGCCAGGCGTCCAGTTCCAGTCGAGGTCGAACTCAGCCACCAGCCTGGGGAACTGGGCGCTGCCACCGAAACTGACCGCGATCTCCAGGTTGACCTCGGCGGTCGCACCGATCTCCGCGTCAACGAGCTTCGAGACATTGAGTCCGGGATTCGTGAGGTCGCCGAAGGTGAGCCGGTTGCCACTGCCGATCGGGTCCTTGAGATCGACGGTGAAGTATCCGACGAACGACGATGGATTCCGCGGGTTCCCCTTCAGGTCCTTGCCGTCCGAATCATCCGCCACGTCCAATTGCAGGAAGAGCAACTCGCCCTTGGCATTGAGTCCCGGGATGGTGACGCGGAATTCGAGCCGGAATTCCTCGCTGTCCGAAGTGTCGAAATAGAAACCATCGCTGGTGTTGAGGCCAAACTTCAGCTTGAAGTCGAACCCGGCCTCGATCTTCACGTTGCCATCCACTTCGAGACCGAAGCCGGGGATGCCAATGTCGAAATCGATCGGGTCGCCAGAGGTGTCAACCAGCGCGATCGCCTTTTTGAGCCGGAGATTGAAGGTGATGCCGTTCTCGTCGCAAATGATGTCTACCTCGTCGGCGGTGGTGAGAGGCGTCCCGTCTGGTTTCACCAGCAGGTCCAGGCCACCCGCCCCCAGGGAATCGAAGATGGCCTCTTTGGCCAATTGGATGGGATCGCCGACCGACGCCAAAGTGCTTCGAAGTTCAGCAAGCAAGCCCGAACGGAAGTCACCGATGAAGTCGGCCGCCTTGCCGAGTTGACCACCGACCAGTGGCAGATTCCGTCCAAAGGTGCTTCCCAGCGCGTCCTGCACCGTGCCCAGCAATGCGTCGAGTCCATCGAGCAGGATCGGCGAGTTGGTGATGAGATCGCACAGATTGATGTTGTCGAAGAGGCTCGAGAGATCCGGCGCTCTCAACACAACCGCGCTGCCGTCGCCTCCCAGGAGCTGCTGGAGCGGTCCGGATTGGAACACCAGCCAGTTGTCGGGCTCGTTGCCGGCGTCCGGACCGTCGCTCGTGCTGCCGATGGGCAAGCTATCGAGTGCGAACAGCGGCAGATTCGCGCTGGCCGCCGCGGTCAGCCCGATGTCGATGCTGTTGCTGTCAAAGAAGGTCTCGTCGCTGCGGAAGTAGTGGCGGCCGTCTCCGTTGTTGTCTTTGAAGCCGACCACGAACTCGGCGCTGTCGGTGGTCGTTGCGGGATTGCCATCGCCATCGATGGTCACGGTCCCGTTCTTGACCGAGACATTGAGCGCACCGATTCCTGCCTTAAAGTTCAGCGCGGTGCCGCGAACCGCGGCGCTGAGGGTGAGGCCGGTGGAATCGTAGAGGAACGGAATGAAATTGCACTTGCTGCTGACATCGAGTCCGAAGTCGAGTGCCAGGGCGGCTTCCGCCGACACGTTCAGGCTTCCCGAGCCTTCGACCTGGATGATGTCGGTAATTCCCGTAAGCAGGGATTGGATGGGTCCGGGGGGGACCAGAGCGACCAGGTCGGCAAGACTGAAGGCGAAGGGGAGGAACTCGCCGTAGAATAAACTGTATTCGAGGTGAAACTTGAGGGCGGTTTCGGTGAGAACGCCGGATCCGTCATTCGTCGCTCCGTCGCCCGTTGTTCCGGAGGTATCGAGACCCGCCGAGAACGGACTCGCCGCCACCGCGTTGACCTTGGCGATCACCGTGTCAGCCGTGGTGTAGGTGGCGTTGTACTTGATGGTCAGGGTCTTCTTGGTCGCATCGACACTCACCTGCGCGTCATCGGCACCGCTGGTCAGGGTTTGGTCATCCAGGAAGTCGATCGTCCAACCGTTCTGGGTGGTCCCATTGGTCTTGGCGGTGAAGGTGAGTGCGTTGTTGGAACCGCTGGGATTGAAGCGGGTCGTGGCGGCCGTCGAACCTGACCCTCCCGCGGTCAAAGCGACCGTTGCATTGTCGACCGAGAGACTCAGTTTATCGGGTGAGACATTGAAAAAGTCTTCGAGATCCTTTTCGAGCGTCTCGATGGTCTCCACATCGCCGGCAGCGAGGGACGAGAAGGCGCGGGACAGGTCCCCGGCAAAATCGAGCACATCGCCGATGCTCATGTTGAGCAGCGGCAATGGCTGGTTGAGGAACGAGAAGCCCTTCAGGCCTTCCAGTTGGTCGGACAGCGAATCCAGCGTGGCGACGACATCCAGGAAGCTGACGCAGCTGAAGTCGCCGAATGAACCCAACTGCGGATAGGTGACGAACAGTCCCTGATTGTTCGTCACCGCGTCGTACGGGTTGGCGTTATAATCGAGGAAATGAACGTCCGGGATGTAGATCCGGAACTGCGACCCCGCCGGAATCAATGGGTCGCCGCTCAAAGTGGGGAGATTGGGCGTGACCGTGATGTTATTGAGCTGGAGATCAATCGATCCGGTCAGCTCGGTGGCGGGCGAGAAGTAATCCCCGATGTTGGCGAGATTCTTCAGCAACGTGTCGAGATCGAGCCGCGTCGGGTGCAGAACATCGGTGGGATTGGTGAAACCAATGGTGATGCCGCCGGTTCCCACCGCGGTGCCACCGGAAGTGCTGACTTCGAAGATGGCCAACCGTGCCTCGGCTTCCAGATTGTTGGCCGTGACGGTGAGTGTGCCGCTCAGCGCCACGTCCTCGAGGAACAAGCCCTTGAGCACCGACCGAGCGCCGCGTTGATTGCTGAATCCGACCTCGGTCACGATCACATCCGCGTTGTCGGCCTCGATCGCGATCGCCGTCACTTCCTCCAGCCAACTGTCCAATTGCGTGTCGCCATCGGCGTCCTCGCCAGGATCCAACACGCCGTCGGCGTCCTTATCCTCGTTGATCGCTTCGAGAATAATCGAATTGCCAGAGGTGCCTTGGACGAAGCGGATGACTTGATTGAGCGGCGTTGCGCCAAACATCGGGCCAACGAGCAGGGCATTGAGATCGTCGACCAGATGGCTCAACTGGCTGTTCCCGCTGGTGTTGATCAGCGGAAGGGAAAAGTCGTAGCGGGTGCCATCATTCAGGTTGATGGCGAAGGTTGAGGGCCCGGTCAGTCGACCGCTGGAGGGCGGGGGTAGCGCGAGGCCGGTCAGCAACCGCGGGGTATTGAAGGCGGCGAGATTGATGCCGAGGGTGAAACTCAGATCGAGATCCACGGCGAGGCCGAAATCGCCGCTGAACGAGACATCCGCCAGGTCGCCAAGTCCAATGTCCGGATCAAATACGAACTGCGTCGACTCGTTGATCTCATAGCCGAAGCTGACCTTGAACGACAGCGTGCGGCCCGCGAGATCGATCTCGGGATCCACATCAAAGGTCAGCGGCCCGGCCCCGTCGGGATCCAGCAGTTCCTCAAATTCAGCGAGCAGCTTCTGCAGGCTCGGGAACTTCGGAAACTCGATACCGGGGGCGTCCTGGATAAAGCCCAATTCGGTGAACGCGGAACTGTCGTCCGCGCCCCCCACTTTCATGCTCGACCCGCTCAACAGCCGAAGCGCCACCTGGCGGCGATCGAGGAACGCCCGGACCTGGGTCCCCAAACCGGCCGCCGACAGGGCGACGTTAAAGTCGTCCACCAGGTCCTGCAGACTGTTGTTGGCGGCGGTCGTCGCGGCTGAGACGGTCACCGAGATCGGATCGCCCTCGCTGATGGACAGGGTGAACGCGGCATCGGCCGAAAGCCGACCCAAGGCGAGGTCGCCGGTTGGATTGCCGTTCCCGGTGCTAGCCACCGCCCGGATGTCCACCAACTTGGCATAAATGGTATCGAGGAACGCGGTCGAGAAATCGAAGCTCTGACCGAAACTGAGGCCGTCGGCGAACGGCAATTCCACATCCAGCAACGCGGTCTTGCCCAATTGTCCGAGGTAGTTCAGCAGGCGCTTCAATTCGCCGTACATGTCCTCGAACGAGAAGTTCAGCAGTGTGGTGATGATTTCCGCGGGGCCGCCGACGGGCCGCACTGAAACCTTCAGCGGGTCCGTGATGTCCGGCCAAGTGACCTCAATGGTCGCGACGGGGATGTCAAAAAGGGACTCCCCGTCGGGTTCCATGGCCGAGACCCGGATCCCCATGGTAAAGACGATATCGTCCGCCGCGGGATCGCCGAGCAGGGAGACGGATACCAGGCTCGAGAGGCTCGAGGTCAGATCGTACAACCGCAGCTTACCGTCAGGAGCGTGGCCGAAGGCATCGGCGCCCGCAGGCTCGAGCAGGTTGATCTCGATGCGCACATCCGGATCCAGCGCCAGGGTAGCATCTTCGAGGGTCACCTCGAGGAATCCGAAGTTGCCACTGGCAGTCACCGAACCATCGACCCGCAAGTTGTGCACGACCACCTCGGGCTGCGGGAAGGCGGCGGTCGCGAGATAGAACCCGCGTGCGTCGACCCCCATCTCGAGCCGAAGATCGATGTCCACGGCAAACTCCAGGAAACCGTGAATCTGCAGAACGCCCCCCAACAATTCCGCGTTCAGGGGCGCATCGAACTCCAGGGTTCTCCGGAAGGGATTGGCGGCGCTGCCCAGAACAAAACGCTTGGTCGTCCCATCGACCGTCACGTTGCCCGGGAAAGGGTCGAGAGCATCGAGAATAGATTGCAACTCGGCCGGATCGGTAATGGCCGTTCCCACATCCTCGAATCGAAAGCCAGTGGTCGATTCCAACAGGCGCTCGATAAACGAGGTGGCGCCGGATCGCACTTCGCCGAACGGCTCATCCGCGGCCGGGGCGCCCTCGACGTCGGGATCGCCGATCGGCAGCTGGGACTCGAAATCAATGCCGTTCAGCGCGGATCCCAGAACATCCCCCAGCGTCGGTAGATCGAAGTTCAGGAGTTCGCCCAGGTCGCGGAAGAAATCGACAATGGCATCCCAGGCCTTGCGCAGGATGGCGAGGAAATCCTCGAAGAATGTGGTGTCCTCGAATGTCTCCACATTCAGGGCGCGCACGATCTGCCGGCCCATTTGCCGAATCTCCAAGCTGCCTTCCGAATCCGTCTCCAACCCGCTGGTGGTCGGACCCTGGAAGTCCAGAGTGTCGCTACCGTCCATCCCGTTGAAGAAGATGTTGCCCGGCGTCACCACCTCGCCGTTGACGCTGTCGATGATGAGAGTGTCGTTGCCACCGCCCGTATGCACGGAGATGGCGCGGATGGACCGCAACTCGTAGCTGCCGACGGTGGTCGCCCCAACCACCACTTCGAGCATCGACGGTCCGGCAACGGCGTTCGCGGCCAGACGGATACGGACCTCGTCATCACTTCCAGCGGTGTCGATGCGCAGAACACGGTCTTCGAAGAGCACCTGACTGGCGTTGAGCACGCTCCAGGCGCCTCGCCCAAGTGTCCCCGCCACCAGCACATCATCCGTGGCATCGTATTCGAGATCCGAGACCGGAACATTGGGTAGTCCACTGCCGAACCGCACCCACGCGGCTGCCGGCGGTGTCGCGGCAGTGAAAGTGGCCAGGTCATCGATCCCCAGCACGTAGGCGCCGTCACGGGTTCCAACGATCACCACCAGCTTGCCATCGCGACTGACGACTTCGACGGACTCAAACGTCCCGCTCACTTCGTCGAGATTCCCGGTGGCATCGTAGGCCGTCAGAGTCCCGTCATCGGCCGTGATCAGGAGCCAAACATGGTTGGCATCGATCGCCACTGCGGTTTGCCAATTCGTCGGGTCGAGGGCGATGTCGGTGATGGACGACGCGCCGGCTGGCGTGGCCGTCGAGAAGGATGCCCCATCATTGGAACTGACGGCGACAGTGGTTCCCCTGGCGGCATAGATGACCTCTTTGACGGCGGTCGCCCCTTTGAATCCGCCATAGGCCAGCGCCGTCACCTTGTCCGAGGCCGCCAGACTGGTGATTTGCGCGATCGTATCCCCTTGATCGCGACTCTTGTAGAGGCCGAATCGGCCAATCAAGAGCCATCCCGATTGCGCGGCGTTGGTGGCGAACGGTATGGACTCAAAGCGACTCCCGCTCGCAAGGGCAGCGTCTGCCGGGAAGGTGGGATAGGACGCCAGCGTGGTGGTTGAATCCAACCCGCTGTAATTCGCCGCGCCGCTGGCCGACTTCAATCGGATCTGCGTGAGCGCCCCGGAGCTGTCCGCACCGGTGAAGGGGATGCGATAGAACGACGCGAAATTGTTCCCCATGAAGTATCGGGTGGTGGTCGCCCCGTTGTACTCCACGGCGACAAAGTTGCCGTCCCCGCCCAGCAGACTTGTCCAAATCGATTCGGTGCCCGTCTGCCGCACCACTCCCGTGTCCTGCGTACCCGCGATAATCGAGTTGGTATTGTGATCGTAGGCGACCGAATGCCCGATCTCCGTGATGCGCAAGCCGCTGCCGACGAACGTCCACGCGGGAGAAGCGTTGGCGGACCGCGGATTGGTGATGCGGTACAGGCCGCCGTCGCTGGCCGCCAGGAGATCGTTGGTGTTGGCGAGAAAGGCCAAGGCGCGGAAATCACCGTGCGGCGCGGTATTGTAGCTGCCCGGCCCGCTCCCACTTGTGGTCGTGATTTGGACCCAGGTGGTGCCACCATCCCAGCGGAAGGCGATCCCTACGTAGGGCGACGTGCCATTGACGGCGCCGGCGATAAAGAGGGAGTTGGCATTCGTCGGATCCGCCACCATCCCAAAATGAATGTTGCCCTGCCCGGTTGGGTTGGTCTGAGGCAGGCCGCCGAGTTGGGTCCAACTGCCAGCCGCCGTGGTGTACCGAAAGACACTGGCCAACATTCGGTCGTTCCCGATGAAGGCCGCATACAGAGGATTTCCGGTCGCCGCACTCACGCTTAAGCGAATGCGCAGGGCGTTGTCCGGGGTCTCCCCAGCCTCCGCGAACACCCCGTCGTGATCGTAGTCCGGCGTCAGTCCCGTGTTCAGGGATTGCCAGGCCAACGCCGTGCGATCGGCGTTGGTGCCCAGATCGGTTCGATACACCCCCAGAGTTCCTGCGGTCGCCGTTCCCGGCCCGGCAAACCCAACATAGATCCGACCCGCCGTCCCCGGATCCTCCACCATGTCGGTCACGTGGTACTCGGGCAGGCCCGCCTGACCCGAAAGTCGCTCCCAATCAGTCCCGCCGTTCAATGTCCGCCACACTCCTCCGATGCCTTCCGTGGGTCCCGATGTCAGCGAGTACTCATAAGTCCCGATGAAGACCAAACCCGCCGATGCTCGGGACGGCACGATGGAAGTGATCCGCTGACCATCGAAATCCCCCGCAACCGTCCAGGTTGTGCCGCCATCCGTCGACTTGAACAACCCGGCCGCCGCACCGCCACGTCCGCCGGCGCTGCTGAACGACCCCGTGCCCAGATAAAGCACCAACTGATTCACCGGCGTCGCGGGCGTCACCAACGCATTCGCCGCATCAAACGGACTCACCGCCAGGGAACTGACGGAGAGCGACATCAAGGCGTCGGTCAGCGGAGTCCAACTGGGGGTGGCGGTGTCGAGATTGGTACTGCGCCAGACGCCGCCGTTCACTGAACCGACAAACCCGATAGCGGAATTCTGCGGGTGCAAGGCGATCGATTGCACCGCGCCGATCACGGGGTCGTCCGGAGGAATAATGGTATTCCCGTTCTCAGTGGAACTGAACGGTCCCTCCTCGACCCAATTCACTGGATCGAGTTCAAGACTGACCGACGGAAGATTGGGAACGAATCGAAGAATCAGGTCGCGGCCGTCGAGCGATTGGTCGAGGACAAAAGCGCCGGACCCAAGGGAATTGGAAAAACTGGTGGTCGAAACCGTGATCGTTGAGCGATCGAATCCGGTAATCCCGCCGGTGGCGGACAGGATCCGCCACGAATAACTACTCGCTGCATTGAAGTCGGCGACGTTCCCAGCCGCATTGGCCAAGGTCAGCGAGGTGATCTTTAGCGTAAACTTGTTGGCAACCGTCGACTGAATCTTCAGATCGCCCGTGATTTGGAGAAAGTCCCATCCGGGATCCAGTCCTTCGACCCCGTCCACATCGTTGATTTCCCAGACATACGACTCACTTCCGCTCCAGATTTCCGGGCCATTGATGGTCATTTCGCCCGGACTATGACCTGGGGAGAAGACCCGCGGGGAGGAGCGCAGCGCCCATTCCGCAGGGGAAAGTGTACCTGTTGGAGGCCCATTCGCCGCATGCAGCGTTTCCGTCAAAAGATCGGCAGCGGTGGCCACCGGAGCGGCGCCTGGAATACTCGAGATCGCCGGATCCTCGAGGGCCACCGTTCCACCGTTCGGAATCAATGGTGGAACGCCGCCGAACTCGAGCATCGTGGAGTTCGCAGGATCGTGAACAGGGTTCGGTATCTCGGCAGGTTGGCCAGCCATCGCCGTATCAGAAGCGGGGACAGCGCCAGCATCGCCCGTCTCATCACCCGGCCTCCCCGTTTCCGTCGAGGTTTCGGCGACCGAATCGACCTCCAGGACGGATTCACCAACACCGGCGAAAATGTCATCCACTCCAGCCTCGGCCGGGGATTGTAGCGATGGATCGAGTTGTTCTTCGACCGTTTCAGCGATCGCGACCTGGGCGGCCTCGGGAGATAATTCGGAAACATCCGGAAGCCCGACCTCCGGCGACACCGCGACGCCAGAGAGCAGCACGCGTGCTTCGAGCGGCTCCAGCGCCAACGACGCCTTGTTCGTGAATTTCCTCACCATCCGACAACGTGCCTCCCATGCGGGCTGGCACTCGATGGGTGGATCGCACGCGAAAGCCATTCACCATCGCGCACAATGGACGAGTGCCAGATGCAGAACTCCTCGATCTCTGCAACGACCTTTAGGGAAACAGTAGCCGCGTTAAACAACTGATCGCCAAAGGAGTCAAGCCAGGTCTTCAAAAAGATGAAGAACCAGTGCGCGCTGCCGGGAATCCAATCGGATCGCGTAGGTCGTTCGCCTAGCCCGCCGTCGGACGCACCCTCAGAAGTCGCCTGATAAACCAACTGAAAACCTCCCAGAAGATGCAAGCACCCCAGGCATGTCCCTCAGTCTGCGTGCGAGCTGCGCCTCCATCCAGTATGGCCCTCAGTTCGCGCTGAACCCTAATCCAAGCGACGCTCGACAATCGCCGCCGAACCCGATGGTGCCTTCGTCCCTGGCCGACCTATCACTGGTGTGGCCCCGTATTCGGTTGAAAACAGGCCCGCGAGATTCGGCACCCCGAGCGTGTCCCTTAGTCGGGATGGGGAGCTACTTTCTGGGCGTGATCCTCCGTCGGCGGCTCCCCCGTTGGTGGCGCCCGGAAGATCCGGGCACCCAAGGCGTGGCCCTTAGTCTGCATGGAACTGCACCCCAGGCTGACCAACTCCAGGTGTGGCCCCGTATTCGGCCCCCTCAGTTCGCCCTGAACCCTAATCCAAGCGACGCTCGACAATCGCCGTCGAACCCGATGGGGCCTTCGTCCCTGGCCGACCTATCACAGGTGTGGCCCCGTATTCGGCCCCGAGCGTGTCCCTTCGTCTGGATGGGGAGCTAAAATCGGGACGTAACCCCCCGTCGGCGAGTTGTTCCCGGTCGCGTTCAATCAACCACCGTGGTGTTGCCAAATTGAACGTACCGAGGCAGTCGACACAGGTCTCATGCGTGTGGGACCCGTTCCTTTTCCATGAAAATATCGATGCTGCTTGTCGCGATGGGTCTAGCACTCGGTCTGCTCCTAAGTTCCGCTGCCGCTGACCCATCGGAGGCGGACCAAGATTTCGCCGCCTTTCGAACCGCAACCATGGACAGTCCGGAGAAGGCTTGGACTGAAATGTCTGAGACGGAGCTGGCGCAGTGGATGGAAACGCAGAACCTGAAACTTCGATTGCTGGGGTTGAAGCTGATCGAGAAGCACCCCAACGATCCTCGGCGTTGGGAAGTGGTGGATTCATTCACTCCAGACTCGCCCCGCTTCATCATCGATTGGCGCAACGTCACTAACGCTTTGGCGGACGAAGCCGCCGCCGAGGCCTGGAAGCGCAAGGTCACTGAATTGAAGGACGCCATGACGAAGGCCAGCGATGTTCGATCAGAGATCAGGAATCGCGAGGCGGTGTCGGCCGCATGGAAACCTTTTCAAGAGGCCATGGAAAAACAGGCGCGAGGCGCTGCAGTCGACCTATCAGCCCTTCGCAAGGGTCTTCAGGAATTCAGCGAGAAATTCCCTTCTTCCCAAGCAAACTTGTCGATGGTGGCGACGTATTCCGCATTGGTTGAGTCCATCGAGCCGTCGCGGTTGGCCACCGAATGCGAATTCCTTTCCAAAAGCTCCAACACCCACGTGTCGAACTTTGGAAAACGCAAATTGGCATTCCTGGAGAAGATCAAAAAACCCATCGAGATGCGTTTCACGGCCTTGGATGGTCGAACCGTCGACCTTTCCAAGCTGCGCGGGAAGGTCGTGCTGTTGGATTTTTGGGCCACGTGGTGTGGTCCTTGTGTCCAGGAATTGCCCACCCTCGAAAAGATTTACAAGGCCTACCATGATAAGGGGTTAGAGGTGATTGGAATCAGTCTGGAGATGGCCGGACTGGACCCCTCGGACGCTCCCGAACTCAGCGCGTCCAAACTTGGCAAAGCCCGCAAACAACTCGCCGGCTTTATCTCACGGCGCGCCATGCCTTGGCCCCAATACTTCGATGGCAAGGGCTGGGATAATGACATTGCACAGGACTACGCATTATCGGGGATTCCGGCGCTTTTCCTCCTCGATAAAGACGGACGGGTCGCCACGACGACCGCCCACGGTACCGCGTTGGAGAAAGAGGTCGAACGACTCCTTCAACCCTGACTTCGCCGTCATCCAGGCAACGAGATTAGCGAACGGTCCGTCCGAATCCCGACCCCCGATTCCGCCGAACGGCTTTCGCCAGTGCCGGAAGCAGGCGCGCCAACTCGATAAGATAGCGAGTCAGGGATTCTTAGTCTGGAGACCTCCTGTAAAGCGTGGATTGCCTGCGCCAACCCAATCCGATTCTGGAGATCAAGCCACCCGTTTCGATTTCGATTCCGAGGACCGCTTCTAGTTTCTGCAGCCCACGGCTTTGATCAATGCCCACCCGTCACCGTATACCCTTCGCGGCGCAGATCCTCAGCCAGATCGACTTCCATCTCCGACGCCGCCTCGAAAGGCATCGGATTGAGGTGTTCGTAAAGCTCCGGCATCAATCGCACGCCGTACCGTTGAACCACATAGGCATCCTTTATGCCGGCCTTGTGATTGGCGAAACGTTCTTCGGGTGTCAGCCCCGTCATTCCCACATATACGCACGGCTTTTTCGGATCGCGCCGCGGATTGGCGGCCTTAACCCCGCGCCACTTGCCGGCGGCCGGATCGAGCAGAACCACATACACATGATGGTGGTGATGGTGGGTCGCAGTGGCAGAACGCGCGAAGTCCGGGGATCGCTCCCTGGGTCGGAGATCTCGAAAACTGCGGCGTTTCATCCTCGCTATGCGTGGCCGTGCGGGCGCCTCAACGATGCGCCGATGGCGAGGCCGGTTCAATGGCAAGGCCCGATTGGGGGAAGGGCGTTTCGGGGGAAGGGTGGGTGGGGAAGTGGGAAGTACCCTCCCGGCTGTCAGCGTGGGCGTGGTTCTCCATCACCCCATCCCATTTTCCCCGCTCCGCCCTTTCCGTCGGCCACAACGCGGCTGCCATCTCCAACGCGACGGCCCATGCTCGTTCCGTGAAAGCTCTCCTCGCCGCGATCCTTATCTTCTCGCTGGTGCACGTCGCGACCGCGCAGGGCTCCGAGGCCAAACCATTCCTTCCCACTCCACCGGCAGGCAAATCCTGGAAGTTGGTGTGGCAGGACGAATTCAACGGCACCGCGTTGGACGAATCCAAATGGAACCGCCTCGGTGATTCGAAACGTCGCGATGGATTCTGGATCAAGGACGACGCCTACCTTTCCGGCAAAGGCACCCTGATTCTCCGCACCCGTAAGGACGGTGAGCGGTTCACCTGCGGTGCCGTGAATACTCAGGGCAAATTCGAGCACGCCTTCGGCTTCTACGTTGCCCGTTGCAAGGCCCCCAAACAACCAGGGCACTGGCCAGCGTTTTGGATGATGTCAGGCGGGGTCGGAAGAATCGGGGACGCAGGTCGCGACGGAACGGAAATCGATATCATGGAAATGCCGTGGCGCGATGGAAAGGTCACGTTCAACCTACATTGGGATGGGTACGGCAAAGACCACCAATCTGCCGGCACCAACATCGTCATTCCTGACCTCATGAATGGCTTCCACGACTACGCGTTGCTGTGGAATCCGGAGGAATACGTCTTCTATGTGGACGGCAAGGAAGTCTGGCGATCCCGTGCCGGAGGTGTCTCCCAAGTCCCGGAGTATTTGAAACTGACCGAAGAGATCGGGAAATGGGGTGGCGACATCGCCAAGGCGGAATTGCCCGATCAATTTGAAGTCGACTATGTCCGGGTCTACGACCTGCTGCCATGACGCGCGAACCCGGCACCTACGCGCTTATTCTGGAGTCCACACAGCGAGCTGATGTGGTCGTGGGTCGGCTGGGGGTACTCGCGCTGCAGAGTGGCTATTACGTCTATGTCGGCAGCGCCTTCGGTCCCGGGGGCCTGGCGGCGCGAGTGGGCCGTCACGCCCAACCCTCCAAGCGAGAGCATTGGCACATCGACCATGTCCGGGCACGATGCTCGTTCATCGAGGTTTGGTTCACGTGCGATCGCCAACCCTTGGAACACCATTGGGCGGCAGCCATGGCCCGCCTATCGGGTGCCTCCGTTCCCATGCCAGGATTTGGTTCCTCCGACTGCGATTGTCCAACCCACTTGTTCCGGTTCAATAACCGGCCGAAGATCGAGAGTTTTCGCCGGATACTCGGGGTGACCCCAGCTCATTCACCGATCGGAAGGAAGGCGAGCCAACTCCGCAGGCAGCACCTGTCGGCTATACCAGGTTCACCCTCGGCGTGAGCACACCGTGCCGTCCGCCCCTTCCTTCGGGAGGTTCGTGGTGCTCGTTCATCGTCCCGACCGAATCGTGAACAGGGCGCGGGAATGTCCATCCAAGCGCAGGGTAAACCTCACCTTATCTGCCTCTCGCCGGAACGACACCGGTCGGCCGCCAGTCTCGACCTGCACCGGATGCGCCGCCAGGGTCGGCGGGAGTCTCACGAGTATGCTCTTCTGCCCTTTGGGACCGTCGACCCAGCCTTCGACGCTCTCGGCCCGATAGAAGAATCCAAGATCGTGATCCTTCAGAATCCCGCATCCCTCCTGCCCAAACCCTGCGCCATACCACGACGAGGGCACGCAAGGTTCGATGTGGAGGGTGCCCTGGACATCAACGTCCAAACCCAGAAGGCACCTCTGTACCACGGTCGAATTGTAAACCGCCGGGTACTCGGCATAGGCCGGAATGGTCGCCTGCGCTTCGTCACCCGGCTGGAAACGACCAAGCCCGTAGCGCTCGGCGAACCGTCCCGCGCCGCCACCCGACGGCCGATCATAGAGGGCATTGGCGTCGCGTAAGGTCCGGACCAGACCTTCGCCATCGTCCATGCGGCGTCGCATCAAGGCGTCGTAGCGCCAAGTTCGGCCCATGGCCACGCAATCCTTGTGCGGCGCGCGCCGATTGAGTTCGGACGGCCCATACGTTTCCGCCTTCTCGGCGATCCAGGTAGGCGCGCGCAGGCCGTTCACTTCATAGAACGACGACTCACGCTGCCGGAAGTGTTGCCACACGCGTTCGGCGCGGACCGTATCGGCGACCCCGAATGCGACCATCGCCATGCTGGTGTCCGTCATCCCGTGACTGATCTTGCGATAGGGCGTGTCCGCCGGCAGGACGACGAACTCCGACAAACCGGCGTTGGTTCCACCCACGCCTTGCATCCGGGTACCGGTGAATCTCACCCAACGAACTTCGCGCGGTGCAAACGCGGCCACGGCCCGGGATACATCCAAGTTGGTGAACCGCACCGGGACCTTCGCCGATCGGTCGCTGAACTCGAGCGTTCCTTCGGCAAAACGCTCGCCGGATTGCGTCTGGGGATCCGTGCGATTCAGGAGGATCACCCGTCCGATCCGCGTCGGCCGACTAAAGTTCACTTGGAACCAGGCTCCCGTGGTCTCTTTTCGCGCCACCCATTCATGGCGCCCTGCCACGCCGGTGCCCACACCGAAAGCGTCGATGCCCAAGCCGATCACTCCATCGATTGCCCGGCCCGCAGCATGGTGGGGGTCGAGTTCCGAACTTGCCGTCGGAAGCGCCGACCAGCGGTTAGATCGCGCGATGTTGTTGTAGATGAGGTGTTCGACGTAATAGCCGAGGCTCTCGTCCCAGAAATGTTGATTGGCGGCCGCCGCCAAGCGATCCGCCATGGCATCTGCTCGACGTCGGGCACGGGAAGTGCCCGCGACGGATTCCAGAGCCGCCAACCGACGAAACGCCTCATGCGCCGAGGCCTGAGCGACGCCGTCTATCTCGCGATAAACTTGGTCCAGATCGTAGGAGTCACTGTGAAGCAGTCCCTGGTCATCGATCCACGCCTCGAGGAACGCCGCAAGCTTCCGCAGGACCGGGAGGTTCGCCGCCAGCCAGGCGCGATCACCTGAGAATCGGTAAATCATGTCGCCGAGAAGCAGCGCATCGATGTTTGCCGTGAGCCGCAGCGGATAGAAGACAACGCTGCCATCCACGGTCGTTTCAGGAACGATGGTGTGCGGACTGTGAAACATCGTCATGGGTCGAACCCCGCCATCGTCCATGAGATACTTGGTGGTGGTGAGATCCCATCCCCGGAGGATCAGCGGAAGGTCCTTGGCGCAGGCCAGGTACGCCGCCGAGGAATGCTTCACGTCCACGCCGGGATACCAACCGGGATAATGCCCTTGGACATCGACTTTCCAGGGACGGAGCGGTTCCACGTGGGGACTGGGCTGGGGGCCCGCGGGCGGGACATCCAGGCATGGCGCCAAGGTGTTCGACCAATTGCCGTAGTAGACCTCCATGATCTTGGCATCCGGAATCCGAAGGATCGGGAGGGGCGATTGAGTCTGCGCCTCGACATTGGCGGACAGAAGCGACACGGCACCGAGCAGGTACCAGTGCCGCGGCCAAAACCAGGAAGGTCGAATGATCATCATAGAGAGCCTGCTCAAAGCCGATCACGTCCATCGGGACCATAAACCAAGATGGGATCGCCCTGTCGCAGCGCGACAGGGCCCACCTGTATTGGAATTGGATCCAATCAGGTAGCCCTCGTCGCGCTGCGACGAGGGGTGCTGGGTCCGGCGGTTCATGAAACGCCCCCAGCCTGAAATGCTCGCGCTCGCCAGCACCAGGCCACGGCGAAAACCGTGAGCAACGCGGTCACCAACTTTGACCACTCAAACACGGTGAATCCGCCAAGAGTATTCACCATGAGGGCATCGAATTCATGCAGCGAGAACGCTCCAGCCAAGGTTAACAGGACGTGCCCCAATACACCGATCCAGACCCATCGAATCGGTGCCGGCTGTCGAATTTGGCAGACATACGCCATCGCCCCACACCCGATCGCCGCCGCCAGCAAGGTGAGAGGTTGCTGCAATTCCTGACGAAAGAGGTAGAGATCATTCATCTTGGCAATTTCACGACTTCGGTCGGTCAACCACGCGCCAGCGTTGATCAGTTCACCCGTTGCCAGCAGAACCAAGACCGCCACGAGCCCCGGCAGCCGAACCCTCGCGTTGCCTGGACCCGATGGCGGATCTCGCGCGATCGCTCCCGCGATGCGTCGTTGCTTCCAGGCCAACCCTCCGGCGGCGAGCAATAGCAGTCCGGCGACGGTGGCACGCCAGGTCCGGGAAGACTCCAAAGGGGGCAACTCGGACCGGTCCGGCAGAAAAACTGGAATCCTCTTCAGGACCCAATCTCCATTCCCCGACCGCACGGAGGAATCGGCAGCCTTGACCTCGAGGGGGTCGCTGAGAGCCGAGCGCGTTCGCTGGAGCCAGTGTGGGGAAGGCCCCACATACACGACGGCATTTACGGCGCCGAGATCGGGGTTCGATGGCAGGACAAAGTCAAAGACATATTCGGGAACCGAGCCATCGATGGTGTAAGCGCGCCCGGCCGCGAGGGTTCTGCGGTACTCCCGCTTGCGGGTTCGCCAATGGAGATCCAGGACGAGGCTGCCCTCGCGAATACCGGGAGCCAGACTTACGACAAAGCGGGCGCTCTGTCCGGCCACCAAAGGTTGGGACACCCTGAGTTCCAGCCACGAGGCCCGGGACCGAGTCGAATCCAATACCCACCAAGCCAGTCCAGCGGCCACGGCGGCCAGCCCGGCACGCAGCCACCGGCTTCGGAACCACCGGGCTTCCGAAAAGGGCATCAGGCCACCGTGTTGTCCGGAATGACCCCGCTCTTGGGCACGACCAGCACCCCATCGCGAATGTAGAACAGTGGGTGATCGACATTTTCCGGTTTGCCGGCCGGACTGAGCACGCAATTGGCACCAATACGCGCGTTCTTGTCGATGATCGCATTCTCAATTCGGGTTCCCGGTCCGATCCCGACGGGCGGCCGCCCCGCCTCGGCGTTCTGGCGGATGGAGTCTGCCGACTCGTAGTAGTCGTTACCCATCACGATCACTCGGTTAAGGTCCGCGCCATCGCACACCAAGCTGCGGACGCCGATGGTGCTGTAGCGAATGTTGGCCCGGGTGATGATGCAGCCATCGGAGATGACGGCATGATCGACTTGACCTCCATTGATCTTCGACGCCGGCAGAAAGCGCGGGCGGGTGAAGATCGGATGTTCCATGTCGAAAAAATTGAAGCGCGGCAACTCCGCGGTGAGGTCGAGGTTCGCTTCGAAGAACGAGCGGATGGTTCCAATATCCTCCCAGTACCCTTGGAACACGTAGCTGCAAACCCGTTCTCTGCCGATGGTGCCCGGGATGATGTGCTTGCCGAAATCCGTCAGGTCATTATCGAGCAGTCGAAGCAGGACTTCGCGGTTGAACACATAGATGCCCATCGACGCCAAGAACAGGTCCTGACTCCCTCCCTCGGGCCCCTGGCTGTGAATGCCGAGATCTGCATACGTCTCCGGGTCGACCTTGAGCGTATCCAGCACCGCGGGGTCCTTCGGTTTCTCCACAAACCGCACGATGCGACGTTCCTTGTCCGTCTGCATGATCCCCAGCGACGTCGCCGATGCGCGGTCCACGGGAATGGTGGCGATGGTCACGTCTGCCTTCAGGGCCTCGTGCTGGGCGAGGACCTTGCGGAAATTCATGCGATACAACTGATCGCCGCTCAGGATGAGGGCGTAATCGAAGTTGTGGTTGAGGAAATGGATGATGTTCTTGCGGACTGCGTCCGCCGTGCCCTGGTACCAGGAAGAACTCGAAAACGTCTGTTCGGCGGCGAGAATGCCGACGAAACCGCCGGAGAAATGATCGAAGGTGTAGGATTGGCTAATGTGGCGGTGCAAGGATGCCGAATTAAACTGGGTGAGAAGATAGATGCGCTTCAGGCCTGAATTAATGCAATTGGACAGCGGAATATCGACGAGGCGGTACTTGCCTGCCAACGGCACTGCCGGCTTGGCGCGCTCTCGCGTGAGCGGAAACAGCCGCGTCCCCTGCCCTCCTCCCATGATGATCGAAAGCGTCCGCTCCGAAATATCTCGAATGCTGGTGATGGAAGGCATAGGTGGCGCACCGAGCTTGCCGCTGCGGTGTGCCCTTCCTACCATCTGCGGTCATTAAGGGGCAAGCCAAGGCTCCCCCATTCCATCTGAACCTTCCCCACTATGTGCGGCATCATTGGCTACGTTGGCCGGCGTTCCTGTCCGTCGATCCTCCTTGAGGGTCTGCGCCGCCTCGAATACCGCGGCTACGACAGCGCCGGCATCTGCATCCTGAACCAGGCCGGCCTCGAAATCCGAAAACGCGTGGGTCGCATCGACGCGGGTCTGGGTCGCCTCTGTACCGAACGCCCCGTGGACGGCTCCACCGGTGTCGCCCACACCCGCTGGGCTACGCATGGGCCGCCCTCCGACGAGAACTCCCACCCGCACCTGGATCAATCGGGCCGAATCGCCGTGGTCCACAATGGTGTCATTGAGAACTATCAGAAGCTTCGCGACCGTCTGGCCGCCGGGGGACACCAGTTTCATTCCGAAACCGACACCGAAGTGCTCGCGCACCTGATTGGCGTGCACTACGACATCATTTGCCGGCAACCGTCCGCGGACGGCCTTCACCCTTTGGCCACCGCCGTCATGGCCGCCCTCCGCGAGGTGATCGGCACCTACGGCATCGGCGTGGTCTGCCGGGATCATCCGGGAGTCATCGTCGGCGCCCGCCGAGGCTCGCCGCTGATCGTCGGCGTAGGAGAACACGAGAACTTCCTCGCCAGCGACGCCAGCGCCATCGTCGCCCATACCCAGCAGGCGGTGTACCTCAACGATTACGACGTCATCACCTTGACCGCTGAGGACTTCAAGATCGCCAACCTGGGAAGCGACACCGCCCAAGCCCAGATCCAGCAGATCGAGTTCTCCGCCGATGCCGCCGAAAAAGGCGCCTTCCCGCATTACATGCTGAAGGAGATTTTCGAACAGCCGCGCACCATCGAGAATGCCCTGCGCGGCCGCATCGATCGCGAAGAAGCCTCAGCCAAGTTCGGCGGACTCAACATGTCCCTCGCCGAACTTCGGGCCATCGACAAGGTGGTGATCGTCGCTTGCGGCACCAGTTGGCATGCCGGTCTCGTCGGCGAGTATTTGTTCGAGGAATTCGCCCACCTGCCAACCGAGGTGGAGTACGCCAGCGAATTCCGCTATCGCAATGCGCCCCTCGACAAACACACGCTCGCATTGGCCATCACCCAATCGGGAGAAACCGCGGACACCCTCGCGGGCCTGCGGGAATCGCGGCGCCGCGGACACAAAGTTCTCGCGCTCTGCAATGTCGTCGGCAGCACCATCGCCCGCGAGGCCGATGGCGGCATCTATCTGCATGCCGGCCCGGAGATCGGGGTGGCGTCCACCAAAGCCTTTACCGCCCAGGTGACCGCGCTCGTGCTTCTGGCGCTGTTGATGGGCCGGATTCGAATGCTATCCGCCCAACGCGGCTCCCAAATCCTTCGCGCCCTCGAAGCCCTTCCCGGCCAGGTGGAGTCCATTCTCGCCAAGAATGAAGCCATTCGTCAGCTCGCCCTGAAATATTCCAAAGCGGAGGACTTCTTCTTCCTTGGCCGACAATACAACTTCCCGGTCGCCCTGGAAGGGGCGCTCAAGCTCAAGGAGATCTCCTACATTCACGCGGAAGGCTATCCCGCGGCGGAGATGAAGCATGGTCCAATTGCCATGATCGACGAACGAACCCCATCGGTGTTCGTCATTCCGCAGGATGGCCTCTATGAGAAGACCCTGGCCAATGTCGCCGAGATCCAGGCCCGAAAAGGCCCGATCATTGCGATCGCCACCGAGGGGGACCAGGAGATCGCTAAGAAGGTCGAGGATGTGATCCGCATTCCGCCAACCCTGGAGTGCCTCGTCCCGTTGCTCGCCGTCGTTCCCCTCCAACTCCTCGCCTACCACATCGCCGTCGCCCGCGGATGCGACGTCGACAAACCCCGCAACCTGGCGAAGTCGGTGACCGTGGAGTGACCGATCACCGGCCCGACCGCCCCTTGATCCTGGAGTGAAATCGCAGATTCACTCCCGGCGAAGCGACGGACCTAGGATCAGTCAAAGACTCGACATTCCGCGCCTTGACCTTCGATCCACGACGGCTGGACATTCGGTTCATCGTCGCTCAGCGAACGGAGGACATCAGGCATGCCATCATCCGAAACCAGTCTTCTACCGACCGCAGGTCCTATCTCTGGAGTCGGCGTGAACGTCGGCGCATGGGGCAACTCCGCGGGAGGCAAGCCCACTCCAACGTCCCCCATCAGCCGCGTCGTCATGATCGGCGCGACCAGCATCATCATCGGTGTGCTCTGGGACATCTCCTGGCATCGCACCATTGGCCGCGACACCTTCTGGACGCCGGCTCATTTGGCGATCTACCTCGGTGGCGTTCTCGGCGGACTCAGCGCTGCCTGGTTGATTCTCTCGCTCACCTTCCGAGGGACCCCGACCGAGAAAGCCGGCGCCGTCCGGCTCTGGGGAATGCACGGACCGCTCGGGGCCTGGGTCTGCGCGTGGGGAGCCTTGGCCATGGTGACCTCGGCGCCATTCGATAACTGGTGGCATGACGCCTACGGTCTCGATGTCAAAATCTTGAGTCCTCCCCACACGGTTTTGGCGCTCGGCATGTTCGCCATCGTGATCGGGGCGCTTCTGTTGGTGCTGCGCGAGCAGAATCTCGCGCCTGAGGCCCCGAATCCGCCGGGAGGCCGCCTGCTGCTTTATGCCGGCGGCGTAATTCTCGCGATGGTGGCGGTTTTTCTCACCGAAGAGAGTTGGCCGAACCAACAACGCAATCGGAACTTCGTGATCATTTCCTGCGCGACCTACCCGCTTTATCTGCTGGCCGTGGCTCGCGCCTCCAGGTCGAAATGGGGCGCCACCTGGTCAGCCTTGGGTTACATGGCGATCAATGTCGCCATGCTCTGGATTCTCCCTCTATTTCCAGGGCAGCCGCGACTCGGCCCCATCTATCACCCAGTCGATCACTTCGTACCCCTCGCCTTCCCCATGCTCATGGTGGTGCCGGCATTGGGCCTCGACCTCACGCGACGCTGGATCGGGCACGGACGCGGCGCTCTCCGTGACTGGTCGCTTTGCTTCATCGGCGGCGGTGTCTTCGCGGTCCTGTTCATCGCCACGCAATGGCACTTCGCGGAGTTTCTCATCGGGCCCAATGCGCAGAACTGGTTCTTTGGAGGCGACCGCATCTGGGACTACACGGATCCACTCACCGACAACCGCTTCCGGTTCTGGAGCGAAACCGGCCCGCGCTGGAACGTGCCTGCGACCGGGACCACTTTCGTCATTGCCGGTCTGCTCGCAGTGGCCGCCAGTCGCGTGGGACTGTGGCTGGGAAACTGGATGGCGCGCGTTCGGCGATGAATTCAGGGAAGAGGTTCCGGGGAAGCGGTAAGGGTGGAAATTATGACCAACTCGACCCACACCGAGCGCAAGGCAGTGCAATGCCGACTCGACTGCGCATGAACGCTGTCCACCCGATGCGATGGATCGATGCCAACCGCCCGGTCTCCGCAAGCGAGAGCGTCCCAACACGCCAGGCTTCCTTCCCGAAATGGTCCGCCCGCAATCCACCTTTGAACCACGCCTTCATCGCGTTTGCCCAAATCCTTGTCACTGCCTGGATCTCCTTCTTCGCAGTGACCGCCCGTGCCGACTCCAGCCATCAAACAGTCTTCTATGAGGGCAGGGTCGGTCCATACCTGGCCCGCATCTCCATCCAACCACCCGGAGTCGTTCCCGGACTGGCCAACATCAATATCCGGATCCTCGAAGGCGATGTCCGCGAAGCCGAGGCGCTGCCGCTCAAATGGAACACCGGCAAACAGGGGGCTCCGCCTCCGGACCGTGCCCTGCCCGTCCAAGGCGAGGATCGGCTCTTCTCGACTCAACTGTGGCTCATGGAATCGGGTGCGCACGGCATCGAGGTCCTCCTGCGTGGCGCCGCGGGTGAGGGGCGGATCCTCGTCCCGGTCAATTCGATTGCCACCCGGGTCCTGACGCTTTCACCCAGTCTTGGGCTTCCCCTGGTCATCCTGGGCATGGTGCTCTTTCTATTGCTCGTTTCCATCGTCGGCGCCGCCGCACGCGAAAGTGTGCTGCCGCCAGGGGAAACGGTTTCTCTTCGAAGGCGCTGGCTTGGACGCGGCGCCACCGCGGCCACTGCCGTAGCTCTCACCTTTCTGCTCTACGGCGGTTGGCAATGGTGGAACGCCGAAGCCCGGGACTACCTCAATAACCGCCTCTACCAGCCACGCCCCGTCACCGTAGAGGTCCGCGATGCGCCACCGGCGCGCCGATTATCCATACACTTGGAAGCGACCGACCCACGCCGCGCTGCACCCCTGGTGCCCGACCATGGCCGGATCATGCATCTCTTCCTGATGCGTGAGCCCAGTCTCGATGCCTTCGCCCATCTGCATCCCAACCGAGTCGAACGCAATCGTTTCAAATCCACCTTGCCTCCGCTTCCAGCGGGTCGTTACGCACTCTATTCGCAGATCACCTACGAGACCGGCTTCACTGAGACGCTGACCAACCACGTCACGCTCAGCGAATCAGCGGCGACCACCGACGTCTCACTGGACTTCGAAGATGGATGGACCGCGCCCACACGTTCCGACACGGGGAACGTCGCATTCGAACTCGTCGGCTCATCGAAGATGCCGCTTCGATCCCCGGTCTCCCTCCGCTTTTCGGTCAAAGACCGTGGCGGCAAGCCCGCCCGACTCGAACCTTATCTCGGCATGTTGGGCCATCTCATGGTGCGCTCAAAGGACGGCCGGGTCTTCACGCACCTGCATCCGAGCGGCTCGTTTTCCATGGCCGCCCAGCAATTACTGACGCTGCGCGAATCGGGCGAGGCTCCGCGTCGAATCGCGATAGGATCGGAGGATCCGCTGTGCCGCCTGCCATCGGTGGAGGCATCCACCCAGGAGTGGCTGGCTCAGCGCCCTCAGGAGTCTGAAGGCCAGGTGTCGTTCCCGTACGAATTCACCCAACCCGGCCGCTATCGTCTGTGGGCCCAGGTCCGATGTGCGGGCGAGGTACAAACGGGGGTGTTTGATGTCGAAGTCGCGGCGACCAACATCAGATGATCTCCACGGCGGGATGATTGATCACGCGGTCCAACGTCGCCAGCTTCATGCCGTTGCGAGCCGCCAATTCTGCCAGGTATTGGTCGGTCACCTCGTCGCTGCTTCCGGCCTTCGATTCCAGTGCCGCCATGTCGCAGCCGACAAACTCGACGTCGTGCTGGCAAATAAAGTCCTGCAACAACCGGCGCGCCCCGGGCATTGCCGAGCACAATCCCTTGGGATGCGTGCTGATGCGCAAGAACCCAAGTTCGACAATCGGACACACCGCCATCGCACGGCCGTGCGTCCAAGCATCCGCCCGTCGGTGGTTCGAGTGATCCCTCCAAATCGCGGCGATCAGCACGTTGACGTCCAGTAGGTATCTCACAGTTCGTTCAGCAGTCGTTTCACCTGTTCACTCGAGATGGAACGCTGGGTTGATCCCACGGCGTGGGTCCCTTTCCGACGCCGGATTCTCGGCGTCCTCGGAGCGGACTCCGAAACACGCTCCATGCGTACCAGAACAATCCGTCCATCGCCTTCCGGCCGTACCTCGACGAGATCGCCCTGATCAATGCCCGCGACCCGGCGCGCCTCGGCGGGAATGACCATTTGGCCGCGACCATAAATGGTGGCATGCATGCCACACGCTCGATGTAAGCAATGCTTACGTCAAGACTGACATCCCATATCGCCCTTAGCCAGTTAAAGAACACGACCGGGTCAGGGGACCCGGCCTACAACGGTTGAATTCATTGGCAAGGTTGGAGAAGCCACCTGCCCTCAGGTGACGATTCCCCACATTGCTTAACGGTCTCTCAGGCCCGCAGCCCCACCGGCAACGTGTCGCCCAGCGCGCGAGCCTCGTCGGCGCGATCGAGGTCGGTGACCTCGGAGATCATCCGACGCCACGAGTCCGGCGCGTCCGAGAAGTTCAGAACCTCCAGCGCCCGACCCCGATCGGCCTCGTCCAAATCGCGCGATCGATCTCCGGTCAACCGCGCCACCTGGGTGATGGCGAAGAGGGCTCCTTCGGCGCCGCGTTGATGGGCTTCGATCAGGCCACCCAACCAACCCGAGGCCGTCGCGGGTTCCACCACGTGATGGGCGCTCCCATATATAGGCGTTCGCGCCCCCAAACGTCCGAGGGCCCAGGCCCAGGGTCCGCCCACGCCTTCAGGTCGTTGGAGAGCCCCGAGCAACAATTGTCCCAACTCGATGCGCTCCTCGGCTGGCAAATGTTCCAAGGCCGCGGCCAATCGCACCATCTCATCGAGGCCCTCCGGTTGCACCCCTTTGGGACGTGCCACCACTCGTCCCCTGGCAGAATTCACGCGATAGACGAGATGCGGTTTGAGCAAATCCCAAATCTCCCGATGACGCGCTGGCGTCAGGCCGCCCGCCAACCGACGCCACATCACCCAGTATTCAGTCCAAACCGGTTTCTCCGCCGGGAATTGAACATTCTCGCCCAGCCACTTTGCCGCCTGTTCGCAGCGCCAGTCGTCGAGCGGATATCCGAAGCCCGGCCGAAGGGTGTACCCCGCGATCTGGTAGAAGACACGCTCGTGATCTGCTGTTCGACGCCGCCGTGCGGCGCCCGCGAAGGCCGTACTCCACAGCTCACGCAGTACCGGCAACCGCCATTCTTCCCGCGACCCAAGGATCCGTTCCAAGCCAGGCCATAGTTGTTTCGCCGCTTTTGGCGTGGATTCGGGAGCGCCTCCTCCTCCGGATCCTGACGCCCCCCGTCGTCCATACACCTGTTCCAACGCCGCCACGGCGTCCTTGAAACGGGTGGGCAACGACTCCACCACCGCCGCCGAGGTACTTCCGCTCGAGCCGCGCAATTCGAATTCCAAGCGCCAACGTTCGTCAGTCTGGTTGGCGACACACCAGAGATCCAGGGTGCCTAGTTCGGTGAGCGTGGCGCGCAAGTGCACCGGAATGAGGCCGCTCCCTCCCTGCCGCCCCTTGAGCAACGCGTGCAAGGGCGCCACCGGTCTCATGTCTTCAGTGACGGGCACGATCTCACCGGCCGCTTCCATTCTGTCCGCCGCACTGGTGAACAACGGAAACTGAACCGGCCGACCCAACGTCAAGCCCAGCACCCGCTGGTTGAGATCCGTGGTCTGCCCTTCCTCCGTGCCCCGCGCGATGACGCACAATGCGGTGGGCTCCGAATCCGGCTGGCGCTCCAACCCGACATAAACCGCATGCGAGGATCCACCGGTCATGCGACGCGCCAGGCCGCGACGTGCCAGCCCGTGGATGACCGCGCCACGGGCCACCGCCAAGTCGAGCGACTCGTGGCCCAGTTGCCGGATCGGCGGCGCATCGGACCACCAACTCGATGCCACTTCGATCAGGCGCGACGCCAAACGGCGGGCCAGGAAGACGCCCCCGTTCAGCAGAACGGCATCCGGGCGCGGCAAATCTCCCGTGGCGCGCAGAGCCGCGCCCGCCACCGCTCGGTGCGCCCGCAGAAAGCCCGCTAATTGCCGAGTAACAGCGGGGTCCTGCGCATACGGAAGCCCCACCTCCTGCAACGCCAACCGCGAAGCTCGAGCGGGACCCTCGTCCGATCGAGTCCGGGGAAAGAACCCTTCCAACGCGACTTCCGCAACGTCATCCGCCGACAAGCGGGTCGACAAGGTGCCGCCGATCAAGGCACTGCCCTGTCCGGCGAGGGTGATGCGGTATTCCGCCGGACCGTCCTCGGCCAACAACGTTTCCTTGGCTTCGCGACACAGGTGGACCAACTGCGCCCACTGGGTTTGACTCAGTCGACGGCGCCCACCCAACAGCCGCTCCTCCGCGCGCCGGGCCAGCGCGGCATCGATGTTGTCGCCACCGAGCATGAGGTGTTCGCCGACGGCCAGACGCCGCAGCGACGGCCCGCATTCGCCCGGCTGCACCTCGACCAAAGTGAAATCGGTCGTGCCGCCGCCCACGTCGATCACCACCACCAGGCGGATGCCTTCGAGCACGCGGTCCAAGTGATGCCGATGCACGTGCGTGAAGGCTTCGAAGGCGGCCTGCGGTTCCTCCACACGGGTGAGGTGGTCGAGGCCAGCCTGACGGGCGGCATCGACGGTGAGGGCTCGGGCGGCAGCGTCAAAGGACGCCGGCACCGTCAGCACCACCTCCTGCTGTGCCAGCGGATGATCGGGATGCGCCTGATCCCAGGCCTGCACCAAGTGACGCAAATAGCGGGCCGAAGCCTCGACGGGCGAAACTCGTGGCACCCCCTCGGGCGCTCCCCACGGAAGGATCGCGGCGGAGCGATCCACCGCCGCGTGGCACAGCCAACTCTTGGCGGAATGGACCAACCGACCTGGAACCCGGGCGCCGTGTGCGCGGGCGAACCGACCCACAACAAACTCTGGTGCGCGTTCCCATGGCAATGACAGGGCGCCCTCGGGAAACTCGCCTGCTGCGGGAAGGTAAAGGCAGGATGGCAGGGTCAACGCTGGTTCGACCTGCCCGAGCTGCTGCACTTGCGGAATAGGAAAATCCACGACCGGGGCCTCCGGTCCGAGGTCGGTATCAACCGACGCCAGTGCGCAGTTCGACGTCCCGAGGTCGATGCCGACGATGTATCGCGAGGAGAAGGGCGTTTCCACGGCCTTCTCCTTCACACCCGTCGCGCGGACGCATTGCCGAGTTGTCTGGACGAAAAGCGGGAGAGGGCTCCCGCACTCCAGGACGGCCAGCGCTTGCCTAGCCCCGGGTGCGGACTGGCGCGAAGCGTCGTGGACTGCGGTAGACCTCTACCGCTTTTCCGGAATGGCGATGACCGGCCTGAAGGCTGATGCTGCCTGCTCGACAACTCGGAGATGCGCCCCCGTCGCGCCGCGCGGGTCGTCATTCATCCCCCTTCATGCGGACGTTCAACTCGAGTTTCCAACGGCCCGGGCCGCTCTTCTCCACACACCGCACTTCGAGGGTTCCCAATTCGGTGACGGCCGCCTGGAGTTGAACCGGCACCAACTGGCCTTCCCGTCCGGGTTCCGCCGGCAGGCTGGTCTCGATCGGCGCCAATTCCTCAAACCCGGCCTCCTCGGTGGCGTCGTCCTGCATGGAACCCACCGGATCGTCACGACGCACCGAGGAGGCGAAGAACCGGAATCGCGTCGGCTCGCCAATCACCAGCGCGAACTCCTGCGGCGGAAGGTCTGCCTGGGTGCCCTCTTCCATGCCAAACGGGGCCACGCATAGCGCCTTCAAGGGCGGTTCGAAGCCCGGTACCGCGGGCATGGGCGATTCCACGCCCACGTAGTACGCCCGCGCCGTGCCGCCGCGAATGCGAATGCCGTGGCCGCGCCGCACCCAGCCGTAGTACGCCGCTCCCCGGGCCACGGAGAGATCCAGATCGGCGCCGGCCTGTTCCTTCACCGGTTGACCGCCATCCGCCACCAACCATTGGTTCAGCACCTCGAGCAAGCGCGCCTTCAATACTCCGGCTTTGAAGACCCCACCATTGAACAGCACCGATGTGGGGTGCAGGAACGATCGGCCTTCCAACCGGATCGCCAGGTCCTTGGCATTCTCCAGCGCCTTCGCCTGGCGCGTCAGGAATGCCGCCAAATGCCGGCTAATCCCGGCGTCCTGGGCATACGGCAACGAGACCTGGGTAAGTCCGGTCCGGCGCGCCGTCTGCGGCAGGTCAGTGACAGATACCTTGGGAAAAAAGCCGTCGGTCAGAACCTGCTGCAACGTCTCGCGGGTCAGTTCCGTCTTGAGGGTGCCCCCGATCAGCGCCGAACCGCGTCCCGGGATGGCGATCGGTGCCTTCTTCAGCGTGCCATCGGCAAACAACGCCTCTTTGGCCTGACGCGCTCCAAAGGTGAGGGAGGCGAATTGCCAGGCATCCAATTTCTTGCCCGCGGCGGCCAACCCCTGGTTCAACGTGTGCGCCAGGGCGAGATCCATGTTGTCCCCGCCCAGCAGAATGTGATCGCCGACGGCGACTCGATTGAGCTGCAGGTCGCCGTTCTCCTCGGTGACCGCGATCAACGAAAAGTCCGTCGTTCCACCGCCCACATCAACGACCAGGATGACATCGCCGACCTTCAGTTCCTTGCGAAAGCGCGGACCCAGTTGGTCGAGCCAGGCATAGAGCGCCGCTTGCGGCTCTTCCAACAGCGTCACATGTTCCAACCCGGCATTCTTCGCCGCCTCAATCGTGAGATCCCGAGCCGCCGCATCGAACGATGCCGGCACGGTCAACACCACGTCCTGATCCGCCATGCGCTCATTGATGCCAGCGGACTTTAGGTGCGCATCACCCGCCGCGAGCAAATGACGTAGATACCGTGTGGACGCTTCAACCGGCGAGACGCGTGCCACGTCCGCGGGCGCCTGCCACGGCAGCAAGGATCCCCGGCGATCGACGCCCGGATGGCAGAGCCAACTCTTGGCCGAGGCCACCAGCCGGGTTGGAACGTTGACGCCGTGCTTGCGCGCGAACTCACCCACCACGTCGGCAGCGTCGGCCTTCCATGGCAGCGCCAAACCACCGGCCGGGAACTCGGTGGATCCCGGCAGGTACAGGAAGGACGGCAACAAGGACCGCGTCTCCACGGTGCCAACGGCGGTCAACTGGGGAATGCCCAGCGTGCCGCGCCGCGTTTCCACCGGTTCCTCACCGGTGGCCGCGAGTTCGTGAAAGGCGACGGCGCAGTTCGTCGTGCCGAGATCAATGCCGACAGCGTAACGTGGCATGGGAATGGAAGGGCGACCTTACGGGAGTTCCACTTCCGCGGCGGCAAGCACGCGTGGATCCAGCGCCTCCGAGACCGAAGGTACTCGGATCGAACGCGCGACCCAGCCGTGATGGCGCACGGTTCCGCGGTAAGGGGGTTGGCCGGTGACGTTGCCGGTGAGACGAATCCGTTGGGCGTCGAATCCAACCGGCACCGCGATCGCCTCGCCTTCGCATTCCTTCACCGCGGGTTCAAAATCGAATCCCTGCTGCAGCACCCGCGCGCATCCGCCATGCACCACGCGCGCCGCCGCGCCGATCTCCTCGTCGGAGAAGCCCGCGACGTCCTGACGCAGGAAATCAATCAATCGCCCTTCGCGCTGCAGCGCGCCCAGCAACGCCAGGGCCGAAGCGTGCACCCGTTCCGGCGGCAGCTCAGGGGCCTTGGGCGGCGCCGGGGGCGCCTTCGGGGCCGGCACGGGAGCCGGCGCCGCCAGGGCACGCGACACCCGTCCCGCCAGCGTGGCGTCGAAGAGTATCGACCAGGCCAGTTTCCACCGTTGACCAAACGAAAGTGAGTCTGACGACGACCCGTCCATGGGGGACAGCCTACCGGGATCCCCCCGAGGGAAGCCAGTTCGCGGCGGGCTGGCATTCCACGGACGCGTGAATCGACCGCCAGGTCTTGGACTGCGCCAGCCCTCTGGCGCTTTGGCGTTCGCGCGTCACTCTGACTGTCGATGAAAAAACTAAGCATCCCAAGGCCTGCCGAGCCGTAAAGCGGTAGAGGACGACCGCACTCCAAGACGCTTCGCGAGTCGCCCCACGGTTGGGCGCCGCCCTGCTTCCGCCAGCCTGGCGCAGCGAATCACCGACTCGCTGGTGTCACCGTCAATTCCGTTGGCAGGAAATCATCGGAGTGCTGGGGTTTGCCCCGATGAAGCCCACTCGCCTCGTCGCCCTTTCTTGGGCCTTCCTAATGAGTCTTGGCCTCGGCTCTCGATCGTCGCAGTCGGCCGAAATCCCGGTGGCGAACCTCTTCCGCGATTTTGAATTCGAGGAGATGGCGCTTTCCCCAGACGGCAAGACGCTGGCGATGACCGGCCCCCAAAAGGGTCGACGAAACATTGCCGTCTTCGATCTCGAGACCCGACAACCTCGATGGCTCACCAAACTCGGCGACCGCGAAGCGTATGACATCCGTTGGTTCGGCGACCGGATTGTGTTTCGGATGGTGAAGAACGGCTTCGACATGGGCGCGATCTGCGCCATCGACCGGGATGGTACAGATCAGCAGGTCCTGATCCATTCACTAGAGCACCAGTCGGATGGATTGGTCACCTACTTGGAAGAGGTGAGCATCCTTTCAGGCATACCTGGCAACGATGATTTGGTGTTGGTCGAACGCGAAGAAATCGGTCGATACACGTCCGCTCGCTCGCGCGGCGTGAAGAACGTCCATCGATTGAATCTGCGAAATGGAATCTGTGCCCTGGAAGCGAAGAACCCGGGTGACGTCATCGCATGGTACCCCGACCTCACGGGAAAAATCCGGGCTGCCCTGTCGTCGGATGGCGAGAAGGTTCGCCTGATCTATCGTGACGACACCGACACTCCTTGGAGAACTCTCACCGAATGGGGAGCCAGGACCAGCGAAGTCGTGCCGGTCGGATTTGCCGCCGACAACCGGAATCTGATTGTATCTGCATCCGGGAATCGGAACACCTCGGGCCTCTATGTGTACCAGGTCGACAGCAAAACACTGGACACGAACATCTGGCATCATGAGTGGATCGATGCGGATCTGCCCATCATCGATCCTTACACGGGGCTGGTCGTCGGCGTGCACTACGATGACACCCGTCCTCGTTCGCAGTTCTTCGAGGAAGACCTTAAGAGGATCCAATTCAGAATCGACAGGGTCCCATTCAACACTTCGAACCGTTTGTTGAACTACAGCCGGGATCGGAAACGATTTCTCTACTCATCTCAAAGCGATCGCAACCCGGGTCATTACTACCTCTTCGACTTCGAACAAAAGAAGTTCGACGCATTGGGCGCGAAGACGACCCGCATCCGACCCGCAGATATGTCCGCCCAAATCGCCACGAACTATCTGGCGCGCGACGGTTTGCGTATTCCGGCCTATCTCACTCTACCCGCAGGCCAGCCCACCTCCAGGTTGCCTCTCGTTGTCATGGTCCACGGTGGTCCATGGTCTCGCGTTCACTGGGGTTTCGATCGTGAGGTTCAGTTCTTCGCGTCGCGAGGCTATGCCGTCCTTCAACCCAACTACCGCGGCTCAACAGGCTACGGGATGAATCATTTCAGGGCCGGCATCAAACAGTGGGGGCTCAAAATGCAGGATGACATTACCGATGGCGTGCATTGGGCGATCCAGCAAGGAATCGCAGATCCGGCGAGGGTCGTGATTTACGGCGCCAGCTACGGAGGCTACTCAACGATGATGGGCCTGGCCACCACACCAGAACTCTATCGTTGTGGAATCAACTACGTCGGGGTCACAGACATCGTCGGCATCCTTGGATATGTTTCGAGCCGGCTCCCCGCCCGCTATGCAGCCTTCCAATCGATCATTATTGGCGACCTGGAGACCGAGCGGGCGCGACTCGAGGCTACCTCGCCGGTAAATGTCGTCGACAAGATCCGCGCTCCCGTCTTTCTGGCCTATGGCGAACTCGATTCGCGAGTCCCCATCCAGCAGGGCCGGCGTTTGGCGCGCGAATTGAAGCGACTCGACAAGCCATTTGAAATGATCGTCAAGAAAGACGAAGGCCACGGTTTCTTCATCGAGAAGAACCGCATCGAACTCTATGAGGCCATCGACAAGTTCCTGAAAAAGCACGTTCCCTGAATCACCGCGGCGCCGCTTCCA
>JAEUHG010000259.1 GCA_016795425.1 Verrucomicrobiales bacterium
CCTGCGTCGTTGGGACCTGAGTCGTTGGGACCTGCGTCGTTGGCTCCTTCGTCGTTTGCACCTTCGTCGTTGGCACCTTCGTCGTTGGCACCTTCGTCGTTGGCACCTTCGTCGTTGGCACCTTCGTCCTGGGCCGGCCCAAGAGTCCAACCGGAGTCATCTTGACTCTCCTCGGTGATGCCCATCGTCCAATCCGCCCCTTCACTATCCGAATCGTGAGTCATCGATTCCTGTTCAGATTGCCAACTTTCCAGGGCGTCTTGAGCCGCCTCCCTAGCATGCTCAACAATGAGCGCCAAGGTTGCCAACGCCACGCCGAACTCACACAACTCCGCACCTTCCGGTTCGTGAGCCACATGGTGCCCGATGGCGGCTTCCCGAGTTTCTTCATAGGTGACCTCGGCTTCTCGAAGTGCCTCGGACTCTCGCGCATCCCGATCGCGATTCTCGAGACTGCGCGCCTCCGGATCCCGCTCAATATCCAAGCCTTCCCGGTTTCGACCCAGTGCCTCTTTCGTTTGCTCCAAAGCCCAGGATTCAAATGCATTCATGGATCAATCTCCGGATGTGTTCCGCCGTTCCCGCGCACCCGTCGCGCTCCGACCATGGGGATAAACGGAACCACGCGTACGACGAGGCGTCTGTCCCTGCGCGACGGCCATAGCATCCTCCCCGACGGCGCCTGCCGCTATTTCCCGGATATCCGGAGGTAGCCCTTGGGCTTAAATTACCCCCTCCCCTTCAAGGGGTGGGCGTCAGCAACCTGCGCATCGCGTCGGGCAACTCCGATTTGCTGATCAGGACGATGCCCTTTGTCTTCGCGAAGTTTCTCAGGTCATCCTCAATCATTCCACTGACGACCCGGACAACCTGCCCCTGCACCCCGGCGATACGATAAGCAAGCAGCAAATCGAGTTTGAGTGAGTCCTTCTCGCCGGTTTCAAAGGCTTGAGTGAGTTTCCATAGAGCCTCGTTCGCGTCGCGAGGCAGAAGCCGACCGAACGCGCGACGCACCCGGTCCGCATGATTCACTGCAGAACGGCGGAACTTGCACTCCACCAGCCAGAGCCTGCCTCCGTGACAGAATAGGCAGTCAATTTCCTCATCACTCCTGGTTCCCGGAAATCCCAGCCGGTCCGGCAACGAGAGCTGCACGCCCCGCCGCACCGATCTCGCGCCGGCCTTCAACACCCAGAGAGCAGTCTCATACTCGAGCGCGTCGCCCACCTGACGCCCACGCGGCGGGGCTCCACCGCCTGGAATCCGCAGGAAGAACTCTGCCGCCATTCCTCCGCCAGCAAATCGTGTGCGAAGTTCATCCCAATCCGCTGCGGCCCCTTCCTGAGTCAACTCGAGCCTGCAACCTGGCTCCGTGACGATCTCGTCGCCGGCCTGAAGACTCAGGAGATCCAAGGGATCGAAACGATCGAACGGACTCGGATCGACGAGTTCCACTCGGGCATTAAAACCGCCCTTGCGCGGTTCAAGTCGGGTCAGTTCCCGATCACGATCCAGGTAGATTGACTCCAAGCCGCGGGTCTTGGCCCACGCAAAGGCAGCCGCACTCATCAGGCGAGTGCCTCCAGATATGTTGACGCAATCGCCCTGGGCCAGCCGATGTCGCTCCCGGACTTCCTCGAAAGCCACCACCAAATTGTCGAAAAGCCGACCGTCCTGGTTGCGATGAGGAATCGGTTCCGCCACCACTTCGATCGGACTGTTCATCGGACCGAACGCAACCCTGTGACCGACAAGAAACCGCCTCAGACGTTCCATCGGTCCCTTCGATTCGGTCTCATGGTCCGAGTGCAACAAGATGACACGACTCGGACGCAGATGAATCAGCGTCAGCACCTGAGTCCAAAGCTGGCGGCTGACCAACGTGACCAGTGTCATCGCGATCTTTCCCCCCCCACAAAAACCACTGCCAGCGGAGCGCTGACAGGTGTCACGTTTGATTTCAATGCGTTCGAGGAAAGTGGCTCATGGACGAGGGAGGCAGGAAGCGAAAAGTAACTGGGGCGGCATCGTGGCTGGGACCACAAGGACGTAGTTCGCGAGTGTTCGGCACCGGAGGACAACACCCTTTTACACGACAAAGGAATCGCGGCTTTTTCCCAAATCGTTAACTTGCCTGCGCGACAGATCTTGCCCCGCCGCCTCGTCTCGACTGGCTTTCTCATGAACCCCGCCGTCTTCGACCCCACCGCCTTAGCCGCGGTCCGCTGGGACCGTCTCGACCTCGAATTCCGCTGCACGCAGAATACACATGCGCGGTCGCATCCCTTAAGAATCCTCGATGGCATCCTCCTGACCCTCGCCCCGCCCGAGCTCAAGCCCGAAAACCAACCGCGTCACTTCATCCACCGTCCCGCCGGGCCGATTGGCCGACGTGCCGAACTCCACCGAAGCTATCCGGTCCGCCTTCTCTTTCCGTCGCGGCGTGCCGGGGCCATCGATGCCTTTATTGCCCGCCTCGATCACCCCATCCAGAACTTCGAGCTGGTCCGCTATCATCCACCGCGATCGATGACCCTGGAGGACCTTATGGCAGAGTCTCCCCTGCCATCATTGGCCGATGAGGTCTGCTTGGACTTTTTCACCGCGTTGGATGTTCAACTCGAAGGTCGACCCGGCTCACGCGCTCTGCCCGGGACCATCCTTGGCCACCGGCTCACCGACCGCCTCACTCGCGCGTTCGCTGTAGCGGGCTGGACATGCCAGGACGCCTGGCACCGCTTCCAAATGCTGCCGTACTATGCGGTGCACGAGGAATTCACCGCGCCCTCATGGCATCAAGGGGGTGTCAGCGGCGCTTCGCGATTCGGCGCGCAGAGCCTCCAAGACGCGCCGGCTCTCGCCTCGAAACTGAAGCATTCAGCCGATCCCATCTCCGCACACCTCCGGGGACGCCTGTCTGTTTCCACCCGCCAACACCTCACCGACTGGCAACCCCCAAACGAGCTGCCACCTGCCTTGATAGCCAGCCTCATCGATGATTTAGACGTGGTGGTCACCGGACATTCCCTCGCAGAAATGGTCCGCTCCTCCGAGGTGCCTCTTCGTCCAGAGACACAACGCCTCCTACGGACCGCTTCAAACCTCGCCGATCGCACCCGCCTCAATCGACTCCTGCTCGAAGATGCTTACCCGAACGAGATCGCCAGAAGCCGACTCCGCCGCATTCACGGTCTCGCTGGACCGCTTTACCTCCGGGGACCGATCGCAGAAGTCTGGCCGCTGCTCTTGCTCGCTTCCGAGGTGGGACTGGGCCACGCCTTTCCTGGTCTGGGTGCCTTCAGCATCCGACCGAGCCAACCCGTCTTCACGCCCGCAATCGCCAACGCCGCCACTTATCTCGCCGCGCACGAGGAGTTGTTTTCCCGTCATGATCCGCCCGACGAGTATGCCCATGCACTCAGCGATCCGGACACAGCAGCCACGGAACTCGCCCGCTCTGTCGGCTCCGGCTCATGGAAACCTTCACCCGCTCGTGGGTTCAACGTTCGCAAGGAAAGCGGCGAGGGAGAGCGCCTCATCGCCATGCTCGCGCCGCGCGATTATGTTGTTCACAAGGCCCTCCTCGACCTGCTGGGGCACCGTTTCGATCGCATGTTCGAGCCCGCCTCCATCGGTTACCGGCCCAATCTTTCCCCAGCCCTGGTGCGTCATCGCGTTCGCGAGGCCTGCCGTGAGGGACGCGTCTGGGCCGTCCGGGCCGATGTCGAACAGTTCTTCGACCAAGTAGGGTGGGACGTCCTGCGCGAGCGTCTGGCAGACCTTCTTCCGCGCGCTGACCTGCCCCTACTGGAGCTTCTCGATGCCGTCCTACGCACTCCGCTGACCATCAACGGCAAGCCGGCGCCGCGGGATCGGGGACTTTTACAGGGCAGTCCTTTGTCCCCCCTCCTTTCCAACATCTACCTCGACGGATTCGACGAGGCGGTCCAGGCCCGCGGTCTCTGCATGGTCCGTTTTGCCGACGACATGCTCCTGCTGTGCCGCACACGGGAAGAAGCGGAAGACGCCCTCGCGCAGGTGGAGGATCTCCTCGCACCGCTCAAGCTCCGACTCAACAAGGAAAAGACCGAAATCCTGCCCCTTGAATCGGGCGTTCGTTTCCTCGGTCAGACGTACGGCGGTGAGCTGGATCCGGCAGCGGTCGCCGAGGCCCGGGCTCGACGCACCTTGTACCTGCGGCCGCCAGCCGCGTGGGCCGGTGTGGATCACGACGCGGTGGTGGTTCGTTCTCAGGGTGAACTCATCGCCCGAGTTCCTTTGCGGCGGTTGGACGGCGTCGTTCTCCTCGGGGGCGGTGGTCTGAGCACGCGCCTGGTCGAGCGGCTCGACGAGTGGGATATCCCGGTCGTGTTCTGTTTTCGGTCGGGCCGGCCGATCAACGTTCTGTCCCCACGAACCCGCGAGCACCACGAAACGGCCGCACGCCACGCGGCCTGGCACGAGGCTTTGGGAACCGACGGACGGACGGACGTCGCTCGTCGATTCGTTCATGCCAAGCTCCACAATTTCCTCGCCTGGCTCGGAGAGGAGAAGGACCCAAACGCGGCCCGGCCGATTTCGGTGCTGCGGGACGCACTCCAATCGCTGCCTCTCTTACGATCCCCACAGTTGCTGCAGGGCGCCGAGGGCCGCGCGGCAGCGGCCACGTTTCATTACCTCAACCATCGCGCCGGACCGGAATGGCAGAGCCAAGGACGTGTCCCGGGTCAACGGCACGACATCTGGAACAGTCTGCTCGACTTCGCTTCCCACCTCCTCTTCGGACGGCTCCTCGTGATCACGATGCAGAAGGGCCTGAATCCCTGGCTTGGCTGTCTCCACAGCCACAAGGACCGATACGAAAGTCTCGTCTACGATCTCATGGAACCGTTTCGCGCCCGGCTCGAGCGATTCGTGCTCAACCTGGTACGATTGCGGGTGATCAAACCTGAAGACTTCGAACCTCATCCGCAAGGCGGGCTCCGTCTTGCCGCTCAGGCAGTGGCACGTTTCCTGGAACACTGGGAACGGGAATTGGTGGCCAGTTACAGCGGGGACCCCGGACATCTGCTTGATCTTCTGGAGGCCCAGGTGCTCTGTCTTCGGGCCGAGGTACGCGGCGTCGAACCACTCCGCCTGTACCAGGCACGGATGCGTCGACGCGTCGATCTCACCGCCACGAAAACAACCTGCGGACCGCACGTCTCCGGACCCAACGCTGGATGCAGCATCGAGCCCGCCGAGTCCCAGACCACACCCACCAAACCTGGCCTGGGTCCGGACCACGACGTCGGTTTATGAGACCCAGAGGGAGGGCACCTACCGGAAATGTCGCCCGAGTTCCGCGTGCAGGAGCGACCCCATGGCGAGGTTTCCGCAAACAACCTTGCAAATTCCTGCAAATCAATGTGTTTTCAGCCCCAGAGCCACAGCGGCTTCCGGGTGCCGGCACTCGTTTTGACTCGGATTGCTCTTTCTGGACAACCTTATACTTTGCCACAGCGGCTTCCGGGTGCCGGCACTCGTTTTGACCTTCTTTCTGGTAGATGGTTTGAAAAGTCAGCCACAGCGGCTTCCGGGTGCCGGCACTCGTTTTGACGGATGGGCGGAGTGCTAACGATGAAATGGCCATCCTCAACACCACGTCTTGAGTGGCGTCAATTACCTCGAGAAACTCCCCAATCCACATGAGCCGAGAGGCGCTCTATCTGGCCGTGTACGATGTCAGCGAGGATCGTGAGCGAAACGCCGTCGCCAAGGTCCTAGAAGGATTCGGCATCCGGGTCCAGAAGAGCGCTTTCGAATGCCGCCTCACCCGAGGCAGCCGTGCGACGCTCGAACGGCGTCTCGAAAGTCTTAGACTCCAGAGCGGTTTCGTCCTCCTCTATCGCCTTCAGGCGCGCTCCACCCGTGCCGCGTTCGGTGCCGTGCCGGACTATCCTCTCGATGACTGCCATTACGCCATCGTGATATGAAGTGTGGCCAAGGATTGAGTCATGCGGTGATTCCGACGGCTAGAATGGCGACCACTCAAAAATGGGGCACCTACCGGAAATGTCGCCCGAGTTCCGCGTGCAGGAGCGACCCCATGGCGAGGTTTCCGCAAACGGCCTTGCAAATTCTTGCAAACCAATGTGATTTCAACCCCAGGGGGGCCACAGCGGCTTCCGGGTGCCGGCACTCGTTTTGACAATACGTCTTCCTTCGTAACTCTCACCGTGGGCCACAGCGGCTGCCGGGTGCCGGCACTCGTTTTGACTAACCGCAAGACTGCAAATCCGTTGCGACGGCCACAGCGGCTGCCGGGTGCCGGCACTCGTTCGACCCCGGGTTCACACAGATCTTCCTTTTTCTGAGCCACAGCGGCTGCCGGCTGGCGGCTATGAATCGAGATCTGGGTCCCCTTCAGACCAAGGAAACCAAGGAGCCATGACTTGCAGAAGGGAACGAGCCTCCTGAGTGGGGAGATCCAAGAGGTAGCAGTCGAAACAACGGAAACGTCGACGACATTTTGCTGGCGCCACCGTGGGAACCTCCGAAACCTTCCACGCAACATCGATGGGGAGTTTCAACACTTCCTCGGCCGCCGCCCACCGCCCCACCTACGTGGTTGCCGCGGCCCGTGGGCTACAGGCCTTTATTCTGCGAAGCCCGCGGCTTCGCCGGATGATTGGGGCCAGTGAACTCATCGACCAGATCACGGGGAATTTGCTTGGCCAAACCCTGAGTTCGCTGGCCCTCATCGAAGGGCAGGACTACCGGGTATTCAACGCCGTGGCCGGTGGAGTGCGCCTGCTCTTCACCCGACGGTTGGATGCCGAACGGTTCGTCGCCGTCTGGCCGTTGCTGGTGACCCGGCATGCGCCGGGATTGGAAATCGTTCAAGGCCTGGCGACGCTCGCACCGGGTGGCACCATCGACACCGTTATCGAGGCGGCCGAGCGAGCCGCGGGTGCCCATCGCAACCTCGTCTGGCCCGAATTGCCAGTGGCCGGGCTGGCCACCACGTTTTGTCCCCAAAGTGGCTTGCCTGCGCAGCGCTACGCGGCGGCGGACCGGGAATGGCTCGACGCCCAGGCCCTTGCCCGGGAGCGGGCGGTGAAGGACGCCCGCGAAGAGCTGTTACGCCGCACCGTCGGCCACCCGGAGGGATGGGATGAGGAGGATTGGGAACGCTTCCCCCAGGATATTGGGGCCATCGCCGGTGAAGAACGGCGGTACGTGGCGCTGGTGCACGTCGATGCAAACGAGATGGCTGGGCGCGTCGTGAACTTTGCCCGAAGGCTGCGGGATCTTCCTCCGGAGGAGATCGCGAATCGGTTCAGGGATTTCGCCGGGGCGGTCGAACAAGGAACTCGACAGGCGATCAGAGAGGCTTTGCGCCCCATCCTCCAGGCATTCCCAAGGCCCAACGTCGTTCCCTTCCGCCCGGTGATTTGTGCGGGTGACGACTTCACCGCTCTTCTCCAGGCCCGTTTCGCGCTCCGATTCGTGCGTGAGTTGCTCCACGCTTTGCCAACTGCCATCGCGAACGAGTTCCACCGTCGGTTCCAGGATCCGGAATTGGCCCGGCTGGGCCGTGGTGTGACTGCGTCCGCTGGCATCGTCTTCGCCCAGGCCACCTTTCCCTTCGCCACAGCCTACGAGGTGTGCGAAAGCCTCGGGAAACTCGCGAAGGACACCACGGCGAGGAAGGTGTCGGCGCTGGCCTTGCGGAGACTCACCACACCTACGGTCAGCGATCCGGATGAGATGATAGTCAGCGGGGCTGACCCTGAGTCGGCACTGCGTTTCACGATGAACCCTTACACTGTCGGCCCGATTCCCACAGATTCGCAGATAGCAGAATCCCTTCCCAGACTCGCCGATCTGGAAGCCCTGGTCCGATCAATCGCCGGTCCGCTTCGCGGGCCCATTCGAAAACTGCTTCTGAATCCCTCCCCCAGTGCATGGCAGATGGAGGAGGGGTTCCGGCGCCTGCTTGAGGTGTGGCAACATCGAGGGCGTCTCGATGCGCTCGCCCCACCGAACCAAATCAGCCAGGAGCTCGGAACACAGGCTGCAGGCCTGGTCGCCCTGTTACGGCGCCTCACGGGTAATCCAGAGGACGCGACCGTTTTCCGGACGGTCCGGACACCGGACCGTCCGGCCTCCACGCCTCTGTACGATGCCATCCAGTTGCTGGCGGTGGAAACCGTCTTCGAGTCATGAGGTGTCGCGCCCAGCTCACCATCGAGTTCCTCGATGATTGGAACTCAAGCAGCGGGGACAGCCTGGGTGCCGTGGCGGCTTCGGCCGTCTACCGGAATGAGGACGGACTGCCGGCGCTCGGCGAAGGTACCGTGAAGGGACTTTTGCGGGAGGCCGTGCGGGAACTCGAAGACCTGGGCCGCGCACCCCTTCGCCCCGCCATTGGCTATTCCTGGACCGTGGACCTGTTCGGAGGACGCGGTGCGGGTACGACGGAAGACAGGATACAACGACAGCCCTCGGCAGGGATTCTGGGTTTCACCGGCGCGAGCCTGCCCGAACGAGAGCGGACCTGGTTGCTCCGGCAGAAACCAGCCCTGCGCGAACGTTTGCTCGCGCAATTCTTCCGCTTTTTGAGTTCGACCGCGCTGGTGGACGGAATGGCCGACGACGGGATGCTGCGCACCGTGGAGGTTGCCATTCCCTGCCGACTGGTCTCCACGATCAGCGGTCCAGTTGGCCAAAGTCCCGAGCCGGATTGGTACCGTGTGCTTGGCGCGGCGCTGCCGTTGCTGCGATCCGCAGGGCTCCGTCGTCATCGTGGACTCGGTCGGTGTCGTTTCGAATTGGGACCGGTCGAGGATTGTCCTGAAACGCCGAGTATCCTCTCGAAGGCGGCCAGCGAGTGGATCCGGATCGTACTGCAATCGCCGGCGGTTTTCCCCCTCGAAGCGCGCAGCGAAGGGCTCCTGGAGGGCCACGATTATCTTCCTGGCTCGGCGTTGTGGGGAGCGGCCATCCAGGCTTTGGTAAGTTCAGGTGAAGCCTTTAACCCCGTCCGGTTTGAACGAGATCTTCGTTTCTCCCCCGGATACCCGTTGACCCGGGAGGACCGTTGGGCGGTCCCGATCCCGCTGACCTGGTACCAGATCAAAGCCGATCCAACCCAGGCAGTGCACAACTGGCTGGGATCCACCGGGCGATCGAGTGAGCCCCGCGACGACCGTAGAAAGGTCCAGATCCGTTCGGGGTACGTCGTGCCAGGTCCGGGGCCGCTCCGTCTCGTGCGGCCTGCCCTGAGATCGCGAATCAAAACTGCCATGGACGAGGAACGGCACGATCGCCCCAAGCCCGGGCAGCTGTACGGCTTTGCGACCATCCCCGCTGGATCCCATTTCGCCGCCCGGGTGGGAGGAGACCCAGACACCGTCGCGGCGGTCCTGGCGGCATTGGAATCAGACGGAGTCCGTCTCGGACGGGCACGAAACCCTGGCTTCGGCCAATTCAAGATTGATCGGCTCGAGGTGCCGCCCGTCGAGTTCCCATCCGAGGATTTGACCGACCGCGTCGTGATCTACCTCCTGTCCGACCTCGCGCTCTATCGGGACGGAACGCCGGTGCTGCAGCCCCGTGGAGAGGATTTCTCGCCGCGTCTCGCCAATTGGGCCTGGAGCGCCCAGGAAAGCTCCGTGCGGGTCCGCACTTACGCCCCTTGGAATGCCTTTCACCAAGGATTCGACTATCAACGACAATTGCTGGTGCGAGGGTCAGTCCTGGTCTTCCGCCCGCCCGATGGCGAGCAGGAGATGAATTCAGCGGCATTGGCCGAACTCCGCGAGTCGTTGGAGTCGGATGGTATCGGAGCGTACCGAGCGGAGGGCTTCGGACTCGTGCTCGTCAATCCAGCGTTCGCGCTTCGCGATGAGCCAGGGATCCCGTTCGACGGGGAGGTCACAAGGGAAATCGAAGCCCCAGCCGACGTGGAAGCGAAGGAAGTCGGTCCTCCGACACCCCTCACATGCTGGCTTGCAGCGGCAGCGGACCGCGATTGCGCGATTGAAGCCGAGTGCCAGGCACGATCCTGGCTCGTGGTCCTCGAGGCCCTGCTTGCCCAGCAAAAGGGCCGAGGCTACGAGCTGCCAAGCCCGAGCCAATGGGCGGCGCTCCAAGACCTGGCCACGCGATACCGGGGTGCTCCAGACCGGCTGCGGACCCGTCTTGCAGAATATTGCGGATATAGTAACCCACGACGATTGGTTTGGGAGCAAGTCCTTCGGCTTGGCGGCGCCAACGTGACACTCCGCCAATGGCTGGCGTCCCTGCTCGAACCCTCAGAAACGTCGTCGCCCGCAATCGCCGTCCTCGCCTTCGAACTGGTGGCCCGGGCGATCCAAGCCCGGGAGGGTGGTCGCGACGAGCCCCACTAAGTCTCGAACCATGGCCGTCTGCACCCATCGCTTTCTGGCTCGCGCGACGATCGAATTCGTCACGGGCTTCAGGATTGGAACCGGTCGCGGCGATCATGACTCGGATGCCGGGATCGTCACCGACGCCAACGGCCTGGCCTTGATTCCTGGAACCAGTCTCACCGGTGTCTTGCGAGAGACGATGCGAAACGAGACCCACGCCGAACCCGGAGAAGGCATCGGATTAAATTCGGATCGGCCCGCCGAAACCGACTCCTTCGCCCGACTTTTCGGCTTCCAGGGACGCGCCAGGACCAGAGACGAACCGCCGGACGGACAGGGTTCGCGCTTGTCGGTCGACAATGGCCATGTTCATGACCGGGAGAATCGCCCGACCAAAGGCCTGCTGGACTTCGGGCGAATCGCGGAAGACGAGATTCTAGCTGCCGCCCTGAGCCCTGAACGCCGTCATCATGTCCGCCTCAGTCGTGACGGCGCCGTCGATGGCGACGGCAAGTTCGACGAGCGTGTATGCCCGGCCGGGCTGCGGTTCACGTTCGACCTTGAATTAGAAGGACGGGAAATCGACACGGCGCCATGGGAGCGCTTGTTGTCAACCCTCGCCCGGGGAACATTCCGCATCGGCGGCGGGCAACGCCGCGGCTTGGGGCGATTCAAGTGCATCGGACTACGAGCCCGAAGCTTCGATCTCGTGCACTCGGACTGCGACTGGGAGGACTTCGTCACGTGGTCCCGTTCGCCAGAGGTACCTGCCGACCTCTTGCGCGATGTGGTCCAGGAATTTGGCGAATCGAATTCCAAAACCTCGCGATCCGCGGAGGCAGCGGCAAGGCTGGTGATCGAACTGCCCATTCGCCCCAAGGCTTACTGGATGTTTGGCGGCGGAGACGATCCGGACGGTGCGGATATAGCGCCAGCGCGAACCCGGCGCGTGGTGTGGCCATCGACGGGGCCTGAGCTGCAGGAGTGTTTCCTCATCCCTTTTTCGTCCGTCAAAGGCTCGCTTCGGCATCGTACCGCCTTTTACCTTAACAAGCGAAGGAAGGTATTTGCGGACACGCTGACGAAAGACCAATTAGATCAACTGGACGGCTTATCCCATCCCGCTGTGGGACGTCTCTTTGGCCGGAAAAACCATCATCGCCAGGAGGACTCGGGGCAACCCGGTTCCCTCCAAGGAAACGACATCTACCTACCCGTCAGCGCATGGACAACGCGTCAGCAGGCCGTGCCCCACGTGGCCATTGACCCATTGACCGGAGGCGCGATTTCCGGGGCGCTCTTCCATGAAAAGCCGTTCTGGAGCGACGGTGAGGCAGCCCGCTATCCGCCGCTCCGATTGGAAGTCACCGACACTCGGATCTTCGACGACGATCTCGAGCTAGCCGAGAGCCTTGCCTTGGCCTTGCAGGATCTTGCCACCGGGCATCTCCCCCTGGGGAACGGTTCGGGCCGCGGTTTGGGTCGATTCGAAATCGATGCCAACCCTTCGAGTCAGCAAGAAGTTCTCGACCGTTGCCTCGCACCACTGGCTGCCTGGGCAAGAGCATCCACCGCCGCTGAACACCCTGGGACGGCATGAATCAGTACCCTGCCAACGGCTACGTGGAACTCGCCACCGAAATTCTCGCGGCCCTGCGCCTTCCGCTGGAACACGCCACCGCCACGACGATCGTGCCGGAAACCGAGGTGATTCCCGTGGATCCCGAGGGTGTGGCGACCGTTCTTAAGCGACTCGGTGACCTCTGCGACGCCGGAGGCGAAGGCTGGGCGGTCTGTGCCTACCTCCGTGATCCCATCCGCGTTCCCGCCGACCTAGGCCGACTCCGCCACCCCACGTCGGCCGAGTTGGTGGCTGGAGAAAAAAGCCTCCACGTCCGATTTCATGGCTGCCATTGGTCCCTGGTCACTTATCGCGAACAACCCTCGGAAGAGTCGGTGACTTTCGACGACTCTCTCCTCGGGCGCGATGGGCGCGAACGCGTGCGATACCGTGTGTGTCACCGCCTCGAACTCACCGACACTCATCGCGAGCTCAGGCCTTACGCTGCCCGGTTCGCGGGCTTTCAATGACGCTCCAGCTATGCCCATCGACGGTCCAATCCCCAGCCCCTACTATCACATTCCGCGGAACGATCGGGTGGTCCTGATCGACCCCGATGACGCTGCTCGGATCAACCACGACGTGCCGTTCAGCGACGGCATCTGCGGCTCATTCACGGTGGAACTCGAAGCCACCACCGATATTTTCACCACGGGATCTTCACCCGGTCGTCCAGCGGACGAGGAGAATCCTGTGAAGGAGTTCTTCCGCGTCCTGCCCAACGGCAAGTTCGCGATCAATGGCACCGGATTGAAAGGGGTCGTCTCCTCGATCCTGGGAGTCGCGGCTTTCGGCAAGCTGAATCGGGTAGAGAATCGGCGGTTCGCCGTTCGCGATCTGTACGATCCCGCCTATCAAACTCAGGTCACCAACAGCTTTAACTCTTGCTTTGACAAAACTCTGATCTATGAGCCAAAAGCAAAGGCTGGCTGGCTGAGAATTCGCGACGACGGCAATTGGACGCTCGAGCGGTGTGACTTTGCCCGTATTGAACAGACGGATCTCGAAGCGTACGCGCTCAAGCACTTTGAGCGAACTCTGAATCTGGGTTTGACCGGGCCTTCGAGTGGGAAGTACGCCCGGTGGGACGAGGCCAGCGGCGGAAATCGGGATCTGCAGGTCTTCATCCAGCGCGAGCCCGGGATTCATCAGCATTCGCGCTCGCGACTTGTCTATCGCAAGGCCTTTCTCGATTCGGTAATCCAGGCGATACCTGCCACCGCGCGACTGGTATTGACTGGCCAGCCGAACCAACGCCAGCCGGGACGGAACGGTCGCAAACACCTGGAGTTCCTCTTTTTAACCATTCCCACTCATCCACCATCCACTGAACCCATCCTTATCCGCACTGAGGTTCGCCAGGAATTCGAAGCCCTGCATGACGCGGACGATGGCGATTGGATCAGCTTCTGGAAACCCAGACTGCTTGACCATCGCCACCCGGAACCCGTCCCGGTCTTTTACCTGGGCACTGAGACGGAAGTGAACGCGATTGGATTGGCATTAATGCCACGGCTGCCAAGTCGGTTCAGTCTCCATGACGCTTTGGGGCCGGCCGGCGCGCACCATCTCAGCAGCCAGTTGGACCTCGTCGAATCGATCTTCGGATGTTCACGTAAGAGCCGAGAACTCCGCGGTCGGATCAGTTTTCTTCCGTTGCTCCATGTCCAGAAGGAAGAGCCTTCCTCACTGCCAATGGCCATCAAAGAAGTCGTGCTCCGGTCTCCCAAGCCTTCCTTTTACCTCGGCTATCTCCAACAGCCCATTTCCGAGGATCCCTCAAAATGCGGGCGGCTCCTGTCCTCCCCCACCACCTATCTCTCCAATGCCGGCCTCCTCTCCGGCAGAAAATTCTATCCTCCACGGTCGGAACCGTTCCAGCCGGTATCTTCGCCTCCTCGGAAGGCGGCCAAACCCCAAACCGTACGGTTTGTCCCCCTGCCAGCCGGTCAGTGCTTTAGGGGTGAGGTCTTCGTCCACAACCTTCGACCCTTCGAGCTCGGAGCCCTGATCTGGGCGCTCACACTGGGCGAACTTCCGAATGCGGGGCGACCCCGATTGCGGTTACGAATCGGGATGGCAAAACCCCATGGGTACGGTTCCATGAAGGTCGCTATAACCGCCCCGCGTCTCGTTGACCCAGCAGGCAAACGTGTGCAGTTAGAATGCTGTGTCTCAACGTTCATCGATTGGGTTAAGCGGCGCGTCCCAGACTGGGAATCCTCCCCACAAATTCAGGAACTCCTGGAGGCCTCCGATCCGAATCATGACGTGCCCGACGAGCAGTTTCAGTATCCTGTATTAAGCCCGACGGAGAGAATCAATGAATTCCGCGATGCCAAGCCCAATAAGGAGTTCCGCTTTCCTGGTTTGGGTTTGCTGCCCTTCTCCAGATTAAAGGATCGCTTCGACTCCGCGCGCCGCACCGCCCCTCCGACACCTCTCCCGCAGTCGGCCGATAGGCCTGAGATGGCCTCGCCGTCAGGAGCACTCTCCATGATGGCATCTTCTGGCCCCACCCTTGGCGACATCCTCTGCGGAACGGTCTCTGGCGTCCTCCCATTTGGCGTCTTCGTTGAATTCGCGCCCATCGGAAGCGGCCTTGTGCATGTGAGCCAAATCCCAGCGGACTTGGCGACCAATCTTCAGCGCTCGTTTCCCATTGGCAGTCGCCTTCGCGTCCGGGTTTGCCGAGTTCGCTCCGACGGCAAACTAGTCTTGGTCCTTGTCGATCGGCCGGTCTCGGCGTGAACCCTTGGACGCCATCGGATCCAACCAGGATCGCCCGATGCTGAACGTCACAATCCGCGTGACCTCAACGGGGAGACTCCTGATCCTCGTTTCGTGAGAGGTCCTACGCACCCCACCGAGGCTTCGCGATACCAAGGAAAAACGATTCTCCTGGCGGTCTTGGGAACTTCACCCGCGGTATTGACTGAAACTGTTTGGGCGCTCGCTCGCCCCTCCGGAACCGAGGCACCGCTGGTGCCCGACGTGGTCGTGGCGATTGGAACCAGCCAGTCCGCGTCCCGATTTCTGGAAGAGATAGGCACCGCCAAGCCCGAATTCGGCAACAGGACCGTCTGGGAAGACCTCCGCGCCGCGCTCGGGACGGAGGCGGAGGGCAAGCTGGAGCTCGAACCCGAGGTGCGACGGATTCGAGACCCCGAGACAGGGGTCTCTCTAGAGGATTGGCTCACACGCGATGACCACGAACGCGCCTTTCTCGCGATCCTCGCCTGGGTGGCCGAGATGGTGCGGGACAGCTCCTGTCTCATCGCCTCGATTGCCGGCGGCCGCAAGACGATGGGCGTTCTCCTGCACTCGGCCATGACATTCCTATGTCGAAAGCAGGATCGCATCACTCACGTCCTGGCTCCCCCTCCCTTCGACCGACCGGCGAAGCCCGGCTTCTTTTTCCCCGCCCAGAACGCCAAACCGATCCTGACCTCCGAGGGCTGGCGAGAACCTCAAGATGCACGACTGGTCTTGATCGACGTGCCTTTCGTTCCACTTCGCCTTCACCCACCGTCGGCCCGCGAGCGAGTAGCGGATCTTGAAGGTTATGTGCGGTTCTGCACTCGCCTCATGGAGGCTCGGCAAGCCCTCGAACCAACCTCGATCCGGATCGATCCGGTCGATCGCTCCATCCACCTTTTACGCCCAGCGATCCGCATCGATGTGGCCCGGCTCGCGAGAAGAGAGCACGGAAAGCCCGATCGGTTCTTCGCCTTTCTCCGGTTCCTCATTGAAGCACACGCAGCCGAGTTGCTTTCGCTTCGACTTCCTCCAGCCGAATCCACAGCGCCGGATGCCATCCAATCGATACCCATCGCCCTTCCGATGGCCCTCGAAGCCTTCCGCTGCTGGCTCGGCCTCCCCCCCTGCTCCCAGGACCATTTTCACGGCCTATTCCTTCCGAACACGAAGTTCAAGGTCACAGACTTTCCCGACTCCTCCGCAGTCGCCTCCCAACTTTCCCGCAAAAAGGACCCCCTGGCGCAACGCATCCGGGCTGAATTGGAGAAGCACGCTTCTGCGGGGGTGGCGTCGCGGACCGCAGTATCCTCAATGGTCCGCGAGACCCAATGGACGACGATCTTCAATGCCCTCATCGTCGGTCCGTGCCTGCTCAACGCTCGAAACTTGGCCGCCTTTCCTGGGCGCAATCTGCGACCCGCGACGCGCGCGCTGCTGGAGCATAAAGACCGAATGCGATGGTTTGGTCGTCTCAACCGAATGCTCCTCGAAGACTATCTCGGTGGCAAACTCGCCCCCTATGACTTCACAGGCATGCCCAATTTGGAGTGCATGATTCACGGTCTGTACGTCCGAATGGTCGAGGCCTACGCCCAGCCCGGGACAGGGGCCGCTCCGGGACCATGGGCGACGGCGCAGTCCGCCGACCGACAGGCCTGGTCCGCCGCGGATCCCAACAAGGCTCCCGAAATCAGTACCCGGGAGCTTAGCACCATCCTCTCCGCCTTTCGGAAAGAATGCCTCCATCAACACTCTCCCTGGCGTCCAGAATCGTGGAGACCCTGGAGCTTCCGGACCATTACCAGTCGCGGCGCCGTCCTTCCACTGTTTGTCCTCGTTCGGTGACAAACAAGACACGGTGAATCCACACCGACGTTGATGTCTCCGAATTCGTGGGTCGGCTGCACCGCATGAGAGTCGGGTCTCCACCTCTCAACCTGAACGTATCATATTCCTTGGGGCGCGCCCTTCTCCTTCGTGCCTCCCCTCATCCTCACGAGCGTCATCCTTAGCGTCGGCGATGCCCGTCGCCCTTGGGTATCGCAGCGTCAAGCATAGCCAGCGGCAGCCCTTCCCCCCTGTTCGCAGGCAGCAATCCCTATCCCAACCGCGATCCGATGACGAGATCGGGTTGAGCACAGTTCCGGATGTCCGGACGTTAGCCAGCGATCGCTCCGAGGGCGTACAAATCGTTCCATGATGAAGCCGAAAACTAAAACGCTCTCCATAGTCGCTCGGCACTTCGCCGCAGCATTCGCCGCTCTTGCCACCATGACGGTCTCGCTCCCATCAGTCTCGGCCAGTGACATCATTGTTGTCGGCCTGTCCAGTAAGTATCGAGCCAGCGATGCGGGCCGGGTCGGTCGAGTTCTCGGTTCCTTGATTCTCGAGCGTTCGGTCCCTGGCACGTCAATCGAGGTGTGGGACTCCGAAGCGTTAGTCCAGGTCGGCGCGGCGACGGTGCCACAGCTCACGTATGATTCGGCGGCCGCGAAGGCTCGCCATCCGTCGGTCGCTCCTCTGCTCGCGTCTCTCGACCGTTTTCTGCGCGCTGCGTCCACCAATGTCGCCGAGGACGGCTATTGTCAGGGACGCATCACCGAATTCCTGGCCGCCGTTGCACGGAATCCGCGGTACACCCATTCAAGGTCCCAGCTCCGAGTGATGCTGGCGGCCAGTCCCCTGTTCGCCTCGGTCTCAGAACCGAAGTTCTCCATGTTGAATGGCATGGTTCCCGCCGACTGGAACATCGCCCAAGACCGGAAAACCTCTCCTTATGGCACCAAGGACCTCGGTGGAATTCTCAGGGGTGCGCGTCTGGCATGGTGGGACCTGGGTACCGCGTACTGCAACGGGGCCCACCAAGTGGCGGTTGGCGAGTGGTGGTCAAGTTACATCGCGGCTCTCGGCGGCGTGCTGCAATCACTCGGCCCTGATTCTGTCTCTTGTCTTGACTCGCTGCTCTTCGGAACAGCCGGAGACGCTGTGCCAACTCGGCGAACATTGCCCAGCGCCCCGTCGCCGAATGCCTGCTTCATGGTCGACTTTAGAACCCGGCCTGCGCCGTCATGGTTGACGAGTGCGGCGTCGACTCGGACGAACCGCTTGGTGCCAGTTTTGGGGGCTGGTCCTGGTCAGTGGAAGGTGGGCATCTCCTGGAGAGGGTCGTCTGACTTCGACCTCTACGTTCGCCCGGAACGAGGTGGAGCCGAGGTGAATTTTCGCAACCCTCGCGCAGGCGGAGCACATCTCGACCGTGACGTGCGCGCCGGGAGCGGTACAGAGTTCGAGTTCGTCGAGTTTTTGACGAGTGACATCAAGAAGGCAGACATGTGGGTGAACCTCTTTTCCGCGAGGGAGAGGACGCGCCCCATCGATGTGTTGGTAGTCCTTTGCAGTCCCGAGGGTCAAACGTATCCCATGCAACTCCGATGGGAGCACCCGATTCCTGATTCGGGGCGCAGCAGCCTGACGCGTGAACGGTCCGCGTCTTGGAAGCGTCTGGATGCCTCACAGATCCTGAGTTTCGAAATAACTCGTTGAGAGCCTGACTCGCCGTTCCTTCAAGCGAAAGATATTCCATGAGCAATATGAGCAACACTCTTCTCGAAGGGGCCGACACGCCACCTCCTTGCCTCAACCAAGTCGTTTGGAGCTACCTACGGGAAGTCATCACACGCGGACCGACTCGCCTCTTGGAGGTCTCCGCCTATGCGCGAGACCTGGTTCGGGCCTCGGGAGGGGGTGAGGCCTCGAGGCTTGACGAGACGACCCACGCCCTCACGTCTCGACTCCGAAGCCTTCAGGCGAGGCTTGCCCGCGCTGAGGAATCCTTGGCCCAAGTGCAGCCGTCCCTTGTTTTTCCCGAGGCTCGCACCTTGCTGCCCTCGGGTCTCGGTCTGGTCATCTTTATCGCACTGACATTGGGACTCTTGGCCTTGTGTGCCGCAGAAATGAGTTATGCGGCAACCGGCATCCTTTGGTCCACCCAGTCGGTCCTGTTGGCCGCGTTGATGCTGGGTCCGATGCTCGCTCCACCGTTGATTGAGCTCGGGACTATTCCTGGAAGCCGCGAGCAACGGCGGTTGAGGTTTTGGGCGGCCATCATCCTGCCCCTTTGGATCATGGTTCTCCTGGCCATTGACCCCCTCGAATGGCTTCACCTCGATTCTCAACCGGAGCCCTCTTTGATCACCGGGAATGGCGGGTCCGGTCACCTAAGCAGTCTCCGGGCTACCCCATTGGCGATGCTCACGGTGTACCCGGCTACCATCGCCATCATCGGGTGGCTTCGGCGCCACTGCCAACGCGTTTCTAGAGTGGTGGTGAATCCTGAGTTTGCCTACCTCGATCGGCATGTAAGGAACCTGCGAGATGAAGAGGCAGCGTGCACCGAGCGCGTGGATCGACTGCTCGCCGAGCAATGCAAGCTTATCGCCCTGGAGAATGTGGTCGCCACCGAGGCCACTTGGACGGTGGCCTGCGGGCGCCCTCTAAGTGCCCTCCTCGAGAAGATCGATGGTCTTGCGAGCCAATCGGGTCGTGGCAACGGACACGCCAAGTTTAACACCCCTAATCGGGGGAGGGCGCAATGAACACTTACGAAGTCGCGGATGTCGAGAGTTCTCCTTGCGAAGGCGGTCCTGCCCAAGAGTCCGGGAACCGCCACCGAACTCCCATCGTGCCTCTCGATCGCCTGACGGAAGAAGTGATCGCGCAGCAGCCAAATCGGTCGACGGGCAACGGGTTAATCGGTGTTGCGATCCTCACGATCGCTGTTCTTGATCTTTCGATCCTTTTGACCGCATTGCCCTTCTCCGGGATGGGGTCCGCCTTGGTCCGGTGGGCTCTTCACCTTTCGTTCTCACTCCAATGGACGGGTGTTCCTTTCCCCGGGATGGAACTGGGCTTGGTTAGGTGGGTCTATGAGCGCGCCTCTTCGCCGTCGACGATTGCCGTCGTCGCCAGTCTGATGTTGTACGCCGGTTTGTTGAGTCTCGGTCAGTACCTCGTATGGACCTCTCCGCTGAAGCTGTTCCCAAGGCGCCGGCGAGCCGAAAGCGCCAACGCACTCGCGCCTGCCCACCGCCCCCCCGGTGTTCGGGTACGGGGCATCATCTGGGGCGGTGTTCTCTCGGGTATCCCTGTTGAGTGTTTGATCATCTGGCTCATTGGCCCTGATCATCATATCACTGGATCAGACCTGATAGGCAACCCGCCCGTGCCGATCTTCTGCGCGCTGGAGCTCCTCCTCTCGTGCGCGATCGGGAGCCTACTCTCGCGTCACGGCTACCAATCCTCCCTCGCCCTGGTGTGCCCATCCAAAGACCGAAGCGGCACCGCATATGTCTCGGTCCTCGATTACAGCGACTGGTGCAAGTGGGATGTCACCGTGATTCTGGAAAGATTGCGCTGGCCTCTGGTCTCAGCGTGGAGGCTCGAAGGTTCCCGCGCTTTCCTATTGGCCTCCAGCGAAGGTCTCGAGGTGACTCTGGGAGCCTACGCCGTCATCGATCCGGACATCCTTCTGCCCGTTATCGGTCATCGACTCACCGCCCAAGATCGGTACGGGTATTTCCAGCTGGAACTGTCGGTGGACCTGCGTGGATCCATCCCTCTCACCGACAGCGCCGACACTCCCCACGAGGTGCCCACGGACGTGCTTTTCGCCGCCGCGCGACTTATGGGTAGTCCAGAGTCCGCCGTGGAAACGCTCCGTGCGGCGAGCCAGGAGGCTCTCAACGACCTTCTGCAGGAATCGCTACAGGCCGCTGGATTCTCCGAAGACCGTTGGTCGGCAGCTGCACTCCTGGACGGCGTACGCCTGCGAATCGAGGACACTCGCACCCGGTCACTCTCGGGCCTGCGAACCGGTATCACGCAACTCAAGGAGGTCAACGGCCAAGGTCTCTCCAGTCTCCGCTACCTGACCCACCACGCCGAACAGCTCCTGGACGCCTTCAAGACTATTCTTATCAGCGAAGTCCACCCCCTCCGAGCCGTCCAGTCCTCCCTGCCCAAAACCTTGCCCTCCCGCACCCAAGGCGCCCTCGGCCGAATGCTTGCCAACGCCTCCGGGGTGGAACGGGAATCGGTGGCGGACAGTCTCATCGGATTTTTCGGCGTGCGAATCAGGGTGGACTCAGTGCGTTGGACGCCGGAGTCACAAGTCATTGGCGATCTGTTCACCCGCTGGTCGGAGGCTCAGTCGGGGGTCATCCAGACGGTCACTGCGTTGATGATGTCGGAGGAGGTCAAACTCGTTGCCGCTCACGATGCCTTTGAGCGACAAGCCTGTCTTTCGGTCATTGCCCAGGCGGAACGATTGCCCCTTCTCCTTGGCTCAGACGAGGACCGTCGGGCGTTTCGCGACGCTTTCGAGATGGTTAATCAACTGGTGCGAACCACCCCTAGTCCGACAAAACCATGAATCCGGATACACTCACAGACACATCGTTCTGGCGCCTGTCCAGCCTGCCCTGCTTGACGCCCTCCGACCCCCCTGAATGGCGTGAGCAACTCATCACCAATGCTCGCATCTGGCATGGCTTGATCACCGGCAGCCTGGCCACCCCGAATGGGTTGCGCGCCGCTGTTTTTGCCGAATCCGTTGACCTCAACCAGTACGAATGCTTCGTGGGTCTCCAGGGAGATGCGCGTGTCTCTCAATGGATCATGGATCGTCTACCCGAGGGCTACGCCGCCGACGCTGTAGCCTCCCCATTCTCTCATCCCTCCAACGTTCTCAGGGAAAGGGTCCAGATCTTCCCGCGCATTCAATTCCACGATCGCCCCCCTCTGGCATCGACTCCGTTTGCCGCGCGCGCTTTCCTTCCTCGCAAGACGCTGCCCAGGGGCGCAACGCTCGCAAACGTCGAATCCGCGTACGGCTGGACCTGTTTGCCCTTGCGATTGCCATTCTGCCGTGGTGATTCCCTTTCGCTTACACGAAGGCCACTCTCGCTGCCCTCCGCGTGGATCGTTTCCACGCTGGTCGGCGTGCCTATGGTGGAGTTGGATCACGACCGCGCCTTCGCCGGCCCCCTCTATCATGCCCCGGAAGAACGGATGGCACTGGTGTCGAATCGACTCTCATCCGACCTGCTACTGGAGGAAAGAGGCCTCCTTCACATGGCTCGGTTGTATCAATGCGACGCCACTCGACTAGCCCTCGCATTCGTCCACGTGCTGACGAAGGAAGGAGATCCCACCGCGGCGGCTTGGGCGGCCCTCTCACGCGCCATACCGCCACCCTTTGAACAGGCGCGAATCCCTCCCTCGATATCAATCGACTATCCGGCCTGGCTCGCACTGACGCAGGAGACTCAAACACCCCATCGGTCCATAGCCAATTCGGCTGCCGCTCGCCGATTCTTGGCACGGATGGCCCATCTCGCTTCCGTCGACGAAATCACCGCCTCCCTGGGCCTGCCGGTATGTTCACCCGAGTTATCCGCCAACGCGCGGCTGGTCTATTACCAGCCGTTTGGCAAATGGCAAAATGCGAGGAGCGATGACCAGGCAACGCGCGCCGGCCTGATACCCATAGGTCAGATAAGTGCGGGAGGTGAACCCGCGCTCCTTCCCTTGAACGACTTCGCAAGACATATCCTGGTTTGCGGTGCCACCGGCACTGGAAAGACAACGTGGGTCTGCCGCATGCTCATCGCCCTCGCCAAGGCGGGAATACCCTGGCTGGTCCTGGAGAGCGCGCGCAGCGAGTACTTCAAACGTCTAAAGAACCAGGTTCCCAATCTTCGCCGAATCACCCTGACTGCAACCAACGGAAGCGTGGCTGGCATGCCCTTGGCACTCGATCCAATCCGAATTCCGAAGGCAGCGGATGGCCGGGAACCCGATCTCATTGAGCACGTCAATGACCTATGCCTCGCCTTCGAGGCCGCAATGCCGCTTTCGGAGTGGCTCCGACTCGAACTTTGGAACGGCTTGTTTCGATTCTATGAGTGGAGCCGAAGCGACCCGCAGAACCTCCCGCCCCGGATCCGCGACCTACCCCCGTTCCATCGCTTCAGTCGATTCTTTATCGACAGCTATCTGCCTTGGTCCCTGCGCGTCGCTACGAATGAATCCTCGCCTTCGTCTTCCTCGATGGCCGAGCACCTGAGAGAAATGCAGGCCATATTCCGACGCCGATTCACCATGCTCACCCTCGGCCATGTGGGTCGCATGGCCTACGCGGCGCATGATTTCCACATCACCCATGCCGACAAGGACCCACTCGAAGAACTGCTCACCACCCCGGCGGTTCTCGAACTGGATCCATGTGCCCGCGACGAGTCCAAAGCCCTGATCATCACTCTGCTCGTCGGTCGACTGCGAAGTCTTCTGCGAGGCCGGCTATGTACCCTGGGTCCGGACTGCCTCCGTCATCTCTTGGTCATCGAAGAGGCCCATCGAGTGTTCGGGCGCGACACCCTGCGCCAGCGGGACTCAGACCTCGCCGGACTCAATGCGCCCCAGGCGGCCATTGAACTCCTCTCGCAATGCCTGGCCGAGTTGCGCGCGTACGGACATGGCTTCTGCGTGGTCGATCAGTCCCCGTCCGCGCTCCACCCCAGTGTCCTGTCGAACTGCAATCTCAAGATCATTCTGAACACAATGAACGGGCAGGATCAGGACGTGTTGGCCGCTTCCGTGGGTGTTCGCGACCCGATTGCCGCCAGCTTTCTCGGCCGGCTCGAGCCTTGGGAAGCGATCGTCAGCGCATGCCGGTCTTCTTTGCCCAGCCGCATCTTTATTCCGCCGGTAGGTTGACAAAACCCCGAAACCGCAAATTCACGGCGAGCTGCTCAAACTCGGCATCGTCATCGATGAACACACGGTCTCCAGGAATCTTCCAAAACGGCTGGTATCCGATGATCGCCTTAGGCGTTGGAAGGCTTTCCTCCGCAATCACCGGGATGGCCTTGTTGGCATGGACTTCTTCGCCGTCCCAGCCGCTGCTTTCAAGCTCCCGTGGGCTTTCTTCGTCATTCGGCATGACTGCCGCCGCGTGGTTCACTTCGCCGTCACCGAGTTCCCCCTGACGCGCCGGATCGTCCAGAACCTGCGCGAGGCGTTCCCGTTAGAGGCCCGTCCGCGATTCGCTGCTCTCGACCGCGACGGTAAGTACGGCAGGGAAGTACCCGACACACTCCGCAAGATGGGCACTGAGCCGGTTCGCTGCGGGTATCGCTTCCCTGCAGAACTGTCCATGGTCCTTTGAAACCCGAACACCCCTCAGCCTGTCAGACGATATTTTGTCGCACCCCCCACAGCCGTAGCGTCTGAAAGACTGCCAGTGGTCGCGCGTTGCCGCGTGGTCCATCGAAAGCCAGGAGCT
>JAEUHG010000266.1 GCA_016795425.1 Verrucomicrobiales bacterium
CACTTCGAGACCTATCTCAACACCGTCGGTCCGACGGTCGTGTCGGCCGTCTTCACGGACTGTACAACCGGCCAGAGTTGCACGTACGCCATCGCCTTCGAGGTCTCTCCGACGCCTCCCACCCTGCCCTCGGAGCCGGCGGCCCGCGCCGATCTCGGACCACCGGCCCCGCCCGACACCCGGGTTCCGCTGGTGGAACGAGTGCTCGCCAACCTGTCCCAAACTCAAACCGGTCGGGCCCAGGACCGCCTCTCCTCAAAGCCGCCGGCAATCGCCGGATCATTCCCTGCCGGTGTCAACCCGGCGCTCAACAGCGCCTCCCTCGAGGGCATATCCCCCGAGACCCATTCTGCGCACGCCGCTCTCTCCCTCTCGGCGCTGGCGACCTCATCCCTTCAGCGCACCGCCAACCGTCAGGCCGTTCTCATGGTGGCTCCGGATGACACGCCGATTCGCGGCCTGATCTATTACGCGCTGGTCGATGTCCGTAACGGGCGCGCCGTGCGCGGAGTGGCGGGACCCGATGGCGTTCTTCATCCCCTGGGCATCCAGGTCGCCCCCTCGAACCCCTATCGCGAGCATGTCCTCCAAGCGGCCACCCTGCGCACCGGCACCGCGGAGTTCACCTCCGGCCCCAATGGCTCCCGATTCGATATGCCCGCCATCCACCTGGACTCGGACCCCGGTCCGGACGCCGACCAGGACGGCTTGTCGGACCTCGGCGAACTCATTGTGGGAACCGATCCTGCCAAGGCGGACACCGACGGCGACGGCATCCGGGACGGCGCGGAAGTCAGGGCCGGCGATGACCCGACCAGCGGACTCAGCGTGCGCACCGGAGTGGTGACCGCGGCCGAGACCCCGGGTCCGGCGGTGGACATCAGCGCCGCGAACGACGTTGCCGCCGTGGCTTGCCGCGATTTCGGTCTGGTCCTTTTCAATGTCTTCAGCGGGCTGGATCCGGTGCGCATCGCCCAGGTGGAAACGCCCGGAGAAGCCCTCCGTGTGGCCAGCCTGGGCCCTGTTGCCGTCGTCGCCGACGGAGCCCGAGGATTGGCCATCGTAGACCTGTCCGACCCGCCTGCCGCGCGCATTCGCCACCAAGTGAATCTCGGAGCGTCGGTCTCGTGCGTGGCGATCAGCGGAGGCGTCGCGTTCGCGGGAGACGCCATGGGCCGCGTGCATCTCATCGACCTCGACACCGCCGGCCTTCTGGCGGAAGCCAAGCTCGACGGCCTGGTGATCGACCTGGCCCTGCTCGGCGACTTCCTGTGCGCGGTGACCCCGGCCAAGCTCCATGTCCTCACTACCCAAGGCACTTTGACGCCGCTGGGCGCCGTCGATCTGGCAAATTCCGAGCGACCACGCCGGCTCTTCGCCGCCGACGGTCATGCCTATGTCGTCCATCGTAACGGCGTCGGTTCCTACGAGGTCGAGGGCGGGGTACCGCGGTTCCTTCAAGCCCTGGTGACCGAGACCATCACGATCCCCGACATCGGCTGGGAACACCTGGTGCTCAACGGATCGGGCATCGGACTGGCCACCGTTTCCCAACCGCCCGCAGCGCCGGGGCCGGAGGCCAATATATGGAACCTACCCGCGCCCTCCGGTCCCATGACTCTCTTGCAGAGCATCGATCTGGCGGGTACCGGACGCGCCGCGTCGATCTACAACGGCATCGGATATATTGCCGCCGACACCGGCGGACTGCAGGTGGTCAATTATCTCGCCCAGGATCTTGGTCGCCAGGCCCCCACGCTGGTCCTGTCGGCCAACTTCCCGTTGGACCCCGCGTCCGTCGTCGAAGGTCAACCTGCCCGCGTCACCGCCACCGTCGGAGACGATGTTCAGGTGCGCAACGTCGCCTTTGTCATGGACGGCGTCGTCGTCGCGATCGATGGCAACTACCCGTTCGAGTATCGCTTCACCACCCCGCTCCGTAGCCGGCAGACCAATTTCACCCTCTCGGCGGTTGCCACCGATACTGGTGGCAACGAGACCCGAGTCCCACCGGTCACGGTGAACATTCGTGCGGACACCGTTCCGCCACACATCGTGGCGATGTCTCCAAGGGACGGCGCCAACCAACCCACGACACGCGCGCTGGCCGTATTTCTCGACGAACCGGCACAACCGGGATCGTTCGCCGCCGACCGCTGGCGTCTGCGAGAGGCGGGTCCGGATGGCCAGTTGGGAACGACTGACGACGTCCTCGTCTCCGGTGGTTCCGTCGAAGAACGCCCCGATAACTTCGCCTGCCTCCTTCGCTTCGCCACCGACCTGCCGCCGGGAGCCTACCGCGCCGAGTTGCTGCCGGGCGTGCGCGATCTCGCCGGCAACGTGCGCGGCGAAACCCACGCCTGGTCCTTCACCTTGACCGGCGTGCAAGGGCCGTCAGGCCCCAGGCTGGCCACCGGCCAAAGCCATACCTTGGTCATCGAAGCGGACGGGAGTCTCTGGGGATGGGGAGGCAATTGGGCAGGCCAACTCGGCGATGGCGGGTCAGGACAGAACGCCCACCGACCCATCCGCATCGGATCGAGCACCGACTGGATGACCGTGGCCGCTGCGAGAAACACCAGCGCCGGCATCAAGACCGATGGCAGCCTGTGGACCTGGGGCGATGGCGGTCGTACCGGCAACATTCTGGGGCACGGTACGGGTATTAGTCAGTTGACGTCTCCCACTC
>JAEUHG010000272.1 GCA_016795425.1 Verrucomicrobiales bacterium
CCGCCGTCACCGATGCCGAGTTCCTCGACATCGCCGATCGCGCGTCCCGCCACAGGAGGACCGACCAGACGATCACCAAGGCCACGACGCCCAACACCACCATGGACCACGTGAAGATAGGGACATCGCGCGGCGGAGGCGGCGGCGGCCGGAGATAACGCCTCCACTTCTCCTGCACTTGCGGCACAGGCTTCACGGGCGCGCCTCCTTGCGGTTTCGGGTCGGTACGGCCTCGTAGCCCGCTTCCTTGATGACGCGGATCATCTCCACCTGCGTGACTTGATTGGTGTCGTACGCCACCTGCGCGAACTTCTTCGCGTAGGAAACGTCCACTGCCGCCACGCCTCGCAACATTCGGACTTCGGCGGCGATTCCTTTGGCGCATCCGTCGCAGTGCATTCCCTTGATTCGGAATTGATTCGTGGCGTTCGCCGTCACGACCAGGGGAGGTTTGGTCGCCACCGATGCTCCGCGCCTCTCGCCCGGATCCGCATCCGCATCCGCCGTCCAGCTTCCCATCATCGCCGCACCCAAGCCCATCGCCATCCATCCCATCATCCGTTGGTTGGTTCGTCGCATATCATTCTCTCCATGGTTCGGTTTCTGTCTCGAGATTAGACCTCTCCGTCAATTCCCTGACGACGGACGACGCTGCGGCAATTTGCCGCAGGTCCGGTGAACGGAGAACAAGACCTCATCGGGCAGGCGGATACTTCGACAGCTTTCGTTGAAGCGACCGGCGATCGATGCCCAGCAGACGGGCCGTCCGCGAAACGTTGCCTTCGCAAGCAGCCAGCACCCGCTGGATGTGTTCCCACTCGACCCGGTCCAATGAAGGCACGGTCACCGGCGCTGTCGATTCCCACTGCCGCGCTTCCGCGTCGCCCTCGCGGCCACCGCGCACCGCCGCATACAACTGATCGACGTCGACAGGTTTGGTAAAATACTCAATCACGCCCAAGCGCCCGGCCTCCATCGCCGTGGCAATACTGCTGAATCCGGTCAAAACCACGATCCGTGCCGCCGGCCGGTGCCGGCGAAGATCGGGAATCAACCGCAACCCGGAGTCGGTGTTGAGTCGAAGATCGACGATCGCCGCCTCAAACGTCCCGACCTCCCACATCTCCCGAGCCGATGTCGAATCGGGAGCCGTCACGACATGACACCCTCGCGCGGCCAAGGCCCGGGCCAGCCGTTCTCGGAACTCGCCATCGTCGTCCACCAGCAACAATGAAAGAGGTCGATCCATGCTCACCCACCGCCGGACGCCACCGGAAGACTCAACACCGCACAGGTTCCCCCTTGTGCCGGTCTTTCAAAGCGGAACTCCCCCGCCATGCGGCGGGCCAACAATCGCACCAGAAACAGCCCCAATCCCATGCCTCGTCCCGCCGATTTGGTGGTAAAAAACGGCTCGCCGGCATGGGACGCCGCCGCCTCGCTCAGTCCTTGCCCCCGATCCACCACGCGAAACTCCACTTGCCCGGCGTCCGCGCGCACTTCGAACCGCACAGGAGTGTCATCAGGCGAGGCATCAAGGGCATTGCCAATCAAGTTGGACAGCGCCTGGGTCAAGGCATCCGGCGGCGCCACCAACCGCGCCTTCCCACCATCGTCCCGCGCATCAAAGGTCACCTGGGGAAACCGCCGTTGCAGTAACGTCACCACCCCGTCCAAGGCGATTTCCTTTGGCGTGTCTTCGGCCTGGTTTTGAAGTCGGTCGAGAATCGCCCGACAACGATAAGCCTCCCTGCGTATCAGTTCGGCATCTCCCACCCAGTCCGGGCGATCCGGCACCGTGGACGCCTCGCGTGCGAGTTCGCCAGCGGCCACGACAATCGTTCCCAACGGAGTCCCGAGTTCGTGCGCCGCCCCGGCCGCCAACGTTGCCAGCGCGGCGAAATGCTCGTGCTGCACGGCACGGTCCCGCGCCATTCGAAGTTCCTCGTCCCGACCTCGTAATGCGTGCTGCAAGCGAGCAACAAAGAATGCCACCAAACCTGCGGTCAGCATGAACGCGATCAGCATGCCCCAAAGATGCATCGCCATCGGGAGGTTCGGTCCCACTCCGCAGACGGGATCGCCAAGCCGTGTCCAGACTTCGGAAAAAAGGAACAGAAACCCGTACCCCACGCTTGCCAACACCGCGATCCACCATGTCCACCGCGTCGAGAGGGCCACCGCCGACAAGGCCACCAGGACCAAGTAGAGTGTAGCAAACGGATTGTAAGGTCCTCCGGTCAATCGCAACACCAAGGTCAACAGGAACACGTCGATGCCCAACACCATCGCCAGAAAACGCTCGCTCTCTCCTGCTCCCGGCGAAATGACGTGCAGTCCAAGGTTGGTCAGCGCCGTGAAGGCGATGACCGCCACCACCGGCACCACCGGCAGCGGCACCTTCAACACGTGGATGACAAAGAGGACCGTAGCCGTCTGGCCCGCCACCGCCGTCCATCTTAACCGGCGCAGCCAGGGCAGCTTCAGAGAGGGTGTCGCCGCCATTGCGGCATTCCAATGATTCATGGGTTTCCGAAGTCCAAGTTCCAACGATGGGGTTCGCGAAAGTGTGCTCGTCTGGGCACACGAATTCCCGAAGTCCTAGCAGCCCTGCGCCTACAGGCGGGACGACCTGAATCCTTGACTCGGATAGACCGACAACGTCCCCGCGTCCAGCCGTCAACGTCGTGCCTCCTATCCAGGCGGCGCAGGAAGAATGGGAAATCAGGCCGCGCGTGGAGGCGGCACAGGAGGTGAGGTTCGACGCTGCGCAGGGAACCAAGCCCTTCCGAAGACGGCTGGACGCCCTTCTGACCGGGGCGGCACTACCGTCGCTTCCGCTCTCCCAAACAGCAGATCCAACTTCGCCACCACCATCAAAGTCTCCGTCGCCTTCTTTTGCTGTTCGGATCGTCCCTCGCGCACCCAGTGACAGAGGCGGCACGGGTGCTGACCATCAAAGGTCTTCGCGACCGCTTCGCTCATCGAACTCTCGTTGGCGAATCGGACGAACATTCCCGTCCAAGCTCCCATCTGCAGAATCATCCAGTGGCCTCCCGTTGTGACAACGAGGGCCAGCACCATGAACCAAATTCCGCACTGCCGAACCATCGCCGCCAGCCTAAGCCACAACGTCCCATCGATGTCAAACCACGCGCTCCGTCCAGGTTCTCGATTGACACCCTCAGGCCCAAACTCCCGATAGTGCGCCCACCGCGACGTCGACATCAGTTCCTCGTTTTGTCTCATGTTCGAATCGACACGGACCGATCGCTCAAGGCAGGACGCTCCGTCCTTGATATCCGCCAACCCGGGTTTGCCGCCCGCGCGCCGCGTCCTGCCCCTGGCAATTCTCGCCGCGGCCCTTCTCGCGCTCATGTTCTCGGTCGCCTTCTTTCTGCCAGAACTCAGCACCCCGCGAACGCCGCAGTCTTCCCTCGATCCCACGTCGCGGACTTCCGTCACTCTTCCCCGCCCATTGCCGGAATTCTCCCTCGTCGATAGCTCCGGTCATCCGGTGTCCCGCTCCGATCTGATCGGTCATGAGGTAGTCTTCAACTTCGTCTTCACCAGTTGCTCGCTCTCCTGCCGCGCCGTGAGTCATCGCATGGCTGAAATCCAGCACGGCGTCGCCGACCTTCCTGACGTGCGACTCCTCTCCTTCAGCATCGATCCCCGCACCGATTCCCCTTCGGTCCTTGCCGCCTTCGCCCGGGAGTTCGGAGCCGACCCTGCCCGGTGGCGGTTCCTGACTCGTCCTCAGAACTACGGAACCACCTCACGCACGACGGGATGGATCACCAATCCGCAGGATTGGATGCCGCTGGTGCCCGAAGGCAGTCTCGGCACCGAACGAATCCTCCTCGTCGACCGCATCGGCGTCGTGCGCGAGTCCTTCGACGGACTCCAGCCTGATGTCGCTTCCCAGGTGATCCAGCGACTACGACAACCGCTCGCATGTCCTCCACCTTCTGCAGCGTCCCCGTCTCGGGCCACGACGCGTCCGCAATCCGCCCGGTCTCCCTCGCCATGATCGCATCCCTCCGAGCCTTGGTCCTCCGCGACACGCCCCGCTCCCTCGCCAAGCTGGGCTTGATCCTCCTCTTGGTCGTCGCGACCACCACGTCCAACGCCGCCGCCGCGCTCCGCGATTCTCAAGGGATGTTGTTGGTAGACGGGCGACCACGACTTCTCCTCGGACTCTACGAGAATCCCGCCTCGGATGCGGATCTCCAGGATGCCGTCCGCCACGGCTTCAATCTCTTTCAGTGCCGCCCCGAAACCTCCGATCTCGACCGCCTGGACCGCCTGGGAGCGAAGGCTTGGGTGAATCTGGGTGATGCCCTCGACCTGAGTACCGAGACCACCCACAGGCAGGACCGGCTCTCCAATGTCGTCCACCGCATCCGTCACCACCCCGCCCTGTTGATCTGGGAAGGCCCTGACGAAATCCTTTGGAACCAGTGGTGGGGCCCCATGGAGACGGTCCGCGCCGAACTCCGAACCATGCGGACCTTGTCCGAGACGCAACGGGAGCTCGCTCCCCTCGTCGCCACGGCCCAAATACTTTTCGATCGCGGGTTGTACGCTGAATTCGAAGAGGCTCGGACTCAGTTTTGGACCAAAGCCGGGCAACCTTGTCCCAATCCCAAGGTTCGGATCGACGATTCTCCCAATCGGGTGCGCGCCGTGGGCGATGGCATCACCGCCGGCCTGCGATTCGTGCGCCGTTTGGACCCCAACCACGTGCTCTGGATGAACCACGCCCCGCGCAATTCGCTCCAGGACCTGAGGCTGTTCAATCGCGAGGCCGACATGGCCGGATGCGATATCTACCCGGCGCCAGCCAATCTCGATGTCGGCCACAGCGACTTGGCCGATATGACCCTCGCCTCCGTCGGCGCTTACACACGCCGGATGCGCGACGCGGCACCCGGACGGTCGTGTGCCATGGTCCTGCAGAGTTTCGGTTGGCGGGATTTGCGCGAACGCATCACCGACCACCACCTGGCCCTTGGGATCGGACGCCCGCCGACGTTTCGCGAATCCCGGTTCATGGCCTATGACGCGATCCTGCATGGCGCCAACGCGATTCTTTATTGGGGCACGGCCTACGCCAAACCCACCGAGCAGGAGAAATCCGCCGGGCAAACCCGACCGCAATTGTGGCGGGACCTTCTTCGACTTGGACGAGAGCTTCGCGCGCTTGAACCCGCGCTTCTCGCCAAGCCCGGTCGCACACCCCGCCTGCGTCTCGCCGCGACCTTCGGGTCGCACGATCGCTTCCCCCTGATCGCCACGGTCCGCCAAGTCGGCGACGACACTGTTCTGATCCTTGCCAATGAATCCGGGCACGGATTCCGATTCGCCGTCGAAGGCCTGTCCGACCGCGTCAGGAGCCGAACGCTGTACCGCCTGCATTCCACTGAACAACACCAGTTGGCGGGCGGCCATCTGGACGACGGCATTGCGCCTTACGACGTCCACGTTTACGCAACTTCGCGGCGCTTTGAAACGGTCGTACCCTAATCAACATTCCTTCCCGTAAACCTCCGAACCCAAGGCCCCTCGTCGCC
>JAEUHG010000281.1 GCA_016795425.1 Verrucomicrobiales bacterium
AGTTCGGGACGCAGGGTGGTATAGCAGTAGTCGCAGCGCAGTTGGCAGCGGGAGGAGGGGCCCACGAACAGGACCTTGACCAGGGCTGGAGGTTCATCGAGCCAGTCGTCCTCTTTTAGGAAAGGGCAGCCGTCACACAGACCGAAGACGCCAATGCGATTGGCTTCTCGCATCTCCTGGCGCTTCTGCTGGATGAGATCGACCGGCAACGGGCCGCCGTGGAATTCACCGATTACCGGCGAACCACGACCATGGTGGTGGGTGCAGCAGACCCTCAGCTGGTTGCGCGAGAGGTAAAGGCCGTGCTCGATCATCGCGCAGCTGAGTCGTCGGGTGCGGGTGGAGGCTGGAAGCGGTTTCTCAAGAGTTTCGGCCCATTCAGGGTGCCGGCTCATGGCGTCCTCCATGATCAGTTCGACCACCACGCCCTGCTGCTGTTGTCGGGCGCATTCCAAGCGGCAATGCCAATACTGGAGGGTGTCGGGAAACACCGCCGTGAGCTTTTGATAGAGTGGGGCAGCCGCGCGGTAGTCCCGTGCTGCGACGTGGGCCGCGGCGATGCTCGCCAAGGCGGCGTCGGTCAGGGACGGATCCGGGGCCGTCCGATAGCGTGAAGCGGCAGTGGCAGGCGGAGCTTTCGTCGGTGGAGGTGTCATCTTGTGGATAGGTAATCCATACATTTTAGATTGAGAACCAATGGCCGCCCTCAATCAGATCCGACTTGGTAGAAGCATCCGCCATGCCTGAACCGCCCTCCGGCCAAGGGGCGAAGACACGGGGTGGAAAGCGTCGATTGAGCGGATTCGCGCCGCAGCCGGCGTGTCCTCGATGCGTGCGTTTTCCGAGTTTGATTCAGGTCAGGAACAAGTTGCCATTCGCCCGGTAAACTCGGATCGCGAAGTTCAGCGAAATGGCCAGATTGCGCGGAGTAAAAAAGCTTGATGGTGTTGGTCGGGTTATCGGGATTGCGATCGTGTTCGTATCCTTCTTTTTGGCGGAAGCGAGGGGTGGCTGATTCCGCAGAACCGTCGCGACTCCTTGCCGCCAGCGTTGTCGAACACCGAGGTGTGGCGGTGGCGCGGTTGGGAAGCCACCGTTCCATTGACAGGGGCAACTCGCGCCACTAAGGACGGCGAATGCGTGGTCCACGAGATGGTCGGATCGGCGGGAGGGGGAAAGGGACACGGTTCTTCGGACGAGGCCGACGCGGCGAGACCGGGGCAGTTCCGTCGCGCAGTCTCGGGAGGACGGTGGAGCCAACGAAAGTCTCGCGGTGGCGGGCGGGCGAGGTGGTGGTCCTTGGTCTGGTTCTGTGGACCTGGATCGCCGGAGCCTCCGCGATGGGGGCCGTATTGCCGGCTTCAGGCGACCTCTGGGATGTGCGACAGGGCGTTCGCGTCCTTGAATCGAGCCGGGTGCGGGCCGGGTTCGATGTTCGTGATCTTTTGGGAGGGAACGGCTCCACGGCCGAACGGGGCGCGACGGTTTTCGGAGATCCGACGCAGGCCGGGACGGTGCATTTTGTGGAATGGGAAACCCCGGGTGTGGTGACCGTGCGCAGCGTGGCGCTCTTTGCGGTGGGCGACGGGGCGGCTTTCTCGAATCAGCGGGAAATGGGTCGGTTTCGACTGCTGACGAAGTCGGAAGGTTCCGGGGACTTCAACGTGGTCATGGTCGATTTTCAACCCGCGCATCCCTACGCGTTCGCCGACGCCTCGAGCTTGGCGTTGTTAGCGACCAATCTGCCCGGGATGTCGGCCCGCGTGTTTCGCGCGGAGTTCGTCGGGTGGGACGGGGGAACTGGCGAGCGGGGCCCGAGGATCGTGGAGTTGGATGCCTATGACACCTCCTTTCCCGCCGTGTTCATTTCGCCGCCGGGCGGAGCCATCGACCGGTTGACCGAGGTGCACGTCGGTGTGTCGGATCCCGACCTGACCATCCATTACACCATGGATGGAAGCGAGCCGACCGCGGAATCCACGATCTATGATCGTCCGTTCGTGGTCCGAAGCTCCGTGGTGGTCAAAGCTCGTGGCTTTGCCGGGGAACGTGCGGTGACCGAAATCGTGCAGGCGGAGTATGTCGCGCCGGAGGGGTGCGTCACGGCGCCGATGGGGCTGATACGGTGGTGGACGGGCGAGCGGAGCCGAAACGAGGTGATGCATGATGGCGAGACGGCGGGCACTTCATCGGATCAATTCGAACCCGGGATGGTGGGCGAGGCCTTTTCATTCAGCCGCGAAGCGCCGGGATTCTCGGCGCCGGACGCGCCGGACCTGCATTTGCAGGAGTTCACGGTGGAAGCCTGGGTCAAGTTTCCGAACGGTTCCGGGGGGACGCCGACAGGATTGATTTTCGGGTATCCCGAGGGCGGCTACGGGGTTGGAATCCTATCTGATGGTCGAATGTTTTTGTCGGAAGTGGGAAGGGGTCATGTGGCTTCGGATTTCATCGTTCGAGGCTCCGACTGGCATCATCTGGCGGTGACTTGTCGGAGCGGGCGGGTGAACTTCTTTTTGGACGGGGAACCCGATCCGGCGAAGGACTACACGGTCACTTTTGCGTTCAACGGATCACCGGCCGTTGGGGCGCCCAATGTGGGGAACTCGCTGTTCACGGGAGCGGTGGACGAACTGTGCCTTTACAATCGAGAGCTTGGCGAAGACGAGATTCGGGCGGTCACCTTCGCCTCCGATCGTGGCAAATGCCGATTGCCCCAGGCCAGGATCGAACAGGGCTCAAGGTCTTTCAGCGAACCTTTCGTCGTGACCCTCCTTCCCCTGTCGGCGGAGGGAGTCCTGCGATACACGGTCGACGGGACCGATCCATCGACGAATTCGCCCATCTACTCGGTGTCGATCCCGATCCGGAACACACAGACGCTCAAGGCGCAATTCTTCCATTCCTCCGGCCTGCGCACCGCGATTGCGACGGCGCATTATCAGCGTCAATTGCCCTCGGGCTGTTTGGCCCCGATGGGTCTGGTGCGATGGTTTCCGGGCGACGGCGACGTGCCCGAGTTGGTGGTCGGGGCCAAGGTCGTCGAGACCAAAGACGTGCAGCGTGTCCCCGGGGTTCGTGGCGAGGCCTATGGATTCGACGGCGTTGAAAGTGCGGTCGAGTCGCCTCCCTTCGACGGCCTGCGCCTGCGGGATTTCTCGATCGAAGGCTGGGTGCGCCGGGCGGATCTTGGCGCCGTGACCCACGGAGTTTCCCGCCATGCCGCCCTCATTTCGCTGTCGGGCGAGGGCTATGACCTTGGCATGTTGCCGGATGGCCGGTTGGCGCTGTCGCGATTCACGAGTCATGCCGAGACCACCCGGCTTGCGATTGTCGACCTGAACTGGCACCACGTGGCGGTCTCGAAGCGGGGGGCCGAAGTGGTGTTCTTTGTCGATGGCAAGTCCGAGGTCACCGACGACCATAACGAGGGTTTTGAATTCGTTCCCTCGACGACGCTTGGGAGCGCCCACTCGGGGATGTTTGGCCCCTTCTGGGGTTCCTTGGACGAGGTGGGGATCTACGACCGGGCGTTGGCGGCGGACGACTTCGGGGTCCTTTCCCAAAACGGGGCGGCCGGAAAGTGCGATTTGGGCCGGGTGCAGACGGAACCTGAAGGAGGTTCCTTTCCAGTCTCGGTGGCGGTGATCTTGCGGAGCCCGGTGGCGACCGGGGAGATTCGCTACACGTTGAACGGGATTTCGCCGACGAAAGATTCGCCGGTCTTCGAGAGTCCGATCGTCCTCGCCGAGACGACCACGATTCGAGCCCGAGTGTTTGTCGGCGAAATTGCCGCGAGCCTGGAGGGTGTGGCGGAGTTCGACGTCCACGCCCTGGAAGTATGCGCCAAGCCGGATGGGTTGGTGGCCTGGTGGACCGGCGACGACGGAACGCGCGACGCCTTCGGGGGGCATCCGGGCGGCTCTTCAGCGTCGATGGGATTCACGAGCGGACGAGTTGGGAGGGCCTTCGACTTAAACGGGGTGGACAGTGCCCTGCCGATTTTCCGAGGTCAGGAATTGGCGTCGACGGACTTCAGCGTCGAAGGCTGGGTTCGTCGACAGAGCGAAACGGAGGCCACGCGCGGGGGCTCAGGCAACGGCATCTTTTTTGCCTATGGCGATGGAGGATATGGGTTCGGGCTGTTCCACGACGGGCGATTGTTCCTGACGAAGGTCGGCATCGGATACGTGGCGTCGCCGCCGGCATTGGTGGACCTCCAGTGGCATCACGTCGCCGTGACCAGGAGCGGCTCCAAAGTCCGGTTTTATCTCGACGGTCTGCGGGTCTCCGAATCGAACTACGACGTCGAGTTCGATTTCTCGTCCGACGCCGCCGTTGGCGCCTCGCCCGCAGGCGGCGCGGGGTTTTATGGGGGAATCGACGAGTTGAGCGTGTATCGCCGGGCGCTGACGGAAGGGGAAATGCGGGCGCTCTTCAGGGCTGGATCCAAGGGCAAGTGCCTCGATTATCCTCCCGCGATTCTCGCGCATCCCGCGGGTGCGGGGCGGAATACCGGAGGGAAGGTCACCTTCGCCGTGGGTGCGGTGGGTCCGCCGCCGCTGGCCTATCAATGGTTGCGGGACGACCAGGCGATCGACGGGGCCACCGAGACGGAAATCGTCATCACCAACATCGCCCTCGCCGACGCCGGTAACTATTCCGTCAAGGTCAGCAATCCCTACGGAACATCGATAAGTTCCAGCGCCGCGTTGTCGGTGGTTCGAGGTCCGAGCCTTCTTCAGGTCCCGACAGCGCAGACAGCGTTCGTCGGCCAGAGCGTGACGTTCCGGGTGACGGCCACCGGGGAATTGCCCTTGAGCTATCAGTGGCTCAGGAACGGAGTCCCGATTTCGAATGCCTCGACGCCGCAGCTTTTGCTGGCGTCGGTGCGGGTCGCTGACGCGGGCAACTATTCGGTTCTCATCATCAACCCCGGCGGGCAGGTCGCCAGTGATCCGGCGTCGTTGACCGTGGTGTCGGGCAGGATGACGGCGGTCCAAGAACTGGGAGGGATTCGCATCACGGTCACGGGCGACTCGGGCTTCAGCTACTTCATTCAGCGATCTCCGGACCTCGAGCAATGGGAGTCGGTGGCGACGGTTCTCAACGCCGGCTCGCGCTGGGATTATCTCGATCCCATCGAACCGGAATCGCCTCACCGATTTTACCGGCTGCTGCTGCGTTGAGATGCCAGGATCGGGCGATCAACGGGGGCCGGACCGGCTTCGCCGCATCGAGCTTTCGAAATGCCAATAGTCAAGACGCGACCCCATTGCACGAGACGCGACCCGATTGCAATCTCGAGCGGGTGGCCGGGAGTGGATGAGTGCTACGGGATGCGGAGGCGGTAGAAACGCCGCGAATCCGAGCCGCCAGTTCCATCGATCACTGCGGTGCGCTCCATGCCATTGGTGAAGGTCAGGGAGGGCTCCCAGTCGACCAGGTTG